>JBOGOC010000030.1:0-6166 GCA_050747525.1 Candidatus Polarisedimenticolia bacterium | reverse complement strand
GGTCGGGCCGGAGCAGGGCCGCCGCGCCGAAGAGCGCCCCGCCCGCCGCCGGCATGAGCCACGGGACGCGACGCACCGCCGGGTCGGTGAGGGCGGCCAGGCCGGCCAGCAGCAGGAAGGTTGCGCACGCCTGCTCGAGAAGCTCGCCTTCGTAGAACAGCGCCGGCCCGTACAGCGACGCGATGGCCCACGAGAGGAGCGCCGCGGAGCGCCCGGCCAGCCGCCTGGCCAGGACGTACACCAGCACGCAGGCCGCGCTCCCCAGCACCCACTGCAGCATCTGCATGGCCGGCTGGCCGCCCAGCAGCCGGTAGACCCACGAGACGACCAGCGGGTACCAGGGGGATCGGTGCAGCGTCCAGGGCCCGCCCCCCGCGGCGATGTCGCGCGCGAAGTCGTCGTTCACGTACGAGACGACCAGGTTCCACTGCATGTACGAGTCGTCGCGGATGTCGAGGCCGTAGGCGAGGCGCACCACCAGGGGGAAGACGAAGAGCAGGGTCCACAGGAAGCGCCGCGCGAGACTCCTCATGCCAGGCCCGGCAGTATAATCCCGCTTCCATGCGACCTCCGGCCCGGCGGCTCCTGATGCTCCTCTGTGCCCTGCTCCTGACGGGCCTCGCCTCGCCCGCGCTGGCGGCGGACATCCCTTCGCCGGAGAGCTTCCTGGGACGGAAGGTCGGCGAGGACCGGTTCCTGGCCCCCTACCCGAAGGTCCTCTCGTACCTGAAGGCTCTCGACGCCGCGTCGGATCGGGTCAGCACGCAGGTCCTGGGACGCTCCACGCGCGGCGAGGAGATGCTGCTGGTGGTCATCACATCCGAGTCGAACCAGCGCGAGCTGGACACCTATCGCGGCATCGCGCGGCGGCTCGCGCGCCCCGAGGGGCTCGGCGACGCGGAGGCGGCGGGCCTCATCGACCGGGGCAAGGCCATCGTCCTGGTGACCTGCAGCATCCACGCAACCGAGGTGGCCTCCACCCAGATGTCGATGGAGCTGGCCTGGCGGCTGGCCACCACCACCGACGCCGACACCCGCGCGTGGCTCGACGAGGTGATCCTGCTGCTCGTCCCGTCCATCAACCCCGACGGGCAGGTCACGGTCATCGACTGGTACAACAAGAACCTGGGGACCGAGCACGAAGGAGGCCCGCTCCCCTGGCTCTACCATCCCTACACGGGGCACGACAACAACCGCGACTTCTACATGCTCACCCAGGCCGAGACCCGGCTGGTGAACGATCTGCTCTACAAGGACTGGTTCCCGCAGGTCTTTCTCGACGAGCACCAGATGGGGAGCACCGGCCCGCGCATGTTCGTCCCTCCGCAGACCGATCCCGTGGCGCCGGAGGTCCCCTCCCTGGTGCTGAGGCAGGCCGGCATGCTGGGGACCCTGATGGCCCTGCGTCTCGAGCAGGCGGGCAAGACCGGCGTTGGAGACCACATGATCTTCGACAGCTACTGGCCGGGCGGCACGCGCAACACGGCCTGGTGGAAGAACGTGGTCGGTCTGCTGACGGAGGTGGCCAGCGCGCGGATGGCGACGCCCATCCTCATCGAGCCGGGAGAGCTGCAGGGAAACGTGAAGGGGCTTCCCGAGCACGCGCGCCGTGCCAACTACCTCACGCCGTGGACGGGAGGATGGTGGCGGCTGCGCGACATCGTGGACTACGAGCTGATCGCCACGCAGGCCCTGCTGGAAGGGAGCGCCCGGCACCGGCGCGATCTGCTCCGCACCTTCCTGCAGCTCAATCGCGAGGCCATCGAGCGAGGCCGGAGCGAGCCTCCCTACGCCTTCGTCATCTCCGCCCGGCAGCACGATCCCGTGGCCGCGGCGCGCCTTGTGGCGCTGCTGCTGCGCCACGGCGTGGTGGTGCAGCGCGCCGATGACGCGATCGAGATCGGCTCGCAGGGGATGCAGGCGCGGTTCCCCGCCGGCTCGTACGTCGTTCCCGCGGCCCAGCCATACCGCCCGTTCCTCCTGACGATGCTGCGGCCTCAGCGCTATCCGGAGGTCACCGCCTATCCGGGCGGCCCGATACTGCCCCCCTACGACGTGACCTCGTGGTCCCTGCCGCTGCTCATGGGAGTGGACATCGTGGAAGCCACGTCGCCGCTGGACGCGCGGGCCCCCCTGCGGACGATCGACGAGCCCGTCTGGCCGGGCCTCGAGCCCGCCGGCCCGGCCGGCGCCCCGGCCGAGGGAGGCTGGCTCATCCCCCATGCGGCCGACTCCGCATTCGTCGCCATGAACCGGCTGCTGGCCCGGCGCGCTTCGGTGCACTGGCTGGCCGACCCGCCTGAGGGAGGGGCTTCCGGAGATGTCTGGATCCCCGCCCGCGATCTCACTCCCAGGGCCGCCGCCGAGCTGGCGACGGCGGCGCGCGTCCCCATCCGCTCCCTGGCGCGTGCCCCGCGCGGGGCGGCCCTGCGCCTGGGGGTGCCGCGCGTGGCGCTGTACAAGCCGTGGCTGGCCAGCATGGACGAAGGATGGACCCGCTGGCTCCTGGAGCAGTACGAGTTCCCCTACGTGAACGTCACCAACGAGGACATCCGGAAGGGAACCTTCGCGCGCAGCGCCTCCACCCTCGTGATCCCCGACGTGGCCGCCTCCGTGCTGGCCGAGGGGAAGCCTTCCCAGGAGGAGCGCCGCGGGTTCGAGCCGCTTCCGCCCGAGTACGCGGGAGGGCTGGAGAAGGAAGGGGCCGAGGCGCTGCGCCGCTGGGTGCGGCAGGACGGAGGCGTCATCGTGGCCCTCGATTCATCCGCCGATTACGTCATCGACCTGCTGGAGCTTCCCGTCACCAACGTACTCGACAAGGTGCCCGCCGAGAGGTTCCGCGCGCCCGGCTCCATGCTCAGGCTTCTCGTGGACACGCGCCATCCTCTAGCCTATGGGATGCGCCCGGTGGAGGCCGGCTACTTCGCCGACTCGCCGGCCTTCCAGACGCGTCTTCCCGACCCCCGTTTCGAGCGGCGCGTGGTGGCCACCTATCCCGAGTCGGAGGAGGACATCCTGGTGAGCGGATTCCTGGAGGGAGCACAGCTGCTGCGGCGCAAGGCGGCCGTGGTGGACCTGCGCGTGGGGAAGGGCCGCGTGGTGCTGATCGGGATACGGGCCCAGCACAGGGCCCAGCCGCACCGGACGTTCAAGCTGCTTTTCAACGCCCTGTATCTCAGCGGGCTCGAGGAGGTCACGCTTCCATGAGCGGATCCTGGATGGTTTCCTGGCTGGCCCTGTCCGCGGCGGCTCTCGTCCTTCCGGCCGTGGCCTTCTCGGCGTCAGCGGGCGCCGATCCTGCCCAGCAGGCCGCCGACGAGGCACGGCGGACCCTCAACGATCGGCATCCCGGAGACACGGAGCGCATCGAGCGCGGTGTGGCCCAGGTGATCCGCATGTGGCGCCCCGCAGACGGCGACGCGGCGGCCCTGAAGAGCTTCCTCGAAGGCGAGTTCATCCCGTCGGGCCCCGGCCTGGACGCCACGTTCGAGAGGCTGGAGTTCGCCGCCGAGCGTCTCGACGGGTACTTCAACTCCATGGAGCGCGACCTTCGGCGCGGGCTCGACCTGGAGCTCGGCCCGATGCTTCCCATCGATCAGCGGCTGGGGGCCTGGTCGGTTTCGGCGCACGTCGATGACGACCTCTTCGACAACAAGGTCGCCTTCGTGGCGCTGCTGAACTTCCCGCTCACCACGCTTGACGAGCGCCTGCGCCAGGCCGGGACATGGAGCCGCCGGCAGTGGGCCGAGGCGCGCCTGGCGCAGCGGTTCTCTTCGCGCGTGCCGGCCGACGTGAATCAGCGGATCGGCGAAGCGTTCGCCGCCGCCGACACCTACATCTCCGACTACAACATCTACATGCATCACCTGCTGACGGCGGACGGCAAGCGGCTCTTCCCGGAGAAGCTGCGGCTCATCACGCACTGGAACCTGCGCGACGAGCTGAAGGCGCGCTACGCGGACCCCGACGGGCTCCCTCACCAGCGCATGATCCAGCAGGTGATGGAGCGCATCGTGCGCCAGGAGATCCCGGCCGCGGTCATCTCCAATCCTCAGATGGACTGGAATCCCGGGATCAACGCCGTGACGGCGTCGGCCGTCCGCGACGTGGAGCCGCCGTCCGGCCGGCCCGCGGCTCCCTCCCCCACGCGCGAAGCGGACGAGCGCTACCGCATGCTGCTCGACGTCTTCCATGCCGTGCGACTCGCCGATCCGTTCTCCCCCGAGAACCCCACGTTCGTCGATCGCCGGTTCAACGTGAATCGCGAGATCCCCGAACGGCAGGTGCAGGCCCTGCTCGAGTCGGTCCTGGCCTCACCGCTGAGCAAGGAGGTGGCGGCGCTCATCGCGAAGAACCTCGGGCGCCCTCTGGAGCCCTTCGACATCTGGTACGCCGGCTTCAAGCCGCGCGGCCGCTACACCGAAGCGGAGCTGGATTCCCGGACACGCCAGCGCTATCCGGATGCCGCCGCCTACGCGGCCGACATACCCCGGCTGCTGCGCGACCTGGGCTTCAGCGACGCCAAGGCACGCTTCCTGGCCGATCACATCGAAGTGGAGCCCTCCCGCGGAGCGGGGCATGCGCTGGGCGCCGCCCGCCGTGACGACAAGGCGCACCTGCGCACGCGGATCGAGCCGGGCGGGATGGACTACAAGGGCTACAACATCGCCGTGCACGAGATGGGGCACAACGTGGAGCAGGTCTTCTCCATGAGCACCATCGATCACACGCTCCTGCAGGGAGTCCCCAACAACGCCTTCACCGAGGCGCTGGCCTTCGTCTTCCAGTCGAGGGACCTGCAGCTCCTGGGAATGGGCAAGGAGGAGCCCGAAGCCGCCCACATGCGGGCCCTCGAAGAGTTCTGGGCCACGCGCGAAATCGCCGGCGTCGGGCTCGTGGACATGGCCACGTGGCGCTGGATGTACGCGCACCCCGAAGCCACCCCGGCGCAGCTGCGCGAGGCGGTGGTGGGGATCGCCGCCGATCTCTGGAACCGTCATTACGCTCCCCTGCTGGGAGGCAAGGGCGTCACGCTGCTGGCGATCTACTCGCACATGATCTCCAACGGCCTCTACCTGCCCGACTACCCGCTGGGGCACCTCATCGCTTTCCAGGTGGACGAGCACTTCCGCCGCGCGCCCTCTCTCGGCGACGAGTTCGAGCGCGTCTCACGGATCGGAGCGCTCACTCCCGATGCCTGGATGCGCCAGGCGGTGGGTTCGCCTCTCTCCGCCGAGCCGCTGCTGCAGGCCACGCGCCGCGCGCTCGATGCTCATTGAGCATACGGAACGTGACTTTAGTCACAATCAAGGGATCTTGACGGCGCCTTGGGATGACGGTAGAAGGACATATTCCCCAAGGAGGATGCCCATGAAACGAATCCCTCTTATTCCATCCTTCGTTCTCGCGCTTCTCGCTGCCGGCGTGGTCGTGGTGCTGGCCGCCCAGCCCGGGTCGAATCCACCCGACTTCCTCACGGGACTCACGGGCGCCGACGAAGTCCCCCTTCGTGTCACGGACGCTACCGGGAACGCCAAGTTCCAGATCAATGATGCCGGGACAGCCATCGACTACACGCTCAAGGTCGAAACCATCAACAACGTGGTGGCCGCGCACATTCATCTGGCACCGAAAGGCGTGAACGGCCCCATCGTGGCGTTCCTTTTCGGGACCGCTCCGGCCGGGGGCGGCCCGGTCGAAGGAACCCTGGCCACGGGCACCATCACCCAGGCGAACCTGATAGGTCCGCTGGCGGGCCAGTCTCTCTCGGTGCTCATCCAGGCGATGTCGACGGGCGGCACCTACGTCAACGTGCACACCAACGACGGCATCGTGCCGGTGGACACGGGCCCCGGCGATTTCCCCGGTGGCGAGATCCGCGGACAGATCAAAGGCAACGGAAACGCCAGAGTGTTCCAGCCCGCGGAGCCCATCGAGCCGACGCCGGGTGAAGAGCCGATCTCCGTCCAGGAAGTTCCCTGCCACTGAGTGGATACGGCGTCCAGGATCGTGACCCACAGGTCACGATCCTGGACACGATTTCCAGCCCAGCCTTGCTCTTGCTCTTCACCCAGGACTAGCGGGGAACCCCAAGCCCACCGGCTCGAGATTTCGGCGCCCCTCGGAAGGCGGGCCGGCGGCGGGGAGTGGTCTCCGAGGCCCTATG
>JBOGOC010000029.1:0-27773 GCA_050747525.1 Candidatus Polarisedimenticolia bacterium | reverse complement strand
CATCCGCGGTCGGTTCGGCCCGCAGGGGCCACCCGGCGTCGAGCACCCCAACCGAAAGCCGAGGAACATCACACAGAGGAAGAAATCTCGTTCGTCTTCGAAAACTACTTGACGCTTTCAAGGATATCCTCATCATGTTCCCAACCTTCCGCGCCCCCGAGACGATGACTGCCGCCGAGCAAGCGGCCCTCCTGGCGGCGACCAGGGACGCCATCCGTGACCACCTCCTCTACTCGATGGCCCTGGGCACCGGCCTGCGCCTCAACGAGCTGCTGGGCCTCAACGTGGGCGACGTCTCAGCCGACGGGCGCACGGTGCGCCGGCGGGTCGTGCTGCGCGAGGCGACCACGAAGGGCGGCCGGCGCGGCGAGGTGTTCCTCCCGGAACGGCTCATCCCGAAGCTTGCGGAACTTCTGTCATGGAAGCGGAGCAACGGTCAGGCGATGGACTCGGCCGCCCCGCTGTTCCTCTCCGGCCAGGGCCGGCGCCTGTCGCCCCGGGCCGCCCAGTGGCGCTTCGCCTGGTGGCAGGCCCGCGCCGGGTTCGACCGGCGCTACAACTTCCACGCGCTGCGGCACAGCGCCGTCACCAACGTCTACCGGGCGTCGAGGAACCTGTTCCTGGCGCAGCGGTTCGCGCGGCATGCATCGCCGTTGACAACGATCGTGTACACTCACCCCGCCGACGAAGAACTCTACGAAGGCGTGAAGAACCTGCCCTGCTGACGGCTGAGGGGAGCGCTGACGATGATTGGCTCCGTCTTCATCAGCCATTCGAGCCAAGATCCAGATCGAGGAATGGCCGGGACGCTGGCCAGCCGTCTCACCGAGCAAGGTTTGGATGTCTGGTGGGACGAGGCAGGGCTCGAAGGGGGCGCCGTCTTCCCCGCGGAAATCCTCGAGGCAATCATCAGGCAAGAATCCTTTCTCTACATGCTCTCACCACGCTCAGCTGCCTCCCGATGGTGTCAGCGAGAACTTGTCCGGGCCGTCGAGCTGGGGAAGTTGGTTATTCCCCTCCTCGTTGAGAACGTCTCTTCAGAGCGCCAGCCGCTCGAAATCGCTGGACTTCAGCGGATCGATATCAGGTCAGGAGTGGATCGTAATCTCGACGCTCTGCTCCATCGTCTGGGAGTGAGGTTGATAGGCGAGCCTGCTCGATACGATAACCCCCTCGCGAGAGACGAGCGCCTACTTCGTGCACTTGCAGCAGCACTCACCGAGGCAAAGAGCTTCACAGATGCGCTCAATATGGTTGGGCTGCTTAAGAACATCGGGCTCCAGTGTGTCGAGACAGAACGAGCAGCTAGAATTCTCAGGCGGCTCCGCCCTTTCGACCACTACACAGGTCCTCGCATTGACTTCGCCAAGGTGAGTGCCTGGCTTATTCGCGAGTGGGAGAGCGGTCCGTAACTTGCGCCACCCGCTCATCAGGGTCGTGCGCGATGGTGGGTGAGGCCCTGATGAGCAGGCCGCCAATACCCTCGATGTCGGCATGCATGCCCACCCGGGGAGCAGACTGAATTCGGGTTGGCGGCGGGGGTCCCGGCCGGGCGAAGCCGCCTGGCCCTCGAATCGCGCGAAATCGGGTGACTCACCTGCGCGAGACGCGCATCGCCGTTGACGACGATCATCCAACCCACCCGGCGGATGAGGAGCTGGCGGCGGGGGCCAGGGACCTGCCGTGCTGACGTCGGCCACTTACTCCTCGCCTCGTGGAGCCCGCCTCTCCGGCAGGAGACGATGAGGGTCGAAAACGGCCTCGACGTGATTCTCGCAGTCGATGAGCACCACCGCATCCAGACTCGAGTGAGCAAGCATGTCTACCGGGAGGACCGCGCGCACGACATCTGACTCAGCGAGGACGTCCACGGCGTAGAGGCATAGAGCCCTTCGGTCGTAGGAGAGAATCTTCTCCATATCCGGCAACTTCTTCTCCAGCATCCTCTCTACAGCATATGCCACGTTCGAGCGGATGTCGGCAAGAACCGAATCTCCCTTGCCGCCGATCGCAAGCCCATCCAGGAACAGGCTCATCTCCAACCTGGATTGCAGATCCTCGCGCACCTGAAACCTCGCGATCAAAGCATAGGGAAGGCGCCGGTTCAAGATCTTCGGTTCTGCCGAACCCGAACGTATGTACTCGGTCGCCAACTTTTCAAGGACTCTGGCGGTCATGGCTTCAAGCGGCCCTCGGATCATTAAGGAATAGGCCATCCCGGGTCGGACTTCGGTTTGTGCCAGCCGGTTCAAGCGTTCTCTCATCTTCCAAAGTGGACCGCCGACGCTCGCTGCTGGTCGTGCAGTTCGGCTCGTGTCCTGGAAGTATCGGTGAATGCCGGTCACCTCGATGGCCCATCGATCCTCACCAATCTTGAATGCGAGATCTGGTGGATCTTCGCCTGCGTCCCAGGAACTCTGTCGCCCTGCCGACACGAGCCATGCCTCGAGGCGCGCCGCACAGAATGCCTCGTCTCCTCTCAGAGTCATCGGGTACTCGGCCTGTGGACGATGGTGTCGCCGTCCACGACGCGGGTGACGGTGGCGGTCTCGGCGGCGGGGACAACGGCGAGGAGGAGAAGGCTCAGAATCAGGATGAGACGTTTCACCATCCGACCCTCAACCAGCCTGAGCAATCTGCCGGCCTGGCGGCATGCAACTGACCACGAACAGCGTCTGCTGGTAGAAGATGAGCCACCAGATGGTTGCCCGCGGATCATCCTCTGCCACGACGAAGGCATACTCGAACACCGGCGGGTTGAGTTGGCCACGTTTTGCCCGCTTCAGCATGGCAGGAAGGTATTCAGTGGGATGAAGGAAGACCTGCGAATCGGTAGGGCCGAGTAGCTTTCCGTGTTCGCGGTAATACAGACCACGAACGATCTTCATGATCACGGGCTCGATGCGATCCTGTTTGGCGAACATCGCCCACCTTTTCCCGAGGATGATGCCGGCCGGAGTTCGAACTTCTACCATTCTCATCTGGCCTGCAAGCATCGCCTTGAGCTTGGGCTGCTTGGCGAGCGTCTTCCGAACTCCGCCCCGCCAGACCTCCAGCCCGACTGATTCCCTGTTCGCTTGGCCAGTGATGAAGATCCGAAACAGCTCTTCATCAGGAGCGAGACTGTCGTTGCAGGGGCGACAGGCGGGAGCGGTCCAGAGGTTATTTCGGAGCCCCTTCGGAAAGAGATTCTGAGGAATGATGTGGTCCTTGGTCGTGCCCGGTGCACTCTCGCAGATGTAGCAGACAGGATAAGACTTCCGAGTCATTGGCGGGGCCGAGGAAGCGCTGTAGTAAGCGCGCTGAGGAGTTCTTCGATCCTCAACGGCTTCCTGAACCCCCGCTTCGCCCCCAGCGTCCTGGCTACCTCCTGGTAGTCGTCGTCGGCCCCCGACAGCGTGAAGATGACCGCGGCGGGGTCGATGGCCAGTATCTCGCGCACCGTCTCGATGCCGTCCTTCTCGGGCATGATGATGTCCACGATGGTCACCGCCGGCCGGTGTTCGCGGAACAGGGCCACGCCCTCGCGGCCGTTGGGTGCCTCGATGACGGCGTAGCCCTCAGATTGCAGGGCGAGGCGGAGGACCTCGCGGACCTCGGGCGAGTCGTCGATGAGGAGGATGGTTACCTCGAATTGCCCTTGGTCACCTGAGCCACTTGAGAACAGAAATGTTCTCCTTTTCGACTGTTACCTGAACGCGCCCCTTGCCTTCCAGGGCGAAGGCAGGGTTCACCACATCTTTGATAAACGCTGCCGGGTCTTGACGAAACTCTGCGGACTTGGAGGCCCAGCGTCCAAGGATTTGCTCTACCAGTGTGTCCTCCATTCTGAAGAGCGGCCGATACCCTTGGCCGCAGGAGCATCCAGATATCTTTGGGTCATTCCCGTGTAAGGGTGTCGTTGCTGGCTCCATCGGTCGGCGACACTTTGGACATCCATACTCTTCGTACATGGCGACCCCCTCTCACATTCACATGGCCAAGCGCTTCCAAGGCGGCACCACTTGCCGTTCCTCCCCCGCGTGACGCCGCCCATGCTACTACGACCCGCCCGGATCTGAGCCCCATGCCGCACTTGCCGCCACGTAGTAGGGCCGCGCCGACCGATGAGTCCGGCAGGGTGTCGGCCACCGTCAGATGCTTTCCGCCTTGAGGCGCCTACGCAACAGGAGCACCACTATCAGAATCAGCCCCTGTTCTGCGATGAGCCATGGCCACTTGGCGTCGAGTAGGAACGAGGTTTCGAGAAGGGAAAGAATGACCACGAGAGCGCTTCTGTAGAATAGGCTGGAGCGTGGAGCGTGTCTTCCAGTTTCGCCAATCGCTGCAGCCAAGAGAACGGCGGGGGAGTACGCGATGGTCCAGATCGTAAAGTACATGGACCATCTGCTCGACCTTGGGAATTTTGGGTCCCCAAGCCCAAGAACGTAGATGTTCACCAATATGAACAGAGCTGTCAGGAGCAGGAATGAACCGATGAATACTGAAAGACGGAGCTCGGCCTGTCCGCCCGCGGACACGATCGCATCCTGAAGGTCGCGCGAACGATCGCGGACCTGGCCGGGGCGGACCGGATCGAGGCGGCGCATCTTGCCGAAGCGATCCAGTACAGGACGCTGGATCGATCGCCGGAGAATCATTGAGGTGCTTGCGCCGCGTGGGAACACCCTCGACTCGCGCTCTGGGCGGGCGTATCAACGCCCTTGACAAGGGCCAGGGGGGGGGCGTATAAACGAAACTGCATCGTCAGGCTGAGCGTTCACTCGCTGGTCAGGAAGTTGCAGACGACCGTGACCTCGCTATGCTCTCTCCGAACAAGACCTCAAGGGTCGGGAATCAAGGGAGATTTCTGATGATGAAGCGGAGATTGAGAGGCATAGTCCTCTTCACGTGCGTCGCTGCAGCTGGCGCGTTGCAGTTACTCGCCTCTTACCAGCAAGCCAGCGTCGAGGACATCGTGAACCGCTGCGACGTCATCGCGCTGGGGAAGATCACGGCTACCGACCCGCAGGGAACCGAGGTCGGCCCGATGAAGCAGCTCTTCACCCGCCACACGTTCAAGGTCGAGGCTTACTACAAGGGGGCGGGCCCCGAGGAGGTCAACGTGTTCACGCACGGCGGCTTCTGGACGGACGAGAAGGGCGAGCAGCACTGGGTATCCGTGACCAGCGTAGCAAGCGTGAGGCGGGGGGAGGAGCTTCTTCTATTCCTCAAGGCGATTCCTGAAGGCTTCTGGATTCCGGCGGCCGATGGCGCCAGGTACGATGTTCAAACTGAGCCGAGCAGCGGTGAGAGGAGCGTCGACTTGCGGGTTCGCAAGAAGAAATACATGAAAGGTGTGACGCTCAAGGGTTTCGAGCGGCTTGCCGACTTTGAGGAGGAGCGTGGCACAGTTGCCAGCGGTGAGCTCGCGTTCGGACGATTCTTCACCGAGAAGATTCCAGTGAGGGAGCTGGCAGCTAGGCTCCAGGAGATCATTCAGGGGGAGGCGCTCCCGGCCCCCTGAGCCCGACTTCGGAGGGAAGCCGCCATGACCAGATTCACCGGCGTCTCCCTTGTCATCGTTCTAATCACAGCCACGGCCACTCTCGCCTTCATCCAGGAGAGGACGCCCACCGCCGTCCCGCTGCGCTGGAACCTCTCGGCGATTCAGCCGAACATCAGCAACGGGATGGTCGAGTACGTCATCAACAAGCGAGGCAGCGAGGACATCGGCTTCGCGGGTGTCGTCCCAGCGGTCGAGGCCGCCTTCGCGACTTGGAGGAACGACGCCGTTGGATCGGTCATCGATTTCGTGCGCCTGACGGATCCGAGCACGCTGGCGCAGGGAACGAGACCCAACAAGGCCGACCAGGTGAACGTGGTCTACTGGGACGAGGACCCGAGAAATGCCTTTCTGGTTCCGGTTTTCGATTTCGCCCTCGTGATCAGAGACGTCAACGGCACGACAGGAGAGATACGTGACGTCGACATCGTGCTGAACGGCTTTCAGTACCTCTGGGCCACGCAGGCGGACGGCAGTTTCACCAGTAAGACCGGGCCTGCCGATGTCCAAGAAGTGATGACCAAGGCCGCGGGCGAGTTCATCGGCCTCAACCCGGTCCCTACGGTAGGAAGCGTCCTGCAGGCCACCGACTATCCCGGAAACATCGCGAGGAGAAACCTGACGCAGGATGAACTGGCAGCGGCCTTGGATGTCTATCCCCCCACGCCGAATCCGGCAGTGACCTCCATTTCCGGCCGTGTCACACGATCTGGCAACGGGGTCTTCGGGGCCTACGTCGCGGCCTTCCAGAATGGCGTACCTGTCGTAGGCGCCGTCGCTGATCCGAACGGAAACTACTCCATTCGCCGGCTGCCCGCGGTCCCCACGTCCTACACGGTGCGCGCTCTCACGGCGAAGCGCCCCTCGGCCTTGTCGAGTCCGTTCTTCAGCACGCTAGACAACGACTTTCTGTCGGAGGCGTACCTCAACGCGGCCACCGATCCGGCGACAGTCGTCACGACCGTGCCGGGAGCCGACGTTCCTCTGATCAGCTTGGAGGTCGCGGCAGCCGGCACGGCCGATCCATGGGAGCCGGACAACGACCAAGCGAACGCCAAGACGATCGCGACCGATGGGAGCCGGCAGATCCACCACACGTTCCCGGCAGGAGATATCGATGTGGTGCAGTTCTCGGCCACGGCGGGCAGGACCTACGTCATCGAGACGGCGAATCTCGGGACTGGGATCGCCGAGAGCGACACAACCATCACCCTCAGGAGTCCGAGCTTTGCGGTCATCGCAACGAACCAAGATCGCAACCTGAAACAGGTAAGCAGGTCGTCACGGATCGCTTTTCGAGCCGCTGTCAGCGGCACTCACTTCGTTCAGGCAGCCCAGCTCAACCCTGGTCTCGCCGTGTCCGGCA
This sequence comes from Candidatus Polarisedimenticolia bacterium, assembly GCA_050747525.1. Taxonomy (GTDB): domain Bacteria; phylum Acidobacteriota; class Polarisedimenticolia; order JACPZX01; family DASXTC01; genus JBOGOC01. The sequence continues at coordinate 20,862 of JBOGOC010000029.1, read as the reverse complement.
CCGCCTACGACATCTCGGTGACCGACCTCGGGGCGACAGTGCCGACGCCGACGGCCTCCTCGGTCACTCCATCGCAGGGTTCGCAGGGAGGCGGGTATCAGGTCAGCATCGTTGGTACCAACTTCCTGCCGGGCGCCAGCGTCTCCTTCGGGGGCCTCGCAGGGACAGAGGTGGATGTCGTGGGCCCGACAAAGCTCTTCGTGACAGTTCCCTCCACTGCCACTCCTGGATCGGTCAACATCACGGTTACGAACCTCGGAGGGGTGGCCTCGGCCCCCCTCGTCGGCGGCTTCACCTACATCGGCGACGTCACGACCACTGGGACCTACATCGATGCCACCTTCGCATCATTCGGGACTCTCCCAGGGGGCGACAGCGATGCCGTGGCCTGGTCGGACCACGACGGCGATCAGGATCTGGACATCTACTTCACCAGCAGCCTCGCGGGCCAGTTGTGGCGCAATAACGGCAATGGCACTTTCACGAACGCGACGGTTTCATCTGGAATTGGTGCTGGAGACAACCAGAATCCGGAGAGTGTCGCCTGGGGTGACTACAACAACGACGGATGCATCGACGTTTACAAGGTCAATCTGGTTGTTGCCGCCAACAAACGGCTCCTCCGGAACAACTGCGACGGCACGTTCACCGACGTGACGGCGATGGCGGGGGTGGCTGGCAGGACCAACGGCAGGAGCCGCGACGCGGCGTGGGCCGACTTCGACAATGATGGGTGGCTCGACCTGTTCGTGGCCTACGACGACTTGGCGGGTCCGAACCAGCTTTTCCGAAACCAGCAGAACGGCACCTTCATGGACGTGGCCGTCTCCGCGGGCGTGAACAACGTCGGGTCAGGCTTCAACGCCAACTGGGGCGATTTCAACAGAGACGGCCGCCCGGACCTGTTTCTTGTGCGATCGGGTGCTCAATCTGACATCTTGTACAGGAACGAGGGCAATAGCACCTTCACGGATGTGACCGCCACGCCAGGAATCGGGATTGTCGATACGGCGCAGGGCACGGATGCCGTCTGGGGTGATTTCAACAACGACGGTTGGATCGACCTTTACGTCGTGGGGTCAACAGGTGTCAACCATCTCTTCCAGAACGACCAGGACGGCACGTTTACCGACTTCTCGGTCGCATCGGGCACCAACGACACGTTCGGGTCCGCCAGAGCGGCAGCCGTCGCCGACTTCGACAATGACGGCAGGCTGGACATCTTCGTCGCTCAGGCCTTTGATGGACGCACGGACAGCCAGATAGACTTCCTCTTTCACAACGATGGGGGAAGCCCTCCGGTATTCAGCGATTCAACATTCTCCTCCGGGGTCGACGATGCCTTCAACGGCCTTTCCGCCGCCTTCGGAGACTACACGGGCAACGGCGCCCCCGATCTCTTTGTAGGCAACGCGGGCAGTTCCAACGACGTCCTGTTTCAGAATCAGGCCAACCGCAACAACGCACTGGTGGTCCAGCTTGTTGGTGCCATCTCAAACAGGCTCGGCATCGGGGCGCGAGTCTCGGTCACCGCCGACCTGGACGGCACCGGGCCGATGTTGCCGGTCACGCAGACCAAGGAGATGATTGGCGGCTCGAAGAGCCAGAACCCCGTGGAGCTGCATTTCGGCCTGGGCCGCGGGAATGTAGAAAACCTCCAGGTGGACTCGCTGACTGTCTTCTGGCCGACGAGCGCGTTGACCCAGATGTTCCTCGACGGGCTGGCCCCGAATCAGATCCTGACCATCTTCGAGGGTGCTCCCGGTGTGAGCGTCACTCGTGTGACGCCCAGCTCGGGACCGACGGCTGGAGGCACCACGGTGGTCATCACGGGCATGAACTTCGAGCCCGACGCAACCGTGAAGTTCGGCGGGCTCTCAGCGACGGTCGTACCACCGGTGTTGAGCAACAGGATCACGGCCACCACTCCCGCTCATGCAGCCGGTGCTGTGGACGTAACCGTCACCAACCCATCGCGGTCGGTGGGCGACCCGCTCCGCGAAGGGACTCTGCCGAACGGGTTCGTCTACGTCTCCGGTGACCCACTCGACAGCCTCGAATGCTTTGACCCGGTGAATACCACCTGCGTCTGGGCCAGCGTCCCGGGAGCGACCGCTTACGACGTCATCCGGGGCAACATTAGTTCGCTCCAGATCGTAGGCGGCACGCAGGTCAGCCTCGGCTCCGTGGTGTGCATCGAGAACGAGTCGATTGATACGACAACGGCACCGAACCACCGCGACGCCGCGACCCCTGCCGTAGGCCAGGGTTTCTTCTACCTCTTTAGAGTCAGCGGCGGCAGCTACGGGATGAGTAGCTCGGGCCTGCCGCGCGTGCCCGGCTCGGGCACATGCCCCTGAGGGACATGAGAGGAGTTTGGTCCTTCCGGCCTTCTCCCAGGTTGCCATCGAGCCTGGAGTCTTCCTGCGATAGATCGCTCAGATGCGCCTGCGCCTTTGCACTCAGCAGGGCGAACCGGGAGGCAGAGCCAGGCGGATGCTGATGAGCAACTCGGCTCGTCGTTTCAACCGATCGCTCGGAAGGCCTCTTCCGGACTCCCACCGCCCCACCGTCGTGGGGTCGATCCCCAGCCGGGCGGCGAGTTGCCTCTGGGTGAGCCCCTTCGAACGACGGTATAGGGCGAAGCTGTCCGCGAAGGACTCAGGAGCCCGCCGGGGAAGGTAGCCCAGGAAACGGACGATACGGGGCACCAACCGTGCCACGGGCTCGGTCCGGTCGGCCTCAGTCGGGTGGCGCTTCGAGCGGAGTTCCGCGACATTCTGGACGTTCGCTACGTCAGTCGTCCACTACGGGGTCACCTAGCAAACTGGTCTCGTTTGGCGAGCGATGAACGCACGATGAGGCAGACTCGTTTCGGAAGAGCCGTAATTGATATTGAGACGCCAAGCTGGCATGAATAGTAGTCACTATCGATTGCGATGTAAGTATCACGGTCATGGAATCGAATAGTGAATGCCCCGGCTCACAATTGCGTACCTATGAAGACGGGCTGAGTTGAGGTCGGGGTTAGACTCCCACCAGGAGCCGCAGATACCTCGAGCTCAAGGAGGGAGCCATGGAGCCAGTCTTCGTTGGGTTGGATGTGCACGCTACGTTTTGCGCCTTCATCGTCCAAGATGCGGCAGGTCAAGTACTTGGGCGTGGCGACGTCCCCACGACAACGGAGGGGCTGCAGCTTCTCCGGGACTCACAGAATCTCCCACCTGACACGAAGGTTGCACTTGAGACGGGAACTACGGCGTTCTACGTCGCACGCCAACTCCGTGCAGAGGGTCTTTTGCCCGTGGTAGTAGACGCGCACGAAGTTCGCCTGAAGGCGCACCGACCGACCCAGAAGAGCGACCGCCGGGATGCCGCGGAGCTGTGCGAAGGGCTGCGCCGAGGGATCTACCGGTGCATCGTTCACGTCCCAGACGAGGCGATGGGGCGGCTACGCGAAATGATGTCCAGGAGGCGTCACTTCGTCCGGATTGCTGCGGCCGAAATCAACGCCGCCAAGCGGCTCCTGCGATCGATAGGCACGAGCCGTCTCGCGCCGCGGCTCAACACTCTCAAGGAGTGGAACGGGCTGCTGTCCAGGCTGCCTGAAGCGACCGGGCTTCGAGGACACATCGAAAGACACCGAGCAGTGTGGGAGTGTGCGAGAGAACAGGTCAAGAGCATCGAAGAGGAGTTGAAACACATCCAGAAGCCCTTCGAGCAGGAGCTTCAACGCCTACAGACGATACCAGGTGTCGGGCCCGTGGTCGCCATGACCGCCCTGGCGGTGTTCAGCGACATTGAACGCTTCCCAACGGCGAAGCACGTCGCGAGCTACGTTCTCTCTGGCGTGGTCGCGTCCCTGCAGGCTGACGTTGCAGCAGGCTACCTCGATTCACTGTCTGATCTTCTGCATGGAGAAGTGTTCGCAGACTTCCTGGAGATGGCGTCGCATCTTTCCGATGAGGGCTATAAGGACGCGGCGGCCGTGATCGCAGGCGGCACGCTGGAGTCTCATCTTCGCCAGCTGTGTCAAAAGGCGGGCGTCACCGTTGAGCAGGCAACGGCCAGTGGTATGAAGCCCAAGAAGGCGGATCTACTCAACTCCGACCTTGCGAGCGCCTCTGCGTACACGAAGCTCAGAAGAACATCACGTCGTGGCTGGATCTCAGGAACAAGGCCGCGCATGGGAAATACTCTGAGTACACGAAAGAACAGGTGATCAACCTCATCTCCGGGATTCGCGAATTTATCACACGGGTGCCCGCGTAGCACCTCGTACTGCAGCGATTAGCTCGCCTAGCGCCACCGGCTTCCTGAACCCCCGCTTCGCCCCCAGCATCCCGGCGACCTCCTGGTAGTCCTCGTCCGCTCCCGACATGGTGAAGATGACCGCGAAATCCATGATCTGCTCTCCCGGCTCCACGGAGCAGGCGCCGACCTGCATGCGGCGGTCACGGAGGTCGGCCGGCAGTACCTGCGGCTTACCGTTGGCCTTACCGTTGAGCAGATCGTGCAAGCCCTCATGCGCAGGAGCCGTGACGATCTGGCGGCAGTTGGCCGAGAGGCGCTGTTTCCTGCGTTCACGCCGCCCCCGCTGCTGACCACCGAAGTCGTCGCCGTTGCCGCCGAGCAACAGATGCTTCGTGAACGCAAGGAAGTAGAGCCTGTGGTCTGGGACGAGCCACCTGAGGTGCAGCGTGCATCGGACGTCGACCTGGTTCCGGGCGAAGTTCGGGCCCTGTTGGCCGACCTCTCCGCGATTGCGCGCGCGCGGGTGAGCCGAAGCCTCTCGCCCAGGTGGTGCCGCACGGGAGCACGAACGAGTCCTTTCTGCGGGCGAGCCTCCTGCCTTTGGTGGGCGACCGCCGCGCCGGAGAGGGCGTGGCCGGGCACTTGGGCTCTCTACCGCTCGACGTGGTGCCAGAGGGCGATGGCTCGCCCGAGGTGCTGGCAGACGCTCCGCTGGCCGCCCTGACGCCGGGCCTGCTCACTCCCCGAAACGGGAAGAGCGACCATGGATGAGGCTGCCCGTATCTGCGCGCGATTCTTGCGGGAGGGAGCCGTCCTGCGCAGCGAGCTACGCGCGCTCGACCATTCGGATGTTCGCCGTGAGGTTGAGGAACGCTTTGAACGCGTGGGCCTCGTGCTCGCGACGAGCGCATACGCGGATCACGTTGCGCTCCGTCTTTCGCCAGCCATTACGGCGGATGCGGCCTTCGACGCAGCGTCGAACCTCGGATTGCACGCGGATCACTGCGCGCTGCTGACAATCTTGTGGGCAAGGCTAGTGCTGCAGAAGCGCACCGCCGTGGACACAGAGGATGCTCCAGGACAACGGTCCCTTCTAGCGTCCGACCGCGCGGATGAAGTCACTGGATGGACCTCATAATGCACCGAGCTGCAATTACACGCGGCTCAATAGAGTGCGAATGGAAGCCTGGCGGACCCGGCGTCTGAGGTGAGAGCGGCCACCACGTTGGCCGCGCATTGACAACTGCGTACTTTCCATGGAAGGCGATATGCGCTCCCCCTTCGCCTGGGCAGGATGACGGCAGGATCCGGGGCTTTGGACCGGTTCCGGCGGCCGATCGGGGGCACGAGGCGGCCTTCCGAGACCAGACAGGGGCAGATCAGGGGCAGGTTTTACCCCCTCCACCCCATGATTTCGTGCCCCTGATTCTTCACCTCCGCTGGGCGTAAGTGCAGGCAGGTAAAACCACTTGCGCCGATTCTGGGCGCTTCTGGTCGAAGGGCACGATCCAGGAAATTCGGACCGAGCATGCCCCGGATCGCGGGTTTTCCGGGCGTCGAGGGAACGTTTTTGAGCCCTTTTTCGGGCCGAGGGAACAGAATCGTTCCCTGATCGGGCCTCCAGGGAACAAAACTGCTCCCTTTTTCGCCCCCCCATGCCCCATTTTCGGGCCTTCCGGGCCCGGACACTCAGGAGCGCCTGGCTTCCGCCGCCGCTCGCTCGGCCTGGAGCATGTACATGTAGGCCAGAGCCCCGGTGATGTGGTGGGCCGCCATCCAGGCGTAGGTGAAGGCGAAGCTGAAGTGGTTCTCGGCCGTCTTGATGTAGCGGTACTTCTTGGCGCCCGTCTCGAGGTTCTCCTCGAGGCGTTTCGCGTCTCCGGTCATGTGCTTGGCGAAGAGCTCCACCATCGGGTCCCGCCTGGGAAGCGACAGCAGCTTCTCGCGCACGGCCGCCCGTGACGCGTCGAGGGCTTCGGTGCGGTTGATGTCCACGCGCCTGTCCGCGTGGTTCCAGTTCGCGCCACCCTTCATCTCCTCTCCGAAGTAGCACACGTACACACGGCCGGCGTGGCGTGACGCGAACTCTCGGGCCATGTGGATCTCCGGCAGGGCGTCCACCACGCAGCGGGCGATCTTGAAGCGTCTCATGAGCCCGTCGAGGTCGGACCACTCCCTGCAGACCTCCAACCGGACCAGCCGCTGCTTCTTGTAGTCCACCGGGTCTCTCTGCAGGATGACCACGTGAAGAAGCTTCCCGGTGTCCACGCCCATGGCGAACCCGCCGGTGTCGGCCTTCTCCAGCATCGGGCGGTCGGTGCACAGGTTCAGGGAAGACGCCATGTCGAGCCGGCGGTCAAGATCGGCCCATGCTCGGCCAAGCTTGAGGTTGAAGAAGTGGCCGGGGAACCGAGTGTTCTTGTACTCGTCGAGCAGCTCGCCGGGGTCGACGAACGACGAGATGAGCTGGCTGATGCGGTATCCGTGGATGGGCCGGGTCGGGTAGTCGGCCACCCACTCCCCGCAGGCCATGTCGAGCTCCCCCTTGCACTTCGGACACGCTCGGTAGAAGGAGCCATCCGCCCTGACGAGGATGATCCTGACTTCGTCGCCCAGCTTGTCGGGGAACTCCTTATCGAGGCAGACCCACTGGGAGCATGATGGACACTTCACGGTCCAGAACCTCTGGTCCGTTCGGGCGAAGGCCTCGTCGATGCCGTAGTCCGGGAAGCTGGGGTTGGACAGCTCGATGATGCGCTTGTAGCGGGAGTGAGCGAGGCGTTCCTTCGCCATGGCCTTGGCCTGGGGCTCGGCTTCGTCCAGTTCGTCGAGCACGAGCATGTCGGCCGGCACCGACTTGAGCCCCACGTCGCTTTGCATCCCGCGCAGGTACAGGTACCCCGGGCCGATCCGCTTGAGCCCAGCCGTGTCCGTATCGGTCATCTCGCGGGCGATGAAGCGGTTCTCGTCCAGAAGCGGCTTGACCCTGGACTTCGAGAAGTCAAGGACGTCCGTGCGGGTTGGAAACAGATACATGCACGACAGCCCGTTGAGACAGGCGTGGCAGGTCCGGAGGATGGCCCAGGTCGTGCCACCGACTTGCGCGCCTTTCTGCAGGACGATGTGCTGGGCCGTCTCGTCGTACAAGGCCCGTAGATATTCGTGGCCATCGAAGCTAAACGGGCGGCTGTCCAGTCGGATGTGCTTGAGGCACCACTGAGCCAGCGGCTCAGTGATCGATCGGGTCTTCTCCGTTGCCAGTTCCGCCATCCGGCTTGCGATGTAGTGTTTCAAGGACGGCCCTCTGGATCCGATCCCTGACCTGCTCATCCTTCACGCCCTCCTTGACCACTTCCACGAACACGTCCACCAGGTTGCGCAGCTCGGCTTCGGACTCGGCGCGGATCTGATCCTCGGCCTTGCCGTCCAGCGCCATGCCGCGGGCGAGCCGCTGGCCCCGCTGGGCCTCCTTCACCACGCCCACCAGCTCGGCTAGCTCGCGCCCCGTGAACTTCGTGTGCTTGGCCTTGATGGTGCTGTTGATCTCGGCCAGGATGACCTCGAAGTAGTTGTAGTGCCGCAGGTTGAGCGTCATCGGCTCGGTGGCCAGCTGCTCGGCCATCTTCTCGGCGGCACGCCGGTCCATCTTCTGCCGCAGGCCGTCCCAGTCTTCATCCTTGCGGTACTTGGCGACGGTGTGCGGTTTGAGGCCCAGCCGGCGGCCGATCTCGGCGTTGCTGTCGCATGCGCCTGTGAGATACAGCCGCCGGGCTTCCTTGCGCTTCTTCTTCTGGGCCAGGTCCATCACAGCGCTCGCAGAGCCTCCACGATCTTCACCTGCAGCTTCACGGAGGTGATGAACGCCAGCTCCCGATCTAGGGCCCGGTTCAGTTCCTCGAACTCACCGGGTCGAGCCGGCGTCTTGCGAGTGAGGATCTCGTCCAGTCGACTGACCACTGCCGGGACGCGCTCCAGGTGATGCGGCATCGGGGATGCCAGCGCCTCCTGCAGCCGCTGCTGAATTCGCTGCTGAGCGACCTCCTCCACCATGCGATCGATCCGAGCGCTCCTACGACGCCGCTTCGGCGTCACCTTCCTCATGGCGCTTCTCCTCCAGGAAACGTGTCGCCAGGTTGTGAAGTCCGCGGGCTTTTCTGTCGCGCCCGGGCACGCCGTCGCTGGCGAGCTCGACGGCTTCTTCGATGACCTTCTCCTGGTCAGGCGTGACAACGAACGTCATCACGCGAGGCAAGACCTTCTCCGCTCGCTCCGCTTCGCTCTCCAGGAACTGGGCGATCTCGTCCGCCGGGAACTCCAGCAGCGCGTGGAGCTCCTCGAGCTGCTTGTCCGTCTCGGGAAGCAGGCCGGCCAGGTCGTCCACCGACATCTCCCCGAGCAGCTCATGGATGAGCTCCGCCCGGCGCAGCGGGATATCCTGGCCAGCCAAGCGATTCAAGGTGGCCAACAACAAGCGAGCCTCATGATCTGAAACATCCCACACATCGACTCGGACCTGGGTATGTCCAAGCTCCTTGAGAATTCCCAGGCGATGGTGTCCGTCGAGAATCTCGAAGTGGTCCGGCTGCGTGGGATGAGGGCGGACGATCAGGTGCGGGTATCGCCCGCTGCGCTTGATGTGCGCCATGAGCTTCGCCTGCAGTTCCGCCGGCATCGTGTTCGCGTTCATCGGGTGGCCGACCAGCCGATCGATGGGTACGAGCTTCGGACCCACGCGGGCGTCAGACAGAGGCCTGGAAGTCTCATTCATGCTGCTGCTCCTTTGATGAGGGCCGCATCGGGATCGACTCCGACCAGCAGGAACTCGCGGTTCGCTTCCTTTTTCTGCTGAGTCGCGACGGCTGGCAGATGCAAGTACTTGATTGCGATGGCCTTCGTCTTCCGTCCCGCCTTGATCATCTTCCCCTCCAGGTCTTCCAGAGTGCAGGCGGCGTTGCCAAACGACAGCACAACGACGGGAACGTGAGCCGCCCGCTCCAGTAACAGGTCGATCTGGTTCGCGCCATCGCGCGACGTGAAGGGTGAGGTCGGCCTGGTCAGCCCTTCGAGGATCTGGTCCAGGACGCGATACTCCTTTTCGTATGAACAGACATTGGCGTAGGGCGGGTCCGCGTAACAGATGTCTGCCGGGATCGTCGGGAGAACCTCCAGGACGTCGGTCTGGTACACCTCACCCTTCCCCTCGACGATGCCTCCGTTGATGGCCTGAGCCAGCGACCACATCTTCTCGAGCGAGGCCAATCTCAAAGCATCGAGATAGTGGTAAGTCGCGCTTGGCGTGATGTTCTCGTACTCCTGCGTAGTGAGTCGATGTGCCGTGCCAGCGCGGACTTGGCCGTACGGATGTGCGAGCATCGCGACCCTGATCGCGAGCAGCCTGATGAGTGCTCCCTTGTTCTCGTCGGGCGTCTGGTCGGCGACCCGGAGTGCGCTATCGATGGCACGCCCGACCGTTTGGGTGAAGACGGCAGGCACCATCTCCCGCTCAACACGCCCCGGTGGGCCGTCGTAGGGAGCGAGGACGCGGATGACGTCGGCCTTCGTGAGCTTCGTCCTGGTGTTTGCGATCAGCGCCTGCCCAACCGTCACCGACCGTAGGGCGAGATCCGTGCCGATCACCTTCCCGAAGCCCTGGCACTTCGCGTAGAGGGCGACCGAGCCACCGCCCATGAAGGCGTCCAGGAACACCAGCCGAGGCCACAGCCGGCGTGGCACGATGGCGTTGATCTCACCGAAGATCCTTCCGACCAGCCTGCGCTTGCCGCCGATGTAGCACGGCAGGGCGTTGAAGATTCCCAACTTCTTACGCGACCGCAGCATGCTGCCCTCCACGGTGGCTCTCCAGCCACAATCGCTTGTCATTCGCCTGACTCACTTTTCCATCGGATTGCGCTTGATATCCCGATCCGAACAGCGCACTCATTGCAACGTCATGAGGAGGACGACGATGGCAACGACGGAGAACAAGCAGAACTACCCAATCGACACGCAGATCCCGGTCACGGTTGTGCAGGCCGAGATCAGAGGGGACTACGTGTGGACGATGCTGCGCATTGGAGCTGGCCATCCCATCGAGGTCTGCTTCACGAAGCAGCAGGCACTCGCTGCCGACATCATCGAGAAGGTTGGGTAACAGATGGCCAACGTCACCGTGGACACCGCAAACGAGCTGATGCGCATCGTGGATGACGCCATCCGCGAGGCTCTGGCCGCCCGAGGGCTGGAGGCGTTTCGATTCGACGCGGACGTCAACACCGAACACGGGTGGGTCAGGGTGAAGGTCAAGATTCGAGAGAAGGAGGGGTAGCCGATGCCACACGAGAAGTGCCCCGACTGTGGTCGCGTCAGCGGCAGCGGCCACGAGCCGGCCTGCCCGAGAAACGACACACCGGCGGATCCGGTCGGCGCGGCCGAAGACGCCATGTCGGATGCTGCGGCCGCGATGGAGCGCGCCGCAGAGTGGCTTCGCATTGGCCGACTCCGCCAGCTCGCCAGTCGGGTCGACCAGCTGGCCCGTAGCGCACGGAAGGTCGAAGCCGTGCTCTACGAGCGGAGGTGACCGATGGACGACAAGCAGTTCGCGGACGCCCTGAGGGACGTCCTGGCGGCGACCGATGGGGACAGCGACGACATCAACCAGACGACCATCCGGCGCATCCACACGTTCGAGGAGGTCGGCGTGCTGAGCAGGGACGCCGGCCTGGTCGTGACCTTGACCGACGGCAGCGAGTTCCAACTGACGGTCGTGCGGTCTCGCGTAGCGCGAGGCTGAACGGCCACCAACGCAGCGGCGGCTGATTCCGCCGAGGAGGCACCAATGGACGACGGAACGAAGAGTAAGGCAGAGGGCGCGGAGGCCCCGGTGAAGGGGAAGGCGAAGGGCAAGACCAAGAAGGCCGTGCCGGCCAAGGCGGCGGCGAAGGTCCCGGCCGAGAAGCCGGCCAAGGAGAAGAAGCCGCGCATCAAGGAGCAGTTCGACGGCGAGGTGGTCGTGTTCGCGTTCAGGCTCGGGTCGAACGACCGGGACCGCATCCATGCCGCCGCAGGGCCCGCGGGTGCCACCCGGTTCGTGCGGTCCGCAGCGCTGGCAGCGGCGGCCGGCGACCGGGACGCGTTCGATGCCCTCGTCGAGCAGGCCCGCAGCAACCTGAAGTAGCTCCATCCTGCACCACCCGCCCGGGGCGACCCGGGCGTTTCTGCGCTGGTCGGACGATGCTGTCCAGGGGCGGGGACCTTCTACTTCACTCACTTCACTCAGTGCACTATTTTCCCGCCCCAGAATTCTCTGCTCCTCCCGCTGCGTGCTGGTGTTGGGAAAACGCAAACTGTTTTTGGCCAGGAAATGGTGAAGTGAGTGAACTGCGTGAAGCAGGCTCATGGCTCAAGGTCCTTTCTCTCGATGGCCAACTTCAGGAATTTCATGAACTTAGGCGTGCCTCGGTAACCTCCGGCCCGTCCGTGGTTGACTCGTATGAGACGCTCGGCCTTCAGCACTCGCACCACCTTGGAGGTCCACTCCGGCGTCTTTCCCAGTTCCCCGGCGAGGTCTTGACGCGAGATCCGCCCCTCATGGGCAACGAAGGCCCGCAGCAGCGCCGCGATGTCATCGTCGGAGAGAGTGGTGGCCTTCTCCACCTTGCACTCGCGCAGGTGCTCCCAGATGGCGGTGTAGTCCTTGGGAGTCATCGCGGCTTCGGTGCGGCGGATCCTCGCGTAGAGGTCGAACGAGCAGTTCTTGTTCGTGTAGATACTCATGAGGAACTCGCACACGGCTACGATGTGATCAGCCGTCACGATGACCCTCTCGTGCTTGTCGTCGGTGGAATGCACCAGGGTTGCTGCTGCGACCGCGAGGCGAGCGATCTTGTGTCGGACGTCGGACTCAAGCAGAAGCGGAATATCTCGCGCATCTCCGAAGGTTTCGGACATCGTGCGCGCCGACGCATACACCGCATCGGTCGCCTCGTCCGTGAATTCAACATGCTCGGGCTTGCGGGACCATGCCCACCGTATGGACGCGGCCAGGATCTCGTCGCTGATCAGCCGCTCGCCACCGGAGCGTTTCTTACGAGGCTGGTTGATTTGGGCCTTGTCGTCGGAGCTTGCGGAGATGATGGCGATGTCGAACCTGCGGATATCTTCATCCTTAAAGGTCTGCTTCAGCAGGTCGATTCCGAACAGTTCATCGTCAACCACGCCGGTGTACTTCGGGTTGCAGGTCATGATCAGGCGCGTCCGCGTGGGGTGCTCACCGGACCGGATGCCGTCGGCCATGATCACGCCGTCGCTACGCCCTTTACGTATCTTGTCTATCTCTTCGGGTGCCAGATTCTGCGCTTCATCAACGAACAGCAGCTTCCCGTCGTTGAGCGGGTACTTCCCCCAGATAAGGAACCAGATGTCGTTGAGCTTCTGGAAGCTGTAGGCGAGACCGGTCCGGGTGGTGGACACTCCGTCTACCCCCTCGCCCATGCCCGAGGCCTGCATGATGCGGTCTACTTGTTGGGTCTTGCCCTGTCCGGTGTCGCCCACCTCGACGAGTTCGAGCCACCCCCGCTTGAGCATTTCGCCATCGAACCTGAACTGACGGAAAGAGTGGTAGACGAGCAGCTTCCCGAGCAGAGACCGCTGACGGTGGGGCCCGTAGATCAAGGTGATGTTGTTGGTGATATCCACTGCGATGGCGTCGAGTTGTTGCTGAACCTTGCCCTCATCGGCCTGGAACACCGAGAATCGCTTGGCCAGGTCAGCCGTGACTTCGAACTGCTCGTAGTCCTCGCCGATAGGCACGAGTTCCCAGAAGAACGCGGTGGCCTCCTGACTCTTCGGGTTGGGAACGGAGAACCCGACGCCCCTGAAGTAGCGGCTCGCTTGATTTACAACTCCGCTGGCATAGAGAAACTTCTCCCTGAAGGGACGGCCCCTCTCATCAACGACTTGAGCTGACGCACCAGACACTGACAGTTTCAAACGCCTTGCCTTGGGTGAACCGAGAAACGCCGTGACTGTCTGCTCGGACAACGTCTCGATGAAGACGGCGTTCTTGCAGCGCTTCAGGGCAACGTCCTGCGCGCGGCCGCGCAGCGTGCGGGAAGTGACCCTCGTCATGTCGATGAGTACGTCGTGCTCGGTGACCTCTGTCTCCCAATACCCATCGTTGACGTCCAAGTGCTTGCAACTCGCCGCTGCTGTCTTAGCCGCTGATGCCGAGTCGTCTTCGTCTCCGTCCTCGGTGACCAGCTTGAGCGTGGCCTTCTTCGATTTCTTCCGCTTTGTGGGCTGTTCCTCTTCCTCCTCGACGCACCTGAGCTTTATCCGTTTCGGCAATCGAAATGCTTCGCCTACCGCACTCACCATCAGATCGACAGCGACTCGCTCGGCCCCGATGTTGGCATTCTCGATCTCGCTCAAGTGAATTCGTCGGGGGTAGTCTCCGCCGTCGTAGACCCACGCATCAGTCATGAGATGCCGGAGGATCTCAGGCCCGCGAGCGGCGATGAGATCGTCTACGCCTACTTTAGACATGCGGCTTCTCCGCCAGGCACCCTAACCAAGTGGACCTTCGCGCCTCGTGAGTGGAACTCCCGCGCGAGAGCAGACTCAGCAGTCGTGACCTTTGGATTGGATTCGACGTCGCTGTCGAAGATCACGTAGACGATGCGGCCCTTCCAAGCGATCAGGTCCAACTCTTCACTCGGACGGCTCCTACCCTTGCCCAGCTTGCCATCGGGCTGGAGTTCCTTCGGCGACCACCTCCAACCCCAAACGCCACCGAGCCCTATGACTAACCCGGCTATGTCCAGCTCGTTGAGGGCCCGGTGGAGTGCCAGACTTTTCTTCTCGCCCTCGGTCATTAGCACGGGCAACGAGGTGTCTGCTAGCTGTGCAGCGGTCGTTCCAGCAATGAAGTACAGTCGGGCCCGTTCCCCAATTGGCTGAAGATATTTCTTGTCTACCTGTTCGATGTCGAGCCGAACCCGTAGCATCCGGCTGCTAAACCTCTGCTCCGACGGGACCCAGTAAGGGAATGCGAGACCGTCCAGAACGTCTCCGCGCATTCCGAGCGCGTATGCCTCCTGGTGGGCGATCGAGTAGACAGCACCAAACAGTGCCGTTTCCAAATCTATTGCGCTCGCCTCCAGTTGCTCGCGGTGCTCTGGTAGCAACCTTCGTGAATCGTGGATACCCGGCCTCACGTAGGCCTTCATGAACGGCACCTGTCAACGCCGCTCAGCCGGATCTTGAAGCCACGACCTGTTCGCTGAAGTTCGACATACCCAGCCAAGCGAAGGCGCCTGAGGTCCCTACGGACCTGTCTTTCCCCCACGCCCAGCTCCGCCGCCAACTCGCCGCAACGAATGGAGGCGCCACCCCGGACATAGGTGTCGCCTGTGTCCTGCCACCTCGCCAACAGCAGCAGGACCCAGACTGCGCGTCCGAGTCGCTGCCTTTCCCGGGCGTTCGGGAATCGCACCATCGGGCCCGATGAAAGGAGCGGTTGAGTGTTGAGCACACTGCACCTCCCGACCCACCATGATCCTTGCCGGCCGGAGTGACCGGTCCTGGGTGGGGCAGTCACACAAGAAATCGATGGGAATCGGGGAGGTGTGATCTCGAAAGTAGGAAAAACTTACCGGTAAATCGAGGCGCCCTTCTGGCGGATGATCTTCATCTTGCGGTTGACGGTCTCCCGGGTAAGGCCAACCTCCTTGCCGGCCTCCTCGTCGGATAGACCCTTCATCTTGAGGTCAAGGATAAGCCGTTCCTGCTTAGTGAGTTGCTCTAGTAGCTGCTTGGTTATCTTAGGCCTGTCCATCACCCAAGCTGACCTTGCTGCCTGTTCAACCGACTCCTGCTTGCGCGCTTCGTGCTCCTCTTTCAGTGGAAGATCATCTGAAGCTTCATCGGTGAACCTCGGCACCCTCACGACGCTCTCTGCCACGTCCCTGCTGCGCCTCTGGTACTCGTCTGCCAGTCTCCAGGGCAGTGTCGTGGCGAGAAATCCAGCGAACCTTGACGACCCGTCGTACTCAAGGGCGATGTTCCTAAGCCGTAGCGCGGCAAGGCCCGTGCTCTCGTTCTCGTCTGGATCGTTGAGCGGCGCCTGCCAATCACGGAGCTTGCTCGAATACCGCGGCTGGAGTCTCCAGTCAGTGGCTACATGCCTGGTCTGGCCTTCCCACCTGACCTTCAACTCGCACGGCCTGTCATCGACGATGGGCCACCACTGAATCGCTTCACCGCCGGGCCGGTTGAACACCTTGATTTCGGTAGCAAGGGTCCTGTCCATGCTGTGAAGGACTTCCCGAGGCTCCTTGTAGATCTCGGCCGTCCGCACGTCGAGAATCAACTCACATGCTTGCGATGGGTCTCGTGGGATCCGCAGATCAGCCGCGGTGTAAGGAAGATCCATGTCTGGGGGGTACTGAGTATAGAAACGGGTCCCCGTGGGGACTTCTTCCATCTCGAACTTCCCACCACGTTGCCTCAGCAAGGCCCAAAGACCGAAGTGGTAAACGTTCAAGTAGATCCGGCGGCGGAAGCTGTCATCCTCACCTTGGCTCCGCGTGAGGATGTTCTCCCAGCACCCTGCGCACTCCTCTTCATGCCGTTGTAGAACCGCCCTGTCGTCCTCCGGTAGCTCGAACCCCAGGTCGTTCATGGCCAAGCTGAGCGCGCCCAAGGCGAAGCACATGTCCTTCGCCATCCAGGACGTGACCTTTTCCCACTGCTCCGGCGTTAGCTGACCGTAGCAGGCGGCGGACAGGTTCATCGGCTTTCCTCCCTGCGGGGGCTTTCTCTGCCCGGACATTCTATGCCCGGTTGCTCCTACAGAAAAAGTGCAGATGTCACATCACACCTTCCGGCCCGGCGACGATTTCTATAACGAGCGGGCAAAGGTTGTCCGCACGCTTCGCAGACATGCCGAAGGGGCACAGGCGCTTCGACGAGAGAGGACGATGGTCTCAACGGGCCAGGCTTCTGAGTGCAGGAGCATTTGCTCCATCCCCGCCTGCCTCCGCCCCACCTGGCGCGACGGCCTGTGCTGGTGGTGCTGGCAGGTGGCCCATCCCTCCGGGGGCCGGCCGGGTCCAGAGGAGCGGCCTTGAGCGCTCACGAGCCCGCCGCTGCCGCCGAGGTTCTCGAACCGGAAGCTTACGCTGCCCCTCTCCGCATCCTCGCCCGCCTCTTGATCCGCGCCCACCTGGCCGAGCAGCAGACCGCCCCAGTGGCCGATAGGGCCGAGCGAAAGGCGGCCGACCCATGAGCCGCCGCGAGAGCGGTCGAGGAGCATGGACGCCCGCCAAGAGGGCCTTCCTGGCCCGCGTGGAGGAGGTCCTCGATGGCCTGCGCGACTACTGGCCCCTCACGTTGAGACAGGTCTACTACCAGCTTGTGGCGGCCGGCGACATCGAGAACCGGCACACTGCCTACCAGAAGCTGTCCCGCGTCCTGGTGCAGGCCCGCCTGGACGGCCATGTGGCCTGGGATGCCATCGAGGACCGCGCCCGGTCAGTTCTAGTGTCGGCCGGCTGGGATGACGCCGCTGATTTCGTCCGGGACCAGACGGGGGACTACCTCGCCGGATACCGCCGCGACCTGCTGCGCGCCCAGGATCATGCCCTGGAAGTCTGGGTCGAGAAGGACGCGCTGAGTCACGTCTGCCACCGGGCGGCTTTCCCGTACTGCGTTCCCGTCGTGGTTGCCCGTGGCTTCTCCTCCGTCTCCTACCTGCATGAGGCCGCCAAACGCATCAGGCACAACGCCAGCCGGGGGAAGGGGACGGTCATTCTCTACTTCGGTGACTTGGACCCGTCCGGTTACGAGATGCTGCCGGCCATGCTGTTCACCCTCGAGCAGGAGATGGGCCTGCAGGGATGGGTGACTGGCATCCGGTGCGCTCTTACACCCGACCAAGTGAAGGAACACGGGCTCCCGACGAACCCTGACGCGCTGAAGCACACGGACACGCGGGCCAAGAAGTACATCGAGCGGTTCGGGAATGTTGCCGTAGAGCTCGATGCCTTACGCCCGGACATTCTTGAGGATCTGGTGCGCGATTCCATCGAGAGCTGGCTCGACGAAGGCCTCCTCGAAACGGAACGCCGGGCTGAAGCCGCCGAGCGAGAGCGCCTGGAAGTCCTGCGGGAGAAGGTCGTCGCCCTTATCGAGGCGGAGAACGCGTGACGCCGCCCGTCCGCTGCGCTGAGCCCGGATGTATCCGCCCGGTGCACAGGACCAGTGCTGCTGGTGGTGGCTGGACGCACCGGCAAGCTATCCGCGACAGCAGCCTTGACTTGGCCGCGCCTTCCAAGGCCTTGTTGGACACGATGATCACCCGGACCGACGACGATGAAACCCGCGCCTGACAAGCTTCCCGCCGGGCGCCCCTGCGTGCTGTATTTGCGGCGCAGCACCGACCGCCAGGAGCAGAGCATCGGGGACCAGCGCTCCTACCTTCAGCGCTTCGCGGCGGAGAACGGCTTCGAGATCGTCGACGAATTCGTGGACGACGGCATCTCCGGCACCAGCGCCGACGCCCGGGGCGACTTCCAGCGCATGATCCGAGAAGCACAGGGCAAGGCCCGGTTCCGGGCCATCCTCGTCTACGACATCAAGCGCTTCTCCCGCGGCGATGTTGACGAGGCCGGGTACTACCGTCACCTGCTGCGGCAGCACGGTGTGGAGGTCGTCTACGCCACCGAGAACTTCGGCGACGACTTCACCAGCGAACTCATCCGCCCGATGCGCCAGTGGCAGGCGCGGCAGGAGTCCGTGGACCTGAGCCGGCTCACCGCCCGCGGCCAGATGTCGTCCGTGCAGGCCGGTAGCTACTTCGGCTCCACGTCCCCGTGGGGGTACGACTACTTGTACTCCAACTCCCGGGGGGAGCCCTTCCACATCGTCCGCTACCTGCCCGGCGGCGAGAAGGATGTCTTCTCCCCTGACGGCACCTTCATGTTCAGGGTCCCCTATGGCGAGCGGCCCCCCAGGATGGACAACGACTCGGTCCGTCTCGTGCTCAGCCTTCCCGAACGGGTGGAAACCGTCCGGAACATCTTCGACTGGTGCGTCAACGAAGGGCTCGGCGGCCGGGCCATCGCCAACCGACTCAACCGCGCGGGGAT
The DNA here is from genome assembly GCA_050747525.1 of Candidatus Polarisedimenticolia bacterium. Lineage (GTDB taxonomy): Bacteria > Acidobacteriota > Polarisedimenticolia > JACPZX01 > DASXTC01 > JBOGOC01. The sequence goes on along the minus strand of JBOGOC010000029.1, from coordinate 2,461 downwards.
CACTTCCCCCAGGAGCGGCTGGTGGGGGAACCGCTTCTACCACGGCAAGTGGAACGTCAGCTCGGTGGGCCACATCCTCAGACGCCCGGTCTACACGGGCGACACGGTGTGGAACCGCTGCACGCAAGGCAAGTTCCACAAGATTGTTGACGGCCGCTCGGTGGCCAGGAACCGCCTCAAGTCGGGCCTGCCCGAGAAGAACCCCCGCGAGAACTGGATCGTGACCTCCAACACGCACGAGGCCATCGTGTCACGCGAGGTGTTCGCCGCCGCGCAGAGGATTCTCGATGGCCGCCGAGAGGCCTCCACCTTCAAGAAACGGCTGTCCGGGCGCGCCCGGAGCTCCAACTACCTGCTGTCGCGCCTCATCACCTGCGAGCTGTGCGGACATCACCTTTCAGGCTGGACCCACAAGATCCGACGCAAGACCACCACCCCGCCCGCCGAGCGGCCGCAGTACTACCTCTGTCAGGGCTATCTCGCCAAGGGCAACTCCGTGTGCCGCCGCGCCGCCTTCGAGAAGGAACCTCTCGAGGCGTTCGTCATCGAGCAGGTCAGGCGCCGGCTCATTCAGGTGCTCGATGGCTCGGGCATGGCGGAGTTGCGCCGATACGTCCGCGAGGAGCTTGAACAGGCGATCGGTACGCCCGACACCGACCTGAAGGCCGTCGAGGAAGAGATGTCCCGGGTTGCGGCCGATATCGACCGGCTGATCGACAGCATCACGCCGGTCAACAAGGACCTCATCGACGAGCGGCTGGTGCAGCTCAAGAACCGCCGTCGCCAACTTGAGGATCGCCGCGAGGAACTCGGCCTACGCGCCCAACGGAAGGTGGATCTGGAGGCCGCCACGAACGCCGCGCTGGCCTACCTGACGCGCTTCAGAGAGGTCCTCGCCACCGGGACCTTCCTTGAGCAGAAGGAGTTCCTCAGCGCCTTCGTCGAACGAATCACGCTGCACCCAGTCAAGAAGAGCGGGACGCTGAAGATCCGGGACATGGTCGCGGCGTCTTTTTGTATCAGCGGGTGGACAGCCATGAATACCCAAAAGACGCCACCCGACCGGGGGGCAGTCCTCCGATTCCTGGGCGACCGAGGCTTCTGGAAAAAGTCAGGCTGACACTCTCTGTAACTCTTCGTGCCCGGCTCACCGGGAGACATTTCTCGCTCGATTCCACACCACCACATTCGCTGGACCACTTCAGTCGGCAAGGAACGACAACCCGGCGTTGGGGACCAGAAAGGGCCGATCATGTCTGGATCTGACCCTCAGGTGCTACGCATCAGGATCCTCAATCTTGTCGATAATCCCCTCGAGAAGCATGCCTCGTTCGGTAGGCTCATCTTTGGAATCAAAACCTCGGATCTGCAGGTCGTCAATACAGGCATCGAGCACTGTCCGCCACTCATCAGGCGACATATCAGCGCCACCATTAACTCTAAGGCTAAGCAGTAGTCGGTCCGGAAGTGCCAAACTCTGTAGCAAGTCTGTTTCCTTCTGATCAAGTTTAATCTTCATGGGATCCTGCCCGTTGTGCTCCACGTTGTGATGATACGTCCTGTCTCCGGATTCTGCACAACGTTGGCATACCGCCCATAGATTACCTGGGAAGGCCGCCCATCTCTCAGCGTGACAGGTCCTAGACGAATCGGGTTTTTAAGTGCATCGAGGATTCGGTTGGGAGCAACGCCGCGCTGAATTATTCTGTTCAGGGCGTGAGCGCTAAAGCCAGTTACTCTTCCGAGCGGGCCACTGAGTTCGGCAGAAACAATCTCAGGCCCACTTGGAAACACCCAGACCTTCTGGCTTGTCACAGTCACTGTCTCAACACCATTTTCAATCGAAGAGGTGGTCCTCGTAACATAAGCTTCGTGGGCCAGGCTAAGGTCTGGTTTATTGCCGCGAATAAAGCCCTCAACCTGGCTCGCGAATGACTTAAACGCGTTGTACTCTTCCTGCTTTGGCGGTGTTATGTACTTGAACATCCCGAATGGGCCAAATATTGGGTCATCTGCATCATAATCGAATGGAACCCCAGGTGTGCCCGTGATCTGGAATTCTCCATTTGCGTCATACTCTCCGTTCATCGCGGCGCCTAATCCTGGGTTTGAGATCCCACAGTGTCCGCAGTGCCCTTGGGCGGCCATCGATGCCAGGCCATCAGCCATGGCATTGAATTCCTCCATTCCGTATGGATCAACAAGGACTAGCGGGTTGTTCGAGACATAAGTGTAGAGATTCGAACCCAGGACTGGATCGGCTCCGCTAAACCGCGCATGGCTTCGACTGTAGTATCGACCGATCATGTAATCGAGACCTGTCTCAGCATCCCGCTCATGCCCTGTGAACTTGTGCGTGTTCTTCGTGGACCCGGACAGCTGTATCTCCTCCCCAAACGGCAGGTACTTCTGCTTCGCGACTAGGTTGCCGGCAGTATCGGTGATGAGCCGCGGGCTCCCT
>JBOGOC010000028.1:0-16294 GCA_050747525.1 Candidatus Polarisedimenticolia bacterium | reverse complement strand
GGGAACATGATGGTGGTATCCTTGAAAGCGTCAAGTAGTTTTCGAAGACGAACGAGATTTCTTCCTCTGTGTGATGTTCCTCGGCTTTCGGTTGGGGTGCTCGACGCCGGGTGGCCCCTGCGGGCCGAACCGACCGCGGATGAACTCCTCGTAGTCGGCCTCACCCCGATTCCCGATGTCACGATCGTGAGTCCGATCGAGGGCGGGCCCTGGGAGTTCTCCTCTACGGGCGCGTCTACCAGTGGTGAGGCGACGTATCTGGGCGATCTTCCTGCGAGTACTGCTGGGCGGACTGTAGTGATAGTCCTCTTCGCTGGTGAGCATGTGCCATACGAGCACTGTTAGCTTACGGGCCACGGCGGTGATGGCGACGTTGTGGGGTTTCCGCCGGGCCAGGCGATGGAAGAAGGCGCGGAACGGGCCGGGGGTTCTGACCAGCATATGGGCTGCCTCCACGCACACCGAGCGCGCATGGGAGCGGCCACGGCGTGAGATGTGCCCCGTGTAGGCTTTCTGGCCAGACTGGTACACCGCGGGGTTCAGGCCGAAGTAGGAGACCAGATGATGAGGGGACCTGAAGCGCTTCACGTCTCCGATGGCCGCCTTCAGCGCAACCGCGGATGTCGTCGAGATGCCGGGGATGGTCAGCAGCCTGAGAACCTCGGGATCCTCAGAGGCAGTGCGGGCAAGCTGCTGTTCGGCGGTGGCCACTTCGGAGTTGAGGAAATCAATCAGGCGAAGGTCGGCCTCGAGGAGTCTCCTTTCTTCTGCGGGCAGTTCAACGGCGCCGAGCCACTGGCGGCCACCCTTGCCGAACAGATCGGTGAACTCGGGGGCGATCAGGTTGCGATGCAGGATGGCGTGGATGCGGTTCTTGGCCTGGGTACGCTGCTGAACGAGGCCGTGGCGATGCAAGACCAGGTGGCGCAGGGCGTCGGTGGCGACATCGGGCACCCAGACGGGTGGCAGGAAGTCGGCGGCCAGCAACCGCGCCAGGATCTCGGCGTCCACCTTGTCGGTCTTCACCTTCGCCTCGGCGATAACCCGGGTCTTGAGCGGGTTGGAGACCACCACCTGTCCGGCATGCTCGCTCAGGAGGCGATGGAACGCAAACGCGTTGGTGCAGGACTCCAGCGCGACGCGATCCTCGGGTCCCAGCTTGGCTGCAAACGCGCGCACGCCGTCGGCTGTCGCAGGAAAGCGGAGTCTGCTTGGCCGCGGGGCGCCTGGCTCCAGAACAGCCACTTCGGCGAAGTGCTTGTGAATATCGAGCCCGAAGACACGATTCACGCACCACCTCCAGGGTTGGGGCGATCATGGGCGAACACGACAACTATCCTTCCGAGCTCGCAGCTCAACCGGGTGAGTCGAAGGGGCAGCCACTTACAAGGACGGACTCTTGGTCCATACCACATCCGGCCTGCCCACACCGCGTGACCGCCGGCAACACGGTGCGCCCTGCGCCCGGTCCCCCGAGGCTACCAGATGCGCGAGCAGCACCGCTCCGGACTTTCATACACGGTACAAGGGCGCCTTCTTCAACGACTACAACATCTCCGTTCCGGCTGCCGTAAGCGTCTTCCCTGAAGAGGTCTACCAAGCTCCACGGAGTTGGACCGAGCGCGCCTACCGCAATCTCATCCACTTCAACGAGCTCCCCAAGGGCGGGCACTTTGCGGCCTGGGAACAGCCGAAGCTCTTCTCAGAAGAGGTACGCACTGGCTTCAGGTCGCTGCGCAAGTAAGGGAGCAGCGAAGGTACGCAGGCGGCGTGCGTTACCCGCCGAGGGCGACGCATCACTGAAGGAGTCAAGGAGATGCCTGGTGCCGGAGGAGGGATTCGAACCCTCGCGGGCCTGAGGCCCGGGGGATTTTGAGTCCCCTGCGTCTGCCAGTTCCGCCACTCCGGCGACCGAGGCGGGGATTCTAACATTGCGGCCGGCGCTTCCCGGAATCGATCTATAATGCCGGGCAGCGGAGGCCCTATGCCCGGCGCGCGGATCGAAGAGATTCTGCGGCGCGACTCCATCCGCTCGATGCGGATCCAGCCCGTCGCCATGACGCCCTCATCTGCCCGTCTGCACGATGTGGTCGCCGCCATGCAGAAGCAGCGCGTGGCGGCGGTGGTGGTGAGCGACAACGACCGCGTGGTGGGGATCTTCACCGAGCGCGACCTGCTCAACCGCATCGTGGGCCTGGCGCTCAACGAGCACCTCACCATCGGCGACGTCATGACGCCGGAGCCGCGCACCCTCTCGCCCGACGATCGCATCGCGGATGCCATCCGTCTGATGACCGAGCGCGGGTACCGCCACGTCCCCCTGGTGGACGACAAGGGGAAAGGGGTGGGCCTCATCTCGGCGCGCGACGTGGTGGAGTTCGTGGCCCGCCATTACCCCAAGGAAGTGCTCAATCTGCCGCCGGACCTCAATCAGGTCATGCGGCAGGTGGACGGAGGCTGACGTGGTCTGCCCGGGGTGCGGCCACGACAACATCCAGGGCGCGTTCACCTGCGAGGGGTGCGGCACCGACCTTGCCGGGTTCGACCTCTACGACGAGAAGGAGCACACCGGCCTGGGGCGCCACATCCTGCACGATCCCGTGAAGAACGCCGGGCCCCTCAAGCCGCTCGTCGCGGCCACCACTGCCACCATCTGGGACGCCATCCGCATCATGAGAGAGGGCAGGCACGGCAGCGTGCTGGTGGTGGACCGCGGCTCCGAGGATCGGCTCGTGGGGATCTTCACCGAGCGCGACGTGCTGACGCGCGTCTGGGGAGCGGGCCTGGACATCAACGCCACCCCGGTGGCCAGGGTGATGACCGCCGGCCCGGTCACCCTCACCGAGGACAGCTCCATCGCCCACGCCATCCACCTGATGGCCATGAAGGGCTTCCGCCACATCCCCATCGTGCGCGAGAACAGACCGATCGGCTTCGTCTCCGTGCGCGGCATCCTGAAGTACATCGCGGATCAGGTCCTGGCGCATGAGTGAGGGCCGCGCCCCGCGGCTGGGCTGGCTGCTGGCCTTCGTGCTGGCTGCCGGATGCGGCGCCGCGGGCACGTCGGCTCCGCAGCACGACCACGCCACCGCCCACGACGCCACCGCCGACCATCCCTTCGACGACGTCGAGCGATGGGTGCGCGTCTTCGAATCACCCGAGCGGGGAGCCTGGCAGAAGCCGGAGCAGATCCCGGGCGCTTTGGGGGTCGAGCCGGGCATGGTCGTGGCCGACGTGGGGGCGGGAACCGGGTACTTCGTGCCGCACTTCGCGAAGGCGGTGGGGCCGTCGGGACGCGTCCTCGCCGTGGACATCGAACCGAAGATGGTGGCGTACATGGAACGGCGGTTCCGCGACGAGAAGCTCACCAATGCCGTGGCGGCGCTGGGGGCCGCCGCCGACCCGAAGCTGCCTCCCGGTGGCGTCGACCTGGTCTTCGTCTGCGACACCTACCATCACGTCAACGATCGGATCGGGTGGATCGGGGTCCTGGGGCGATCCCTCCGGCCCGGCGGGCGGGTGGTGGTCGTCGACTACCACAAGCGGGAGCTGCCGGTGGGCCCGCCACTGGATCACAAGCTGGCCCGCGAGCAGGTGATCGAGGAGTTCGCCGAGGCCGGGTGGATCCTTTCAGGTGAGCGGGATCTGCTTCCGTATCAGTACGTGCTGATCTTCACGCCGCACACCTAGCCTTCGCGCAGCGCCCGAAGGATGGGCATCGTGGCGGCGCGCGCGGCGGGAATGAGCCCCCCGGCCACTCCCAGCACCACGGCGAAGACCAGACCGCTGGCCAGGATGGTGGGGCTCGCGCGGAAGTTCCAGGTCACGTCCGTGAAGGTGGTGAAGTTGGTGGTGGAGAACGTCAGGTTCTGCACCAGCAGGGCCGGGATGCAGGCGATCACGCCGCCGGCGAGGCTCAACAGGATGGATTCGATCAGGAACGACGACAGGATGGATCGCCGCGAGAAGCCCAGGGCCCTCAGCGTGCCGATCTCGCGTGTGCGCGATCCCACGAACGCGAACATGGTCACCATCGCGCCCAGCACGCCGCCGAAGCTGAAGAGCACCACCAGCACGCCCCCAAGGATCTGGATGAGGATGAGCAGGGCGGAGGACGACGTCGCGTAGTAGTCCCTCTCGCGCTTGACCTCGACGTTGAGGCGCGGGTCGGCGTCGAGCCGGGCTTGCGTGGCGTCCAGGCTCAGCTCCGGATCCTTCAGGCGGAAGGTGACCGAGGAGTAGCCCCCCTCGCGCCCGAACGCCTGCGTCAGCAGCTTTCCGTCTCCCCACAGCTCCGACTCGAAGGCGGACCCGCCCGCCTCGAACACCCCCACCACCTGCCAGTCCAGGCCCCCCATGGGGATGGAGCCGCCCACCTCGCATCCCTGGAAGCCGCGCGCGGCGTTCTTGCCGGCCAGGATCTCAGGCTTCCCCAGGGTCGGCTCGCGTCCTTCCACGACGCGCAGCAGGGGACGCAGCGCCATCGAGCGCTCTTCGATGCCGCGCACCGTCACGTTGGACCCCGAGCGCGCGCCGGTCTGCCCGCGGCGCAGCAGGTTCACGCCCACCACCGCCTCGGCCGCCACCAGCGCGCGGCCCTGCGGGTCGGTGGCGATCTCGGGAAGGGTGCGCAGCACCGACACCGTGTCCAGGCCCAGGCCGCTCAGGGTCTCGGACGTGGAGCTCTTGCGCAGAATGATGGCGTTGTCCGGCGAGCCGCTTTCCACCAGCGCGTAGTTCAGGCCGTGGGTCAGCATCATGACCACCAGCAGGACCCCCACGGCGAGGGCCACCCCCGCCACGGTGAGCGCGGTGCTCACCTTGCGCGACGTCAGGTTGCGGATGTTGTAGATGATCGGGATGGCCAGCATCGTCAGCCCACCCGCCTCAGGGAGTCCACGATCGGCAGGCGGATCGCCCGTGCCATGGGGATGAGACAGGCCGCCAGGCCCGACAGCATGGCCAGGCCGATGGCCGCAGCCACGGTGACCGGCCTCAGCTCGAACACGGGAAACATCGACCCCATGCTCAGCTCGATGGCCTGCCCGACGACGAAGACGAGACCGTAGGCGATGGCGCATCCCACCGCGGCCCCCAGGAACGAGATCAGGAGCGCCTCGCCGGCGATGAGAGAGCCCAGGTGGACCGCCCGGAAGCCGAGCGTCTTGAGCACGCCGTACTCGGTGATGCGCTCGCGGGCGGCCATGGCCATGGTGTTGGTCATGATGAGCAGCACGATGACGATCACGACCCAGGCGGCCGTCTGGATGATGGTGATGATGGTGCCCATCATCGAGACGAACGACTTGTTGAACTCCTTCTCGGTCTCGGTGAGGGTCGGGTACGACGAGTTGATGAACAGGGCGTCGATGGCGTCGCTCACCTCGCCGTTGCGCGCGGGGTCGTCCACCCCGATGACGTACCAGCCCACCTGGGAGCCGCGCCCGGCAGTCAGAAGGCGCTCGTCCAGCAGCTTCCAGTGAAACAGCATGGCGGTCTCGTCCGTGGCGCGATCGCGTCCCTTGTAGATCCCCACGATGTTGAAGTCCCAGTCGCCCGAGAAGATGGTGCCGGTGAGCGTGACCCGATCTCCCAGCTTCCACCCGAAGCGATCGGCCAGCTTGCGCCCCACGATGGCCCCCTGGCGATCGGCCTCCCAGGCGGCACGCTGCTCGGGAGGGACGATGAACTCGGGATAGAGATCGAGGTACGGAGGGTTCATGCCGAACTGGGCGAAGAAGTTCTTCTCGTCCTTGTAGAAGCCGCCGAACCAGATGCCGTAGGCCACCTTGGCCACGCCGGGGACCTGCGCGATCTTGTCGTTCTGCGCCAGCGGCAGCAGGTTGAACAGCGACACCCGGTGGCGCGTGACCAGGCGGTTGTCGCTGGAGGCCTCCACCCCGATGTTGTAGGCCACCAGCACCGTCTGCAGGAACGCGTAGGCGATCACGCCCACCGAGATCCCCAGGATCGTCAGCAGGGTGCGCACCCGGTTGCGCAGTCCGTTCTTCAGGACGAGCAGGACGATCTGGGGCATCAGCTCAGCGTTCCCTTGTCGAGGTGGCGCACGCTGTGCGCCTTCTGCGCCGCGCGCGGGTCGTGCGTGACCATGACGATGGTCTTCCTGAACTCGCTGTTGAGCCGCTCCATCAGCACCAGGATCTCCTCGGCGGACCGGGCGTCCAGATCTCCGGTGGGCTCGTCGGCGAGCAGGATGGTCGGATCGGTCACCACCGCGCGCGCGATGGCCACGCGCTGCTCCTGCCCTCCCGAGAGCTGCCTGGGGAAATGGTCCATCCGGTCGGCCAGCCCCACGATGGACAGAGCCGCGCGCACGTGGTCGTCGCGCTCCTTGCGTGACAGCTTCGTGAGGGTGAGGGGCAGCGCCACGTTCTGGTACGCCGTGAGCACGGGGATCAGGTGATAGAACTGGAAGATGAAGCCCACGTGGCGCGCCCTCCAGCGCGCCAGCTCGCTTTCACTGAGCCGGCTGATCTCCACGCCGGCCACGCTCACCTTCCCCTTGCTGGGCCGGTCGATGCCGGCGATCAGGTTGAGCAGCGTCGACTTGCCGGAGCCCGACGGCCCCATGAGGGCCAGGAAGTCCCCCTCCTTGACGGAGAGGTCGATCCCTTCGAGCACGGGGATCTTGATGGTGTCGCGGTAGTAGTGCTTGGTGACCGCCTCCACGCGCACCACCTCGGTGCTGTTGCGCATGGCGGTGCCGGGCGTGGTGGCGCCCTGAGTGTCAACGCCCATCGGGTCGGTCCCTCCTCAGTTCGCGATGCGAGGGGGCTACTCTATCCCGAGGGCCGGGAGGCAGGCAAGCAAGCTGGAGGGGGTCAGCTGGATCGGGACAGACGGCGGGTGGTGCGGCGAGCGGACAGGCCGGCGGCCCGTGCCACGCCGTCGCGATAGGCCTGCCACAGCTCGAGGCTGCGCTCCATGGCCTCCACGCACAGCATGCGCTCGCCTTCGCTGCGGGCGTGGTCGAGCACGATGCGCCAGGCGGAGCGGCGGTGGCCGTCCTCCACTCGAGCGTGGGCTCTCTTGAGCTTGAGATAACGAGGGTCGAGCCCGTGATAACGGACCAGCGGGTTGTCCCTCAGGAGCTCCCGCTCGATCTCCTCCGGCGCCGCCAGCCGTGGGGGCTGGGAGATCTCGCGCCGGTCGTGGATGCTCCCTTCGACGAAGATGGTCATGACGGCCGCCCCCACCACCCAGGGGAGCCGGGTGGTCGCCTCGTCGAGCCACTCACGGTAGGCCCGGCTCTCGGCAAGGAGGGCGATGTTGCGGAACTCCTTTCTCTCGAACCCCAGTCCCTGCATCATATAGAGGAACAGCTCGGGGTGGGGGCCGGTCCCCGAGAGCCCGCCCGTCTCCTCTTCATACAGGTTCTCGGCCAGGTCCCGCCGCACATCCTGCACCGGGCACCGGGAGTGGACCCTGCTCAGGAATACAGGGAAATCCCTGACGTAAACGTCGTATTCCTGCTGAAAATGAATACGGAGCTGCTCGAGGGTCGCCGTCGGCCCGCCGAACACCGACCACGCCCAATGGTCCTTGTGGTCCATGATCCTCAGCAGGGAGGCCTTGAGATCCGTCACGGAGGCGAAGATATTTCGCTGTCCTGTAAGTGTCAAGGAAACAGGCGGTTAGGAAGCGGTTAGGAAGGCGGCAGGTTTCGCCGGCGGGAATGGCGCCAGAATCCGCGGTGGGCGCGGGATCACGGCGATTCCATTGACGTAGGGACATTCCCGTACTAGAATAAGCTATTGATTTTTAAGGTATGTCCGGGTAGGACCTAGGAGTACCCGAATGCCCGAGGAGGTCGTCGCGATGAACTTCAAGGTCGGAGACAAGGTGGTTTATCCGAATCATGGCGTCGGCGTGGTGGAGCAGATCATGACCGCCTCCAACTCCGGCATGGACAATACGTTCTACAGGTTGCGCATTCTGTCCAACGATAGCACCGTGCTGGTCCCCACCACCAACACCACCCACGTCGGCCTGCGCCGGGTGCTCTCCCGCAAGGACGTGGACAAGGTCTTCAAGGTGCTCCGCAGCAGCAAGGTGATCGTGACCAGCGACTGGAAGGGGCGTTTCCAGGAGAACTCGGACAAGATGCGAACGGGTGACATCTTCGAAGTGGCCGTGGTTCTCAAGAACCTGACCATGTTGAGCAAGAGCAAGAATCTCTCCTACCGCGAGAGAAAGATGCTCGACAAGTCCAGGTACCTCATCGTGAGCGAGATCGCCGAGGTGGCCAACCTGCCCGAGGATCAGATCGAGGCCAAGGTGGACAAGGCCGTGTCGACCGCCACAAAGCCGAACGAGCACTAGGCCGGGCCCATCGGCTTGACGCATAAGGGCGTCAGGGAGCAACCTCCCTGCCGCCTTTTCGTTTTCAAGGGCACGTCGGAGGCATGGCCGTGAGCGTCACCGGGCTGCTTCTCCTGCTGGTCTTCCTGCTCGGCGTGTCGGCCATCATCTCCGCGGCCGAGACGGCCTTCTTCAGCCTGCGCCCGTGGCGCATCGATCGGTTCCGCCGGGAGCGGCCCGGGCCCGGCACCCGCATCGCCGAAGCGCTTCGCGACCCGCGGGTCTTCGTGGTGAGCGTCATCGCGGGGACCGAGATGGTCAACATCGCCACGTCCAACGTTGCGGCCATCCTCCAGCGGCGCATCGCGGTGGCTGAGATGCCGCGTGGCCTGGCCATGGCCGCCGCGGTGGCGCTCACCTCGGTCGTGATCGTGCTGGTGTGCGATCTCATCCCCAAGTCGCTGGCCGTGGCGTTCCCGGAAGCGGTGTCGCTGCGGCTGGCCAGGCCGGTCCACTGGTTCCTGTGGGCCGTCCGGCCGATTGTCTGGCCGCTGGTTCGCCTCACCGCCCTGCTCACAGAGCGGCGCAGGCGCCCCGCTCCGGCCGGCAGCGCGGCGCCCCTGAGCGAGGACGATTTCCGCACGCTGGTGGAGATCAGCCGGGGGGACGGGGTCCTCACGCGAAGCCAGACCGAGATGATCGAGGCCGCCTTCCGCCTGGGAGACCTCCAGGTGCGCCAGGTGATGGTGCCCAGGCCCGACATCGTGGCGGTCCCCGAGGCGGCCGGCCTCGACCAGGCGCTGGCCCTGGTCTACGAGCACCGTCATTCGCGCATGCCCGTGTACCGCGGAAGCCTGGACGAGATCACGGGGGTGCTCTACGCCAAAGACCTGCTGGCGCACCGCTTCGGGCTGGCCGCGGGCGAAGGGGTGAAGGACCTCGCGCGCCCCGCCGTGTTCGTGCCCGAGGTCACCCGCGCGGGGCAGCTCGTGCGCGAGCTGCAGGCGCGCCGCGTTCACCTGGCGGTGGTGGTGGACGAGTACGGCGGCACCGCGGGCGTGGTCACCCTGGAGGATCTGCTCGAGGAGATGATGGGGGAGTTCGCCGACGAGTTCGAGCGCCCCGTCCGGATCTTCCGCCCGCTCAAGCAGCGCGGCACCTTCTGGGTGCGCGCCAGCATGCCGCTCCCCGAGTTCAACCGCAGGGTGCGGGGACGCATCCGCGAGCGGGGCGTGGACACGGTGGGGGGCTACGTGCTGAAGCTGTTCGGCCGCGTGCCGGGCGAAGGCGACACCATCTCCGACGGGCAGTTCACGTTCACGGTGAGGCAGATGAAGAGGCGGCGCATCCTGGTGCTGCACGTGACAAGGCGGCGCGAGGAAAGCGACGGGGGGCAGACACAGGAAGGCCCGGAGGAGCGGCAAGGCCGTCCCCCGGGCCCGTTCCATTGAGGATCGACAGACAGCGAAGAGTCCTTCCCTCTTGGCGCCCCGTCCCCATTGACAGGACGGCCAAGAACCCTCCGAGTCTGTCTGCGGTTCCTATACGGCCCTGACGGCTCGTTGTCAAGCCAGGATCCTTGCCAGACAAGGGTTTCAAGGAGGTGCACCCTGGACCCCGCGGTGCTGTCGGCCATCGTGGACGAGCTGCGCCGCGAGCTGATCGGTCAGCCGGTGAGCGACGTGGTGCAGCTCGAGACGCACAGGTTCCTGCTGCGTTTCGGATCACCCCCCTTCCCGCGGCTGCACATCTCGGTGCATCCAGGCCTGTCCACGCTGCACCTGGCTCGCGGCACGAAGGCTCCGGCGTCCCCGACCGAGCTGGCCGTGGCGCTGTCGGCGGCGCTGGCGTCGCGCCGCGTGACCGCCCTCGTGCAGCCGGAGTCGGAGCGGGTGGTGCGCCTCGAGTTCGACGGCGGCCTCTCCCTCGTCATCGAGCTGATGGGGAAGGCCTCCAACGTGCTGCTGCTGGATCGGGACGGCCGCATCACGCGATTCGTCCGATCGCACGAGGGGGGGTTCCGGAAGCCGCAGGAAGGCGCCGTCTACCAACCCCCGCCACCGTCCTCGCAATGGCGCGTGGCCGTACCGCACGAGGTGACCCCCTCAATCGTGGGCGAGTTCGTCGCAGAGGCGCGAGGCGAAGGGGCCCCCTCGCTCGCCGAGCTTCTGGCCGTCCGGCTGCCGGGCTTCAGCGCGCTGCTGGCGCGCGAGGTGGCCTTCCTCGTGCAGCGCGGCGAGGACGCCTGGGCCGCCGTCGAGCGCCTGCGCAAGCGCGGCGCCGGGCATGGCTCGGGCCGCAGCCCCGTGGTGTACGCCCCCGCCCCGCTGGCCGGGCTCACGCAGGCGGAGCCCCTCAACGCCCGCCGGATCTTCGCCTTCCCGTTTCCGCTGGCACACGCCGACGAGGCCGGCCTGACCGCGACTCCGTTCGGGACGATGAACGAAGCCGAGGCGGCGTTCACCCAGGCCATGGTGCGCCACATGGCGTTCGCCTCGCTGCGGCAGGCCCTCACCGCGATGCTGCGCCGGGAGGCCCGCCGCGCGCGCGAGCTCGAGCGGGCGCTGGCCGGCGAGCTGGAGGAGGCGGAGGCGGCGGGGACCCGCGACCGTCGACGCGGGGAGCTCATCCTCGCGGGCCTGCGCTCCGCGCGCAAAGAAGGAGCGCAGGTGCGCGTGCCCGACGTGTACGAGCAGGGGAGCCCGCTCGTTTCCATCCCCATCGACCCGCGCCTGGATCTGCGCGCCAACGCGGAGCGCCTCTTCAAGACCGCCCGCCGCGCGGACCGGGCGCGCCAGGTGATCCCCGCACGCCTGGAGACGGTCCGGCGGCGCGTGGGGTCGATGGCCGGAGCCGAGGAGCGGCTCGACGCCGCGGCGTCCATGTCCGAGCTGGAATCGCTGGAGAAGCAGCTCCAGGACGAGGGGCTGGTGCGCGCGGTGCGCCGCGCGCAGCGGGCCGAGGTGGGCCGCGCACCGGCGTGGGTCCCCGTGCGCGAGTTCCGCTCGGCGGAAGGGTTCACCATCCTGGTGGGGCGCAGCGCGTCGGACAACGATCACATCACCTTCAACGTGGCCGCGCCGCACGACTTGTGGCTGCATGCGGCGGGATATCCGGGAGCCCACGTCATCGTGCGCAACCCACGCCGGCTGGCCGAGCTTCCCGAGGCGACCGTGCGCGAGGCGGCGGAGCTGGCCGCATGGATGAGCCGCGGCAAGGAGGAAGGCGAGCTGGACGTGCACGTCGCCTGGCGCCGGCACGTGCGAAAGGGACGCGGCATGTCGCCCGGCATGGTGATGCTGCGCAGGCACCGGACGGTGCGCGTGACCCCGAAGCCGCCGTTCCATTGACCCTCTCGCGGGCACTGTAGTAGCTTACGGCCTCGACGTGAGGGGGTGCATGCACCCCGCATCCCGGGGACGTCCAGGCGAGCCGATCCTCAGTGAGGACCATGAAGCGTGTTCTGAGGATGGTTCTCAGCTTCGCCGTGGCCGTCGCCTTCCTGGGTCTGTTCTTCTGGAAGCTCGACGCACGGCAGGTGCTGCGCCACGCGGTGGAAGCCCAGCCCGCCTGGCTGGTTCTGGCCCTGGCTTTGCAGGCCCTTCATCTGATCCTGCGATCGTTGAGGTGGCGCATCCTGCTGGCACCGATGAAGCGGCGGATCGGCTTCTACAACCTCTTCTCCACCACGGCCATCGGCTACCTGATCAGCTTCGTCTTCTTCCGCATCGGCGAGGTGCTGCGCCCCATCATGCTGGCGCAGCGCGAGAAAATGCCCAGATCGGGCGCCATCGCCACGTGCGTGCTGGAGCGCCTCATGGATGCTCTCGCCGTCGCCCTGCTGCTGGGGATGTACCTGTTGCTGTTCTTCGACCCTCCTGCCAGCGGAACGGGCACGCTCGACATGCAGCAGGTGCGCCGCGCCGGTCTGGTGCTCGGCGGGCTCATGATGGCCTGCTTCCCGCTGATGTTCGCGGCCGTGCACTGGCGCCATCGGGTCACCGCGTGGGTGGACCGGTGGGCCGGCGGCCCGCAGGCGCTCGTGCCGCGGCTGCTGCACGGTTTCCTGGACGGCTTCGACGCGATGAAGGGGCTGGGGGCGTTCACCCTGGCCTGGGTCCAGTCCTATGCGATCTGGGTGGCGATCGCGGCGTCGATCTGGGCGTCCCTCAAGGCCTTCCATCTGGATCTGGCGTTCGTCGATTCCTTCCTGATGCTGGCCCTGCTCAACATCGGGATCGCCGCCCCCACGCCCGGCGGCATGGGCTCCTATGAATACATGGGCCAGCTCGGGCTGGTGCAGGTGTTCGGCGTGGAGCCGAACCGCGCGGCGGCGGCCATCCTGGTCACGCACGCGTTCGCCATCGGCCCGGTGATCCTGCTGGGCATCTTCCTGCTGTGGCGCGAGGGACTCAGCATCCGGTCCCTGGTGAGCTCTCCGGGCGCGCCGAGCCAGGTGGGGACGGCCCGATGAAGTGCCCCTTCTGCGCCCACCTCCAGGACAAGGTGGTCGACTCGCGCGAAGGGAAGGAAGGCCTGGTGATCCGCAGGCGCCGGGAGTGCCTGTCCTGCCGCAAGCGCTTCACGTCGTACGAGCGCATCGAAGAGATCGAGTTCCGCCTGATCAAGAAGGACGGCCGCCGCGAGCCCTTCGACCGGCAGAAGCTGATGGGAGGGCTGGTCAAGGCGTGCCAGAAACGCCCCGTGTCGCTGAGCTCGCTGGAAACCATCGTGGACGAGGTCGAGGCGATGCTCCAGGAAAGCCCCGACAAGGAGCTCACCACCGACCGCGCGGGCGCCCACGTGATGCTGCGCCTGAGGGAGCTCGACAAGGTCGCCTACGTCCGGTTCGCCTCGGTCTACCGGCGGTTCGAAGAGCCGTCGGACTTCCTGGAAGAGCTCAAGGGACTGCTGGATCAGAAAAAGACCGAAGAGACGCGCTGATCCCGCCGGTGCGCCGCTTGCGCATCCGGGTGACGCCGACAATATTCGGCCACGCGCCAGGATTGCGGAGGACGCATGGAGCACAGCTTCGGCCCGTACCTCGAAATCGCCCGCATCCAGTCCGAGATGAACAAGCTGTTCGACGTCCTCCTGGAGATGAAGGAGGAGGCCGACGGGTCCCAGGCCAGCGCCTGGATCCCCAGCGTGGACGTGTGTCAGACGGCCCAGGGGCTCATCCTGCGCGCCGAGCTGCCCGGCGTGCCGGTGGAGAGCCTGCGGCTCAGCGCGCTGGGAGGGGCGCTGATCATCAAGGGCGAGCGTCCCCGCACGCAGCCTCCCGCCAAGGCCAAGTTCCACTGCATGGAGCGTCTGGGCGGCAAGTTCCGCCGCGTGGTCCCTTTGGGCACCCCCATCAACACGCGCGATGCGCGCGCCACCATGCGCAACGGCGTCCTGGAAGTCTTCTTCCCACGCGTGTCCAACCGGCGGGGAGAGGAAGTGGTCATACCGGTCACGCAGCTCGAGGAGGCGCGATGAGCCCCGAAGAACGCGCGGACGATCAGATCAAGATTCCCGAGTCGCTGCCGGTGCTGCCGCTGCGGGATCTGGTGGTGTACCCCTTCATCATCGTTCCTCTCTCCGTGAGCCGCGACCGGTCCATCGCCGCGGTGGACCACGCGCTGGCGGGCAACCGCATGATCCTGCTGTCCGCCCAGCGCGAGAAGGACGTCGACAAGCCCGGGGCGAAGGATCTCTACCGGATCGGCACGGTGGCCGTGATCATGAGGATGCTCAAGCTGCCCGACAACCGCATCCGCGTGCTGGTGCAGGGGGTGGCGCGCGCGCGGGCGACCGAGATGAGCGAAGGGAAGGAGTTCCTGCAGGCGCGCCTGGAGCGGGTCGAGGAGCCTCCCGTCGAGGAGAACCTGGAGCAGGAAGCGCTCATGCGCGCGGTCAAGAAGTCGCTCGAGCGCAGCGTGTCGATGGGCAAGTCGATCAGCTCCGAGGTGATGGTGGTGGCCTCCAACCTCGAATCGCCCGGCCGCCTGGCCGATCTGGCCGCTTCCAACCTGGAGATGAAGATCGAAGACGCGCAGGAGGTGCTGGAGATCCTCGACCCCGTCGCGCGGCTCCGCCGGGTTCACGAGCTGCTCAACAAGGAGATCGATCTCCTCACCATGCAGCAGGAGATCAACACCCACACCCGCGAGGAGATAGACCGATCGCAGCGTGAGTTCTTCCTGCGCCAGCAGATGAAGGCGATCCAGCAGGAGCTGGGCGAAGGCAACGAGCTGGCCGAGGAGATTCAGCAGATCCGCGACAAGGTAGCCAAGGCGAAGATGCCGGCCAAGGTGCTGGAGGAAGTCGAGCGCCAGGTCGCCAAGCTGGAGCGCATGCAGCCCGACGGCGCCGAGACCGCCACCGTGCGCAACTACCTCGACTGGATGGTGGAGATCCCCTGGAGCCACCACACGCGCGACAACCTGGACATCCACAAAGCACGCGGCATCCTGGACGAGGACCATTTCGGCCTGGAGACGATCAAGGACCGCATCCTCGAATACCTCTCCGTTCGCAAGCTCAACAAGGACATGAAGGGGCCCATCCTCTGCTTCGTGGGGCCGCCGGGCGTGGGCAAGACCTCGCTGGGCAAGTCGATCGCGCGCGCGCTGGGGCGCAAGTTCGTCCGCCTCTCGCTGGGCGGCGTGCGCGACGAGGCGGAGATCCGCGGCCACCGGCGGACGTACGTGGGCGCCATGCCCGGGCGCATCATGCAGGGGATGCACCAGGCCGGCTCGGTGAACCCGGTCTTCATGCTGGACGAGGTGGACAAGCTGGGCGCCGACTACCGGGGCGATCCGTCCTCCGCGCTGCTGGAGGTGCTCGACCCCGAGCAGAACAACACTTTTCGGGACCATTACCTGGGCGTGCCGTACGATCTGTCGCGGGTGCTGTTCATCGCCACGGCGAACCTGCTCGAGCCGATTCAGCCGGCCTTCCTGGACCGCATGGAGGTGATCCGCCTGAGCGGCTACACCGAGGAGGAGAAGCTCACCATCGCCCGGCGGCACATCATCCCCAAGCAGATCGCCGAGAACGGGCTGACGGACGAACAGGTGGAGTTCACCGACGACGGCGTGCGCCGCGTGATCGCTTCCTACACGCGGGAGGCGGGGCTGCGCAACCTGGAGCGCGAGATGGCCACCGTCTGCCGCAAGGTGGCCCGCAAGGTGGCCGAGGAGACGCTGAAGGGGCGCGCCCGGATCCAGGGGGGCAACGTGGATAAATACCTGGGGGCGCCGCGCATCCTGCCCGAGGAGTTGCTCAAGACCGATCGCGTGGGTGTGGCGACCGGGCTGGCCTGGACGGCCAGCGGCGGGGACATCCTGTTCGTAGAGGCCACCGCGATGAAGGGGCGCGGGCAGCTCACGCTGACCGGCCACCTGGGTGACGTGATGAAGGAGTCGGCCCAGGCGGCGGTCTCGTACGCGCGGGCGCGCGGGGACGAGCTGGGGATCCCCGACGGGTTCTTCGCGACGCACGACATCCACATCCATGTGCCCGAAGGAGCCATCCCCAAGGACGGCCCCTCGGCGGGCATCACCATGGCCACCGCGCTCATGTCGGCCGTGTCGGGCCGGCCCGTGCGCCGCGACCTGGCGATGACCGGAGAGATCACGCTGCGCGGCGAGGTGCTGCCGGTGGGCGGCATCAAGGAGAAGGTGCTGGCCGCCAGGCGTGCCGGCATCGCGACGGTGATCCTGCCCGCGCTGTGCCGCAGGCACCTGGAGGAGATCCGCGCCCCGTTGCGCCGCGGGCTGAAGTTCCTCTACGTGAACGACGTCGAAGAAGTGCTGCGGGCCGCCATCGTGGCCCCCTCCACCCGCGCCGGTCGTTCACGCGCGGCCGCGCGCACCGGGCGTCGTCGTCGCATGGTTGTGCTGCGGTAGCCTGAGTCGGGGACGGCCGGCGGGGAGAGTGGTCTCCGAGGCGCGCTCGACGGCGTGGCGTTGGCCACGCCTTACTC
>JBOGOC010000027.1:0-79682 GCA_050747525.1 Candidatus Polarisedimenticolia bacterium | reverse complement strand
CGCACGCGATCACCCTTGATGCAGTGTGGCGGCCCGGCGAGGACTTCGGCGCCCGGGACACCGCTTGGACGAGGGGGTTCTTCGCCGCCCTCGGCCGCTTCCGCGAAGGCGTGTACGTCAACTTCCTGGGCGGCGACGAAGACCCCGACCGGGTCCGCGAGGCGTACGGCGACTCCGTCTACGACCGGCTGGTGGACGTGAAGACCACGTACGACCCAGACAACGTCTTCCACCACAACCAGAACATCCGGCCCGGGTTGAGCGACGGTGTGGGTAGTTCCGTTGGCGCGGGCGACGTTTGATCGGTACGCTGCCGGAGGCACCTGGGGGGTACGTATCGGGCAAGCATCTGGTGCCGCCGCTCCGAACGTTAGACCTCTCATCGACGATCCGAGCGAAACAGAATCGGGAGGATGGCATGCCCACAGGAACACCTGAGCAGGTTCTCACATCGATAGTGGACGGCATCAACACGGGCGATCTGGACGTCCTCATGCCTCTTTATGAGCCCGAGGCGGCTTTTGCGAGTCAGCCCGGAAGCCTCAGTCACGGCGTATCGGGTGTCAGTGAATCGCTGGCTGGCTTCATTGCGATGAAGGGCACCCTGGATCTCAGAGTGACGAGGGTCCTTCAGGCAAGTGATCTGGCTCTCGTTGTTGGGGTGTGGTCATTTACCGGAACGGCGCCAGACGGTAGCCCTGTGAGGCTGACGGGGCACAACGCGGATGTTCTGCGCCGTCAGGCAGACGGCTCCTGGCGCTTCGTGATCGACAACCCTTGGGGAACTGACTGAATGCTTCCCGGGAGATCGTCATCATCCAAGTTCCTGGCACACCAACTGCTGACCGGTCGTGGCGAACTGTTCGTCGAGCCCGCGCACGGAGTCGTCCGACCCAGCGGGGGGTCAATGCCGCCACGGCCGTAGCACGCTGTAGACAGGCACTGCAGTCATGCTCTGTCGTTCGATCGTCACCAGCTTCCGTTTCAATAGCCAGCTCAGCGCCTCCTGTACCGACCGCTTGGACACGCCAACATCCTGAGCGATGTCCAGCAGCGCAATCTGTGCTTTCGTGTCGCCGCGCCCATGAGTTGTGCGCCAGAGGTACAGGTAGACCAGGAACGCCGAGGGGCGTCGGTCGTGGCCGACGAGGTCGCGCATCAGTGTGTCGACGATGTAGGCGTCGATGGCGATGGTGGTCATCCGAATGCCTCCAGGTGACTATGGCAACGGATGCTATGGTAGTGTCTCCACGCCTTGTCAGCAACTGCGCTTGGGCGGATCATGTGTTCTGATTCTCGCGCGTCATGGTGACGCGCGCAATGCGGAGACGACGACATGATCAAGGCAATCAAATTCGCGACCGTGCCGGTGACTGATCAGGATCGGGCGCTGGAGTTCTACACGAAGAAGCTCGGGCTTCGGGTGATCACGGACAGCCCATTCAACGACAAGCAGCGTTGGATCGAGCTCGGCATCCCGCGCGCGGAGACGAAGCTCGTGCTGTTCACGGCGCCGGGGCAAGACAAGTTGATCGGCGGGCTGATGAACGTCACCTTCTCAGCCGACGACGTCGTGGCCACGGCGAAGGAAATGAAAGCGCGTGGCGTGGAGTTCGTACAGGAGCCGAAAAAGGCTGACTGGGGCACGTCCGCGATCTTCAAGGACCCGGACGGTAATCAGTTCGTCCTGTCCACGCCGTAACCGGCCTCAGAGCACTTCAACTTGCCACTTTCCAGAGGAGGTGGAGACCATGAAAGCACACCGAACGAAGCCCGGTGCGCGACCGCAACGCCTCGTAAACGGACGGGCGTCATGAGCTGGAAGCGCATTTCAATGAGCGCCTTCCTGGTCCTCGTGACGAAGGCCGTTGTCGGAGCCATTTTCTTCGGCCTCGTGTTCACCGACGTGCACGAGGGAGCCGGGACAGCCTTTCGAGCGGAAGGCACGGAGAACCATGGTATCGCCATGGTTGGCTACGTCGCGTGGTCGCTTGCGTTCTCCTTCGTGTTCGCGCGTGGCTTCGAGAACCGTGGCTGGCTCGAGGGCGTCCGTTTCGGGCTCATCGTCTGGCTACTGTACTTCGTCCCGATGACGCTCGGGATCTACGGTTACTTCGTCGTGGGGCCCGAGTGGATGCTCTCCGCGCTGATCTCCGGCCTCGCAGAGGCCTTGGCGTGCGGCAGCGTTGCCGCTCTCGTGTTCCGCAACGCCCCCATGAAGACCGCTGCAGCTGGGTAGGGCATCCTCGCCTGATGGTCTATGATCCGGCGGACCATCCCCATGAGATCCATTTCGAAACAAACACGGCGCGGGGCGCACTATTCACCGCTTCGCCGCCGTTACGAAATCGCCCAGGCGTGGCTGTACGGCAACGGCCTTGCCGCGGCGGCCTCCTACGCCCTGGGCCTGCAGCGGCCGCCCCGGGCGCGACCCGTCCAGATGGGGTTCTCGCCCGAGCTGACACGGCCGTTGCGCGTGGCCTTCGCCTCGGACTTCCACGCCGGGCCGTGCACGGATCCGCGCGTGCTGTCCGCTGCCGTGGATGCCATCGCCCGATTCGAGCCGCACGTCATCCTGCTGGGGGGCGACTTCGTGTCGCACCATCACGGGCATATCGACACCCTGGTTCCGCTCCTGGCGCGGCTACGGGCGCCCTGCGGCATCTACGCGGTGCCGGGGAACCACGACCTCTGGACGGACGATCGGGCCATCGCCGCCGCGCTCGAGTCGGCCGGCGTGCGGGTGCTTGTCAACGACAACGTCCCTCTGCCCGCGCCGTTCGATCGGATCTGGGTGTGCGGGCTGGACGATCCGGGGACCGGCTCGCCCGACGCCGCGCGCGCGCTGCACGGCGCCGCCGGGGCGCGGCTCCTGCTCATGCATTCCCCCATCGGGCTGAAGCACGTGGAACCCGACGCGTTCGACCTGGCCCTGTGCGGCCACACCCACGGCGGGCAGGTGGCGCTTCCGGGCGGGCGCCCCGTCGTGCTCCCTCACGGCCGGCACAACCGCGACTACCCTCATGGCCTCTACGAGCTGGGGGGAGAGCGCAACGCGCGGATCCTCGTGAGCAAAGGAGTCGGCTGCAGCGACATCCCGATCCGCCTGTTCGCGGCCGGAGAGATCCACCGGATCACCCTCTTTCCGCCCGGCTGATAGACTCGCGGTATGACACGCGGTCCTTTCCTCACGGCACGATGGGAAAGCATCGTCCTGCTCAACTATTCGTGTCCGGCCGCCCTGCTCGAGCCCTTCGTGCCTCCGGGCACCGCCCTGGACACGTGGGACGGCGACCCCGTGGTGAGCCTCGTCGGGTTCCTCTTCCGGCGCACGCGGGTGCGTGGCGTCCCGATACCGCTGCACGGCTCCTTCGAGGAGGTCAATCTGCGCTTCTACGTGCGACGCCGGACGAAGGAGGATCCACGGCGCGGCGTGGTCTTTATCCGCGAGCTCGTGCCCCGTCTGGCCGTGGCCAGCGTCGCGCGCTGGGCCTACAACGAGCCCTACCTGACGGTCCCCATGAGCCACCGCGTGTCGCTCGGCGCCTCCAGAGGCGGCAGCGCCTCCTATGCCTGGACGCATCGCGGCGACGCGTTCTCGGTGAGCGCCGAGGCGCGGGGCGCGCCGCGCGTCCCGGACGCGGGATCGGAGGCCGAGTTCTTCACCGAGCACCACTGGGGCTACACCCGGCAGCGCGACGGCGGCACGCTCGAGTATCAGGTCGATCACCCGCGCTGGCCGGTGTGGGACGCCATGGCCCCTTCGTTCTCGGGGCCCGCCGCGCGGCTCTACGGCGCCGGGCTCGGCGAGGCGCTGTCGCGGCCGCCCCGCTCCGCGTTCGTGGCGCTGGGTTCGGACGTGGCGGTGCACACGGGGCGCCGGCTGCGCGGCGAGGAGGCGGCATGATGCGGCTCCTGGCCGGCCTGATGGTCGTGCTTTCGATGGGCTGCGGGGCCGCCTTCCCGCAGGAACCTCCACCGCCAGGACAGGTCGGTCCGCTTCGTCTGGACATCACCGTGGACGACCATCCGGGGAGTGTGTCGAGTCAGCCGGGCGCGACCGGCAGGTTCAGGGCCGGACAGACCATCTACGTGGCCTTCCTCGTGTCGAATCAGGCGACGGGCCCGAACGGCAGGGTCCACGTGCAGATCGACTGCCGGATCTTCGGTCCGGACGGCAAAGCGCGGTTCGAACGTACCGGAGCGGCCGAGGCGAGGGGACCATGTCAGGGGCACAACTTCTGTATGGCCGACCCGGCCGTCGCCTTCGCCAGCGAGCCTGGCGACCCGCCGGGCACCTATCGCATCGAGGGGATGGCCCGGGACATGGTCTCCGGCCAGCGCGCCTCCACGCGTGCTTCCTTCCACCTGTCGGCGCCCGCCGAGGGCGAGATCGAACCCCTGTCCACATGCTTCCCGGGCGACGAGGCCCTGGAGCGCTGGATGATGTCCTACTACCTGACTCCCGTTCCCGGAAAGCTCTCCTGCGCTCTTGCGTACTACGCCGGCACGGCGGAAGCGAAAGCGAACAGTCCGCTGCCGTTCGCGCATTTCTACGCGGCCCTGATCGGAGACGACGCCGACGCCCTGGGGAGGCTCTTCGATCAGCTCGGGCCGCAGGGGGACCCCATGGCGCGCGTCGTGACGCTTCACGTGTTCCGGCTCTCGGGATCGCCCAGAGGACCCGAGCTGCTGGGCCGGGGCTGCAAGGAATGGAGCACGCTGGAGGTCGATCGTCTCTGCGCCGCGATGAGCCGGGACCCGCGGACACCGCTGCTCGAGGAGCCCCTGCAGACGCCCGACGTGCTGGACAGCCTCTGGGCCAGATTCGCGGCCACCGGAGACCCGGCCTTCGTGCGCCGCATCGCCTCCATCGCCCACATGAAGGAGGACGGCCATGGCCTGGACATCGTGATGGGAGGAGCGGCCTGCTGGTCTCTCACCTCCATGGCCGGCCGTCATCCACGGGTGCGCGAGACTCTCGAAGAGATGGCCGGGCAGGCACAGGGCACTCAGAAGGCCGCCCTGGAGAAGATCCTGCAGGACAGCCGGCGCCCGCCCGAATGATCGAGCTGAAGCTGAGGACGTGCGTGGTGCGCTCCTATCGCGACGCCGACGCCGAGTCGATCGCGCCGCTCGCCGACAACCGGAAGGTCTGGATCAACCTGCGGGACGCCTTCCCCCACCCCTACACCCTCGATCACGCGCGCGCGTTCATCCGCGAGGCGATAGCGGCCGTGCCGCAGACGCGCTTCGCCATCGTGGTGGACGGGGCCGCCGTGGGAGGAATCGGGTTCACACTGCACACGGACGTGGAGCGCGTGTCGGCCGAGATCGGGTACTGGCTGGGGGAGCCCTTCTGGGGACGCGGCATCGTCACCGAGGCGCTGACGGCCGTGACCTCCCACGCCATCCGGGCGCACCAGCTGACGCGTGTTTTCGCCCTCCCTTACGAGTGGAACGCGGCGTCCTTCCGCGTGCTGGAGAAGGCCGGCTACGAGCGCGAGGCCCGCCTGCGCCGCAGCGCCATCAAGGACGGTCGCGTGCCCACCGCCTCGGAATGAGCCGCGCACGCCGGCCCGCTTTGTGAGAGAATCAGCCATTCCGGCCAGACAACGGCGGCATCGCCGCACGATACTTCGGGGGGGGAGCCACGACATGAGCTTCAGGGTCAAAGGGATCGGACTGCTTCTTGCGCTCGCCTTCGCGGCGGGCATGGTCCACACAGGGGCCGAGGCGGCCACGAGCTGGTCCGGCCTGCGCGGCCCGTCCTGGGACGGGTCGGTCAGGGACGCGAAGCTGCTCGATCCCGGCACGCAGGCCGCGCTCGCGGTGACGTGGAAGCAGCCGCTGGGGTCGGGCTACTCCGGCGTGGTCGCTGCCGACGGCCGCGTGGCCACGATGTTCGCGACGGCGGACGCCGACGTCGCCGCCGCCTTCGATGCCGCCAGCGGCAAGGAGCTCTGGCGCTATCGCATCGCCGACGCCTACAAGGGGCACGACGGATCCCACGACGGCCCCATCTCCACCCCACTGATCGACAAGGGCCGCCTGTACGGCCTCGGGCCCCGCGGCCAGCTCTTCGCGCTGGACATGGCCACGGGCAAGCAGGTCTGGGCCCGCAACGTGGTCGACGAGCACGGGGCGAAGGCGCCCTTCTACGGCTTCACCAGCTCCCCCATCCTGGTGGATGGCGTTCTGGTCGTGGAGATCGGCGGGGGCGCGGGGAAGGCGGTGGGTGGATTCAGCCCCGACGACGGCCGCCTTCTGTGGTCCGTCGGCGACGACGAAATCAACTACCACTCCCCCATCGCCGCCACGATCGGCGGACGGCTTCAGGTCGTCGCGGTCGGCGGCGCGACGCTGCTGGGCATCGACGCGGCCTCCGGCAAGGTGCTCTGGTCGCACGCTCACCAGGGCGACAAGTCGGCCATGGGAGGCGAGTCGGAAGTTCCCGTGCCGGCCGGCGAGGGGAGGTTCCTGCTCCTCAACAAGGGGGACTCCTCGGTGATGGTCCGCGTGGAGCCGGACGGAGCCTCCGGATACAAGGTGAGCGAGGCGTGGACTTCCAACGCCATGCGTGGCTCCTACGTCATCCCCGTCTACCATGACGGCTACCTCTACGGCATGACCGGCCGGATCTTCACCTGCCTGGACGCCGCCACCGGCGAGGCGAAGTGGAAATCGCGCGAGCCGGGGGATGGATTCCCCACGCTGGTCGGACGACATCTGGTGATCATCACGAAGCCGGGGACGCTGCACGTGGCGGAGGCCTCCCCCGAGGGATACAAGGAGCTGGCGCGACTGGATCTCTTCAAGGATCACTCCTGGGCGGCGGTGGCCTGGGCCGACGGGCATATGTACGCGCGCAGCATGGGGCACATCGCGCGGATCGACCTGGCGGCGGCCCCAGCAGCTCCCTCCGCGACCAACTGGGTCGCCTCCACGGAGTTCGGACGGTTCCTCGAGGACACCGTCAAGGCGGCCGACCGCAAGGCCGCGGTGGACGCGTTCCTCGCGAAGCAGAAGTCCTTTCCCATCGTCGAGGAGTCGGGAGCCGTCCATTTCATCTATCGAGGTGAGGCGAAGGACGTTGGGATTGTGGGGGACATCATCGGTTCCCGGCGCGAGGACCCCATGAAGAAGCTGGAAGGGACCGACCTCTTCTACTACTCGACCCGGCTGGAGCCCGACGCCGCCGTGACCTACGGCTTCATCGTGGACTACGGCAAGGCGGCCGCCGACCCGCTCAACGCGCGCGCCGGCAAGGGGCTCTTCGGGGACGTGTCGTTCCTCTCGATGCCGGCCTGGCGCGACGCCGACTTCGCGGCCGAGGCCCCCGCCGAGCGGCAGGGACGCGTCGAGGACCTGGAATGGGAAAGCGCCGCGATGGAGAAGAAGAAGCGCACGGCGAAGGTCTATCTGCCGGCCGGATACGATCGCGAGGCCGCCCGCCGCTACCCCGTCCTGTACGTGCCCGAGGGGAAGGACGCCCTCGAGCAGGGGCTGATGAAGAACGCGCTGGATCACCTGACCGGGCAGCGGGTCGCCCCGATGATCGCCGTCTTCATCATGCCCGACGCCGAGAATCCCCGCAGCGACCAGGGGGAGAAGTACCAGGACATGATCGTGAAGGAGCTGGTCCCGGCGATCGACGGAAAGTACCGGACGCAGCCGCAGGCTTCGTCGCGCGCGATCGCGGGGGCCGGCGGAGCCGGGACCACCGCCCTGTTCCTCGCCTTCTCGCACCCCGACGTCTTCTCGCGCATCGGCAGCCTCTCGGCCATGGTGATGGACCTCAAGGAGCTCGATCCCCTGATCGCGGCCGGCGGCACCCCGCCACTGGTCATCTACATGGACTGGGGGACCTACCACCTGCGCTCTCCGCACGAAGCCTGGGACATGGGGCGTGGCAATCGCGCGCTGTGGGCGCTGTTGCGCGAGCGGGGCCAGCGGCCCACCGGAGGCGAAGCGGCCTACGGGTTCGGCTGGAGCTGCTGGCGGCCCAAGGTGCCGGACATGCTGGCGGCGCTGTTCCCGCAGCCGGCGGCGCAGGGCGCAAGTCCCGCGGCTCCGGCCGGCGGGCGGTGAGGAGAGAACGACTCCGTGACCGGGCGGTACTGACGTCCCATGAATCTATAGGGAATGGCTGTATACGCTCAGGGCATTTGTGCTGACAGGGCTTCCAGGTAAATACCCTACCAAATAAACGGAAGCTCACCGGCTGTATTCTGTTCGGTTCTTCCGCATAGCATAACGGAGAGGAGCGTCGCGTCTCGGGCACGCGCCTGTGCTCCGGCGGGGGCGTGCGCACTCTGGCGGATGGTGCTACAACCCGATCGGCCACCACGTCGGGACCATCTGGCTCCGGTCCGGTACCCCACCGCATGCAGTCCGCAGGCCTGGTCCCGGGGCGCCGCTGCTGTTGCCGCGCACGACGCTCGGACTGGAGCCGACTGACGAGCACCTGACCGTCAACACGGCGCTTCCAGCCGGGATAGGGCTTCATGGAAATACAGATCACGCCCATACCATCGACCCCCGGTTCGTTCGGGATCGCCTTGCGCGGGAGGATCAGCTACCGCGAGGCTCCCGAGCTCCGAGAGGCCGTGCTGGGTACACTTGCGAGAAAGGACGTCTCGAGCGTGATCGTGGATCTCGCGCACGTCGACCGGATGGACACCTCGGGAGTGGCCGTGCTGGTCGAGGCCCTGAGGGGCAGCCGAAAACGCAACGTCACCATGATGCTTTGCGCTCCGAGCCCGTCGGTCATCGAGATCTTCCGCCTGGCCGGCCTGAATGAAGCCCTCCGATGCTGCTGCGCGACGCCGGATGAGGCTCACAGGAGGGTCGCGGGAGTGATGAAGGCATGATGAGGCCACCATTCCTGTCCGTCGGAACTGCAACGGTGGACGTCCTCGCAGACACGGGTGCCATGTGGCGGCTCGCCATGGCAGCACTGACACGTCTGCTGATGAATCCATTCAGCGGCGGGCGGCTCCGACTCCCCATGATCGTCCGTCAGATCCTGCGGGCCGGCTACGAGTCGCTGCCCTTGGTGATGCTCATCTCGGTGCTTCTTGGGATGATCGTCGCTTTTCAATCGGCTTATCAGCTCACCAAGCTGGGCGCGTTGAACCTCGTGGCCAACCTGGTGGCCGTCTCTGTCACGCGGGAGCTGGCACCCCTGATGACGGCGATCATCATCAGCGGTCGGTACGGATCGGCCGTCTCGGCCGAGCTGGGGATGATGAAGGTCTCCCAGGAGGTCGACGCGCTGACCGTCATGGGCATCGACCCGGTGTCTTTTCTCGTGATCCCGCGCCTTGTGGCATTCAGCGTCGCCCTGCCTTGCCTGACGATCTTCGCCGATGTGGCGGGTATTCTGGGCGGCCTTACGGTGTCGGTTCTCGGCCTGGGCATCGGCTCGAATGCCTATCTTTCGCACACCCTCGACGCGCTGCAGGGCAAGGATGTCGTCGTGGGCCTGGTGAAGGCATTCGTGTTCGCCTGGATCATCGGACTTGTCGCATGCCAGGTCGGCCTCGCCACACGAGGCGGCCCGGAGGAAGTGGGTCGCGCCACGACGACCGCCGTCGTTCGATCCATAGTTCTCGTCATCGGCGCCGACCTGTTCGTCACGGCCCTCTTCTACGTCGAGGGGTAGGCCGTGAGCGCACCCGTGCTCGAAGCCACCGCTTTGCGGAAATCGTACCGGGGCCGACGAGTGCTCGATGGAATCGACCTGGAGATGCCGCACGGCGAGACTCTCGTGATCCTCGGTCCCAGTGGGTGCGGCAAGAGCACGTTGCTGCGGTGCCTTGTAGGTCTCGAGAGACCGGACCAGGGAGTGGTGCGGCTTCAGGGAGTCGACCTCTTCGACGCCGATACGCGCACCCTGGCAGGACTTCGCGAAAGGATCGGCATGACATTCCAGGGCGGGGCGCTCTTCGGGTCGATGACGCTCGCGGGCAATATCGACATGCCGTTGTCCGAGTACACGCGGCTTCCGCGTTCCACACGGCGAATCATCGCCAGGATCAAGCTCGGCACCGTCGGGCTCGAAGACGCGCTCGACAGATATCCATCCGAGCTGAGCGGCGGGATGCGCAAGCGGGCGGCGCTCGCCCGCGCGATGGCTCTGGACCCGAAGATCCTCTTTTGTGACGAGCCGTCGGCCGGGCTGGACCCCATCACCGCTGCAAGCCTCGATCAGCTTCTGAACCGGCTCAAGCGGGTCTTCGACGTCACCCTTTTGGTCGTGACTCACGAGATGGCCAGCGCGTTTGCGATCGCGGACCGCATCTCCATGATGCACGAGGGAAAGATACGGATCTGTGGCCCTCCCGAGGAGGTGCGCGCGAGTCAGGACCCGGTGGTGCGGCGGTTTCTGGATCGGGTTCCAAGAGACAGCCCGGGCGGAGAGGCGGGACGCGGGATGTTCGACCGCGGGGAGGAGTAGAGGAATGAACGAGGACTCCAGGCTCGCAGAAGCCAAGGTCGGCCTGTTCGTGGTGGGGGCGCTGACGGTGCTGTTGGCGGGCGCGCTCTGGATTTCCCAGGTCTCGCTGTTCGGCAAACAACAGATCCCCTACCAGGTGCTTATGAAGGACTCTGCCGGCGTGGGGGAAGGCGACGGCGTGCGCGTCGCCGGTGTGGAGGTCGGAAGAGTCCAGCGTGTAACCCTGCGTCCAGGGCAGGAATGGCCCGTTGCTCTCGAGGTGGTGCTCGATCCCGAAATCTTGGTCCGGACGGACTCCAGTGCCAGGATCGGCAGCCTGGGTCTGCTCGGATCGCCGTTTCTCGAGATCGACCCCGGTTCGGCGCAGGCGCCGCCGCTGGCACCCGGCTCGCCGATCATGGGGCAGGAGGCGGCCACGCTTGCGAAACTGCTCGCCCAGGTGGATCAGATCTCGGACAAAGCGATCCATCTCGTCGATCAGACGACCCGGACGCTCGACCAGATATCAGGACAGTTGCAGCCACTGATGACCCAGGCCGGCCGCTTCCTCAGCGAAGAGAACGCGGGTGCCTTTCGCGACCTGCTCGTGACGTCCAGGGGGATGATCAAAGAATCCGCGCCGCGGATCGCCGCGCTGGTGGCGAGGCTGGATTCGACCTCCGAGACGCTCGACCGCAGCCTGGAAGGAATGCCCGATCTGTCACGCAGGATCTCCGCCGTCGTGGACGATCTCGACACAGCCCTCGGGACGGACGGCTCCCGGCTGATCGGAGTGCTCGACTCGGCGCAGAGCAGTATTGCTTCAGCGGGCGACACGCTTTCCATGGTCGGCGAGAAGCGCATTGAGGTCGAGGGGATCCTCACGGACCTGCGCGATGCGGCCGCGAACCTCAAAGCGCTTTCGCAGACGCTGAAGGAGCGGCCCTTCAGCCTCATAAGGATCAAACCAGAGCCGGATCGGCAACCCGGCAGCGGGACTGCGCAGGAGCCTCGGTGATTTTGCGGACCGGCCTACTGACAGCTTCAATCATCGCGCTGGCAAGCCTGGCCTGCGCGAAGATCCCGCCCACTCACTACTACACTCTTCAGATACGTCAGGACGGGTCGACGGCGGCATCCCCCGATCTCACCGGACAAGGGCTCTCGATCGGTGTTCTGACATTCGAGGTCGATCCACCCTACGACCAGGACCGGATCGTTTACCGTCAGTCGCAGAGCTCTCCCGAAGTTGGTTTCTACGCCTACCACCGGTGGGCAGCTCCGCTCTCCAGAATGCTTCCCCGCGTCGTATCGGAAGGTCTCCAAGGGACCGCCGGAATCACGCTTGTCGAGCCGGCTTCGTCCGGCCGCGACTACTCGGGGGTGCTCGAAGGCCGTGTCCTGGAGATCGAGGAGATCGGCGGTCCCTCAGCCCCGCGGGCGCGCATGCGTCTTTCGTTGACGCTCCGCCTGAAGGACGCGGGCGTCGTCTGGAAGACGATTCTCGAAGCCGAGGCGAACTCTCCTGCCTCTACGGTCGGCGGTATCGTCGACACGTTGAACGCCGCGCTGAGCTCCAGTCTCGACCGCGCCCGGGTCGGACTGGCAGCCGCGCTCGCCAGCCGGACTGAGAGTCCGTGATGACCTGATTCGCTGGCGCTGGACGCCTCGTTCGGTCGGGTCTAGAACAGGATGGTGAAATCGACGAAGGCCCGTACGAGCCAGTCGTCGAGATCGTCGCGGCGCTGCTGGAGCCACGACGCCTCGACGGCGACGTTGCGGGCCAGCGCGTAGGCGAAGGACAGGCGCGCCCCGCGCTGCCGCGTGCGGAACCACCATTCGTCCCCGCCGAAGGCGGCCAGGGCGGCGTCCTGCTCGATGCGCTGGAGGATCAGCAGCACGCGCCAGGTGCCCCGGTCCTGCAGCTGCCCCCATTCCACGAGGAGATCTCCCCCCGTGCGCTGGTCGTCGGCGCCAAAGTTGTAGAGGAAGTCGAACCGGGTGCGGAAGGGACGCTTTTCTCCGAGGTGCTCCCAGCCGATCGTCACGTCCGCGACCTGATAGTCGGAGAGAAGAGCCTCGCCCCCCAGGACCAGCGCGTTGGTGCGCGCCAGACCCACGTCCACCAGCACGTCGGTGTTGCCGAAGACCCACAGCGCCGTCCCGAACGAGAAACCGGCCCCGGCCTCGCCCTCCCAGCGGACGGCCCCGACCAGGCTCTGATCCTCGTGATTCTGGCTGCCTTTGGAGAACGCGGCCAGCACGCGCTGCCCCGTCATCCTTCCCGGGGGAAGCTCCCACCCGGCGGCCGCCCCGATGAAGCGAATGTCCCTGTCCCACAGGACCTGGGTCCCGGCAAAAGGCGTCTCGAACATCCCGACCGTTCCCGAGATGGCCGCCCGCGGCGCCGTCAGGCGCACGTACAGGCGGTCGGCGGCCAAGTCGTCCGATATGAAGTTGTCCTGGCGGATCCCGTTGTCGTCGTTGTTATCGCTGGCGATGGAGGCCAGGATCCCCGCTCCGAGCACGAGCCTCCCCTGGTAGAAAAAGGCCTCCATGCCCGGGCGGAACCTGAGACGCGCCCTTTCGAAGTTGGCGGTGAGCGAGTTGGGCGCGTCGCGCACCGCCTCGAACCGCACGAACAGGTCGCCGGTCGGGTGGTAACGGCCCGCGCCGGGCTCGCCTCCCTCCTGCGCGGCGAGCGGCCCCAGGGTCAGCACCAGCGCCGCCATCGCGAGCGCCGCGCGCCTCATGCCGCCAGCCCCTCGGCCGCCGCGGCGGCGAGCGCCTCGGACAGCTCCCGCGCCGACGCGAAGCGGGCCTGGGGGTCCTTGGCCAGCGCGCGCAGGAGCACCGCCTCGAGCGAGGCCGACATCCCCGGATTGATGGAGCGCGGCGCCGGGGGCGGCGTGTCGAGGTGGGCGCGCAGCAGCGCCACCGTGGTGTCGGCCGTGAAGGGCCGCATCCCGCAGAACATCTCGTAGAAGAGAACGCCGGCGGAGTAGACATCCGAGCGCCGATCGGCCGTCCCACCGGAGGCCTGCTCGGGCGACATGTAGTGCGGCGTCCCCAGCACCGAGCCGGCGCGCGTGGCGCCCTCGCCGGAGTCGGCGGCGCGCGCCAGGCCGAAGTCGGCGATCTTCACGCCCCCGGCCGAGTCGACCAGCACGTTGGCCGGCTTCAGGTCGCGGTGAACCACTCCCTGCTCGTGGGCCGCGTCCAGCCCGGCGCAGATCTGGCGCGCGATGCGCATCGCGGCGGCCAGGGGAAGCCGCCCGGCCTCGAGAAGAGCCTTGAGGGGGACTCCGTCGACACACTCCATCAGGATGGCCAGCGTTCCTCCCAGCTCCAGCAGCTCGTGCGTGCGCAGGACGTTGCGGTGGGTGACGCGCCGCGCCAGGCGGATCTCCTGGCGGAAGCGCTCCGCCAGATCGGGCTGCGCGGCCACCAGCTCGGGGGACAGCACCTTGATGGCCACGAACTCGCGCAGCTTCTCGTCGCGCGCCTTCCACACCGCGCCCATGCCTCCCGCGCCCAGCGGCTCCACCACACGGAAGCGCCCCAGCAGCACGGCGCCCGGCCTCATCTCCACGGGCCCGGCGGACGATGGCGGGGATAACGTGGTGGCCAGCGACGCCCCTTCCGACCACGTCACGGGACTGGGCCCGGGCGCCTCGGGTCCCGCGGTCCGCGCCGCCAGGGCCCCGATCCACGCGTCGAGGTCTTCTTTCTCTTTGAGCTGCGCCACCATCATGCGAAAGGCCGCCGTCAGCGCGCCGACCTCGTCGTTGGTCTCCGGGGGAAGAGGCGCGGCGTAGTCCCCCGCACGCACGCGCTCGGTGGCGTGCGCCAGCACCGCGATCGGGCGCGTGATGCGACGGGCCACGATGACGCCCAGACCCAGCGCCACCGGCAGGGCCGCGATCCCCACCAGCACGAGCGTCGACTCGATCTTGCGGAAGGAGGCCAGCTCCCGGTCCACCGAGCGCAGCGCCACGAACCGTGCCGGTGCCTCGCCGTCCTCGCCCGGCAGGCTCATGGCAGCGGCCACGAAGTCCTCCCCTTCCAGCGTGACGCGGCGCGGCTCGGCATCGGGGCCGAAGCCCGCCAGCAGGCGGGTCAGCTCGGGACGCGGCACGGCCAGCGTGCCGGCTCCCTGGCGCGGAGACTCCACCGGGCCGGACAGGAACGCCAGCTCAGCCCCCGCCATCCGGCTGAGCGCGGAGGCCAGGTCCGCATCCACGGCCTGCACCGCGAGCAGGGCGGCCGCCTCTCCCGCCGGAAACGGGACCGCGGCCCCCAGGAAGACGTTCCCCGCAGCGTCGGCCCAGACACCACGGGCAGGCTCACCTTCCAGGACGCGGCTCAGCGGCGCGGGGACGGCCTCATCCGCCATGGCGGCCGCCGCATCTCTGCGGTGCGTGTCGGCCAGCGTGACGCCGCGCGCATCGGCGATCACGAACGCGTCGCAGCCGTAGAGAGCCAGCCGGTCGGTGAGGTTGTCCACGATGGAGGCACGGTCCCCCTCGGCCACGTAGGCGCGGAAGGGGGGATCGTTCGCCAGCAGCCGCGCGATCAGGTCGAGTCGATCCAGCCGATCGGCCACGGCCTCGTCCACCAGATCGAGCGCTCGGCGGACCGATCTCTCCAGGGCCGGGCCGGCCTGCTGGCGGGTGCGCGTCCAGACAGCGGCGACGCCGGCCAGGATCAGCCCCGCGGCCAGGATGGCCATCAGCGCACCGATGCGCCACGCCAGCCCCCGCCTCAATAGCGATCCTTCCCCATGTAGGGCTGGCCGTTCTTGTTGAGGTGGGGACGGCGGCGCCACCCGGCGGCGTCCAGCGTGAAGTCCGCCGTGGCTTCCGCGCCCGGTGCCACCTCGACGGTGCGGACATCCGACCCGCCTCGCTCGTCCCACACCCGCACCTCGATGCGTCCCTGCGGCACGTCGTCCAGGACGTACGACCCGTCGGCCGCCGGCCGGGCCGCCCACGGGCCGGGCGTCACCACCACGAAGGCTTCCATCTGCGGATGGACGTTGCAGTACACGCGCACCACGCCGGGGTCGTTCAGCGCCACAACCCGCCCCTCGCCGCGCCCGTACAGTCCCAGGTCGAAGCTGTTGCCGCGCGAGACGGAGAAGACGTTGTGCAGGATCGGGTCGGCGTTGGGAAACGCGACGCGCGAGCCGGCCGGCACGGTCACCACCGGCGGATCGAAGGTCTTGTCCGACATCAGGATGACCGCTTCGCGCGAAGCCATGGGAGTCGTGGGAGCCGCTTCGATCCACACCACGGCCCGTGACGGATCACCCGCCGCGCCGCCCCGTTCCCGGATCGAGACGGTGCCGCGCACCGTGGCGCCCTGCGGGAGGGAGGTCCCCGCCGCGAGAAGCCCCGCCACGGCGGCCGCCCTCACCCATGCCCGGCTCACGTCAGAACAGCCCCGTGATCCGGCCGGTCTCGTCCACGTCCACGTTGGCCGCCGACGGGGTGGTGGGAAGGCCCGGCATCGTCATGATCTCCCCCGCCAGCGGGTAGATGAAGCCGGCGCCCGCCGCGGCCCGGATGTCGGTGATCGGGAACTTGAACCCGCGGGGCCGGCCCCGCAGGGACGGATCGTGCGACAGCGACGCCGGCGTCTTGGCCATGCAGATGGGGAGCCGCGACAGCCCGCACTCGTTGAAGAAGTCGATGCGCCGCCTCGCCTTCGGAGAGAGGTCCACCTCGCCGGCCCCGTACACCTCGCGCGCGATGATGCCGATCTTGTCTTCGATGGGCTGGTCCAGATCGTACAGGTAGCGCACCGGGGCCGGGCCCTGCTCCGACGCCGCCACCACGGCCCGCGCCAGCGCCACCGCCCCCTCTCCTCCGCGCGCGACTCCTTCGTGCGGGACGGCGGCCGCGGCGCCGGCCTCGATGGCGCGCGCGATCACGGCCTCGATCTCGCGGTCGGTGTCGGAGGGGAAGCGGTTGATGGCCACCACCACCGGCAGGCCGAACATCCGCACGTTCTCGACGTGCTTGTCGAGGTTGGCGCACCCGCGCAGCACGGCATCCACGTTCTCGGTCTCGACCGCCTTGCGGTCCTTGAGGTTGCGGAACGCTCCTCCGTACATCTTCAGCGCGCGCACCGTCGCCACCAGCACCGCCGCGTGCGGCTTCAGCCCCGACATGCGGCACTTGATGTCGACGAACTTCTCGGCGCCGGTGTCCGATCCGAAGCCGCTCTCGGTGACCACGAAGTCGGCCAGCTTGAGGGCGATCCGATCCGCCAGGATCGAGTTGTTGCCGTGGGCCACGTTGGCGAAGGGGCCCGCGTGCATCAGGCACGGCGTCCCCTCGATGGTCTGCACCAGGTTGGGCTTCAGGGCGTCGCGCAGCAGCGCCGCCATCGCCCCTTGCGCCGCCAGCTCGCGGCACCAGATCGGCCGCCCGGCTCGAGAGACCCCCACCAGGATGGAGCCGATCCTCTTCTTGAGATCGGCGTATCCCTCCGCAAGCGCCAGGATGGCCATCACCTCGGAGGCGGCAGTGATGTCATAGCCCGACTCGCGCGTGATCCCGTTGGGTGTCCCGCCCAGGCCGATCACGATCTGGCGCAGCGTCCGATCGTTCATGTCCAGGGTGCGGTTCCAGTAGACCTCCTTGGGATCGAACCCCAGCACGTTGCCGTGATGCAGGTGATTGTCGAGCATGGCGGCCAGCAGGTTGTGCGCGGCCGCCACTGCGTGGATGTCCCCCGTGAAATGGAGATTGATATCCTCCATCGGAAGGACCTGCGCCAGCCCGCCGCCGGTGGCCCCTCCCTTCACCCCGAAGACCGGGCCCATCGAAGGCTGGCGCAGCGTGTTGATCACGCGTTTGCCGAGGCGCGCCAGTCCCAGGGCGAGCGAGATGTTGGTGACGGTCTTGCCTTCACCCAGCGGCGTGGGGGTGATGGCCGTGACCATGATGTAGCGGCCGTCGGGCCGGTCAGCCAGCCGGCCCAGGATGGACAGGTCGATCTTGGCCTTGTGACGTCCATACCGCTCCAGCTCCGAGTCCCTGATGCCTGCCGAAGCGGCTATCTCTCCAATGTCTTTCAGCTTGACGGACTGGGCGATCTCCAAATCGCTCTTCATGCGCGCCTCCGGTGACGGCCAATGGGGGAGGGTATCACCCAGAGGATTGTTTCGCGTATGCCCCTCTCACCGCCGAAGGAGGGCAACGCATGATGAGTCGAAGCATCGTGGCCGCAGTGTGTGTCCTGTCTGCCGTCGCTGCCATGGCGGCCGAGCCGCCGTTCACGACGGACTTCAACATCGGAGCCTGCACGTTCTCCACCATCGGGCGCAATCAGTTCTTCGTGCTCGAGCCGGGGTACACGCTCTTCTACGAGGGAGATGACGACGGCGAGCTGGTCGAGCTGCGCATCCGGGTGCTGCGCGACACGCTGGCCATCAACGTCCCGGGGGCCGGGTGGGTGCTGGCCCGCGTGGTGGAAGAGCGCGAGTGGGCCGACGGGGAGCTCAAGGAGGTCTCCCGCAATTTCTTCGCGTTCTGCAAGCAGACCGGCAACATGTTCTACCTGGGGGAGGACGTGGACATCTTCGAGGACGACGGGACGGTGTCGCACGACGGCGCCTGGAGGGCGGGGCGCAACGGGGCACGGGCCGGCGTCATCATGCCCGGCTCGTTCCTTCTGGGCTCGCGGTACTTCCAGGAGATCGCCCCCAACGTGGCGATGGACCGCGCCGAGAACACCCGCATGGGGCTCACCATCGACACCCCCGCGGGGCGGTTCAGGAACGCCGTGGAGGTGATCGAGACGACTCCTCTCGAGCCTGGCTCACAGTCCCGAAAGGTCTACG
This sequence comes from Candidatus Polarisedimenticolia bacterium, assembly GCA_050747525.1. GTDB lineage: Bacteria > Acidobacteriota > Polarisedimenticolia > JACPZX01 > DASXTC01 > JBOGOC01. Next base: position 61,389 of record JBOGOC010000027.1, on the reverse strand, counting down.
CCCCGGGGGTGGGACTGATCATCGACGGTGTGCTGCGGCTGACCGAGGTGGACGACGCCGACTGAGACATCCCGCCTTTCTTGACGGCCCCTCCCCTCAGATTGGAACATGACCCGGCCTGAACGAGAGGGAGGGGCCGTCCAATGACTCTACCGGCGCACAAGACCCGCATCGTGGCCACCATCGGCCCGGCATCGGACGCTCCCGAGATGATGGAGCGGATGATCCGGGCCGGCATGAACGTGGCCCGCCTCAACCTGTCGCACGGCACGTTCGAGGAGCACGCGCGGCGCGTGGTCGCCCTGCGCGAGGCCTCGAGGACGGTGGGCCGGGAGATCGCCATCCTGGCCGATCTCCCCGGCCCCAAGCTGCGGATCGGCCCGGTGTCCCCCGACCCGGTCGAGCTGGCCGCCGGCCAGCCCTTCACCCTGACCACGCGCCCGATGATCGGCAGCCGGGATGGAGCCTCGGTCAGCTTCGAGCCGCTGCCGCGGGTGGTGAAGCCGGGTGATGGCCTCTTCCTCAACGACGGCCTCATCCAGCTCGAGGTCGAGCGCGTCAATGCAGAGGACGTCCGCTGCCGCGTGCTGGTGGGCGGCGGCCTGGGCTCGCGCAAGGGGCTCAACCTTCCCGGGATCGACCTCGGGGTGGGAGCCTTCACACCGCGGGATCGCGAGTGCCTGGCCTTCGCCATCGAGCAGGGGGTGGACGCGGTCAGCCAGTCGTTCGTGGAGAGCGATGCCGACATCCGGGCCCTGCGCGACGCCGCGGCCTCGCTGGGCGGCGACCCGTTCGTGATCGCCAAGATCGAGCGCGCGTCGGCCCTGGATCACCTCGACGCCATCCTGGCCGCGGCCGACGGCCTCATGGTGGCGCGCGGCGACCTGGGGGTGGAGGTTCCCATCGAGCGCATCGCCATCCTCCAGAAGATCCTCATCCGCAAGGCGGTGCGCGCCGCGCGCCCGGTCATCACGGCCACCCAGATGCTCGAGTCGATGACCGTCTCGCGCCAGCCCACGCGGGCCGAAGCCACCGACGTGGCCAACGCCGTGCTGGACGGCACCGACGCCGTCATGCTCTCGGGCGAGTCCGCCACCGGCCGCTACCCGGTGGAGTCGGTGGAGACACTGGCCCGCATCGCGGCCGCCACCGAACCGCACCGCCCGAGCGTCGACCTGTGGGAGAGGCTCAAGTCGCTGACGCCCGACATGGACCTGGACGTGCCGGACCTGTTCGCGGTGAGCGTCGAGACGCTCATGGCCTGCTCGCGCCCCGCCGCGGTGGTGGTGCCGGCGCGCACCGGAAGCACGGCGCGCAGCATCTGCAGCTTCCGCCTGCCCGTGTGGATCGCCGCCCCCACGTCGAGCCTGGCCGTGCTGAGGCGGCTCCTGTTCAGCTACGGCGTCGAGCCACTGCTCAGCAAGGGGCACGCCGCCGACTGGACCGAAATGACGCGCCGCTGGGTGCGCGAACAGGGGCTCCCCGGCCGGCTGGCCATCCTGGTGCGCGGGCCGTCGGCCAGCCACCCCGGCTCGAGCCCCGCGCTGGAGCTGGTGGACGTGAACCGGCCGGAGAAGAACGGTAGACTGACGCCATGAGGGAGATCGCGCAACTGCTCAACGAAATGATCGATGCCGGCGTCATCACCGACTATGCACTGTTCGGCGCCCTCACACCGGACGCCGTCGCGGCCCTGGCCTCCCGCCATGGCCTGCAGAACGCGTGGAAACGATTTCGATCGCGGTTCCTCGATGACTGACATCGCCGATCTCCTTCGTCGCCAGGCGGCCTGGCAGAAGTCGCTGAGAAACCTTCCCTGGCACGAGAAGGTGCGCATGATCGCGAAGCTTCGCTCTCACATCAGGGAGCTTCAGCGGCTGGAACCGTCGGGGTCCACGGGAAAGGGGCGCGGCCGCCAGGTGTAGGGGCCCGGAGACGCACGGGAAGATCCTACGCGCCCGGGTAGGACGCGCTAGAAGTCGAAGGTCAGCCCCACGGACATGCGGAAGTCGTCTTTGTCCGGGACTTCGCCGGTCTCCTCGGGGCGCGGCTTGGCGATCCGATCCCACACGAACGATACGGTGAAATCGAGCCGGCTGGTCAGCTCCGTGTCGAAGCTGATCACGGTGTGGTGGTTGTACTTTCCCGATTCATCGTTCGTGACCGTGAGATTGTAGTTGTAGTCGAAATCCATCCAGTCCGTGAGCTCCATCTCCAGGGTGGTGCCCACCACCAGAGCGGGCGTGGTGACGGCCTCATCTTCGTCCGCCTCCACCGTCTCGAACCATGTCCGCTGCACGCCGGGGCCGCTGATGACGTCCCAGTTGGTCTTCGGCGTCCTGGCGATCGTGTAGCCGACTCCCGTGCCCAGGGTCCCCCGGTGAGCGATGTTCTGAAAGGGGTCGCTGTAGTACTCGGCGAACACCGGACGGAGGAAGAGTCTGTCGGTCATGAAATGGTCCCAGGTGGCATTGAAGCGATGGTTGTCGACCGTATTCACGTCGTTGTTGGTGCTGTAGTTGCTCAGGAGGTCGAAGTCGAGACGGCTTCGGATGGTGCGGCGCCTGACCTCGGCCTTGAAGTTGTATTCCGTCTGGTCCGTGTTCCCCCGGCGCACGCTGCCACCCAGCGTCGCCTTCGCGGTCCACTTGTTGGACTCGCCGGCGTCACCCGCGGCGATGGTCACCAGGTCGGCACGTTCGAACTGAAGCTCCTTCTCTCCGCCCTGGACGAGAACCCTCTTGCCTTCGATCACCAGCTTGCCCCGGGCGCTGATGCCGCCCAGCAGCCAGATCTCCATGACCTGGGCGGTGCGCACCTCGATCACGTCGTCCCAGTCGAAGCTCCGGTAGTCGAGCTTGTCGCTGTCGAACTCCAGGACGTCGTCGTAGAGGGCCAGGAGCTCTCCGCCCAGCCACTCGCCCGAATTGAGGCGGATCCAGTCGAGCTTGCCCGTGGTGGTGTCGGGGCCCCAGGCGGGCCCCCCCTTCTGGGCGTGAGCGGAGGAGGAAGGCAGGAAGAAGAAGAGAAGCACGAGGACGTGCAGGAGGGGCTTGTGCATGCACGCCCCTCCTGCACGATGCGAAGTCAACTGTTGGCCGCCGCGACGGATGGCTACTTGGGCTTCACTTCGTACGGGTTGCCGCCGAGCTTCTGGTTGACGAACTGGATCGCCTTCTGCCCGCGCACGCTGTTGCCCGCTTCATCCAGCGGCGGCGACACGACGGCGATGCCGAACTTGCCCGGCGAGACCGCTATCAGTCCGCCACCCACGCCGCTCTTGCCCGGCAGGCCCGTGGCAAAGAGCCACTTGCCCGAGTCGTCGTACAGGCCGGCCGTGGCCATCACCGCCAGTACCTTCGGGACGTTGGCGGCCTTCGCCACCTGCTTGCCGGTGACCGGGTTCTTGCCCGCGTTGGCCAGCGTGGCCGCCATCGTGGCCAGGTCCTTGGCGTTGACGTTGATGGAGCACTGTTCGGTGTAGACGTCGGTCGCCTGCTGGGGATTGGCCTTGATGTAGCCGTAGGCATACATCAGGGCCCCGATGGCCTGATTGCGCTGGTTGGTCTCGGCCTCGGACTTGAAGACTTCCTGGTTCACCTTCAAGGGACGTCCCGCGAACTCCGAGTGGAAGTCCAGGATGCTCTTCCAGACCGCATCCCGGGTCGCCCCCTTCACCATGCTGGTGGTCGCGATGGCCCCGGGATTGACGAGGGAGTTCATCTCCGGCCCCCCCAGCACCTTCTCGGCCATCTCCACCGCCACGATGGAGTTGAACCGCATGCCGGTCGCATCCGCGCCGATGGTGTTGAGGATGGCGTCCGGCCCCTGCTCTTCCATGACCTTGGCCATGGTGAACACCTTGGAGATCGACTGAATGGACACCTCGCTGTACACGTCCCCGGCCGTGTACACCTTGCCGTCCACGGTGACCACCGCGATCCCGAAGAGATTCGGGTCAACCTTGGCGAGCGCCGGGATGTAGTCGGCGTTCTTGCCCTCCTTGAGCCCCTTGTAGGTCTCGTAGGCCCCCTTCACCGCGGCCTCGATGTCGGCCGGGGCCTGGGCCCACGCCGCTGCCGCAACGGCCGCCATCACCACCGCCGCCAGCACCGGGATGGAACGCTTGCTCATCATGACTAGCCTCCAACCGAGGTTCCGAATTTGTACTTGATGGACAGCTGGACGCGGAGGTCGTCCGAGCTGAAGCCGTCGTCGAAGTTCTCGCGGTCCCCCCATATCACCTCGCCGCCCCACATCAGGTCCTCCGTCGGATGATAGAGCAGGTTGGTCAGGGCGTACTGCCCTTTCTTGAACGCCGAGGGGAGCTGCGCCTCACTGTTGTCGATGTCCACCATCGAGTAGCCGATGGTGCTGGTGAACTTGTCGCTCCAGGTGTGGTCGTAGAACAGCAACACGCCCACGATGGGCAGCACTTCGCCGACGTCCGACCCGAAGACCGCGCCCACGTCCACCGTGGCGTCGTTCATGTAGTTCTCCATCCCCTCGCCGACGACCACCTGTCCCTTGAGCGCGTCCGCCTCGCCGACCTTGAGGCTTCCGCTGAGATTGATGCCCCAGCCGGTCGCGGCGCCCTGCAGGTTCGGTGCGTTGGGATCGTTGTCGTCCCACCTGATCGCGCGCACGATTCCCGAGATCTGCACGTGGCCCCAGTCGGCGTTCCTCCGATAGTGACCCGTCAGGTCGGGGAGCGGGAAACGTCCCTCCAGATTGGCGATCTCGGGGGAGCCCGAGAAGACCCCCGGGTCGCCGCTCGCGCCTGGTCTCTCCAGTGCCACGTAGACTTCGTTCTCCCCTTGAAGCGGCATCCAGCGGATCTGCACGTTGCGGAAGAACACCATCCCGTTGGGTCCCCAGTACTCGAGCGAGTTGGGGAAGACGTCCGGGTCCATGAACGGGCTCCAGCTCTGGCCCGCGCCCCAGTCGTTGAGCTCGCCCCAGGCATGCCTCAGGCGGAATGTGGTCTGCCCTGCGTCGGTGCCGACGCCGAACAGCTCGAACTCGAAGATGGTCTTGATCACCCCTCTCGAGGTGGGAATGAACCCTTTGACTCCGAACCGGGTCTGCCGCACGCTGAAGTAGGTCCGGCCGTCTCCGCCGAACTCGCCCTCGAAAGACGGGAGCTTCGTGGGCCGCATCACGTCGAACCAGTCCGGGTCGGACGTCTTCGTCTCATAACCCGTGTCCGCCATCGCGAATCCGTAGATGTCCAGGCGTGCCTTTTCCTTCGTCTCCGACTGAGCGAACGCTGTCCACGTGGCCAGGAGAGCCACGCAGGCGATCGGAACCCACCGGCCTTCACGACTCCTCGGTGACATCCACTCCTCCTTGTGCGCCCATGGTCACTTCACGTGCTCCTTCTCCCAGGCCCTCACCTTGCGCCGGGCCGCGTCGAAAAGACGCTCGTAGTTCCCCTTGAGCAGCTTCCCGCGGGCCTCGGGCGTGAGGCGCGCGAAAAGCGGCTGGTAGGTCTCGTAAACCTTCAAGTAGCTCCTCTGATCAGACGGGGCCACCTCGTCGGTGCCGAACAGGAACCGATCGGGGTGGCGGTTGATCAGGTCGGCCGTCACGCGGATGGCCTCGGGCGAGGCCGTCAGGTACTTGGCGACCTCGGTCCAGGAGATGTCCATGTTGACGTGATCGAACCGCGGATCGGACAGGGCCCGATCCACGATGCCGAGCTGGTCCTGAATCGGATGGACGATCCGTCCCAGGCCGATGTGGGCCCAGATGATCGTGGCGCCCGGGTGGCGCAGGAACAGGTCGCGCAGCTGCAGCACCTGGTACGGCTCCTGCCCGGGCTTCGGGAACGGCGTGTCCACGTCGTTGTGGATGAGCACGACGAGCCCGACCTCCTGGGCGAAGTCCAGGATCCGATCGAGCGCCGGATTGGTGAGGCTGGCCACCTCCCCCGCCACCTTGGCCGACACGAACTCCTTGTGGATGGTGAACTCGCCGATGCCGCTGAAGACCCCCGGGAACGTGGTCAGCACGCGGCGGATGTGATCGGCGGCGTACATGTCCGCGGGGTTGAACCCCGTGATCATCGGGTCGAACCGCGCCTGCTGCTGAGGCGTCAGCGACCTGTAGGCCATGGCGATGAAGGCGTCGGTGAAGGAGTAGTAGTAGAGCGGCGCGTCGGTCTGCAAGTAATACGTGGGGGCGAAGTCACCGGTGTTGCCGAACGACCAGGTCTGCTGCAGCGGAATGCCGAACAGCGCCACGCGACCCACGCGGCTCCCCATGATCTTCAGGAAGTCGCGGATGTCGGTCCCTTCCTGGACGTAGTTGGTGAGGTGGAAGTGGACGTCGTTCAGCTCGTAGGTCTGCGCGCGGCTCTGTCCCGCCAGGCAGAGGGCGGCCACCAGCACGCACGTCGCGGATCGCCGGATCCCCATCAGCGACTCCTCAGAAGAAAATGGACGTTGCGACCGAATAGGTGGTCCCGGTCTGCCCGCCCACGTAGAAGCCGAACACGCTGCTGGCCGACGAGGCCGTCACGTCGATGATCTGAGCATTGATCCGGACGTTGCGCGAGGGGAACGGGTACCAGTTCCCTCCCACGATGTACTCATGGCTGGTGCCGAACCCGGCGCTCTTGTCCCCGAAGATCCACGACGTCACGCCGTACAGCTCCACCTTCCGCTTGATGGGGAAGAACGCCGTCTGCACGTGGAAGCCCTTGTCCACGAGCTCCGCCACCCCCGTGGGGCCGTCGGCCTTGAAGTCGTCGAGCCATCGCTGGTACCCCTCGACGTGCAGGAAGAAGCCCTTGTACTTCATGGCCGCGTCTGCCGAGGCGATCCGGTAGTCCGCCTGCCTCACGATCACCCCGGGAGCCAGAGACCCCGGATCGAACAGCAGGAGACTGTCGGCCAGCCGGATCTGCGTGTTTTCGGGGGTGTTGTCCGACAGCTCCTGGCGATCCTCCACGCTCTGAGCGGTGGACCACCCGAACCGCGTGGCCACGCGCTCGTGGTATTCCCAGTCGCCATAGGCCCCCTGCGGGCCGAACTCGTGGGTGGTGGGCATCCACCACATCCCCACGCCGCTGGCCAATTCACGGTTGAGCTGGTTGGCGGTGATCCCGAGCTGGCTGAGATTGTTCCCCACCGCCACCTGGTACCAGAGGCCCGGAGCCACCTCGCCGTTGGCCCAGACGGCTCCCACGAAGCTGGGACGGAAGAACTCATCCGCCATCACGCGGTCGTTCGCCAGCCAGAAAGGATGAGACCCGTACAGCGAACGGCTGCCGCCGATGGTGTTGATGCCTCCGTAGAGGTTGAACTTCGGGTGGAACTGGTAGCCGATGTAGCCGTACAGGGTCGTCTGATCAGTGGACATCACCGTCCAGACGGTGATCTGATAGCGCATCTTCTGCGAGAAGAGCCATCCCTTGAAGTGCAGCATCGCCCGATGGAACTGGATGTCGTTGCGCGTGTCGACCTCGTGCACGTTGCCCAGGTGATCGGTGAAGGTCTCATCGGCGGGGAGCTGGTCGATCCATCGGACCAGCGCGTACCCGCTCAGCGTCAGCTCACCCTTGGACCCCCTGCCGATGAGGAACCCGCCCGAGCTGCTGTCAAGAACCCCCCACGTCGGCCTCTCGTCGCCCGGCTGCGCCTTGAAGCCGGGAGTGGGGGCCGGTGGCGGCTGCTCAGGGGGAACCGACCTGCCGAGATAGAACTCGCCGGCGCAGCCGTCCGACACCCAGATCCCCTGGTCGTCGTAGCCCCAGGTCTTCCCCAGCAGGCACTCCGCCTCGCCCGTGGAGCGGACGAGCGCGACTCCGGCCGAGGTGTCGGCGGGGCAGTGCACTCTTTCACCCGGACGGGAGGCGCACACCACGGTGACCACGGGCCCGGCCTGGGGCTCCGCGAAGTTTCTCTCGAGACTCGTCAAGAGCAGAAGCAGGATGGGGAGACACCGCGGAAACCTCACGCGGCGTTCGTTCCCGGATCACTCAAGCTCGTGACCCTCCGGAGTCGCGGACAGTGCGATGGCCGGGCCCGGCCGGCAAGGCCGACATGCTACCCGAGCGGCCAGGCGACTTCAATCGCCTCGGAACGGCTTCAATACGCCTTCAGGCCGCTCGCTTTTACGGAGATGTGAAAGGACAAGGGAGCCTGCCGGTCAGCGGCGGCGCCCGCCCCCGCCGCGCGGCATGGACATGGAGCGGGATCGAGACGCCCGCGAAGCATCCAGCGACCCCCCGCCCCGGGCGCTGGCGCTCGGATAGGACGAGGAGCCACGTGACGGCTGCTGCGACGGCCGTTGCGCGCTCGATCCCGACGACGGCTGCTGGGAAGGACGGGCGTTCCCGCTTCCCGACGACCAGTTTCCCTGATCGCGGGTCTGCCAGCCCCCCGAGGGATCGTAACGGTTGACGCTGCCGTCACGGCCGGCGTACACGTTGTTGGGGAGCTGCGACGGTCTCGTCCCGGCACTGGGATTCGCCGGGCGCTGCGCCGGGCGCGCGCCCAGATCGGAGTTCCCCGGCTTGCCGTAGATATTGGACGGCCGCTGCGACGCCCCCGCCCCTCCGCCGGCCGGTAGCTGTGAGGGCCGGTTGGCCCCCCCCGCGCCTCCGGCGGGAAGCTGCGAGGCGCCGGTGCCCCCGCCGCCGGGACGCTGGCCCGCATGCGGACTCGGGTGATAGCCGCCCGGGCCGAACCAGCCGCCGCCACCCGGATGGCTGCCGTGATAGTAGCCGTGCCAGAACCCGGCGCCGTAGCTGGGGCCGTGAATCGGGGCGTACCATCCTCCACCCCAGTATCCTCCCCAGCCGACGCTGAAGGTCATGAATCCCACGGACCAGCTCATGCCGAAGCCCCAGCCGGTGTAGGGGTTGTAGCTGACGTGGAATCCGTAGGTGACCGGGCGGGGGTAGTAATAGGCCCCGTGCCAGGCGGGGTAGTACCAGCCGGTGCCGTACACGACGCAGCCGTAGTACGGATAGACCCACGTGTAGCCCGGGGTGTAGCCGACCAGGACCGTCTCGGGCGTCGTGTCGTAGATGTACACGTACTTGGTGTTGTAGGCCGGGCTGCTGGCGGGAACGTCCTCGATGCCGACGGGCCGCGTCTCGGACACCTTCCATGGGCCCTTCGGCTTGTCGGAGATGAACCAGATCCCCTGCTCGCAGGCGTAGTACTTGCCGTCGGCCAGGATGATCTGCTGCGGGGTGTTCACGGCGTACTGGAGCTTGGTCCCCTCGATCGGCTCGAACTTCGGCTCGCCGTCATACGTGGCCTCGAACTTGGCGGGCCCCTTCTTCACGCTGGCCGTCTGCGGGATGACCGCGTCCATCAGGGCATCGGTCGCCTCGTCGGTCCCCGGCACGTGGGCCAGCGCTCCCGCCTTGGGCGAGCTCTTGGGGATCTTCGCGAAGGTCTTGGGCAGGGTGTCCGGGAAGACGAAGGTCCAGGGACCTTCCCACGAGGGGGCCGAGTACCAGCGCCCCGACAGCACCGTGTAGTGCTTCTGGGTGGCCACCTCCAGGAAGAGATAGTCCTCGGTGTTGGCGACGTAGAGGAGCTCCCCTTCCACCAGCGGCTTGTAGTCGGGCTTCCCATCGATGACGATCAGCTCGGTGGGCTTGGTGGCGGTGTAGATCTTCGCCTTCTTGAGCTGCTCTTTCGAAAGACCCTGGCCGGCGTCGGGCGGCTTCTGCGCCGGCTGGTTGGGATCCTTGAACAGATCGGCCATCTTCTTGGGCGGCTCGTCGACCGGCTTCCATTCCTCGGTGAGAAGGTTCTTCGTGCGGAACCAGACCAGGCTTCCGTACAGGTAGAAGAACTTGCTCTCGGGATCCTGGACGATCGGGAAAGCGGTGTTCACCACGCGCTGGAACGACGTGTTGGGGATCGCCTTCAGACTCGGCTCGCCGTCGAAGGTCACCAGGATGGCCGGATGGTCCTTCACCAGGATCACGGGAGGATCGTGCTTCAGCCCCTTGTCCCCCCCCGGCGCCGGCTCCAGGGCCGTGATCAGTTCGGACACCGAGATCTCCAGGTCCTGGCGGGGAAGCTCTTTCTCGATCACGGCCGCCAGCTGCTTGGCTCGCGGGTCGTCCGGCTTGACGTCGGGGAAGCGCACGCGGTCAACCCTCACCTGGAGGACCCGCGCGGTGTCCTTCTCCCGATCGATGTCCAGGCGCGCCGTCAAAAAGACCGCCCCGAAGACCGGGTCCTTCTGGTCCTTCCCCTGCACCGACACGGCGGTGCGGGCGGTCACGGAGTTCCCTTCCATGGAGTCGGGCTGCGGCTGATACATCACGATTTTGTAGCTGCCGCTGGTGAACTCGCGCGGCCAGTCGCTGCCGAACACGGAGGGATGCAGGCACAAAACAGGAAGGATGAGAAGGAGGAAGCGCCCCAAGGTGCGCACGACATCACGCTACCAGACGGATCCCCATCGGATCAAGGGAATGCTAGGCTCTCGGCTACCCATGAATCTGCTCGCCGCCATGATGGTGATCCTGGCCACGCTGGGTCGCGACGCCACCGCCGGGCCCGCGTGCCCGCACGCGCAGCGGCTCGGCTCAGCCGGGGGCCCGCCCGCCGAGGTGATCACCGCGCTGCACCGGGATCGCGAGGGGCTGGTCTGGCTCGGCTCGCGGGATGGGCTGGCTCTCTATGACGGCAGCACCTTCACCCAGTTCCGGCACGATCCGGCCGATCCGTCGTCGATCTCCGACAACACCGTGCGCACGATCTTCGAGGACCGCGAAGGCCGGCTCTGGTTCGGCACGAACACCGGCGGGCTGAACCTCCTGGATCGCTCGCGCTGGAACTTCATCCGGTTCCGTCACGACGAATCCGACCCGGCGTCTCTCAGCCACGACAGCGTCTACGCCATCGCCGACGGAGAGCCGGGGGAGCTGTGGGTCGGAACCCAGGTGGGGCTCAACCGGCTGGATGTCGCCTCCGGCAGGTTCCAGCGGTTCGATGCGGGCCACGACTACGTCACCGCGCTGCTGCGTGACCCGGACGGGCGGCTCTGGGTGGCCACCAACGGCGGGGGGTTGAGCCGGCGGGATCCGCGCACGGGAGAGATCGTGACCTGGCGCCACAGCGCCTCGAATCCGGCCTCCCTCCCCGACGACGCCGTGTTCGCGCTGTCGGCCGACTCGGGCCGGCGCATCTGGGCCGGAACGGCCGCGGGCCTGTGCGCCGTGGAGAGCTCGGGGACCGTGCAGCGCGTGCCGATCAACGATGACCGGCCCGGGGAGCGTGAGCCCCTGATCACGGCCTTGAGCCGGGGACCGTCGGGAGCCTTGTGGATGGGCACACTGGACGATGGCCTGCGCGAGATGATCCCCGGCGGGGGCGTGCTGGCGTGGCGCGGAGCCTGCGAGCCGTGGGGCGACCTGGCCCGGCGCGTGGCGAGCCTCATGGTGGATCAGGAGGACACGGTGTGGGCGGGGAGCTGGGGCGGCGGCGCCTGGAGGGTGACCCAGGCCTCACGCTCCGTGGCGTCCGTCCGCGCGCGGCTTTCAGGCATCGAGGGGCTGCGATCGAACGATATCACCGCCATGGCCGGCGCGAGTGACGGCTCGATCTGGATCGGAACACGGGCAGGCGATCTGGCGCGGCTCGACGGGAGCGGGGGAGCGCCCCGCATCGTTCCCGTCGAGGGGGACCCTTCCATCTACGGGATCGTGCCGGCGCGCGACGGGTCACTCTGGATCGGAACCGGCGTTGGAGTCCTGAAGCTGGAATCCCAATCCGGGAGCCTGACGCTGCAGCACGATCCGGACGACCCGTCCAGTCTTGGCCCCGGCTATGTGGTAGGGCTGCTGCAGGATCGGGCCGGCAGGATCTGGGTGGGCACCGGAGAAGGGGGGCTGCACCGGCTCGACGCCTCGGGGCGTGTGGCCGAGCGATACCTTCACGATCCGGCTCGGCCGGACAGTCTGAGCGATGCGTACGTGACGGCCCTCCTCGAGGACCGGCGCGGAACGCTCTGGGTGGGCACGCGCTCCGGCGGCTTGAACCGGGTGGAGCCCGGGCGCCCGGGAGTGGTGCGTTACCGGGCCGGTCCGGAGCCCGGTTCACTGGGAAGCCATTTCGTGACCTCCCTGCTCGAGGACAGGAAGGGACGCCTGTGGATCGGGACGGGCGGAGGAGGGCTGAACCGTGCCGACCAGGAGGCGGACGGCATCGTCCGTTTCACGCGCATCACATCGCGCGACGGTCTCATCGACGACAACATCATGGGGATGGTCGAAGACGACGACGGCAGTCTCTGGCTCAGCACGAAGCGAGGGCTCTCTCGTTACGATCCGGATGCGGGATCGGTCGTCAGCCTCACCGTGGACGACGGCCTGATCTCGGGTGAGTTCGAGTCGGGCTCCGCGGCGCGGACGGGGGACCTGCTCTTCTTCGGGTCGGTGCGCGGGCTGGTAGCCTACCCCGCCGGCACTCCTTTCCCGCGGAGCGCGAGCCCGATGCGGATCACGTCCATCCAGGCCGCCGGCGAGGCGGGGCCGGGCGCACCCGCGGGGGATCTGCGGGCCGTGGAGATTCCGTATGGTCGATGGATCTCGCTGGAGCTCTCGATCCTCGACTTCGAGCCGGTGCACCGCCACGCGCACGCATACAGGCTCGGCCCCGACGAGCCCTGGACCGATCTGGGGCCCCGGCGGACCCTCACCCTTGTCGATCTCCCCCCCGGAACACATCTGTTCATGGCCAGGGGACGGGGGTGCCAGGGAACATGGACCGAGCTTCCGCACGCCCTGGCCATTCACGTCATCCCGCCTTTCTGGATGACGGCCTGGTTCCGGTCCACCATCGCGGTGGCGCTGGTGGGAAGCGCCCTGGGAGCCCACCGGTTGCGCATGTCCGCCCTCAGGCGAAGGAACGACGAGCTATTGAAGCTTCAGGAGCAGCGCGAGAAGGCGCGCCACGATCTCGGCGCCGCGTATGCGCGGCTGCGGCTGCTGACCCGGCGGCTCGAGGCAGCCAAGGAGGAGGAGCGCCGCAGCATCGCTCGCGAGCTCCACGACGAGCTGGGGCCATCGCTGACCGCCGTGGGCATCAATCTCCAGCTTCTGGAGGGCGACCACCCGGGGTCCGCCGGATCGAGCCGGCTCGCCGAATCCACGGATCTGATCGATAGGATGATCCAGCACATCCGCAGCCTGTCCCTGAACCTGAGGCCTCCCCTGCTCGAGGAGATGGGGCTGGTCGCCTCCCTGCGGGGCTACCTCGAGACACATGCCGAGCGCTCAAGCCTGGTCCTCGAGATGCGCGACAGCGGCGTCGCCAGGGGTTCGCTCACCCCCGAGCTCGAGATCAGCGCTTTTCGTGTGGTGCAGGAGGCGGTCGCGAACGTGGTGAGGCATGCGGGAGCTCGCAGCGTGAACGTCACGCTCGAACGGAGGGGGAGCATGCTCCACATCGATGTGCGGGACGATGGCGACGGGTTCGACGTGCAGGCCGTCCTGGGAAGCTCCGCCACCGGGAAAGCCCTGGGGCTGCTGGGCATGCAGGAGCGCGTGGGCGCGCTGGGAGGCGAGCTGACCATCGAATCTTCACCGGGCCACGGCACGCGGGTGCACGCCTCGCTGCCCCTGGAGGACGCGGCATGATCCGCGTGGTGCTGGCGGACGACCACATTCTGGTGAGGGCCGGGATCCGTTCCTTGCTGGAGCGGATCCCGGACGTGACGGTCGTCGCGGAATGTGATGACGGCCGGCGCGCTCTGGAGCTCATCCGCGAGCACCAGCCGGACGTGGCGCTGATCGACATCACCATGCCCGGCCTCAACGGCCTCGACGTGGTCCGCCAGGCGTCGCAGGAATCCGCGCGCACGAGGGTGGTGATCCTTTCCATGTACACCGACTCCCGCTACGTGCGCGAGGCGCTGAAGGCCGGGGCGGCCGGGTACCTCGTCAAGGGGGCCACGGTGCCGGAACTGCCGCTCGCGATCGAGTCGGTCATGCGGGGGGAAACCTACCTGACCCCCAAGGTGTCGCGCACGGTGGTGCAGGAGATGCTCACCGGCGGCGACGCCACATCCCCCGACCCGCTGCTGGGGCTCACCCGGAGACAGCGGGAGATCCTTCAGCTCATCGCCGAAGGCCACTCCACCAAGGAGATCGCGCACCGGCTCGGCGTCAGCATCAAGACCGTGGAGACGCACCGGGCCAGGCTGATGGAGCGTCTCGGCATCCGCGACGTCGCCGGACTGGTCCGCTTCGCCATCCGCACGGGCCTCGTCTCCCCCCAGGACTAGCCGCCGTCAGGGAATCCCTGACATCCACCCGGGTATTTCCACCCCCCACGTCGGGGTCCGCCCGCTCGTGCGGGGGCCTCCAGTCGTGGATGATGGCCCCTCTTCGGGGGACCACATGGCGCCCATGCGCGTGCTGCTGGTGGACGAGAACGACGACTACCTCAACGTGCTGGCCGCCTGGCTGACGGAGAGTCTCGGCCTGCACGTGGTGGGGCGGGCCGCCTCGGCGAGCGAGGCGTTCCATCACCTCGAGGCCTCCGCGCCGGAAGTGGTCGTCATGGACGCCACCCTCCCCGACATGAGCGGCTTCGAGGCGGCGCGCAGCATGGCCTCGCGCCCGCAAGCGCCCTGGATCGTCCTCATGGCCTTTCATGATACGGGAGCCTTCCGGAGTGAAGCGGCCGCGGCGGGAGCGGCCGGATGCGTCTCCAAGATTGGCATCACTGATCAGCTGTCCGCGGTGCTGGATGCCCTTCCACCGCGCGATGGCCTTCTGCAACATGACCACAGGGGGAAACCATGAAGCATCTTTGCCATCGCATCGCCGCGACCTGCGGCGCGATCGCGGCGACGTGCCTGGCGGCGTCGGCGGCGTTCGCGACCAGCATGGAGCGGCCGGTGGGCCTCTCGGGACTGGTGAAGGACGCGCACGCGATCGTCGTCGGCACCGTCTCGAAGGTCACCCAGGGGCGGCACGCAGCCCTTCCGTTCGTCGAGATCGAGATCCAGGTGTCCGACAGCCTGCGGGGATCGCAGGCGGAGACGGTCACCTTCCGGCAGATCAACATCCCCGCTCCTCTCGCGCCGGAAAACGGCCGCCGTTACATCGGCGGGACCACCTGGATGCCCACCTACACTGTGGGGGAGCAGGTGATGGTGTTCCTGGGCAGGAAGGGTTCCCAGGGGTTCCGGACCACGGTCGGCCTGCAGCAGGGGAAGTTCACCCTCAGCGGCGGGACGGCACGCAACGGCCACAACAACAAGGCGCTCTTCCAGGGCGTGACCTTCCGCCGCGATGCCAGGCTCAACGAGCGGGAGGCGTCCATGGTCAAGACGACGGAAGGAGCCGTCGCCGCGGAGACCTTCGTGGGGCTCGTGCGGCGCGCCGTCTCGGCCGACTGGTGGGGCCATCCCGTCGAAACCTCCCCGACGTCAGCCAGGGTCCAGCAGGCACAGGAGCAGCCATGAGATTCGACATCAGGAAATCCGTTGCCGCCGCAGTCCTCATGACCGTCGGGGCCGTGTCACCGTCGATCGCCGGCGGGCCGCTCTACATCAAGGATCCGGCCTCGGGGACGCCGTACGTCTGGCCGGCCGGGACCACGCCCATCTATCTCGACCTGGGTCCGCTCGGTCCGCTGTCGAACGAGCAGGCCGGCGCCATGGTGGCCTTCGCCGCGCAGCAGTGGACCGGCGTGGCCACCGCGTCGCTCGAAGCCGCCATCGCCGGTGACGTGAGCCTCGTGGGCCTCGGCGACGTGGACGCGACCAGCATCTTCGACGTGCTGGGAGCCTGGAACGGCGGGGGTATCCACGTCGTGTACGACACGGACGGCTCCATCTTCACGGCGCTGTTCGGGCATCCTTTCGTCCTCGGCTTCGCCGTCGTGGAGTGGGTGGACGAAGACAGCGCCGCCATCCTGGAGGCCACCGTCGTGCTCAACGGCGCGGCCATCTTCGACTTCGTGCCGCCCGAGGAGGCGGCGCAGATGTTCGCCGGAGTCGCGACCCACGAGCTGGGGCACGCCATCAACCTGGCCCACTCGCAGACCAACGGGCAGCACGTGATGTTCTTCGAGCCCTACGCCGGTCCGGAAGGATGCTCGCCGCCCTTCAGCGACATGCCGTCTTCGTCCCAGACGGAGACCATGTTCCCCTTCATCGACCAGTTCGGGACCGGCGCCGCCCAGGCGACGGTGGACTTCCTTGACGACGTCGCCGCGGTGTCGGATCTGTACCCCCAGGCAGGATGGCCGGCCTCCCACGCGACCATCCGGGGGACGGTTCGCGCGCCGACCCATGGTCCTCACGGCGAGGAGTTCGTCGGGGCCAACGTGATCGCGCGCAACCAGGCCGACCCCTGGGGCGACGCAATCTCGGCCATGAGCGGCGACCACTCGCAGGGGCTCGCCGGGCCGGATGGGGATTACGCGTTCCACGGCCTCACGCCGGGAGCTTCCTACAGCGTGTACGTGGACGGCATCCTGGCGGGCGCGTTCTCCACACCCGTCCCTGTGCTGCTCCCGGGCCCGGAAGAGTACTGGAACGGAGATCTGGAATCGGGCGACGGGATCACCGACGAGCGCTGCGCCAGCAGTCCTCTCTCCGCGCCCGCGGGTGGGATGGCGGTGGCCGACATCACCTTCAACAAGGTGAAGGGCGCCCCCCGGTTCATTCCGATCGAGCACCCCAACTCCTGGTTTTCCGACATCTCGCGCGACGGCAGCGTGGCGGTCGGCGGATGGGCGGGAGGCCTGCTGCGATGGACACCCGACACCGGAGCACAGCACATCGGCGGCAGCCCGTTCAGCCCCTCCCCCGGCGTCTCCGAAAATGGCCTGACCATCGTCGGGGAGATCACGCGCGAGGATGGGATCGATGTGGCGGCCGTGTGGCAGGGGGGCGAGAGCTGGGCTCCCATCGGCACGCTTCCGGGAAGTGACTCCTGCGACTACAACCTGATCAGCGCGTGGGACGCGTCGGACAGCGGCTCCGTGGTGGGGCTGCAGTGGCTGGGCTGCACGGCGACCACCGCCTACCGTTCGGTAATCGGCTCGGGGGTGATCGAGCCGCTGGGCTTCTTCGGCACCGGCAGCCGGGCCGACGCCGTCTCCTCGGACGGATCCGTGGTGGTGGGCTGGGACAGCCACCCGGTCACCGGACAGTGGCGGGGCGCCCGCTGGGACAATGGGGTGGAGTCGCTGGTGGAGCTGCCGCAGGCCGAGAACTGCGACAACGATCCTTCGTCGATCTTCTACCAGGTGAGCCACGTGGGCGCGGTGAGCGCGGTGACCGGCGACGGCTCGTCCATGGTGGGCGAGTGCTATCCCGTGCCGCGCGAATTCGATGGGTTCCGATACTGCGACTGCGCGGCCTGGCGATCCACGCCCCAGGGGGGCATCGAGTCGCTCGGGCCTCTCCCCTACCCCGACTACTCCATCATAGCCACCGATCTGAGCGACGACGGGAACATCGTGACCGGAGTCGCCTGGCCGTTCTTCTTCTGGGATCCGCGCCGGACCACCCTGTGGACCCCCTGGACCGGGCAGATGGACATCCAGGAGTTCCTGATCGGTCAGGGAGTCTTCACGCCCGGCTGGATCATCCTGTCGGGATCGGTCTCCGGTGACGGCCACACGCTGGCCGGCGGAGCCGCCGCCCCCGGAGGGTTCCACGGGTACGTTCTGAAGATGGAGAAGGTCCTTCTGTGCCACACCCCTGCGGGGAAGAAAGGCAAGAAGAACACCATCGACGTGGCGCTGGATGCCGAGGTCGCGGAACACCTGGCGCACGGCGACACGCTGGGCATGTGCGGTAACGGCATGTAGCCACTCGGCCGGGCCTGCCACCGGCTCACAGCCGGCGCATCGGACAGAGATCCGATGCGCCGGCTTTTTTCATTCAAGAGACTCTCAGTCCCCGGGCAGCGACCCGTCGGGCCAGCCTGCGGGCGGCCACGTAGGGCATGGTGATCAGAACGGGGCCCACCACCAGCGCGGCGAACGGGTGCGCCACACCCAGGATGGCCCACTGGAAGACGACGTCCAGCAGGATGGCCATGAGCGCCAGGTTGGCCAGTGAAGGAAGAAGCCGGAACCCCTGGCCTATCCGGGCATCCGCCCTGCCGTGCCCGACACCGAGGAAGATGGCCATGGCCGGCTGCAGGATGAACCGGAACCGGCCGGGGCCGGCCAGCCGGCCGGGTATGTCGGTCAGGAACCTCCAGCTGAACAGGTAGATCTCGCCCTGCTCGCGCGCGTCGCGCAGCGCGCCTGGCACGGTCAGCGCGAGCATCCCCACCGTGAGCGCGACGAGGACGAGCGTCACCTTCGCGCTGGCGAGGGGATGCCGGAGGGTGCCCACAGGAGTCATCTGGGATAGAATGCCACTCTCGGCGGTTCAGTGTGCACGGGAGATCCAGGATGATGCGGCGTGCGGGGACGTTCGCGCGGTGGGCCCGTCGTATCGCATTCCTGCTCATCATCCTGGCGATCGCCATCCCCTCCACCATCATCCTCGTGTTCGCCGTCCAGGCGCGGGTCCGCCACGGCGACCTCCGGCCGTGGCACCGGCTGGCTCTCGAATCCGAGTTCCGCTCCGGGAGCGCCGGCGCGCCACGCACCTTCGACGAGTACCGCGCGCTCGAAGACCGCCTGATCATGGAAGTGCACCGGCGGGTGATGGACTCCCCGGCCGCGGATCGCTACGCGCTGTCCAGGTACACGCCCGGCAGCGTCCCGGCCCGCCTGGCGCTCGACACCCCTTACAACCGCTCTTTCGAGCTGGTCCCGGAGACCATCCGGGGAGGGGCCTTGCTCGTTCACGGATTGAGCGACTCGCCGTATTCGATGCGCGCCCTCGCCGAGCTTCTCCGCGACCATGGGTATTACGTGCTGGCGCTCAGGCTCCCGGGGCACGGCACCATCCCCTCGGGGCTCCTCGACGTTCGCTGGCAGGACTGGTACGCCGCCGTGGAGCTGGCGGCGGCCCATGTCGCGGAGCGCGCCGGGCAGGGGCGCCCCTTCTGGGTGGGAGGGCACTCGACAGGGGGAGCGCTGACGACGCTCTACTGCGTGCGCAGTCTGACCGACACGTCCGTGCCGCGGCCCACGCGGCTGGTGCTCGTCTCGCCGGCCATCGGCATCTCGAAGCTGGCCGGGCTGACACGGATCGTCTCCGGGCTGGCCTTCCTGCCCTACTTCGAGAAGTCGCGCTGGCTGGACGTTCTTCCGGAATACGATCCGTACAAGTACAACTCATTTCCGGTGAACGCGGCCACCCAGATCCACCTGCTCACCCTCGAGCTGCAGCGGGCGCTCGACGACGAGGGCGCCAAGGCTCACCTGGATGCCATGCCCAGGGTGCTGGCGTTCCAGTCGCTCATCGACGCCACGGTCACCACATCGGAGGTGCTGCACGGCCTGTTCGAGAAGCTCCCGCCACGCGGCCACGAGCTGGTGGTGTTCGACATCAACCGCAGCGAGAAGCTCCAGGATCTGCTCTCGCCGTCGCTCGTGCAGGACCTGGATCAGGTGCGCGCAGCCGCCGCCTTTCCCTTCCGCCTGAGCTGGATTGGGAACCGTGATCCGGACTCCCGGGAGGTGATCGCCTACACGCGGGAGGAGGGCTCGCGCGAGACGCTCAAGAGCGATCTGGGACTCTTCTGGCCGCCCGGCATCCTCTCTCTCGGGCACGTGGCCCTGCCTTTCCCGGGGGACGATCCGGTCTACGGCATCGAGCCACGAGGCACCGACATGCCCCCGTATCCGCTCGGCGCGCTGACCGTGCGGGGCGAAGCGGGGGCTCTCGTGGTCCCGCTGGGCAACCTTGCCCGCCTGCGCAGCAACCCTTTCTTCCCGGTCATGCGTGACCGCGTCCTGGCCGCCCTCGAGGCTGACGCGCCCACTGTATCTCGAGGCATCAAGGAGGCAATTCCGTGAAACGACTCTCGCCGGCCTGCGCGGCCGTGATCCTGTTCTTCGTCGCGGGCTGCTCCCGTCCAGCCCGGCTCCCGGCGGTCCCGCCCGAGCTGCAGGCCCAGGCGGAAATCCCCGGACTGCACGGTGTGCGGTACCGCCCCGGCCACCTGGACGCTCTCACGCGTGATGCGCTCGAGTCGGTCGAGCGCGAGCAGGCCGCCCTCACCGCGCAGGGGGTTCAGGGGACGCTCCCACCCTCATCGTTCCTGGCCATCTCGGGTGGCGGCGACAAGGGGGCGTTCGGGGCCGGGCTGCTCAACGGCTGGTCCTCGGCAGGCGATCGGCCCGTCTTCAAGGTGGTGACAGGCATCAGCACGGGGGGGCTGATCGCGCCCTTCGCGTTCCTGGGCCCGGCCTACGACGCCAGGCTGAAGTCGCTCTACACCGGCATTTCCTCCAAGGACATCCTGATCAAGCGCAGCGTGCTGGCGGCGGTGACCAGCGACGCCATGGCGGACAACACGCCGCTCTGGAACCAGCTCGGGCGTCAGGTGAACCGCGAGATGCTGGACTCCGTCGCCGCGGAGAGCCGGAAGGGACGCCTCCTTCTGATCGGGACCTGCGATCTGGACGCCCGGCAGGGGGTCATCTGGAACATGACGAAGATCGCGGAAAGCAAGGATCCGGCGGCTATCGACCTGTTCCGAAGGATCATGATGGCCTCGGCGGCCATTCCGGGGGCCTTCCCCCCCACCATGATCCAGGTGGAAGCGGGTGGAAAGCGCTATGAGGAGATGCACGTGGACGGCGGCACTTCAGCCCAGGTCTTCGCCTATCCACCCTCGCTCCAGCTCGGAGCTCTGGCGCGCGAGCACGGGCTCCAGCGCGAGAGGAACCTCTATGTCATACGCAACTCGCGGCTCGACCCCGAATGGGCAGACGTGGAGCGCCGCGTGCTCTCGATCGCCGGGCGCGCCATCTCCAGCCTCATCCACAACCAGGGGATCGGGGACCTGTACCGCATCTACGCGACGTCCCGGCGGGACAGCGTGGACTTTCACCTTGCCCGAATCCCCGGCTCCTTCAACGTGGTCCACAAGGAAGACTTCGACCCCGAGTACATGAAGGCGCTCTTCGACGTGGGCTACGGAATGGCCTCGAAAGGCTATCCGTGGGAGACGGCGCCGCCCGGGTTCGAGCTGGAGACGGTGCAGACGCCGCCGGGGGCGGGATCCTGATCCTGGAAGCCAGGAAGTCCACGGGGAAGTACTGACGGGACACCAGGTCCCATCCCGCATTCCTGTTACGTCCGGGCTCCGGGTGCCCCCGGGTTCATCCCCCTCGGTGTGAACCCTACTGGTCCCGGGCCCGGCGATCTGCTTCCATGAAGTTCGTGCTGCCGGATTACGACGATGCAGCCGTCGAACCTTGTGTTCCCGGGGCCGTCCTTCGGGTTCACGTTTGCTTGTGGAGATGGAAAATGATCCAGCGGCGTCTTACCACCCTCGCGCTGTCTTTCGCCGTGATGTGCGTCTTTGTTCTGCCGGCCGTGGCCCAGACGCCCGACGAGATGAACATGGACATTGCCACTCGGATGGCGAAACTCAAGGAACGCCTGCAGCTCACGGATCCCCAGGTGGAGCAGCTCAAGCCCGTGGTGCAGGAAGAGGTGCAGAAGATGAAGGCCATCACCCAGAAATACGAGGGTGACACCTCGCATCATGCGCGCCATGAGATGTCCAAGGAAATCGAGCCCGTCAGGAAGGACTTCAACGAGCGGATCGAGAAGATCCTCGACAAGGATCAGATGAAGGAGTGGAACAAGATCAAGAAAGAGCGGGAGGAAGAAGTCAAGAAGATGTTGAAGACTTAGCCGCACCACGGGACGGTCCCGGAGCCCTCGTCGTCGGCTCCCGGACCGCCCCGTTCCTCCCCACCTCCCGCACCCGCTTCACAATCACGCTATGATGGTGCCCCTTCTCAAGGAGGCAGGCACCCATGAGCAAACGCATTGCGTTGTGCGCCGCGGTGGCGCTGTGCGCCACGCCCGCGGCGGCGTCGGAGTGGCACTGGTCGGTCACGCCCTATCTGTGGGCAACCGGGGTCAACCTGGACGTGGACGTCGACAACGAGCCGATCCTGGCTGCGGATGTCAGCTTCTCGGATCTGGTCGAGGACCTGGACATGGCCGTGATGGGCAGGTTCGAGGGGCGCCGTGGAGAGTGGGGCTTCCTGGGCGACACCTTTTTCGCCGGGCTGTCCGACGAAAGCACCAGCGCCGCCAGGCCCCCGCTTCCCGGGGGCACGAAGACGGAATCGGATCTCGACACCTGGATCGCCGAGGCGACGGCCTTCTGGAGGCCGTCGGGCAAGGAGCACGGCTTCGACCTCCTGTTCGGCACGCGTCTGTTGAGCATGGACCTGGACGTGGAGGTCGCCCTTCCATCTCCTTCCACCGTGGAGACCACGGTGGAGACCTCGAAGACCTACCTGGACGGATTCGTGGGAGCGAGGTGGTCGGCCGGCTTCGCGAAGCGATGGGATATACAACTGCGGGGCGACGTGGGAGCCGGCGGGACCGAGCTGAGCTGGAACGCCGAAGCCTCCGCCGGGGTGTTCTTCGACGAGCAGGGCAGGTACACGTTGAGGTTCGGGTACCGGCATCTGGAGTTCGAGTTTGAGGATGACGACGACGTGACCATCGAAACGGACCTCGCGTTCTACGGACCCTTCGTCGGGTTCACGTTCGCATGGGGAGATGGGGCGTGAGATCGAGATGGCTGCCGGCCGCCGCGGTGGCGTGCCTGGTCCTGCTGCCCTCGGCGGCGCGCGCGGCCGAAGTCAGCGACGAGCAGAAGCAGGAGATGGCGCGCCGGATGGAGGACCTCAAGAAGCGTCTCGAGCTGACCCCGGAGCAGGTGGAGAAGATCAGGCCTCTGGTTCGGGAGGAGGCGCAGAAGCTCAAGGCCATCCGCGAGAAGCATGCCGGGGACACGTCCCGCTACGCCAGGAGGCAGATGATGCAGGAGGCGCGCCCGGTGCGCGAACACTTCCGTGAGGAGATGGAGAAGATCCTCACCCCTGAGCAGATGAAGGAGTGGGACAAGATCCGCGAAGAGAAGAAAGAGGCGCTGAAGGAGAAGCGCAAGAGCAAGGCGGCCGCACCTGCCCCCTGAGCCGCGCCGGCCCCGTCGCTACCCTGGCTCGACCCGCACCGGGACGACGCGCCAGATCTCCTCGCTGTACTCGCGGATCGCGCGGTCGGATGAGAACTTCCCGGCACGCGCAGTGTTGAGGATCGACATTCGCGTCCAGCGCTCGCGATCCGTCCACGCGGCGCTCACGCCCTCCTGACACGCCACGTACGCCGCGTGATCGGCGAGCACCAGGAAGGGATCCGACTGCAGCAGGTTCTCCACCAGCGGGCGGAATACCTCGCGATCGCCGTGTGAGAAGCCCCCGCCGGCCACCAGGTCCAGCGCGGCGCGCAGCGCAGGGTCCTCTTCGACCAGGCGGGCCGGACGGTACCCCTCGCGCAGGGTCCGCTCCACCTCTTCGGCAGTCAGGCCGAAGAGGAAGAAGTTCTCCGCGCCGGCCTCCTCGCGGATCTCGACGTTGGCGCCATCGAGCGTCCCGATGGTCAGGGCCCCGCTCATCATGAACTTCATGTTCCCCGTGCCGGACGCCTCTTTGCCGGCTGTGGAGATCTGCTCGGAGAGATCCGCCGCCGGGTAGATGAGCTGGGAGTTCTGCACGTTGAAGTTGGGCACGAAGGCCACGCGCAGGCGCGTGTTGACCTCCGGGTCGCCGTTGATGGTCTCCGCCAGCGCGGTGATGAGCCTGATGATCCGCTTGGCCAGGACGTAGCCGGGGGCGGCCTTCCCCCCGAAGATGAATGCGCGCGGCGGCATGGCGAACCCGGGCTCCTGCTTGAGCCGCCTGTACAGGTGGACGATGTGCAGCGCGTTGAGATGCTGGCGCTTGTATTCGTGAATCCGCTTCACCTGCACGTCGAACAGCCACGCCGGGTCGAGGCTCACCCCCGTCCGCAGCCGGACGTGCTCCGCGAGGCGCTCCTTGTTGGCGCGCTTCACGGCGCGCCACTCTTCGCGGAAGGCGGCGTCATCCGCGAACGGCTCGAGTCCGCGCAGCTCCTCGAGCCGCGCCACCCAGCGATCCCCGAGGCTGCGGGTGAGGAGCCGCCGCAGCCCGGGATTGGCCAGGGCGAGAAAGCGCCGCGGCGTGACTCCGTTGGTCTTGTTGCTGAAGCGCTCCGGCCACATCTCGTGGAAGTCCCGCAGCACGCTCGCCTTCAGCAGCTTGGTGTGAAGCGCCGCCACTCCGTTGACGGCGTGGCTGCCGACCGTGGCCAGGTTCGCCATGCGCACGCGCTTCTCGCCCGCTTCGTCGATGAGCGACATGCGGGACAGTCGCGCATCGTCCCCCGGATGGCTCGCCCTGACCTCATCCAGGAAGCGGCGGTTGATCTCGTGGATGATCTCCAGCGGCCGCGGCAGCAGGCTCCCGAAGAGCGGCAGGCCCCAGGTCTCGAGCGCCTCGGGGAGGAGCGTGTGGTTGGTGTAGGCCAGCGTGCGCCGCGTGATGTCCCAGGCCTTCTCCCACGGCACGTCCCGCACGTCCACCAGCAGACGCATCAGCTCGGCCACCGCGATCGCGGGATGCGTGTCGTTGAGCTGCGCGGCGAACAGGTCGGGGAACCGCTCGATCGGCTCGCGCATGATGTCGAGCAGCCGCAGCATGTCTTGAAGAGAGCAGGAGACGAAGAAGTACTGCTGGGACAGCCGCAGCCTCTTGCCGGCCTCCGGATCGTCGTTGGGGTAGAGGACCTTGGAGAGGGTCTCGGAGAGCACCTTCTGCTCGACGGCGCCGTGATAGTCGCCCACGTTGAAGTCCTGCAGGTCGAACGACTCGACCGCCTCGCTCTTCCACAGACGCAGGGTGTTGCAGGTGTTGACGCGGTAGCCCAGCACCGGAATGTCGCATGCCACCCCCTTGACCATGTTGGCCGGGATCCAGCGCACGCGGTAGCGCCCCTGGGCGTCGGTGCCGGCTTCGGTGCGGCCGCCCAGGTTCACGTAGAAGCTGACGTCCGGGCGCACGATCTCCCACGGGTTCCCCTTCTGCAGCCACTTGTCCGTCACCTCGACCTGCCAGCCGTCGCGGATCTCCTGATCGAAGATGCCGAACTCGTAGCGGATGCCGTAGCCGATGGCCGGCATCTCGAGCGTGGCCAGCGAATCCAGGTAGCAGGCGGCCAGACGCCCCAGTCCGCCGTTGCCGAGGCCCGGCTCTTCCTCGAGCGCGATCAGCGCGTCGATGTCCTGGCCGAGCGCCTTCATGGCCTCGCGGGCGCTCTCCTCGATGCCCAGATTGACCAGGTTGTTGCCGAGCTGAGGGCCGATCAGGAACTCGGCCGACAGGTAGCAGGCCACCTTCACGTCGCACGCGATGTAGGTGCGCACCGTGCAGACCCAGCGGGCCAGCATCCGGTCGCGCACGCTGTAGGCCAGGGCCATGTACCAGTCGTGCGGAGTGGCCAGGTCCGGATAGCGGCCCTGGAGGAAGGCAAGGTTGTCGAGCACCGCACGCTGCAGAGCGGCGGCGGAGAGCCCGGTCCGTGTCCTCTCCTGCGCCATGGGCCTCAGTCCTTGGCGGTCATGGTCATCTCGGAGGCCACCAGATCCGAGCCCTGCTTCTTGCGCTTGACCGGCGACGGGTCCTTGATGGCGACGCGCGCGGGGTCGAGCCCTCCGGGAAGAGTGAGCGCCGCGGCGATGGCCTCGGCGCGGGCCCGCGCGAGCGCGCTGACGTCCGCTTCGCCGATCGGCACGGCCTCCAGAAGCTGCGCGCTCAGGCTTTCGTAGAAGGTGGCGGCATCCAGGGTCGGGGAGGCGCCCACCGTCTTCGTATGCTCCAGGCGCCCGGCCTCGAGCCGCTCCTTGGAGAAGGTCTCCGTGTAGAGGGCCTCCAGGATCGCGTCGAGGCTCGTGTCGGGAGTGCGCTTCGCGTCGATCCGGGCTTCCAGGCGATCGCGGCGCAGGGCCGCCGCGTCGGTGGAGGGGTCGAAGCGCCCCTCGACCTCGAGCGAGATCTCCCCCCTGCCCGCCAGCTCGGCGGCCAGCCTGGTCAGCTTCTCCTGCTCGGGGGCGGGCAGCTCGCTGCGGCCGGAGGCGAACCCCACCAGCTCGAGGTCCTCCTGATCCTTGCCGAACAGCCGGCCGATGGCCCGAAACGGCGCCATGGCCACGTTCGCCATGATCTTCTTGAAGGCCTGCCAGAAGATCGAGCGGTAGTTGAACTCCGGCGAGTCGATCGTCCCCTCCACCTGCACCTCGAGGTCGATGCGGCCGTCCTTGTCCTTGAGCAGCGCCACCGCAAGACGCACCGGCAGGCCCGGGCCCTCGGCCCCTTCGACCTTGGGGCCGAGAGTCAGGTCCTTGGCGACCATGTGATGGTCCCCGATCAGGTGCAGGTCCTGGACGCGATACCGCACGTCCACGTCGAGCACTCCCCTTTCCAGGGAGTACCCCGCGAAGTGGGCCGCGTACGGCGTCAGATCGGGCATTTTCACGCCGCGGAAGATGACGGTCAGATCGGTGGCCGCGAAGGGGTCGGCGAGGCGCAGGAACCCGTCGCACCGGGCGTATCCTTCCTCGGCGATGCGCCCCTCCAGCGCAACCCGCGCGGGGGCGGAGGCCGTCGTCGAGACGTCGCGGATGTCTCCGTTCAGCGCGTGGATCTTCGTGCCGAAGGGAAGGATCAGGCTCTCGTCGGTGTAGTCCACGACGGCGTTCTTGAAGATCACCTTTCCGATGTCCACGGGGACTGCGGGGCCGGCGGGAGTCGGGGCCGGGGGCGGTGCCTCGCCTTCCTCCGGAACACCGAGCCTGCTCAGATTGAGGTTCCCCTGGCGATCGATGTGCAGCTTCAGGAACGTTCCGTCGAGCAGGACCTGGGTGACACGGAGCCGATGGGGCGAGACGGTCGCCTTCACCCCCACGGCACGCGCGCTCTCCGTGGCGACGAGCAGCTCTTCTCCCCCGGCGATCTGCAGCCGGTCGAGCGCCGCCGTCCCTTCGAACCTGGCGCGGGGCTTCCCCTCGGTGACGCTCAGCTTGCCGGTCAGTGAAGCGACGCCGCTGCGGAACTCCGCTCCGGGCAGGCGCACCGCGTAGGGCTCGAAGGGGGCCAGATCGAGGCCGGTGAGAGCCACGTCGAGCTCCGCCGTCCGCGGGCCCGGCACGATCGTTCCGGAGACCCTGGCCTGCCCTGACGCGTTGATGGCCGCGGTCAGCTCGGCCTTCACCGTGGCCGCGAGGTCGGTGGAGACCTTCTCCAGGCGCAGCGCCACCCCGGAAAGGGTCGTCTTCGTCTCCGGGGAGACCGCCCGATCGTCCACTACGATCTGGCCGTCCTGCACCACGATCTCCCCGATCGATGCGGTCCACGGCGTCAAGGGCTCCGGTGCGGTGGTATCCGATTCCGCAGAAGGCGCTGCCGCCATCCAGTTCATCGCGCCGCCGGGGTCGCGGCGCACCAGCACCCTGGGTCCCGTGATGCGCACCGACCCCACCGAGGCACGCGATTCCGGCCAGGCGGCATCGATGCCCGAGGCGTCCACTTCGGGAAGCTCGAGCCAGCTCTCCGACGCATCCAGAGGCCGCAGGACGATGCCGCGCGCCTTCAGGGTGGCACCCGTCACCGCCGCCGCCATCGGGCCCTCGGGAGTCTGGCGGACCTCGTAGGACAGAACGATGTCCGCGCGCCCCTCGGACACCACGAGCGGATGGCCGGGGGCCGCGTATTCCCACAGGCGCCCCAGGGCGATGCTGGTCAGCTCCACGCGCCCTTCGAGCCGCAGAGGATCGACGGTCTGCCTGCCGGTCCATCGCAGCAGTGAGTCCTTCCCCAGGCCGATGGTCACTCCGTGGTCCCCCTTCTCGTCCGGGATGGTGCTCAGGTCGCGCACCTCCAGATCGAGCGGCTCCAGCACCTGGATGAATCGAGGGGATCGTGAGTCGTCGGTGAACTCGGCGCGGCCTCGGCTCAGGGTGAACCGATCCACGATCAGCCGGGTCAACCGGGCGCCCGCTTCTTCCGCCGGGGCGTTGGGATCGGGCTCGAAGAGATCGGCGACGCTCAGGTTGCCGTCCGCAAGGACGCGGGCGTGGACCGACGGCCCGTCCACCGCGATCTCACGGAAGCGCCACGCGCGCCGGAACAGCCCCGAGACCTGGAAGTTGGTCGTGATGCGCCGGACTCCGAACAGGGGCGCCCCGTCGCGGTCCGCGAGTTCGAGGTCTTCGACGACGCCGGTGAGGGTGAAGGGGTTGAAGGTGACGCGCTCGACGGTGGCTTCCCGATGGAGCTTCGTTCGGGCCAGCTTCACGATCTGCGACCGGGCGATCCACGGGACCAGGAAGAATCCGGCGAGGGCGTACAGTCCCAGAAGGCCGGCCGCGGTCGCGGCCAGGACCCGCGGTCGGCGCCAGGATCCCGCTGCCATGAAGGACATGAGGAGAGCCGATTCTACAGCGCCACGCGCCGTGGACGCTACGGTCTCATGCCCGGGCGCCGCATCCTGCCGATCCGGTCCGAGGCTTCGTAGAGGGCCCGCACCGGCAGGATCCCAAGGACCCGGTACGAGCCGACGTTGTGGATTCCGGCGGAGGCCATGCAGCCGCACTGCGAGCAGTCGGGATCGCCGCCGAACTGACACGGTGTGATCCGGCTCTCGAGATCGGCGGTCAGCGACAGCGTGGTGCGGGCGAAGATGCAGTCGGCCGGGGAGGCCGGGGGACTGAGGAAGCCCGCGATGACCGGGTCGGGCAGGTTCATCCTGGGAAAGGCCGACCGCAGGCCGGCCAGCTCCTCGAGCACGCTCGCGCGTTCCTGGCGGGAAAGAGTCTCCTCGGACACTTCGCCCTTCTGCGGAGTGAACAGGCTGAACCAGATCTGCCGGACCTCGGGCCGCTCCGACCAGAACGCCAGGAACTGCTCGAACGACCCCGGCCGGCGCGCCA
The DNA here is from genome assembly GCA_050747525.1 of Candidatus Polarisedimenticolia bacterium. Lineage (GTDB taxonomy): Bacteria > Acidobacteriota > Polarisedimenticolia > JACPZX01 > DASXTC01 > JBOGOC01. The sequence continues at coordinate 32,441 of JBOGOC010000027.1, read as the reverse complement.
TCTGACCGGTGACCGTGCAGTGCACGGTGATCGCATGCCCTTCGATGTGCTTCAGGATGCGATCGTAGGTCGCGGGTGCCCGCCTCCTGTCGTGGTCCGGCTGCAGCCCGTCGATCGACACGACGACCCAAAGCCCCTTGATGTCCTTCCACGCGGGCGGGATCGGCCGGACCGCGCTGGTGACCATCTGGACGGTGACCCCCATCCGGCTCAGCTCCGGCAGCAGGACGTCCAGCTCCCGCACGCGGACCAGGGGCTCACCCCCGACGATGGAGAGGTACACCGGCCGGTGCCGGCGCACCAGATCCAGGACTCCATCGATGAGCGCCTGCCCCTTGAAGTCGCGCAGCTGGCGCAGCGGCCCGGCCTCACCGAGATGCTGCGGCTCATAGGCGTAGCAGCCCGGACAACGGAGCGGGCATTCACGCGTGATCTCGATCGACAGCGTGGGCGCGGCGCCGGCCAGGATGCGGCCCCAGGCGCGGAACAGGTTCGCGTGGCGCAATCGAAGTCTCCCACCGGCTCCGACCGGTCCTGCTCCGGGGTCTCGAAGAATGATGGAAGTCGCGGCAGTCTACAGGAGAGCGGATCGTCCGACAAGACGCCGACCTACTACGGTGACGATAGCCCCGCGCAGCGGTCCAGACGCGCCTCGATGTCGGCGACGGTGCGGCGGTATCGCTTCGAGCCGACGCCGCCGTACTCGCTGCGAAACTGTTCGGTCGTGAGGTTCTCGGGGAGATCGGCGGCAGGAGGGAAGAAGTCATCCGCCGCAAAGCCGTCCCGAAGGCGCGACTGCATGGCCAGGGCGGCTCTGTCCGAAGCGGTCGCCGCCCGGGCGAAGCGGACCCCGGCCCGATCCGCCGTGAGATCGCCGAAAGAGAAGCCGGTCCCCCGGGCCAGTGCGTCCAGCTCCTCCTTGAGCAGGCCCCCCGTGTCGCTCAGGAAGGGGTTTTCGGTGACGGCGAGCGCGGCGCTCAGCGTGAAGTGCCGTGCCCAGTCCTCCCGCTCGCGCAGGGCGGTCCCCGGCCTCAGGGCGACCGCTGCGCGCACCAGATCGCTATCCCGGTCCAGGCCGGCCTGGCGCGCGAGCCGCTCGTGGCCGATGGCGATCCCCAGCGCCAGGATCGCCGCGCGGTTGTGCTCGATCGGGTCGGCCGGTGGCGGTCCGGATGGCGGGACCACGGCCGCCCTGAGCAGCGCGCCGAACCTTTCCTCTCCCGAAGGAAGGCCGGCACCGGCAGCAACGAGGCGGCGCAGATGGGCCTCCGTCCCGCGATTCAGCTCCTGGGATGTCCCCGGGAAGAACGACCAGAGAAGACCGACCGAGAGGATCGCGGCCGCCACCCCGAGGCCCCGCCACCCGTGCTGGCGGAAGAGCAGTCCCATGACTGCCCCCAGTGCGCAGGCCGTCATCGGGACCAGGGCATTCGACAGCATCGGCACGTGCCCCAGCTTCAGGGATCGGATCAGGACGGCCAGCGCGATCAGGGCTGCCGGCACGGCGACCAGACGCAGCAGTCGCGCCCGCCGGGTCGTTCCGGGGCCGACCGCGAACGCCGCCACCATGCCGAGCGATCCATAGAGCACGGCATGCAGGGCGAGCGCAGTGACCAGATAGGCGGGCTTCCAGCCGACGCCTAGAGTGGACTGCACCGCTCCGGCCAGGGCCTGGGGCGGCAGCAACGGAGCCGGGACGGCGAGCAGAGCCAGCACCACCGCGGCGGCGCCCGTGACGACCCGGGCACGGGGCGACATGTGGTTCAGTACGCCACCAGCCCCGCCGCCCGGAACGACGCGCAGGCCCGCTCGACGACCTCAGGCGACGGAGGCCTGGTGCTCTCGAGGGTGTAGGGGATGCTCAGCTGGCTCCACTTGAACCGGCCCATCTGGTGGAAGGGCAGGACGTCGACGCGCTCCACGTTGCCGAGACCGCCGGCGAAGGCCGCGATCTTCTCGACGTTGTCGGCGTCGTCCGTGAGTCCCGGCACCAGCACGAAGCGGACCCACACCGGCCTTCGCCGCGTGGCCAGGCGGCGTGCGAACTCCAGGGTCGGGCCGACGTCCATGCCGGTCAGATGCTTATGACGCTCGGGGTCCCACGTCTTGATGTCGAGCAGCACCAGGTCGATCCCGTCCAGCTCGGCGTCGGTCAGGCGCTCGCCCAGAAATCCGTTGGTGTCCAGCGCCGTGTGGATGCCCATCCCTCGCGCCGCGCCCAGCAGCTTCACCACGAAGCGATCCTGCATCAGGGGCTCTCCCCCGCTGATCGTGAAGCCGCCGGACATGGTCTTGAGCCCATGCCGGTACTTCCCCAGCTCTTCGGCGGCCCTGGACACGGTGACCGGGATGCCGTTGGTCAGCGTCCAGGTGTCCGGGTTGTGGCAATAGAGGCAGCGGAACTGGCAGCCGGTCGTCCACGCCACGACGCGGACCCCCGGGCCGTCCACGGCGGAGCCGGTGGTGTAGGAATGCAGGAATCCCATGTCCCCGGTGGACAGGGCCGTGCGGACGTCCGATTCGGGGATCCCCTTACCGAGGTTGACTCGAAGCACATAGGGGCTCTTCGCCTCCAGCTTCGGAGGTGGCGCCGGGGTCTCAGCCATGGAATGTCCTGTTGATGACGTCCATCTGCTGCTCGCGCGTGAGCCGGACGAAGTTCACCGCGTAACCCGAGACGCGGATGGTGAGGTTCGGGTATTTCTCGGGGTGATCCATGGCGTCCAGCAGCGTGTCGCGATTCAGCACGTTCACGTTCATATGGTAGCCCGTGGCGCCGAAGAAGGCGTCGAGCATCCCCGTGAGATTGACGACACGATCCTCGGCCACGCGCCCGAGCCCCTCGGGCACGAGCGAGGCGGTGAGCGAGATGCCGTCCGCGGCGTCGCGATAGGGGATCTTGGCCACCGAGGCCCCCGCGGCGTGGATGCCGTGGCTGTCGCGGCCGTGCATCGGATTCGCCCCCGGCGCGAACGGCTCTCCCTGCCGTCTTCCGTCAGGGGTGTTCCCCGTCGCCTTGCCGTACACGACGTTGGAGGTGATGGTCAGCACCGACTGCGTGTGGACCGCGTTGCGGTAGGTGGGGTACTTCCTCAGCTTGCCCATGAACGTGCTGACCACCCAGGCCGCCAGCTGGTCGACGCGGTTGTCGTTGTTCCCGAACATGGGGAACTCACCCTCGGTCTTGTAATCGGTCACCAGACCGCTGGCGTCGCGCACCACCCGCACCTTGGCGTGCTTGATGGCGGAGAGGCTGTCCGACACCACCGACATGCCGGCGATGCCGAAAGCCATCGTCCGAAGCGGAGCGTAGTCGTGCAGAGCCATCTCGATACGCTCGTAGGCGTACTTGTCGTGCATGTAGTGGATGACGTTCATGGCGTTGACGTACACCCCCGCCAGCCAGTCCATCATCCGCTCGTACCTGTCGAGCACATCGTCGAAGTCGAGCACGTCCCCCTTCACAGGCTCGAAGGCGGGCCCCACCTGGTCGCCGCTGATCTCGTCCCTCCCTCCGTTGATGGCGTACAGGAGGCACTTGGCGAGGTTGGCTCGCGCTCCGAAGAACTGCATCTGCTTGCCGAGCAGCATGGGCGAGACGCAGCAGGCCACGGCGCCGTCGTCTCCCCAGGCGCGCCTCATGATGTCGTCGCTCTCGAACTGGAGCGCGCTGGTGTCGATGGCCACCTTGGCGGAGAAGCGCCGGAAGGCATCGGGCATCCGCGGCGAGTACCAGATGGTCAGGTTCGGCTCCGGCGCGGGGCCCAGGTTGTACAGGGTCTGGAGCATGCGGAAGCTGGTCTTGGTCACCAGAGACCGCCCGTCGTCGCCCATCCCGCCGATCGACTCGGTGACCCAGGTGGGATCCCCGGCGAACAGCTCGTCGTACTCCGGCGTGCGCAGGAACCGGACGATGCGCAGCTTGATGACGAAGTCGTCGATGATCTCCTGGGCCTGCTCCTCGGTCAGGGTGCCGGCCGCCAGGTCACGCTCGAAGTAGATGTCCAGGAACGTCGACGTCCGCCCCAGTGACATGGCGGCCCCGTTCTGCTCCTTCACGCCGGCCAGGTACGCGAAGTAGAGCCACTGAACGGCTTCCCGCGCCGTGCGGGCGGGCCCGGAGATGTCGAACCCGTAGCTGGACGCCATCTTCTGCAGCTCATCGAGCGCCCGGATCTGCTCGGAGAGCTCCTCGCGGTCCCGGATGACCGCATCGGTCGACATGGCGGCGTCCAGATCGTTCTTTTCCTGCTTCTTCCGCTCGATCAGCCGGGCCACACCGTACAGAGGGACGCGGCGGTAGTCGCCGATGATGCGCCCGCGGCCGTAGGCGTCGGGCAGTCCCGTCAGGATGTGAGAGCTGCGGCAGCGCCTCACGTCCGCGGTGTAGGCGTCGAACACCCCTTCGTTGTGGGTCTTTCGGTGCTTCGTGAACGTCTCCACCACGTGGGGATCCGGCTGGTGTCCGTAGACCTTGAGCGCGCCGAGGACCATGCGCAGGCCGCCGTTGGGCATGATGGCGCGCTTCAGCGGCGCTTCGGTCTGGAGTCCGACGATCACCTCGTTCTCGCGGTCGATGTAGCCCGGTGCGTGGGCCGTGATGGAGCTGGGGATCTGCGAGATGTCCAGCACCCCCTTGCGCCTTTCCTCGACGAACATCTGCTGGAGCTTGTCCCAGATGCCCTTGGTGCGCCGGGTGGCGGGAGCGAGGAAGGATCCGTCTCCCTCGTAGGGCTCGTAGTTCTGCTGGATGAAATCGCGGACGTTGATCTCCTTCTGCCACAGGCCCGTGCGGAACCCCTGCTTCATGATGGACTCCTCGATGGAACAAGACCCAGCAGCATGCCGGTGTGCCGGGCGATCATCAGCTCTTCATTGGTGGGGATCACCCAGACCGGCACAGAGCTGCGTGCCGTGGTGATCCGTGGAGCGCCCTTCTCGTTGGCCTCGGGGTCCAGCTCGATCCCCAGCCAGGCGGACGACCGGCAGATGCGGCCGCGGATCTCCGCGGAGTTCTCGCCGACTCCCGCGGTGAAGACGAGCGCGTCGATCCCGCCCAGCACCGCCGTCAGCGCACCGATCTCCTTCGCCGCGCGGTAGACGAAGTACTCCACCGCCAGCCGGGCGCGGGGGTCATCGCTCTTCAGCAGATCGCGCATGTCGTTGCTGATCCCGGAAATCCCGAGCAGGCCCGATTTCTTGTAGAGCAGGGCCTCCACCTCCTTGGCGGAGAGCCCCAGGCTCTGAAAGAGGTAGAGCACCACGCCCGGATCGAGAGAGCCCGGCCTGGTCCCCATGCAGAGCCCGTCGAGCGCCGTGAAGCCCAGGCTGCTGTCGATGCTCCTGCCCCCCTTCAGGGCGCACAGACTGGCGCCGCTTCCCAGGTGCGCCACGATCACCCGCCCCTGGGCGATCTCCGGGGCCATCTCCGGCAGCACCGACGCGATGTACTCGTACGACAGCCCGTGGAAGCCATAACGCTGCACTCCGGCCGCGCGGAGCTCCTCGGGCAGCGGGATCAGCTCGGCCACGGCCGGCTGGCCGCGATGAAAGGCCGTGTCGAAGCAGGCCACCTGCGGCGCGTCCGGAAGGCGCTCGAAAACCGCTTCGATCGCCGCCAGGTTGTACGGCTGATGAAGCGGGGCCAGCGGCTCCAGGGTGCGCAGGTCTTTCATCACCTCGGGGGTGACGATGACCGGACGGGCATACCGCGATCCGCCATGCACCACACGGTGGCCGACCGCCAGCACACGCGAGCCGCCCCACCGGGAGCGCAGCCAGGCGGTAAGCGCTTCGATGGCACCGCGCCCATCTCGCACCGAGCCGGCGTCCAGCGTCTGATCGTCGAGACTCGCGCCCGCGCCGTCCCTGGCAGACAGCCGGGGCGACGTCCCGATCCCTTCGATCTGGCCTTTCGCTTCGAGTCGCCAGCCCTCGCCGGCCGGCCTGCAGTAGACGCAGAACTTCAGGCTCGACGAGCCGGCATTGAGGACGAGGGCGTAGTCGTTCATGCCGGTCTCTGCAGCTCCTTTCGTCTCGCGTGGGCCGCCAGCATTCCCACCGCGCAGCTGGCGATCCGCGATCGGACGTTGTCGGCGCGGCTGGTCAGGATGATCGGGACGCGCGCACCCAGAACAAGACCGGCGCTGTCGGCATTGGCCAGGAAGCTGAGCTGCTTGGCCAGGATGTTGCCCGCCTCCAGGTCAGGGACGAGCAGGATGTCGGGATCCCCGGCGACTTCCGACTGGATTCCCTTGATGCGGGCGGCGTCCTTGCTGATGGCGTTGTCGAACGCCAGCGGGCCGTCCAGGATGGCGCGGGTGATCTGCCCCCGCTCGGCCATCTTGCACAGGGCCGCGGCGTCCAGGGTGGCCGGCATCTTCGAAGTGACCGTCTCGACCGCCGCGAGGATGGCGACCTTGGGACGCTCCACGCCCAGGGACACGGCCAGATCGATGGCGTTCTGGCAGATGTCGACCTTGTCCTCGAGGGACGGCGCGATGTTGATTGCGGCATCGGTGACGATCAGGACCTTGTGGTAGGTCGGAACGTCCATGATGAAGACATGGCTGATGCGGCGCCCTGTGCGAAGGCCCGTCTCGCGGGCCACCACCGCGCCCAGCAGCTCGTCCGTGTGGAGGCTCCCCTTCATCAGCAACTCGGCCTCGCCCTTGCGGACCAGCTCCACGGCGCGGGCGGCGGCGGCGTGACTGTGAGGGACATCGATCACCGTGGTCTTCCCCAGGTCGAGCCCGTGCTTTCCCGCAATCTCGCGGATCTTCGCGGCGGGCCCGACCAGGATGGGCGTGATGAGCCCTTTGGCCCCCGCTTCCAGTGCCCCGGCCAGCGCGGTCTCCTCGCAGGGATGGACCACCGCCGTGGGAACCGCATCCAGACTCTGACACCTCTCCAGCAGGCGTTCGTACTTTCCCGTACCCGTCTTCTGATTCATGCCCCTTCCTTCACAGGGATCGGCGCTCGCGACCGGACGGCCGGCCCTGTCTCCTTCAGAACGAGCGCGAGCACGATGGCCAGCGCGACACCGTACAGGAGGGGCGCGAACGCGGACTGATAATGCTGCAGATTCATCGGATCAGTCCCCGCCACTCTGACCAGGAACCATCCGAAGACCGGGCCCAGCAGGGCGCTGAAGGTGAAGTTGATGAAATTGACGACTCCGGTGGCGGTGCCGCTCGCCTCCGGTGGGTTGGCTTCCTTGATCACGGTGTAGGGGAGCATCGCTGCGCCTGACGCCAGCCCCGCCACGAGCCCCATGCTGTAGGGAGGAAACACGTCCATGGGGCCGTACAGGATCCACGCCAGGGTCGCGAAGAGGACCAGGGCCCCCGCCACGATCACGGGCTTGCGGCGGCCGATGCGGTCCGATAGGAAGCCGAGCAGAGGGCAGCCGATGATCCAGCCCAGTGGGACGCTGGCCGAGCGCATCACCGCCGTGGCGTAGTCGATGCCCCGGCCCTCCTGCAGGTAGCGGACCCCCCAGACCATGTCGAAGATGGTCGTGGGAATGAAAAGCAGGCCCGCGATCATCCCGCAGAGAATCGACTGCGGGTTCCTGAAGACCAGGCCGAGCGTCCGCCCCGCCTGTCTCATCCAATCGTCGCGCTGCTTCGTCGGCGTGGACGCCGGGATCAGCATGTAGAGAGCCGCGCCGATGGCCAGGCCGGCGACCCCCATGCCGATCCAGAAGCTGTTCCAGGGGACCCCCGCGGCGATCATGGGCCCGACCAGGAACTGGCCGGCGGATCCGCCCGCCATCCCGAACATCTGAGTCGCGCCGATCAACGTGGCGGCGCGCGAGGCGGGGAAGTTCTGCGTGGCAATGTACACGGCGCCGATCAACGCGAAGACGCCTCCGGCGCCCTGCAGGAGCCGCCCGACGCTGGCCACCGAAGGATGGCCTGTTCCGAACATCAGCGCTCCCACCCCCACCAGGACGGCACCGACGGGAATCACTTTTCGAGGCCCCAGCCGATCCAGGGCGACGCCGGCCACCAGGCTGAACGGGGAGTAGGCGTAGTAGAAGAGGCCGACCATGGAGGCAACCCCCATGGCGCTGAGGCCGAAGGCCTCGGACAGCTGCGGCATCATGACCGCCGGCGCCGAGCGCAGCGCGTACTGATGGAAGTAGTACACGGCCGTGATCAGCCACGCGATGGCGGCCACCCTGACACCGCTTTTCATCCGGCTCCCTGCTAACAGAGCGACAGGGAGACCGCCAGGCCGCCTTCGGAGGTCTCCTTGTACTTGGCGTTCATCTCCCTCGCCGTGAGCGCCATGGCGTTCACGGTCGTGTCGAAGTCGACGCGGCGGTTGGCCGGAATCTCGTTGCTCGCGATCATGAAGCCGGTCCACGCCTTGACGGCCCCGAAGGCGCACCGCTCGATGCAGGGCACCTGCACGAAGCCGGCGACCGGATCGCAGGTCATCCCCAGGTGATGCTGCAGCGACGACTCAGCGGCGTTGGCCACGACCTGATGGCCGAAGTCGTGCGCCTGGGCGAGGAATGCCGCGCCCATGGCCGATGCCACGCCGATCTCCGCCTGGCAGCCCCCCTCCGCTCCGGACAACGTCGCGTTGTGCTTGCACAGGTAGCCGATCGCCGCCGCGGCGAGGAACCCCTCGCGGATCTTCTCCTGCGGCAGCTTGCGCCCCCCTTCGCCCACCGCGTAGACCAGGGCGGGCATGACGCCGGCCGAGCCGCCGGTCGGCGCCGTCACCACCAGGTGGCCGCGGGCGTTCTCCTCCGAGCCGGCCAGCGCGTAGGCCGCCACGACGCCCACACCGCGCTGCTTCTCGTACTTGTCGTCCATGGCGCGCTGGTAGACGTCGCCTGCCTTCGTCTTGAGCTTGATGGGCCCCGGGAGCGTGCTGCTGGGTGCCTTCAGGCCGGCCTTCACGATGTTGACCATGGCCAGCGCGATCTTGTCGACGAAGGCGTTGATCTCGGCTTCGCTCTTGCCCGAGACGGCCATCTCGTTCGCCATGACCAGCTGGGCGATGGAGATCTTGTTCTTCTCCGCGTGGGCCTGCAGCTCCTTCATGGTGGCGTAGGGGTACTTCGGCTGCCCTTTCTTGGGCGGCTGATACCCCTTCCACTCGATGAACCCGCCTCCCACCGAGTAGTACTCCTGCTCGAGCAGCACGTCGCTGCCGGCCATCAGCTTGCAAGTCATGGTGTTGGGGTGCGGAAAGTCCCCCTTCGGCGAGTCGTAGATGACGTCGTTGAGCGACATGGTGATCGTCTTGTCGCCCAGCTTCACCGGGAAGGTCTGATCCGGTTTGCTCACCAGACTGTCCAGGAACTCCGGCTCCACGGTGGCGGGTTCCTTGCCAATCACTCCGGCCAGAGCGGCCCGCTCGGTGCCATGTCCCTTGCCCGTGGCGCTCAGGCTGCCGAAGAGATGGACCTTGATCCCGGTGGCCTTGGCGAGCTGGTCTGGCGGCAGCTTCGTGCAGCGCTGGTAGAAGTCGTAGGTGATGCGCATCGGGCCGATGGTGTGCGAGCTGGAGGGGCCCGGCCCGACCTTGTAGAACTCGTCGAGGGTGGTCATCACCGGCCCCTTGGTCGCCTTCTTCACGTTCAGATCGGGCGAAACATTGCCGGAGGCAGCCGATTTGGCCGGCGGGGCGGCCGACACCGCGGGCACCGCAGCCCCCGTGATCACCGCCGCCGCACCGGCGACGGCGCTGCGCATCATGAACGCGCGGCGGTCCACGCCCGACGCGTTCCCTGTCTCGTTCGCCTCTCCCGTATTGTCGAGCGTCGTGAGATCCTCGGCCTTCACGGAATTCATGGTGCCTCCTTCCCCATCTTGGGGCTCTCGAGGCTGCGGGCAGCCTGCAGTGCATAGGGACTCAACTGGAGATCGCCATCATATGTGGGTTCCCGATGAGGTGTCAATTGAGCGCCCTCAGGGCTTCCAGTCCACGCGGTGATCGGCGAGGTAGTCATCGACGGCGGCGCCCACGGTCGGATGGAAGATGTCCGTCCCGAAGCGGTCGAGCAGCTCGAAGCGCTTCAGCTTGTCCTTGACCGGGTCCTTCATCTCGGCGAAGTGCAGCTCGATGCGTGATGCGCTCAACGTGTTCCAGAGCTCGGCCAGCATGTCCGCCGAGGTCACGTCCACGCTCGTCACCGGCTCGGCCGCCACCACGATCCGCCGCACCGGGGTGGGCGAGGCGGCGACGGCGTCCAGCACACGCTCCTGGAACAGCTCGGCGTTGGCGAAGAAAAGCGGCGCGTCCCACCGGAAGAGCACCAGACCGGGCACGAGCCGGGCGTCGGGATAGCGCTTCAGGTCGTGGTACCCGCGGACGCCGTCCGCGCGCCCCAGCACCGCGGAGTGCGGACGCCAGCCGTCCCACAGGAACTCGATGACCGCGACGACGATCGCCAGCCCGATGCCGGGAATCGCCCCCAGCACCGCCACGCCCACGAGACAGACGATGGACAGCCAGAACTCCCAGCGCTGGATGCGGTAGATCCGGCGCAGGTCGCCGAACTCGAACAGGCCGATGGCCGAGGTGATGACCACCGCCGCCAGCGCGCTGTTGGGAAGGTTCTGCAGCAACGAGGGAGCGAACACCAGCAGCAGGGCGACCGCCACGGCGCCCACGACGCCGGTGAGCTGGGTGCGGGCTCCGGCGGCTTCGGCGACCGGTGTGCGCGAAGAGCTGCTGCTGATCGGGAAGCCCTGGAAGAAGCCGGCCGCCAGGTTGGCGGCGCCCAGACCGGTCATCTCCTGGTTCGGGTCGACCAAGGTCCGGGTCCTGACCGCGTAGACGCGGGACAGGACGCTCGTGTCGGCGAACGCAACCAGCGCGACCGCGAGGCCTCCAATGACCGCCGCGCCGAGGTCCTCCGGCCGGATCCAGGGCACGGCGAAGGAAGGCAGGCCCTGGGGCAGCGGACCGAGCACCTTCACCCCGGCGGCCGCGCCGAGGTCGAGGGCGCCGACGGCGAGAGTGGCCGCCACCACCGCGATCAGGATGCCGGGGACGCGTCGAAAGCGCTTGAGCATCATGATCACCAGCAGCGCACCGGCGCCGATCGCGAATCCGGTCCAGTTGGCTCCGCCGTCCAGCACGGCTCGCGCGATCCGCCAGACGTCGCGCAGCGGGCCGCCGCTCTCGATGGAGATCCCGAACAGCTTGGGCAGCTGGCTGATCAGGACCGTGAGCGCGATGCCGTTCATGTAGCCGTAGCGGATCGGCTTGGAGAGCAGCTCGGTGATGAACCCGAGCTTCAGCAGGCCGGCCAGGATGCACACCAGCCCCGACACGACCGCCATCATGCCGGCCAGGGCCACGGCCCGGGCCGGGTCGCCCTCGGCATGGGCGATCACGACCGCCAGGATCACCGCGGCGAGAGACGAGTCCGGCCCGAGCACCAGGATGCGGCTGGGACCGAACACCGCGTAGGCCAGCAGCGGGATCACGGTGGCGTACAAGCCGTGGATGCCCGGCACGCCCGAGGCCACCGCGTAGGCGATCCCCACCGGGACGAGCATCGTGGTCAGGACAAGGCCGGCCACGATGTCGTGCGGAAGCCAGGCGGATTCGTACTGCAGAAGGATTCGAAGCCCTGGAACCCAGCGCAGCCAGCCCGAGGCTGCGGCGGCCTGCGGACGCGCGAGGCGGCCGGGCTCGGTCAGGGCACCTGCGGCGTGGGCGTGCCGGCGGCGCCGGCCGAAGCCGTCTCCGCCTCTGCCGGCCAGCCGCCCCCCAGGGCCTTGTAGAGCCGGATGAGCGAGACGAGCTGATCCCGGATGGCCTGGGCCTCGTCCAGCTGGGAAGAGAACAGCGACCGCTGCGCGTCGAGCACCTCGAGATACGCGGCCACGCCGCCGCGGTAGCGCATCTCGGCCAGATCGAGGACCTTTCGCTCGGCCCCCACGCGCTGTCCTTCCGAGAGCCGCTGCTCGCCCGACTTGCGGTAGCCGATGAGGCTGTCCTCGACCTCCTGAAACGCGAGCAGGATGGTCTGCTCGTACGCGTACAGGGTCTGGCGCTGCTGGGACTCGGTGACTTCCACGCGCCGGCGGTTCCTGCCGGCGTTGAAAATGGGCTGCAGCAGATTGGCGGCAAGGTTCCAGGTGTTCGAGGTCTGGGAGAAGAGGGCGTCCAGATCGGTGGTGGCCCAGCCGTAGCTGCCGGTCAACGCGATGCGGGGGAAGAGCAGCGCCTTGGCCTGACCGATGTTGGCCGTGGCCGCGTGCAGCTCCTCTTCGGCCTGGCGGATGTCGGGGCGGCGATCCAGCAGCTCGGACGGAAGCCCGGCCGGCACCGCGGGCGGCGTGACGACCTCCTCCACGGGCCTGCCGCGCAGGATGTTGCCCGGCGGACGGCCGAGCAGCACCGAGAGCTCGTTCTCCTTCTGGCCGACGCGCATTTCGAACTGATGGACGAACGACTCCGTGCGATGGTATTCGGCCTCTGCCTGGCGGAAGTCCAGCTCCGAGGTGAGCCCGCCCTCGAAGCGGTCCTTCGCCAGCTCCCTGTAGGCGCGGCGCGACTCGAGAGTGCTGCGCCCGATCTCCAGGCGGCGATCGAAGTCGCGCAGCTCCACGTAGGCGCGCGCCACGTCGGAGACCAGCGTGAGCACCGTGAACCGGCGAGCCTGATCGGTGGCCAGCAGCAGCGACATCTCCGCCTCGCTCGCCCGGCGGATCCGTCCGAACAGATCGATCTCCCAGGTGACGTCGGCAGTCAGCACGTAGAACGGCGTGTCCCCATCGATGAGGGGCGCGATGAGCCCGTCCTCCGTCAGCTTGAAGCGCCCCCCCGTCGCATTGATATCAATCTGAGGCCACAGCTCGGAGCGCGTGAAGCCGTAGCGTGCCCGGGCCTCCTCGATGCGCTCCACGGCGATGCGCAGGTCGCGGTTCTCCACGAGCGCCGTGCGGATCAGTTCCTGAAGGACCGGATCCTGAAACAGCTCCCACCAGGGCGTGTTGGCCAGGCTCTCCGCGGTGGCGGCCGGGAGATCCCGCCAGGTCTCGTGAACGGGAACGGGAGGCCGCGCGTAATCGGGCCCCAGGACGCACCCGGCCAGCGGCAGCGCGGCCAGAATCGGCGCGAGCCACGTCGCCGGACGCCCGTGCCTCATGGGTGGCCCGCCTCGGGCGCGGGGGCCGCTGCCGGCCCGGGGGCGGCCGCTGACTTACGTCGCAGCAGGGACTCCACGAACGCGAAGTTGCCCGGGATCAGGAAGACCCCCAGCGCGGTGGCCACGAGCATGCCGAAGAAGACGGCCGTCCCCATCACGTTCTGCGACGCGGCGCCGGCGCCGCTGGCCCTCATCAGCGGCACCACCCCCAGGATGAAGGCGAAGGCGGTCATGAGAATGGGCCGGAAGCGCAGCCGGGCCGATTCGAGGGCCGCCTCTTTCACGGGCATCCCGGCGTCCTGCTTGGCTTTGGCGAACTCAACGATGAGGATCGCGTTCTTGGCCGCCAGCCCGATGAGCATGATGTTGCCGATCTGCACGTAGACGTTGTTGTCGTACCCCAGCAGCCACACCCCGAAGAAGGCGCCCAGGGCCACCAGCGGCGACCCCAGCAGCACGGCCCAGGGCAGGCGCCAGCTCTCGTACATGGCCGCCAGCAGCAGGAACACGAAGACGATCGCGAGGATCAGCGTGGGGGTGGCGGGAGGAGCGGTCTTCTCCTGATACGACATCTGCGAGTAGGCGAACCCGACCTCGGGGGGCATCGTCTTCGCGAAGACATCCTCGAGCGCGGCAATGGCCTGGCCCGAGGCGTAACCCTGCCCCGGCACGCCGTTCATCTCGACCGATCGGAACAGGTTGAACCGGTTGGTGATCTCGGTTCCCGCCACGGGGACGACCGTGGCCAGCGTGGAGAGCGGGATCATGTCCGCGGTTTCGTTCGTGCTGCGCACGTAGATCTGGCCGATGTCCTCGGGGGAGTTCCTGTAGTCGCCCTCGGCCTGCACGTAGACGCGGAACAGCCGGCCGAACCGGTTGAAGTCATTGACGTAGCTGCCGCCCAGCGAGGTGGCCAGCGCGGCGAAGACATCGTCGATGGGCACCCCCATCTTGCGCACCTTCTCGCGATCGACGTCGACCTTGTACTGGGGGTAGAGCGGGTCGAACGACGTGAAGATGTTGCCGATTTCGGGGCGCTTGCGGGCCTCCGCCATGAACTGCCGGGTCAGGTCGCCGAGCTGATCGACGGTGAGTGCGCCGCTGCGGTCCTGCATCAGGAAATTGAAGCCGGCCGACGCGCCGAACCCGGAGATGGTGGGGATGTTGAACGGGAAGATGACCGCCTCGGGGATCGCGGCGAACTGCTTCTGGAGGCGGCCCATGATCGCCTTCACGTGAAGCTCTTCCCCCCGTTCGTCCCAGGGGTGCATCCGGGCGAAGAGAGTGCCGAAGTTGGGCTGGTAGGTGCTCGTGACCACGCCGTACCCGCCGATGGTCTGGTACGACTCCACCCCTTCGGTCTTGGCCATGATCGCCTCCACCTGGCCCATCACGGCGCTGGTGCGCTCGAGCGAGGAGCCCGGGGGAAGGGTGACGTTGACGCCGAAGATCCCCTGGTCCTCCTCGGGGATGAACCCGGCCGGAAGCCTGCTTCCCAGCAGCCCGGCCCCCGCCACCACGCCCCCGATGATGATGATGGTGATGAAGGAGCGGCGCACCAGAAGTCCCGCCACGCCGATGTAGCCGTTGGTGGACCTCTCGAACACCTTGTTGAAGCCGCGGAAGAAGTAACCGAGCGGCCCCCGAGCAGGCTTGGGCGGCCTCAGCAGCATGGCGGAGAGGGCCGGGGCCAGCGACAGCGCGCTGAAAGCCGAAAGGAGAACCGAGATGGCGATGGTCAGCGCGAACTGCTGGTACATGCGGCCCGTCAGGCCCGGGATGAAGGCCACCGGCACGAAGACCGCCGAGAGGATCAGCGCGATCCCCACCACCGGACCCGAGACCTCCTTCATGGCCTGGATGGTGGCCTCCTTCGGGCTCATGCCGTGCTCGATGTGATGCATCACCGCTTCGACCACGACGATGGCGTCGTCCACCACGATGCCGATGGCCAGCACCAGGCCGAACATGGAGAGAGTGTTGACCGAGAAGCCCATCATGGGGAAGAAGATGAACGTCCCGATGAGGGACACGGGCACGGTCAGCAGCGGGATCAGCGTGGCCCGGAAGTTCTGCAGGAAGATGAAGACCACCAGGGTCACCAGGATGACCGCTTCGATGAAGGTGTGGACGATCGACTCGATCGACGCCTCCACCGCCGGGGTGGTGTCGTAGACGATCTTGTAGTCCATGTCGGTGGGGAACAGCTCCTTGGCCTGGTGCATCGTCTCGTAGATGGCCTCGGAAGCCTGCAGCTGGTTCGCACCCGGCAGCAGATAGACCGCCATGGCGCCGGAAGGCTTGCCGTCGAGCCGTCCGAACGAGTCGTAGTTCTGCGAGCCCAGCTCCACGCGCCCCACGTCCCTCACGCGGATCACGGCCCCCGTCTCCGTCTCGCGGATGATGATGTTGGCGAACTCCTCGGGGTCCACCAGCCTTCCTGGCGCGCTCACCGTCCAGGTGAACTCCTGGCCCTTGGGCGTGGGCGCGGCCCCCAGACGCCCCGCCGGGGCCTGCAGGTTCTGCTCCTGGACCGCGGCGATGACGTCGGAAGGGGTCACCCCCAGCTTGGCCAGCTTGTCGGGGCGCACCCAGATCCTCATTCCGTAGTCGGTGCCGCCGAACAGGTCCACCTGGGCGATGCCCGGGATGCGCAGGATCTGGTCGCGCAGATTGATGCCGCAGTAATTGATGAGGAAGTTGGCGTCGTAGCTGCCGCCGGGAGAATAGAGCGAGATCACCATCAGGATGCTGGGGCTCTGCTTCTTGACGGTCACCCCCTGCTGGACCACCTCTCTCGGCAGGCGCGCCTCGGCCAGCGACACGCGGTTCTGGGTCAGGACGTTGGACATGTCCTGGTCCGAGCCGACCTCGAAGTTGACGTCGAGCTGCATGCGGCCGTCGCTGGTGTTGGACGACTTCATGTAGATCATGTTCTCCACGCCGTTGACCTCCTGCTCCACGGGCGTGGCCACCGACTGCTCGACGGCGATGGCGGAGGCGCCCGGATAGGTAGCGGTGACGCGGATGGTGGGGGGCGCGAGGAACGGGTACTGCTCGACACTGAGGTTGCGCAGGGTGAACAGTCCCAGCAGCACCGTCAGGATGGAGATGACGATGGCGACGATGGGACGCCTGATGAAGAATTCGGACATACGCCGCTAGGTCTCGCTCTCGCCGGCCTCGATGGGAACCACCTGAGCGTCGACCTTCATGCCGGGACGCACCTTCTGCATACCCTCCACCACGACCCGGTCACCGGCCTTGAGCCCGGATTCGATGACCCGCAGCGAACCCATCTTCTCGGCGGGGGTCACCATCCGGGTCTCCACCGTTCCCGCCTGGTCGACCACCGACACGTTGTAGACCCCCTGAATCTCCTGAATGGACTTCTGCGGCACCAGGAAGGCCCCGGGCCTGGTCTCCACCGTGGCGCGCACCCGGGCGTACTGGCCGGGGCGCAGGATCCTCTCGGGATTGGGAAAGGCCGCTTCGAGCAGGATGGTGCCGGTTCGCGCATCCACGTTGCGATCCACGAAGGCCATGAACCCCTTGTGCGGGTGCACCGAACCATCGTCCAGCACCAGGTCGAAATCGACCTTCGGCTTGTCCTCGGGTCTCCGGCCTTCCTTTTCTCCCTGGCGTGCGTAGCGCAGGTAGTCGCGCTCGGCGATGGTGAACCGCACGTGGATGGGATCGATCTGGGAGATCTGGGTCAGCAGGGTGGACTGGCCG
Source organism: Candidatus Polarisedimenticolia bacterium (assembly GCA_050747525.1). Lineage (GTDB taxonomy): Bacteria > Acidobacteriota > Polarisedimenticolia > JACPZX01 > DASXTC01 > JBOGOC01. Next base: position 15,577 of record JBOGOC010000027.1, on the reverse strand, counting down.
CGGCCCACCAGCGTCCCGGGATAGACCTCGGTCTTGCCGACCAGGCCCGGCTCGGGAGCCAGCACCTTCGTGTAGCCGAGGTTGATCTCCGCGTTGCGCGTGGCCGCCTTCGCCGCGGCCACCCCCGCCTCGGCAGCCTTCTGGAGCGAAACCGCGGTCTCGTACTCCTGCCGCGAGATGGCGTTCTTGGCCACCAGCGGCTCGTACCGCAGCACGTCCTGCCGGGCCCGCGCGAGCTGGGCTTCGGCCCCGGCTTCCTGGCCTCGGGCCTGGGCCAGAGACGCCTCGAACGGAGCGGAATCGATGGTGTAGAGGCGATCCCCCTTGTTGACGAAGGAGCCTTCTTTGTAGTCGACGCTCTGGATGAACCCTTCGACCCGGGCCCGGATCTCGATCTCGGTGGAGCCTCTGGTCTGCCCGATCGCCTCGACGTACACCGGCACATCGCGCTGGATCACTTCGGAGACCTTTACCGCGACGGGCGGCGGAGCGGCCGCCGGCTCTTCGTGGCCGCAGCCCACGAGGGTCAGCGCGAGTCCGGCCAGGACGATCCCCATCGTCAATGCTGGCCGCATGAATCTCCTTAACCAATTGAGAGGAGCCTTCAGCATACCAGACTTATTGATTTCCGTGTTCCCTGGAGGAAGGTTGGGCGAAGCCCAGCGAAACGAGCCTGGCCACCACGATGGCCACGTACATCTGTCCCGTCACGGCAAGCATCCAGGAGAAGGTTCGGGCAAGGGGTGTGACGGGGATGATGTCCCCGTAGCCGAGCGTGGCCAGCGTCACGAAGCTGAAGTAGATGAACGCCGAGGTGTCACCCGCGAGATAAGGCCCGACCGCCGCATCGGTACCATCCGGGAACCTGAACGCTCCCGTCTGGATCGCCTCGATGCTCGATGCGATGGCGGCGCCGATGACGCCCATCATTAGATAGACGCTAATCGCCCCGACGATGCGGTCGCGCCCGACTCGCCCGGGCGCGGCCACGGCCCGCTTGAAGATGAACAGGGCCGCGTAGGCCAGAAACACGATGGCGCCGAGATGGTTGATCAGGAGCGTCAGGCGGCCCGGGCTCACTTCGTACACGATCCTGGCCATCACGGCGGCGGCCAGCAGGCCCAGGGTCCTCATCAGAAGGCGCCGATCTTTCATCGCCAGGGCGCTCCCCAGCAGCACGGCCACGTAGGCGAGCCCGATGAGAGGCGAGGGGCCTGTGGCCAGGGACTCCAGGACGAAGAGCGCCCCGAGCGCTATCAGGAGAGGGAGGCTCTCTCCCTTGGTCCAGAGTGTCGAGAAGGTCGCCATTCCCTTTTGAGGGTATCATGCGGCTTACCTGATAAGAGGAGGACGACAATGTCGAAGCCGGCGACAAGACTCGAGCATGACCTGCTGGGCGACCTGCCGGTCCCCGCCGACGCCTATTACGGCGTGCAGACGGCGCGGGCGCTGGAGAATTTCCACATCTCGGGCGTGGAGCTGAGGCTCTATCCCAACCTCATCAAGGCCTTCGCCATGGTGAAGCTGGCGGCGGCGCGGGCCAACCATGACTGCGGCCAGTTCTCGGACGAGATCCTCAAAGGGATGGAGGGGGCCTGCCGTGAGCTGATGGACGGGAAGCTGCACGACCAGTTCCGTCTCGACGTGTTTCAGGGAGGCGCCGGCACCTCCACCAACATGAATGCCAATGAAGTGATCGCCAACCGGGCCCTGGAGCTGATGGGGCACAAGAAGGGCGAGTACAAGCACTGCGACCCGCACGACCACGCCAACTGCTCCCAGTCCACCAACGACGCCTACCCCACCGCCCTGCACGTCGGCATGGCGCTGGGCAACGTGCAGCTGGTGGCCGAAGTCAAGGCGCTCATCGAGTCGTTCCGGCGCAAGGGCAAAGAGTTCTCGAAGATCGTGAAGATGGGGCGCACGCAGCTGCAGGACGCCGTGCCGATGACCTTGGGCCAGGAATTCGAGGCCTTCGCCGCGACCCTGGGTGGTGAGGTCCAGGCGCTGGAACGCATCCAGCGGGTGCTGTGCGAAGTGAACATGGGGGCCACCGCCATCGGCACGGGCCTCAACGCGCCCCCGGGCTACGCGGAGAAATGCACGCAGCACCTGGCGGAGATCACGGGTTTCCCGATCCACCTGGCCGAGGATCTCATCGAGGCCACCCAGGACACGCAGGCCTTCGTGCTCTACTCGTCGTGCATGAAGAGCCTGGCCATCAAGCTCTCCAAGGTCTGCAACGACCTGCGCCTTCTGGCCTCGGGGCCCCGGTGCGGCCTGCACGAGATCAACCTTCCCGCCAAGCAGCCCGGCTCCTCGATCATGCCCGGCAAGGTCAATCCGGTCATCCCCGAAGTCGTCAACATGGTCTGCTTCCGCGTCATCGGCAGCGACCTGACCGTGTCGTTGGCCGCCGAGGGGGGCCAGCTGCAGCTCAATGTCTTCGAGCCGGTCATCGCGGCCTGTATCTTCGAGGCGCAGACCATGTTCATCAACGCGGCCCGCACGCTGCGGGAGCACTGCGTGGACGGCATCACCGCCAACCCCGATGTCTGCCGCCATTACGTCGACTACAGCATCGGCACGGTGACGGCGCTCAACCCGGTCATCGGGTACGATCGCTCCACCGAGCTGGCCGCGGAGGCGATGAAGACGGGCCGCGGGATCCTCGAGCTGATCCGCGAGAAGAAGATCCTGACCGAGGCGCAGATCAAGGAGATCCTGGACCCGGCCGCGATGACCGGACAGGGCCGCGCCACCTGATCGGGGCGAAGTGACGACATGACGGGCACGGCGAGCCGGCGGTTGGCTGTGGCCAGGGTGGCGATGCTCGTGCTGGCCGCGGCGATCTGGTTCTCGCCGCATCCAGAGGGGCTGACGCCGGCCGCCTGGCACCTGTTCGCCATCTTCGCCACCGCGATCCTCTCGGTCATCGTGGGCGCCTTCGCCATCCTGACCGCCTCGGTGCTGGCCGTCTCCGCGGCGGTGCTCACGGGAACGATCTCCCCCGCCGACGCCTACGCCGGGTTCGCCAACCCCACCATCCTGCTCATCGTGATCGCCTTCCTGGTGGCTCGGGCCGTGGTGACGTGCGGGCTCGGCGCGCGACTGGGCTACCGGGCGATCAGCCTCTTCGGACGCTCGACCCTCGGGCTCTCCTACAGCATCTTCGTCGTGGACGCTCTCATCGCACCTGCCTTTCCCAGCAACACCGCCCGATCCGGAGTCCTCTACCCGCTGGCGTTCTCCGTGGCTCAGGCCGCGGGGGCGAAGCCTGGAGGCGTGGGTCGCGAGCGCCTGGGGCGCTTCCTCATGTTCTCGGGGATCGCCAGCCTGACCCTCTCGTCCGCCCTCTGGCTCACGGCCATGGCCGCCAACCCGCTGGGCGCGGAGATCGCGAAGGCCTACGGGGTGGAGATCGGCTTCGGCTCGTGGCTGATCGCCGCCTCGGTGCCCACCCTGGCGGGGATGGTGCTGCTGCCGCTGCTGCTCTACAAGGTCACCCGGCCTGAGGTGACGGCGACCCCTCAAGCGCCCGCCGACGCGCGACGCGCCCTGGCCGAGATGGGTCCCCCCAGCTCTCAGCAGAAGATCGTCGCCGCCACCTTTGCCGGGATGGTGCTGCTGTGGGGAGCGGCAGCCACTTTCGGCATCGACACCACGGCCGTGGCGTTTCTGGGCCTGGGAGTCCTGCTGGTCACGGGCGTGCTGACGCTCGAGGACATCGCCAAGGAAGGAGACGTGCTGGCCACCTTCATCTGGTTCGCCGTGCTCTTCACGCTGAGCGACCAGCTCAACCAGCTCGGCTTCATGGGATTCCTGGGAGAGACCCTGGCGGGAGCCATGGGGGGGCTCTCTCCGTTGGTCGCCGGCGTCACTCTGGTCGTCGCCTACGTTCTGCTGCACTACCTGTTCGTGAGCCAGACGGCTCACCTGCTGGCGGTTTTCGGCGTCTTTCTCGGCGTGGGGGTGAAGCTGGGCGTCCCGGCGGCCCCTCTCGCGTTCCAGCTTCTGTTCGCGACCAACTACTTCGCCGCGATCACGCCTCAGGGATCGAGCGCCAACCTGCTGTTCGCGGGGAGCGGCTACCTGTCGCAGGGGGACCTCTACAGACTGGGGGCCATCACCACGGGATTCACCCTGCTGCTGTATCTGGTGATCGGCACACCGTGGCTGATGCTGGTGTCCCGATGAGGTCCTTCGTCACGGCGCTGCGGGAGCATCCCGAGCTGGCGATCTTCCTGACGCTGGCGCTGGGGTTCGTGATTGGACGGATCCGGATCAAGACGTTCCGGCTGGGCAACGTCGTGGGCACCCTCATCGCCGGCGTGATCATCGGGCAGATCGACGTCCAGGTCGATCCCATCGTCAAGACCGTGTTCTTCGATCTGTTCCTGTTCGCGACCGGATACAAGGTGGGACCCCAGTTCATCCGCGGCCTGGGCCGCAGCGCGCTCCCCCAGGTGGCGCTCACGGCGGTGCTGTGCATCACCAGCCTCGTGGCCGCGGTCACCGCCGCGAAGATTCTCGATTACGACTGCGGCACCGCGGCCGGCCTGCTGGCCGGCGCGTTCACCGAATCGACGGTCATCGGGACCGCGGGCGACACCATCGAGCGACTCGACCTGCCGGCATCCGAAAGGACCCGGCTCCTGAACAACATCCCGGTGGCCTACGCCGTGTCGTATCTGGTCGGCACCGGATTCGTGGTGTGGTTCCTTTCGAACCTGGCCCCGCGGCTGCTCGGCATCAACCTCCGGGAGGAGAGCCGCAAGCTCGAGCAGCAGCTCTCCGGGGGGGAGGAATCCGATCCCGACACCCAGTCCGCGTATCGCGAGTGGGCCCTGCGTGCCTACAGAATCGAGGATCCGGCGTGGGCAGGGCGGAGCGTGGCCGACCTGGAGCAGTCGTTCGCGCCGGAGCGGGTGTTCGTCGAGCGGATCCGCCGCGGGAAAGATCTGCTCGAGGCGCGCCCCGACACGCTGCTCGCGCAGGGTGACACCGTAGCGATCGCCGCCCGGCGCAGGGTCCTTTCCCGAGGACTCCCGATCGGGACGGAGACGGAGGATCGGGCTCTCATGGATTTCCCGCTCGTCTCGCTGGACGTGGTGCTGACCAACAGCAGCCTCGTGGATCTCAGCTTGAGCGAGCTGGCCGGGCTGCATGGGCGGGGCGTCGTGCTGCTGAAGCTCGTCCGCGGCGGCGAGGAGATCCCGTTCACGGCGTCCACCACCGTGAACAGGGGCGACCTGCTGAAGCTGGCGGGAGCGGTGCGCGACGTGGAGCGCGCCGGCGCGGCCCTGGGGTACATCGAGAGACCGTCGAGCGAGACCGACATGGTCTTCGTGGGCCTGGGGATCGTGGTGGGCGGGTTCGTCGGCCTGCTCACGCTCACGCTGGGGGGCGTTCCTCTGAGCCTCACCGCCAGCGGCGGCGCTCTCATCATGGGGCTCGTCTTCGGCTGGCTGCGATCGCTGCGCCCGACCTTCGGCCGCATCCCCGAGCCGGCTCTCTGGGTCTTCGACACGGTGGGCCTGGCCGTGTTCATCGGCGTGGTCGGGCTGTCCGCCGGCCCGGCGTTCGTGGACGGCCTGCGCAAGACCGGGCCCAGCCTGCTCGTGGTCGGGTTCGTGGTGGCCGTCACGCCGCACGTCACCGCGCTGCTGTTCGGACGCTACGTCCTCAAGATGAATCCAGTCATTCTCTTCGGCGCCTGCGCCGGGGCCGGCACCCTCACCGCCGCGCTCCGATCGATCCAGGACGAGGCGCAGAGCAAGCTTCCCGTTCTCGGCTACACCGTCCCCTACGCCGTCGGGAACATCCTCCTGACCGCGTGGGGGCCGGTCATCGTTCTGCTGACCAAATAGGAGGTCTCCGCATGTTCAAACGGCACACGAGCTCCCTGATTCTCCTGATTCTGCTTGCCGTCACGGCCATGCCGGCAGCCGCACAAGGGTCCCTGCCCACGGTGGTGGTGCTGGCCACCGGCGGCACCATCGCCGGCGCCGCCGCCAGCGACGTGCAGGCCGGCTACACATCGGGGCAGGTGGGCGTCGAGCAGCTGCTGGCCGCCGTCCCGCAGGCCAAGAAGCTGGCCAACCTGCGCGGCGAGCAGATCTCCAACATCGGCTCGCAGGACATGAACGACGAGGTCTGGCTCAAGCTGGCCCGGCGCATCGACGAGCTGGTGGCGATGCCGGACATCGCCGGCATCGTGATCACCCATGGCACCGACACCATCGAGGAAACCGCCTACTTCCTGAACCTGGTGATCAAGACCCGCAAGCCCATCGTTCTCACCGCGGCGATGCGTCCGTCCACCGCGCTTTCGGCGGACGGCCCGCTCAACTTCTACAACGCGGTGGCCGTGGCAGCCAACAAGGACGCCGCCGGGCGCGGCGTGCTGGTGGTCGTCAACGACTGGATCCACGGCGCGTCGTCCCTCACCAAGACCAGCACCACGGCCGTGCAGACGTTCCTTTCGCCGGTGCGGGGCCTGATCGGCACCGTGGCCTACGGGGACGCGGAGTTCTACCGTGGCCCGGTGGGCAAGAGCACCTACGAGTCGGAGTTCTCGATCGACTCGATCACCACCCTGCCGCGCGTGGACATCGTCATGGCCTACGAGAACATGGACGGCGCGCTCATCGACGCCGCGGCCGCGGCGGGCGCCAAAGGCATCGTCGTCGCGGGGGTGGGCAACGGCAACATGACCAAGCCGGCCCTGGACGCCCTGACCGCGCAGGCGAAGAAGGGGATCGTGTGCGTTCGCTCGTCGCGGGTGGCCACCGGGCTGGTCGGGCGCAACGTGGAGGTGGACGACGACAAGCTGGGGCTGGTGGCCTCCCTGGGCCTCAACCCCCAGAAAGCGAGAGTGCTGCTGCGGCTGGCGCTCACGAAGACGAAGGACCTCAAGCAGGTGCAGCGCTACTTCGACGAGTACTGAGCCCATGAGAATCGCCATCGGCTCGGACCACGCCGGATTCCGGATGAAGGAGCAGGTGAAGGGATGGCTGCAGGCCGACGGGCACGAGGTGCGGGATTTCGGCACGGACTCCGAAGCGTCGGTTGACTATCCCGAGTTCATCCGGCCGGTTGCCGAGGCCGTCGCCCGGGGCGAGTTCGAGCGCGGCATCGTCCTGGGCGGCTCGGGAAACGGCGAAGCGATCGTCGCGAACCGCGTTCCCGGGGTCCGATGCGCCCTGTGCTGGAATGAGGAATCCTCCCGACTCGCGCGGGCGCACAACGATGCCAACGTGCTCTCCCTGGGCGCGCGGCTTCTCACACCCGAGGGCGCCCACGAGATCCTGCGCGTGTGGCTCGTCACCCCATTCGATGGCGGCCGCCACGCCCGGCGCATCGCGCGGATCGATCCATGAGACCGAGCACACGATAGGCACCCTCCCGGCCCGTCACCGAGGTGGGAGGTGTTAACCGTGAGGTTGCTGGTTCGAATCCTGCCTGGGGAGCCACAGCTTCCTAGCCACGAGCCATCGTGGTGATGATACCGAACCACGGTCGGGAAACCGATCGGGGTTCGTCGTTTAGGCGCGTGGGGTGGGAGTTGTCGCGGATCGAGGGGGTCGGGGGGGCGGCTCACTCGGTGTTAAGTGGGCGGCGCCTTTGGGTAGTGTCCTAATCTCACTACCCGCCTTTGGTGCCTGCCGACCCGCCGACTCTCGCCAAAACTCTCCCGACTCTCTCCGACTGTTAGACAACAGCGGAGCGAACGGTTCTTCTGAGTGTTAAGCGGGGGACTGGTACGATCCGGGTACATCGTTTACAGATCGGTCAAGCATGAAGGCCGAAGCCATGGGCTCAGACATCGACCATGGACCACGAACATTTGTTCATCACCGACTATCTTACTCGATCGTTTTCCGTTTCAGAACTCTGCGCTCGGTTCTGAATCAGCCGGCCAACCGGGTACAAGTGGATCGGCCGGTTCCTGGAGCAAGGCCGCCTGGTCTCGAGGAACTCTCGCGGCGTCCGTTGAGCTGTCCGCATCGGACGGCCGAGGAGCTGCTAGAGCCGGTGCTGGAGCTCCGGCGCAAGCATCCAACCTGGACCCGGTTTCTGCCCACATTCACAATCATGGAGTTCGGTCCGACGACGGCGGTGCGGCCTCGCATGGGCGACCGAGATGGGCTCCCATTGCGTCGCGGTGGTCGCGGCCAGCAACGCTTCCGCGTCATCCATCTTCCCAAGACCGTATTGAGCGAGACCTGAGATCGAGGCGACGTGGAGGGTGAATCGCCCCGGGGGATCCAACCCTTCGGGGACCGGCCAGAACTTCCGGAAAGGGACGGGTCGGAGTCTGCGGAGCCCAGGGGTCGGCAGGCTCTCTGCCCCGCCCGTCTCGGGGAACGTTAGCGCCACAATTCGAGGAATCACCCGATGTCCAGGCCCGCGCGACATCGTTTAGATAGGCGCAGGCGCTGGGCGGTGTGGCGCCCTCCACGGGAGGTGGTCATGTCCTCTAGGTCAATTCTGTTTCGGTTCTGCATATCGCTGCTCCTCGTACTGTCTGTACTGCTACCGAGTTTGCTGGCCATCCCGTCAGGCTCAGCCGAAGACTATCCGCTAGACGAGTCCTCTAATCTGCGCCCAGCCCCGCCATTCCCGGTAGGACCACCCGCCGTGTCGCGGATACGCCCCAAACCTCTCGTCCCAGTAAAAATGCCTTCACGTACCCGCGGTCTCATTCCCGCCGTATCGCCTCCCTTTTCTTCAAGCAGCGCCAAAGCAAGTTCAGCCCCAGCCGCACAAACGTGCTCCTCCGTCTCTGTTGATCTCAAGGTGTTGGTCATTGCGGCAGAGCCCACGGACTCCAACACGACCCTGCCAGCGATCCAACAGGTCCTGGATTTCCAGGGCACGCCCTATACGGTCTTCGTTGCTTCCCCACGTCCAAGTGATCCGACGGCCGATCGGCTGGCCAGTATGCTTTCCAGCGGCTGCCGCGGTTTCTATCAGGGGGTTATTCTCGGCAACGGGCAGGTGGCTTATGGCGATCCCAGCGCAGGCTGGCAAAGCGCCCTGACCGATGCCGAATGGCAATCCCTGTGGAATTACGAGCGAACGTTCGGCATCCGTCAGATCACCTGGTACACCTATCCGACAGCCGAATATGGCTTCAATCCGCCCACGGCGGGCAGCTCTAACCCCATTAATGCCCAATATACTGCCCCGGGCCAGGCCACTTTCTCCTACGCGAATACGACCAACCCCCTGACGATCAAGAACGTGTGGGTATATCAAGCCGCCCCACTAGACAGCAACACCACGCCCTTGCTCCAGGATAGCAGTGGCCACGCTCTGGGCGCCGTTCGGACTTACCTCGACGGCACCCAGAACCTGGCCCTCACGTTTGACAGTAATGCATTTGTGACGCATAACCTCGTGCTGTCTTATGGATTGGTGAACTGGGTGACGCAAGAGCTTTTCCTTGGGGAGCGACACATTTTCCTGGCCCCACAGGTCGATGACCTTCTCATCGATGCCCATGTCTGGTCCGAAGGCACACCCTGCGGCTCCGATCCCGAGCAGATTCCAGCCTTGTATCGCATGACCGGTGACGACCTTCAAGCCGTGATCGACTGGCAATCGAGCCGGCAGGCCCAACCCACGACAGGAGGTTTCAGGCTGGACCTGGCCTTCAACGGAGAAGGAGCAACCGGTATCTACGACCCGGACACGCTGACCCCGGCGGCGGTCGCCAACCAAGGCCTGTTCAAATGGATCAACCACACCTTCACGCACGACAATCTGGACAATGCAGGCCACAATAAGGCATTCTCTGAAATCTCGCAGAACAACCGAGCCGCCCAGGATCTCGGCTTTACGACCTACAGCACCCAGAATCTGGTCACCCCCGATGTTTCCGGGCTGGACAATCCACAGGTGATGCAAGCGGCGTTCGATGCCGGTGTGCGCTATGTGGTCTCGGACTCATCGCGACCGGGTTATGGGAATCCTGCGCCGAACCTGGGCCTGTACAATCAGCATCAGCCTGGGATTCTTATGCTCCCGCGTCGTCCTAACAACCTCTTCTATAACGTCACCAATCCGCAGCAGTGGACCGAAGAATACAACTGCTTCAACCGCAGCTTCTGGGGCCGTGATCTGACCTATCCTGAGATCCTGGAAAATGAAAGCCAGGTGCTCCTGGGCTATGTGCTGCGCGGTGACATGGACCCGTGGATGTTCCATGAGACCAACCTGCGGGCCTATGATGGGACCCATACGCTGTTGGGCGACCTTTTGGATCGCGTCCTCGATAAGTACGACGGTCTTTTTCTGCTTCCTGTCTTGAGTCTGACCATGGACGACCTGGGAATGCGAATGGCCAACCGGATGGCTTATAGTGGCGCCGGAGTCACAGCCAGTGTCGTACCGGGCGAATCGATCACCATCAGTAGTCAGCAGCAGGCGATTGTTCCGGTTACCGGTCTACAGATCGGTGGCGTGGAGAGCTATGGTGGCCAGTATATTTCTCACCTTGCCCTGAACGCAGGTGAGACGGTCACCATCTCCCTGACCAACCGGCCCCCCACGGCTGACAGCGACTTCGACAGCGTGGCTGAGAACACCCCCCTGAATGTGGCCGCCCCTGGGGTGCTGGGCAACGACACGGATCCCGATGGTGATCTGCTGACGGCAGTCCTGGCGACGGGCCCAGCCAACGGCACCCTGACCCTCGACCCCGACGGCGCCTTCAGCTACACGCCGCAGACCAACTTCAACGGCACCGACTCCTTCACCTATCGGGCCAAAGACCCCAGCGGTGCCCAGTCCAGCCCGGCCACGGTGACCATCACCGTCACCGCGGTGAACGACGCCCCGGTGGCCCTCAACAACTCCTACACCGCCAATGAGGACACCCCGCTGAATGTGGCCGCCCCCGGGGTGCTGGGCAACGACACGGACCCCGATGGTGATCTGCTGACGGCGGTGCTGGCGACGGGCCCGGCCAACGGCACCCTGACCCTCAACACCAACGGCTCATTCGCGTACACGCCGCAGATCAACTTCAGCGGCGGCGATTCCTTTACCTACCGGGCCAAAGACCCCAGCGGTGCCCAGTCCAGCCCGGCCACGGTGACCATCACCGTCACCCCGGGGAACGACGCCCCGGTGGCAAACAACGACTCCTACACGATGCGTGCGTTGGATATTCTCCTTGTGGTACCAGCCCCTGGGGTTCTGGGGAACGACACGGACCCCGATGGTGATCCCCTGACGGCAGTGCTGGTCACCGGCCCGAGCCGCGGCGTATTGATCCTCAACGCGAATGGCAGATTCAGTTACACGCCGGTGACAAGCCTGCTGAGCTTTACGGATAGCTTCACTTATAGGGCCCGTGACGGCGCGGCCAACTCCAACGTGACAACGGTCACGATTCGGGTGAACGTACCATAGCGGAGGTCCGTCCCGACAAGGCACAGGCGGCGCTGCTTGGCCGCCTAGGCCTACCTGCCAGAGGCAAAACGTCCTGGACATGCTTCAGGACGACTCGGAACTTTGGGTAGTGCCGGCGGCTCTGCGGCTGGGAATCCTCGCCATGGTGCGATCGGCATGGGATCCAGACCCCGCTCAACAAGGCATGGCTGGCCAAGCGACCCCGTTTCCACGTTCACTTCACACCCACGGGCAGCTCCTGGCTCAACATGGTGGATCGCTGGTTCGGGATAGCCAGCTTCCGCTCCACCAGGGAACTCGAGACAGCCATCAGGAACTACCTGAAGGAAAAGAGAACCCAAGACGGCCGATGAGATCCTGCAGTCGGTGGCTCGCTTATGCCGCCGACTTATTAACGGATCTCCGAGCCTTCCATGTAAGCGCACAAGCACTCTCCGTTTCCGATGGGTCAACCCGCTCCGATACGGATACCCGAGCCCTCACACTCGCTACGGAATCTTCCCCCACCCCTTTCAGGTATTGCCAGGAGGGCGAAGGCTCGTCCATCTCTGTATGGATGAGGCGACTTCGGAGGTTTCGCGATGAACATGTGTGGATCGGTCTTGCGGGTCATGCTGTGCGGCCTGTTGGCGGCTGAGACATCAGGCAAGGCAGGGACGGCACTCGCCGCGCCCGGCGACATCGTGCCTGCACAGGCCGTCGCTTGTCCGACATACTGGCCTCCGGAGGAGTCGTTCAATTGGGATCCCTTCACAAACGCTGCGCCCGCGTCTGCGATCGCCATCATCAACTGGGAGGTTACGACGAGCTATACCGACGACTTCGTCAGAGACCTGCAATCGAAGGGCCTGATCGTGATCGCCTACGTGAGCACCGACTATATGGCGACGGGCGTCGCCGCAGTTGAAGGGATCGTGGATGACTACTACGCCGCGTACCCTACGCTCGACGGCATATTCTTCGACGAGACCATAAACACGTGGACAAGCAGCTCGAACAGCTATTACACGCAGCTCCACGGCCACGTCAAAAGCAAGAGCGGCAAGCGAATCGTTGTTTTCAACTTCGGCACGCAGCACGACGAGCCGTTCATGGACATCTGTGACATCAGCCTCAACAAGGAGACGACCTGGTCGGGCTACAACTCCTGGTCCGGGCTGAGTGGCTCCGCCTGGGAATGGGGTTACCCCCCGAATAGGTTCTGGCATTTGGTCTATGGTTGTCCGTCGAGCAACATGGCTGCAGCCGTCAGCAAGTCCAAGGAGAACAATGCGGGCTATGTCTTCGTTACCGACGTGAGCCCCGATCCATGGGATGCGATACCGTCCTACTGGAGCAGTGAGCGCGATGAAGTCCAGGCGATGAGCCGGTGGCACGCACGCAACGATGCGACGAACCTCTATTACCGCATCCAATTCCAGAACAACTGGGATTACAAGAGGGTCTTCATCGACGCGGACCGCGTGAGCACGACCGGATTTCAGTATGCCGGCGTTGGATCGGAATACCTGATCGAGAACAGCGGTCTCTACATCTACACAGGCACGGGGTCAGACTGGCGCTGGTCGCTCGTGCGTAATATCACAGTCACCGATGAGACGAACCCGAACGCCATCTCTTGGACGCTTTTCCAGTCTGATCTCGGGAGCACGACTGCGACCGATCTCGTCTTCGAGGTGGCACGCTCCGGGGGATTCACGAAGACAGGATACCGCTACCGCCACGCGTATAGCGCGGCGGACGGTGGCATCATCAATTACGGCGAGGAGAACGACAGCGCGAAGCTGTATTTCAACGCGGACTTCGCATTTGCATGGACGTGGAACCAAGTGTTCATCGATGATGATTCATCGGCGAGCACAGGCTATCAGATCGGGGACGCCGGATGCGAGTGGCTGATCGAGAACGACGACCTGTACAAGTACACCGGGAATGGTACTACCTGGTCTTGGTCTTCAGGGATCTTAGAAGCCGACGGCAACGCCGCAGCTCATCATACCGTCGATGGGACGGTTCACGAATGGTGGGTGTGGCGAAATACGGTCGATGAGCAACGGTTCGACAAGGACAACAACCGACTCATCTTGCGCGGCCACACAGGCCCTCCACTCTACCAAACACCGATGTACGATTTCGAGACGAGCCCGTAGTAGGGGGGGGCTTCGGGGGGCCCGCTCCACGTGGGCCACCAGACTGTATCACCGCTGCTGCTTTGTCTCGCCGCGGCGCTCCTCGCCGGCCAGAAGTCCGCGCTGGCGGGGACGCAGCGGATGATCGCGCGTCCCACCGCCAGCGCCGTCGTCATCGACGGTGTGCTCGACCCGGCGGAGTGGAACGCAGCGATCCCGGTCCACGTCATGGCGACCAAGCCCAGCATTCCCCCGGGCGTCGTCCCCTCGTGGGTGTCGCTCCCGGACAATCTAGAAACGACTCGAGCTTCACCATCTCCGCGATGTACGACGCGAACAACCTGAGCTCCTCGTCGACGGCGACCGGCAGCCGGGCGATATGGAGGCCGGCGTGGTCTTCGGTCAACCGAACCTTGAGGGATTCCAGCTGATAACCACGGTGGGAGGCGACCGCCAGTCCGAGCCGGAGCGCTTCGACGACATCGCGTGGGAGTCGGCGGCGGCCCCCAGTCCCCGCGGCTACATCGTCGAGGTCAGGATCGCCCTGGACTCGATCAACACCCACGACACCAATCCCTGGACCGGGGGGACTCCCGGGTTCGATCGGCCCCGGCCCGGAGACACGATTGGCTTCAACGTCGCCGTCGGAGAACGACATCGGCGGTGAGAGCTATGACCACCCCAACGGCTACATGGCCTGGGATGGCAACAGCCTCGATTGGTACGTCTTCGACGAGACCGCCTGGGGAGACCTCTACCTGGCTCTCGAGCCCCGGCGAGGGGAGGTCCGCCCGGTAGCTCGCGATGACCGAATGGATGTGAACACCGTCACTGATGGCCTGACACCTTGACACGGGCTTGCTCACGCAGGTTTCTGGGTGTTCGAAGAAGATAATTGGTACAACATGGTCGTGTGGCCTCGAGACTGGAAGGACAGTGAGGCTAGCGAGGTACCCATACCTCCACAGGCACCCGAGGCCGAGAGTGGCGGACCACACTGACTGCGAGGATGACTGCCTATCGCGCTTGATATACGGGCTCAAGCCGGCGTTTCGCTTCTGGCGTCTTTCGGTCCCTGCGGCTGGCCCATCTCGTAACTGCGATCACCTGGTGTCCAGCTACATGATGGTACGAGACGCAGGCTGACTCGAAACTCCGATCACCTGGGGAGCCACCGTCTACTAGCCACGCGGTCGCGTGGTCAATCATAACGAGCCCCGGTCGCAAGCTGGCCGGGGCTTCGTTTAGGCGCGTGGTGCGCACCATTTGGCCGGTCACCACAATTGAACCACGGACTCTCTGCCTGTTCACCCGGCTCGTGACACCGCGTTCCACGACCGCCGGAATCTCTCCCAAGACTCTCTCCGCTCTCTGGGCCTGTTAACCCGGAGGGCTTCGGGGTGAACACCGGCGAGAACCACTTCGGCTTCGCATTCAACTACGCTTGGATGGCCGCTCAGGACCGCACCGGATGGCGGGCCTGGATGTGGATGTTCGCCAGGAACCGACGCGCGGCCGGATGCCCCCCCACCAAGCCCGGATAATGGGCATCGCCCCACCGGGAACCCCCCGATAAACGGCATCGTCCAAAAAACGCTGCCCATTACGGGCTAGTCTGAGCCGCCAGACCCCCGAATAAACGGCAGGACCTTCCCGAAACCCCCGGATAATGGGCATCGATTCGGGCCGATCCGGGCTGGAGGTGACCAGCGAGGCGCACCACGGAGGGGCGTAGGTGCTTGATTCTACGGATGCAGGTGATTTGCCGGCACCTGCGGCGGCGGGTCGAGGGGCGAGATTTCGGGCGATTTCCTGCCGTTTTGCTGCCCATTAGCCGTCCCCGCCGGCCGGGAAAGCCCCGGATCCCTGCCGTCATCCTGCCCAGGCGAAGGGGAGCCGCATATCGCCTTCCATGAGAAGTACGCAGTTGTCAATGCGCGGCCAACGTGGTGGCCGCCTACCTCAGGTGCCGCATCCGCCAGGCTTCCATGCGCACTCTCGTGAGCCGCATTTCATCGCGACTC
>JBOGOC010000026.1:0-96563 GCA_050747525.1 Candidatus Polarisedimenticolia bacterium | reverse complement strand
GCCTCATCCGACATCGGCTTCGCAGGCTCCAGAGCCAACGAACGGCGCCGGGCCTTCGCCTCATCGCGCAGCCTCTTCACCGTGCACGCCCGCCCGTGCTCGATCCACTTCTTTTGCCCCTCGAGGTCCGAACCGACGCACCCCTGCATCAGGCGCAGCACCGACCGCGTGGCTTCCCATGTGAGCTCGCCCCGCTCGTAGGCCTGCCTCACCAGCGCGAATGGCCGGATGGCCCCCGCCACCCACACCCGATCCTCGGCCGACGTGCGCGACATCGACAGGATCCGCTCGGCGTAATGGCCGGCATCCTCGAATCCCAGCCGGTCCCACCCTCTCATCTCTCCCATCTCGCGCAGCGTCTCACCCAGACGCAGCTCGAGTGCATTCTGCAGCCGCAGCAGCTGGCCGAGCTGACGGTCCAGCCGCCGCGCGTCCCCCGTGCCGGCCACCTTCATGAGACCCTCCAGCTGCTTCAGGCTCGAGCCGGCCAGCCTCAGCGCCCACGATCCCTTCCCGGAGCGCGGCAGGTCCGCCCAGCCGCCCGCCGCCTTCTCCCGCGCCTCCTCAGCCACCGCGGGATCTGCTCCGCGCACGAGCGCGTCGGTCCGGCCTTCGAGCCCGGCCAGCGCGGATGGCTCCGGCTCGGTCATCGCCTCGGCCACCATCGACTCGACGAACGACGTCACGCTGCCCTCCGACCCCACCACCGCGCGGTGCAGATCGAGCACCTCGTCAAAGACCGCAAGCACGACCGGATGGACCGACATCCGCACCTGCACCCGGTCAGGCTCGACCGCATCCGCACCCGCCTGGGCCCTGATCTCCTTCTTCAGGTGATCGAGCGTGACCTCGCGCCCCCGGGCTATCCATCGATCGACGTTCTCGGGTGTCGCCACCGAACCGATGGCCATCGCCGCGGATACGTGAAGCGGTGGCCCCCCGTCGTCGCCCGACACAGCGGCCGCCAGCGCCGGCAGCTTCTCGAAGTGACCCTGCAGAACAGCCAGATCGCGCACACACCGCGCCCCGCGCCCGTGCCGCTCGCGGCAGAAGTCCTCCAGGCTCGAGTACCCGAACTCGCGATGCGCCCTCCCGGCAACCACCGTGGCCGCCACCTTCGCGAGCGGAAGGATCACGCGGGCCCGCGCGGCCGCCAGCGAGACGGCCACCTGGTGCGCCTGCCCGAGCGAGCGCTCGGTGCGGTACGGCCGCGCCGTCTCGCCGACCTCCCATGGAGATGGAGAGGACGGACGTCCGGGTTCCGGCAGCGCGCGAGCGACCACGGCATGGGCGAAGGACATGGAACACCGGTTCCGAAAAGCTGCGTTCAGGGAGGGCGGTGGCCTCGGTCGATCATCCGCCGTAGGCGGGTTCAAAAGTATACGAAAAGTATATGACTAATATTCGTATTGTCAAATCGTAACATTGATGCCACCGTTGATAGACCATTGACGTGTGGGACACATCGCAGCCGCCATGGCAATGAAGCCCGAACCCCGCGATCTCCGCCCGAATTTTCTCCACTTGTCGCCGCGCCTCGTGGAATCTGTGGGCGCCTGCGCACCTCAGCGGGCGTCCAAGGACGTTGTGGGCGCGTTCTCCAGCGTCCACAACGTCCGGCAGCTTCCACAGGCCCCTGGCGAGATCGCGCGGGCCGCTCCTTCGAGTTCGACTTCTCGATCGACGACGAGCAACCTTTCGCACGCTCCTCGAGTCCAAAGAACAGCACCGGCACGCCAAAGGGGGAGGTGTGTGATGTGGACACTTGTGATCATGGCCGCGGCGCTTCTGGCGACGGACGATGCCGCCGCCCTGTTCGCCGCGCAGAACTGGCCGAAGGCCGCCGCGGCCTACGAGAAGGTCACCTGGGCCGAGCCCGGATCGGCCGTCGCCTGGTACCGGCTGGGGGTCTCGCGGCACCATCTCGAGCAGTACGACAAGGCTGTCGAGGCGTACGCCAAGGCCGAGTCGCTCCAGCCCTCGATGCGCGGCCTGGCCTACAACCTGGCCTGCGCTCAGGCGCTGGGGGGGCGCGCCGATCGGGCGCTGGAGGCTCTCTCCCGGGCCATCGAGGTCGACTTCATCACCCCCGAGCGCCTGAAGGAGGATGCCGATCTGCAGTCCCTGCGCGACCGCAAGGAATTCGCCGCGCTGCTGGACAAGGCCGATCGCAAGGTGCGTCCCTGTGAGCACGATCTGCTGGCCCGCCAGTTCGACTTCTGGGTCGGGGAGTGGGAGGTCTTCACGCCGCAGGGGAGCCGGGCGGGGCACAACAAGATCACCAGGACCGACAACGGCTGCCTCCTGCTGGAGGAATGGACGGGCGGTCTGGGCGGCACCGGCAGGAGCCTGAACTTCTACGACGCCACGAGCGGCAAATGGAACCAGGTCTGGGTGGACAGCACCGGGAACATCCTGCGCTACGAGGGCGGGTTCCAGGATGGCGCCATGGTCATGATCGGCCATCCGTCGGGCCGCAGCCCGGGCCAGACGATCCGGACCTCCTGGTCGGCGCTCCCGGACGGCCGTGTGCGCCACGCCTCGGACGTCACCAGCGACGGCGGAAAGACCTGGGAGCCCCGGTTCGAGCTGCTTTACACCCGCTCGCGGTAGAATGTCGGTGTCCCCGTGAATGACCCACGCGTGACATGAAAGGGGGCCGTCATGATCTCTCTGCGGCGCAGCGACGAGCGAGGCCACACGGACATGGGCTGGCTGGACAGCCGCCACACGTTCTCCTTCGGCGACTACATGGACCCGGCTCACATGGGGTTCCGGACCTTGCGTGTGATCAACGACGACCGCGTCGAGCCGGGCCGCGGCTTCGGGACACACGGCCACCGCGACATGGAGATCGTCTCCTACGTGCTGGACGGAGAGCTGGAGCACAAGGACAGCATGGGGACCGGCTCCATCATCCGCCCCGGCGAGGTGCAGCGCATGAGCGCAGGGACGGGCGTGCTGCACAGCGAGTTCAATCCTTCTCGCACGGAAAAGACGCGCTTCCTGCAGATCTGGATCCTCCCGGAGCGCCAGGGATCCACCCCGGGCTACGAGCAGCGCCTGTTTCCCGAGGCGGAGCGGCGCGGGCGGCTCCGCCTGGCCGCTTCGCGGGACGGGCGTGACGGATCGGTCACGCTGCAGCAGGATGCCGGCATGTACCTGTCGCTGCTGTCTCCCGGCACGCAGGTCGCGCACGAAATCGGCCCGGGGCGCCACGTCTGGCTCCAGGTCGCGCGTGGAGAGGTGGACCTGGTCCAGCACCGCCTCGCCGAAGGGGACGGGGCCGCTGTCTCGGGGGAGCCACGCGTGACGGTGACCGGAGTCACGGACGCCGAAATCCTGCTTTTCGATCTCTCCTGAAAGACATGTTTTCAAATATGATGGGGCATGAGACCGCTGCTGCCCCGGGTGGCTGCCGTCCTGCTGGCCGTCACCGCGCTCTCCGCGCTCGAGCGTCAGGTGCGCCCTCGCGGCCACGCCCGGCTCGCCCCGCACGTCCCCGGGGAGATCCTGATCAAGCTGCGCTCGTCCACCGAGGCCTCGGCTCGCGCGCAGCTTCAGTTCGCCTGGCGCGCCACGCCGCGGCGCATCTTCCGCAGCGGCGCGCAGCACTGGCGGCTCGACGGCGGCGAATCGGTGGAGGAGGCCGTCGCCCGCCTGCGTGACGATCCGCGCGTGGCTTGGGTCGAGCCCAACTACATCGTCCGCATCGACACGGCGCCCGGCGACCCGCGCTACCCGGAGCTGTGGGGTCTGAACAACACCGGGCAGGACGGTGGTGAGCCGGGGGCCGACATCGACGCCGAGCGCGCGTGGGACATCACCACCGGGAGCCGCGCCGTCCGCGTGGCGGTCATCGACACCGGAGTCGACTACGAGCATCCGGACCTCTCCGCCAACATCTGGACCAATCCCGGGGAGGTGCCGGGCAACGGGCTGGACGACGACGGCAACGGCTTCATGGACGACGTGCACGGCTACGACTTCGCCAACGACGACCCCGACCCGCGCGACGACCACGGCCACGGCTCGCATGTGGCGGGGACCATCGGCGCCGTGGGGAACAACGGCATCGGGGTGGCCGGGGTGTGCTGGCAGGTCTCCCTCGTGCCGGTGAAGTTCCTGTCCAGCGCCGGGACGGGGACGACCGACGACGCCATCGCCGCGGTCGAGTACGCCACGGTGCTGGGCGTGGACGTCATGAACAACTCGTGGGGAGGCGGGTTCTTCTCCGAGGCGCTGGCGGAGGCGATCCAGGAGGCCAGCGACGCCGGGATCCTGTTCGTGGCCGCGGCCGGGAACACCGCCGAGGATGCCGATGTCTTTCCGCACTACCCGGCCAGCTACGACCTGCCCAACGTCGTGTCCGTGGCCGCCAGCGATCATCTTGACGATCTGGCGTTCTTTTCCAACTACGGGGCGACGTCGGTGGATCTCGCCGCCCCCGGCCTGTTCATCCTGAGCACCTGGCGCGGAGGGTACGAGAGGCTGTCGGGGACCTCCATGGCGGCCCCGCACGTGTCCGGCGTGGCCGCCCTCATCCGGGCGGCGGCGCCCGGGGCCACACTGGCCACGGTCCGGTCACGGCTGATGGAGATGGCGGAGCCGGTCCCCGCGCTGGAAGGGAAGACGGTCACCGGCGGTCGTCTGAACGCATTCCGGATTCTGGCCGACCGCGATGCGACGCCGCCCGGCCCTGTCGCCGACCTCCGCGTGGATGAGGCCTTCAGCAACGGGGCCCGACTTGCCTGGGTGGCGCCCGGCGACGACGGCGGCTCGGGCCGCGCCTCGGGGTATGACCTGCGCGTCTCCGTCACACCGCTCGACGAGGGAAACGTGGGATCGTCTCCGCGCCGATCCGCCCCGGCTCCTCTCGAGGGAGGCTCCACCCAGGTGTTCGAGGTGGCGGGACTCGACGCCGGGACCACGTACCACGCCGCGCTGCGCGCGGTGGACGAGTGGGGCAACGAAGGGCCGGTGGCGTTCCTTTCGTTCTCCACGCTCCCGCCGCCCGTGTTCGCGTCGTCTCCTTCATCCTGGAGCCTGGAAGTCCCCTTCGGCGGCATCGCGGCCACCACCCTCCTGGTGGAGAACGCGGGGCCCGGCTCGCTGGACTGGAGCATCGACGTGCCGTCCCCGCCGGGCGAGGGGCCCGCCCTGCTGGTCGCCGGCCTCGATCTGGGGAAGGGAGACCCCGACCCGCGGCGCGGAGATCTGGCCGTGAGCGCGGCGGGCGGTCCGGACCGGTTCGGATACACCTTCGCCGACAGCACCGACCCGAACGGCCCCGCGTTCACCTGGGTGGACATCTCGGCCACGGGGACTCCGCTCGCGGCGCTCACCGGCGACGACGAGGTGTCTCCGCCCATCCCGCTGCCGTTCTCGTTTCCGTTCTACGGCAGACTCCACGACGCGGTGCGCGTGAGCACCAACGGCTGGATTTCGTTCGCGCCGGCCGGGCCGTTTCCGGCCAACCAGCCGCTCCCCGCCGCGCAGGCCCCCGCGGCCATGGTGGCGCCCTTCTGGGACGACCTGGACTTCCAGGGAGCCGCGCGCGTGCGCTACGTCGCGGGGCCTCACGAGCTGGTGGTGCAGTACACCGACGTGGGGCGCTACAACGCTGCGGGGCGCTTCACGTTTCAGGTGAGGCTGCGTGACAGCGGCGAGATCCTGTTCCTCTATCACACGCTGGATGGAGAGAGCGACGGCGCGACCGTGGGGATCCAGGACACGGCGGTGGACGGGCTGCAGGCGGCGTTCAACAGCCCCTATCTGATCGAACGTCTGGCCCTGCGCTGGCGCGCGTCGCCCACCTGGTGGACCGCGTCGCCCGCCGCCGGCCGGCTCGCCGCGGGGGAGCACCGGATGGTGGCGGTGGAGATCGACGCGTCGGGGCTTCCCGCGGGCCGCCATGAGAGCTCGCTGCTGGTGCGCACCAACGACCCGCTGCGGCCCGCGGTGCCGCATCCTCTCGCGCTGCTGGTGACGGGGACCCCGGCTCTGGAGGTGAGCCCCGATCCGATCGACTTCGGGGAGGTCCCCGCCGGCCTGGCCTCCACGGTCCTCCTCACCCTGCACAACGGCGGCACCGGCCCGGTGGAGCTGAGCGCCATCACGCCGGGCGATTCGTCGCTGTCCATCAGCCCGGCTTCACTCGTCATCCCGCCGGGAGGGACGCGAACGCTGGAGATCGCATGGGCCCCGCCGGAGTCGGGGCCGCTCGACACGTTCGTGAGGCTGGACGGGCCGTCGGCCGCCGCCGAGGTGCGCGCGGTGGGACGCGCCGTCCCGTCCGCGGAGCTGCGCGCCGAACCGCCGGCCCTGGCCGTCACGCTCGCCGGCGGGAGCGCGGCTCGCCGCATCCGGCTGACCAACACCACCGCGGAGACCCTCCACGTCGCCATCACGCCCGATCCGGGGACCG
This sequence comes from Candidatus Polarisedimenticolia bacterium, assembly GCA_050747525.1. Classification (GTDB taxonomy): domain Bacteria; phylum Acidobacteriota; class Polarisedimenticolia; order JACPZX01; family DASXTC01; genus JBOGOC01. The sequence continues at coordinate 90,136 of JBOGOC010000026.1, read as the reverse complement.
CCCCCGATCGGGCCCCTCCGGAAACGGCCGGCTCATCGGCGGCCTCCGCCCGGCCCGAGCGGCCCGCGTCCGCGCACGACGCCCCGCGCCGCGCGCCGTATCCGCCCATGCCGACCGCGCCGAAGACTGATCGGACGAAGGAGCCGGCGGCCGTGCCGTCGCTCACGGGAGCGTTCGACAACGGCGGCTTCGAGCTGGGCAACTTCACGGGATGGACCGCCGCCACCACCGGCTTCATCTCGTGGCGGGCGAGCCGGGCGGACTTCGGCTTCTTCGGCAACAGCGATCCGCTGGAGGGAACCTTCGACGCCCTCAACGAATTCGATGGAGAAGCGGGGACACGCTTCACCTTGAGCCGCGAGATCGACGTCCCGGCGGTGCTGGCACGCGCCACGCTTTCGTGGTGGGATCGGATCCAGTTCGACGGGTACGGCCATGACAGCCGTCTGCCGCGCGTGTACGAGGCGACGCTTCAGGATGCCGAAGGGAGGCGCCTGGCGCTCATCGTGCGCCAGGAGATCCTGCTGCACGGGAGCCCCTACCAGGATCTCGGATGGATCCGGCGCTCGGTCGACCTGACGCCGTACGCGGGCCGGAGCGTGCGCCTGGTCATCGAGGAGTCGGTCCCCGAGACCTGGACCGGCCCGGCCCAGATCGAGTTCGACGACTTCCGGCTCGACATCGTCCCCATGCCGTCGTGGCTGCGCGTGTCGCCGGGGAGCGCGGCGATCCCGGCGGGCGGGACGCTCGATCTGGAGGTGACGCTCGACGCCTCCGCGGCTCCTTCGGGCCGGTACCGCGGCGCGGTGCGCCTGGGGATCCAGGAGCGGCCCGGCGTCCCCATCGGCCTTCCCGTCACCCTGACCTCGCTCGCCGTGCCGGCGCTCGTGGTACGGGGAGGCATGGTCCACGTCGAGTCGGTGATCCCCTACGTGGTGGAAGGGGCCACCACGCGGCATCGGCTCGTGCTGCCGGTCCCGCCGGCCGGGGATGGGCGGATCACCCTGAGCGCGGAAGGGGACTACGGCGACTATCACAGCGAATTCGCGGGCCTGAGTCTCGAAGGCCGCTTCCTCGGGTCGGTGGGGGGGATCATTCTGGACTGCGCGCCGGCCGTGGACGTGTTCCCCCTGGACGCCGCGCTGCTGCAGTCGGTGGCGGCCGACGGCGTGGCCGAAGCGGAGGTGTCCAACGACTCCGAAGTGGGGGCTTTCTGCGCCACCAACCAGCATCGAGTGAGGCTGTCGTACCGCGCCACGGCGGACCGGCTCGAGTTCGGCACGGTGATGGCCGGCCTGTCCGGGCAGCGCTCGCTGGAGCTGGCCAACGAGGGGGAGGCGCCTCTCATCGTGCGCCTGGAAACCGGCGCGCCGGAGTTCTTCGTGGACGGCGGGCCCCTCGTCATCCCGCCCGGCGGGAGCGCGCTGGCCAAGATGACGTTCGCTCCGGCTGAAGGCGGAGACCGGGCCGCGGCGCTGCGCCTGATCACGGACGATCCGGCCGCTCCGCTGGTCGAGGTGCCGCTGCTGGGGACAGGGCGCGAGCCTCCCGTCATGAGCGTGTCCCCCTCGTCGCTCTCCGCCACGCTCCTTCCGGGAGCGGCCGTCACCCGCATCGTCACGGTCGACAACGCGGGAGGGAGCTCGCTGCAGGTGTCGGCCGCCGTGCGCACGACCGCGCGCCCCGCGGCGTCAGGCATGACGTCATGCGCGCCACGGCGTCTGGTCATGTCCGAGCCGGGGCGGGGGGCCCTGGTCGCCCTGGACCTCTCCACGCTGGAGACGTCGCGAGTGGCCCTGAGTCTGTCGAAACCGGGGGTGGGGATCTCCCTCTCGCGGGACGGTCGCACCGCCTGGGTGACCGAGACCGAGAGCGGCGAGCTGTCGGCGGTCGACTTGACGACCGGCGAGATCACCAGGATCGCGCAGGGACTCGGGCTCCCGACGGGCCTCGCCGTGGCTCCCGACGGCGTCTCCGCCTACGTGACCTCGATGGACGGCCGGCTGCGGCGCGTGCGCCTCGACACGGGAGAGGTGTCCCTCGTGTCGCTCGATCTGCAGAGCGCGCGGGGGCTGGCCCTCAGCCCGGACGGGACCACCGCCTGGGTGCTCGAGGAATCAGGGCCGAGCCTCGTCAAGGTGGACCTGGCCACCGGTGCCGTGAGCCTGGTGCTGGACAAGCTGTCGGGCGAGGACGTGGCGATCGACGAGACGCAGACCACCGCCTACGTGGCCGGGATCGACAGCGTGGTGGCGATCGATCTGAGGGACGGCAACGCGCGGGAGATCGCGACGGGGTTGTCGCGCGCCTCCGGGATCGCCCTGGCCGGAGAGGACCTGTACGTGGTCGAGGGAGGAGGGGGCCGGGTCGCGCTCATCGATCGATTCACCGGTGAGGTGACGTACCTGGCCGCCGCGCTGAGCGCGCCCCGAGGAGCGGCGCTGGACGGCTCCTGCGATCGGTTCGCCGCGATCGAGCCATCTTCGGCCGTCATTCCTCCGGGGGCCTCGCTCTCCTTCCAGCTGCGCCTCGACGCGGAGGGCCTGGCCGCCGGCCTCCACGAAGGGGAGCTGGAGCTGGTGGGAGACGATCCCTTCCGGCCGCGGCAGGTGATCCCGCTGGCGCTCGAGGTGCTGGCCGCGCCGGACATCGAGCTGCGGTCGGAGGCGGTGAGTGTGACCTCCGCCGCCGACTACGAGGGGAGCGCCGCCATCACCACGCACGAGCTGCGCCTGTCGACGGCGCCCGCGGGGGTCGTGACCCTGGATCTGGAGGCGGAAGGGGACTTCGGGGACGAGTTCGAGGCCGCCACCGCGAGGAGCGGGGGACGGGTGCTCGGCTCCACCGGCAGCGTGGGGAACGACTGCCGTCCCGCTCATTTCCGGCAGGTGCTCTCGCCGGCGGACCTGGCCATGCGCGCGCCGGACGGCGTGCTGAGCGTGCAGGTGGCCAACACCGAATCGGTGGGGAGCTTCTGCGGAGTCAACCGGCACACCGTGTCGCTCAGCTACGAGGGGGCGGCGGATCGTCTCGACTTCGGCGCCGTCGCGGTGGGGGTGAGCGGCCGGCGATCCCTGATCGTGCGCAACCGCGGCGCCGAGACGCTGCATGTGGATCTGGACGCGGGGTCCGGCCCCATCCAGCCCGCCGCCGCGGCGCTCACCGTCCCTCCGCGCGCCGAGACGGCGCTGGAGGTCGGCTTCGTCCCTTCGCAGCCGGGCCATGTGGACGCCGTGATGACTCTGCGCACCGACGATCCGGACGAGCCTGTGTTCCTCATCCCGATGCAGGGCGATGGGGTCGCTCCGCCTCGCCTGCGTGTGGAGCCGGAGTCCCTGGATCTCACGGTCCGCAGCGGCACGCGGATGAGCCTGCCGATCCGGCTCGTCAACGAGGGAGCCTCGCCGCTGACCTTCACGCTCACGTCCGCGGCGCGGCCCGGCGCGGACCCGGCGGCGGCGGGCGGGCCGTCGGCGCTCGAGGTTTCCATCCCGCGCGAAGGGGCGGTGACGCGGCCGCTCGCGGCGTCCCCGGCTCCTCTGGCCTGGACCCTGGCCGACCCGGCGTCCGGAGCCATCTACGCGATGGAGAGCAACGGCACCGGCCTGTATCGATACGACCCGCGCGACGACTCATGGCGCACGCTCGAGCCGGCCCCGATCCGCGGGACCCGCGGGGGGGCCGCGCTCCTGAACGGCCGCATCTACGCGACACTCTCTCCCGAAGAGACGTCGGTGCTGGCGGTCTACACGCTCGCCAGCGGCACCTGGTCCACCCTCCCGAATCCGCTGCGCGGCGCCTCGGCCATCGCCTCAGACGGCCGGCGCTTCCTGTACCTGGCGCTCGGCAATCAGCTCCTGCGCCTCGATCCCCTGACGATGGCGGTGCAGCCGCTCGCTCCGCCGCCCTTCTCGTTCTTCACGGGGACGCTGCAGTTCCTGGACGGCAGGCTGTACGGGCACCAGGGGGCCGGGGCGCGCGGGTTCGCCACCTTCGATCCCGCGAGCGGCTTCTGGAGCCTGCTCCCCTCGGTCCCCGAGTCTGCGCACCAGGCCGCGGTCGTGGATCCCGTGGAGCGCGCGTACCATGTCCTGGCCTTCGATGGACGCAGTGTGTTCCGGTTCGACACCCGCGCGAGCACGTGGAGTTTGTCCGAGCTCCCGTTCTCCACGCCGCGCGCCTTCGGCGGGATGGCGTGGGTGGCCGCTCCCGCGCCCGCCCTCTGCATCCCGGGAGGGAACTCGGAGACCACCTTCCTGGCGGCCTTCACGAAGCCGCTGGTCGACGCGCCGCCGGTATCGGGGGTCATCCCGCCGGGTGACTCCGCCGTGGTGGAGGCGGTCCTGGACGCGTCGCGCTTCCCGTCGGGGGACTACCGCAGCGTCATCGACGTGGAGAGCGGCGACCCGCTACGGCCGCGCGCCGCCGTCCCGATCGATGTGCGCGTGGACGGCGTGCCGGAGCTGCGCGTGACCGGGCCGGCCAGCCGCGCTTTCAGTTTCCTCAACGTGCCCTCGAACGGGACGACGGTGCACCGGTTCGCGGTCGATCCGCGCCTGTCCGGAGACGCCACACTGGAGGTCCTCGCGCAAGGGAGCTTCCAGTCGCCCTTTCAGCTCGCCTGGGTCTCGCTGGAGGGGACGACGCTGGGGTGGCTCGGGCTCTCGTCGGATCCCTGCGCAGCAGGGAAGGTCTTCGTCGTGCCGCGCGAGCTGCTGGCCGCCGCCGCGGCCGACGGGGCCGTGGACTTCACGGTGACCAACACATCGACCTTCCCCACGACGTGCCCGCTGCGCCGGCACAGCCTGAGCCTGACCTGGCCGGGGGCCGCCGATGCCCTCTCCTTCGGCGAGGTGCCTCTGGGCCAGATCGCGAGCCGCAGTCTGGACGTGTCCAACACCGGCATGGCGCCCCTGTCGGTGAGCCTGGATGCCGGGCCGCCGCCCTTCGTCGTGGCGCCCGCGGGACTGGTCCTCGGCCCGGGCGAGAGCGAGAGGATCGCCGTCACCTTCCGCCCCCAGGCGCGCGGGACCGCGGCCGCCACGCTGAGGGTGGTTTCCAACGATCCCGAGCAGGGGCCGATCCAGGTCGGGCTGGCCGGGACCGGGTTCGAGCTGCAGCGCGCGGTCCTCGAGCCGCCACGCGTCGACGTGGCGCTTCCACCGGGAGGGAAGGCGCTGCGGACGCTGCGCCTCGGGAACGCCGGGCAGAGGCCCCTCACCTGGAGCCTCATCCCGCGCTTCGCGCCGGCTCAGGGCTCGCCTCCCGCGGGCGGCCCCGACGCGGGGGGCTATTCCTTCCGTGACAGTGACGACCCGCGCGGGCCGGCCTTCCAGTGGATCGACATCTCGCAGACCGGCAGCTCCCTGCCGATCTTCCTGGACGATCAGATCAGCGGCGCGATCCCCCTGGGATTCTCCTTTCCCTTCTACGACCGATCCTTCACCTCCGTGCGCGTTTGCACGAACGGGTTCCTGAGCTTCACCAGCCTGCATGCCCCGCGCGGCAGCGGCATCGCGCTCCCCTCGGCGGAGTCCGGAGTCCCCGAGAACCTGATCGCGCCCCTGTGGGTCGACATGGACTTCCTCGAAGCGCGTCGCGCCCGGTATCATTCCGGGCCCGACCGGTTCGTCGTGCAGTACAACGACGTGCCGTTGAAGGATCTGCCCGAGTCGCGGCTCACCTTCCAGGTCATCCTCGAGCCCACCGGGAAGATCACCTTCCAGTACCTGTCCCTTTCGCACGCGCCCGCCGCGACCATCGGCATCCAGAACGACAGCCGCACGGTCGGGCTGAGCGCCTCGCCCTCGCTCCTGCGCGACGGAGTCGCCCTGGCGTTCGAGCGCGCCCGCTGGTTCGCCGCCGGCGACAGGAGCGGGGAGGTGGCGGGCGACGGCGCGCACGACATCGGCCTGGGCTTCGACGCCACCGGGCTTCCCGACGGCGACTACGACGTGCGACTGTCGTTCACCACCAACGATCCGGTCCGGCCGGTCTTCGACCTGCCGGTGCGCCTGCATGTCGGGGAGGCGGCCGCCACCTTGCTTGAGATGCATCCCGCCCAGCTCAACCTGAAGTCCAACGGCCAGACGGTGAAGGCGATCCTGCAGCTTCCGCCGGCGCTCGACCCGCGGCGGGTGGTCGTTTCCTCGTTGACGCTCCAGGGGCTCCAGGCACTTGCTTTGCCCGCGGAATACACCGACGGGGATGGGGACGGCGTCGAGGAGATCAACGTGAAGTTCGACCGGGCCGCCCTCCAGGAGATCCTGGCTCCGGGTGACAACGCCGTCGAGATCACCGGAGAAGTGCAGGACGTGTCCTGGTTCCGGGGAACGACGATTCTGCGCGTCTCGCATCCACGTCTCACGCATCCCCGGGGAGGAGAGATCCTCCAGGGCGGAGCTCCCGTGACCGTCACCTGGGATCCGGTTCCTCTGGCGCCTCCGGTCACCTACCTGCTCGAGCTGTCGGTGGACGACGGCGTCACCTGGAGCCCGCTCACCCCCGCGCCGGTGCAGGGAAGCTCCTTCACATGGGTGCCGGCGCTGGCCGGGCCCCGGGCCCTGCTGCGCCTCACGGCGTTCGAGAATGGAAGTGCGGAGGGACAGGATCGGACCGACGCGCCCTTCGCCATCGTGCCTCCTCAAGGAGGCCGCGTCCTCTCCAGGCCATCGGACCGTGAGTCTCCGGGAGTCGACTAGGGGGTCTCCGGCCCCCGTATCAGGGTTTGGCCCGATTCCGTCAAGAGCCGATGTGGCTCATCATCGGTAGCTCGCCAGGCAACCACGCGGCATCCGTACGCCGGTGAACTCGACCGAAGGAGGCCGCGATGCGACACCTGGGCTTCCGTGCGATGCTGTTCCCGCTGGCCATCCTCGCCTTGCCTGGCACGGCCTCGGCGCAGACGCGCGCGGAGCCCACGCGGCTCCCCCTCGCGAACCGGCAGCTTCCCCGGTGGGATCTCTACGAGGCCCTGGGCGTCCGTACGGCGCCGGCCAACACCCCGTATCCGGATCCGGTCACCGGTGTGAGGATCACCAAGATCACGTCAGGCTCCGTTCCGGTGGCCAACACCACCATGTTCGTCGACTACGCCGAGGGGGGCCCGCACGTTTCCCGGGAGTGGGCGACGGGATGGCACACCCTTCTGGTGCGACAGGCCGGCAGCTCGACCCCGTTCCTGGTCGACTACCTGCGCGGCATCGGCACGCTGAACTGGCGGTCATTCCCTCCGGGGCCACGGCCTCGCTACGAGCTGACGTCCTCCTTCTCGAACGACCCGCAGACTCCGCGCCTGCTCTACTTCGTCGACTACGACGCCGACGCTCCCGACCCGCTCATCCAGAACATGCGGCTCTATCGTTTCGACACCGCGACCATGAGCGTGGTGGGCTCCGTGGCCATCCCCGGCACCGCGGGCGTGCCGGCCCTCGATCCGACCCTCACCAAGGCCGAGTGGCTGCAATCGTCCAAGGATGACGCGATGCTCGTCTTTCAGTGGTGCGTCGACGACAGCACCACGGGGACCGGTGGCTGTGTCGTGAAGAAGGTCATCGCCTACGACCGCGTGCACGAGCTTTTCCGCGAGAAGAGCTGCCTCGGCCCCGATCCCACGTTCGTCTGCAGCGCGGAGGGGAGCGCGCTGGACGAGCCGCATCTGGAGCGCGATGGCCGGTACGTGATCCTCCTGGACGGAAGGAGAGACGTGGCGGACCCCAATGCGCCGCCGACGTGCGGGGACTTTCCACCGCATCCGGTCGTGAACAACTTCGTCGAGCGTTTCTGGGATCGGTGGGACCTGAGCACCGACACCGTGGACTGCAAAGGAGGGATCTACGCCGCCCATCCGGCCGCGGTCAGAGGACACTTCGCCCTCAATGACCCGGACGTCACGACCTTCCCGAACAATGACTACGTCCCGCACCCCGATCCGGACGACGACCAGGTGCCGCAGACGGCCATCTTCAGCGATCCCGGGGCTTTCATCACGGACCATGGTGCGGGGCAATGGATCCAGCCCTCCGCGGACCCGAATCAATGGTACTGGGGGAACAGCCTCCGGGACGGCGAAGCCTACGTGGCCGCGTGGAAGCGGCAAGGGGGGAGCAGCGTCTACCGGACCTCCATCGACTATGGCCCCATCTACCTGAAGCCCGCTATCGGCATCCGGGCCGTCTATCAGACCGCGTCCGGCGACTCGACTCTCCTGAACAGGAACCTCTCTCCGGTCGCCTCCGAAGCTCAGATGACCGAGGGGACCTTCCATTTCGACGACGGAGGAACCCCGGGCCTGGGCACCGATGATCGGCTCTACGTGTGGCCGCACGGGAACATCACCTTGAGCCCGCAGGACCAGAGCATCCAGATGTATGCACCGACGCCGATTCACTGGGGGATCGGAGTGCGGCGCCTCAACGGAAGCGACCGGCGCCTCCTGGCGCACAACTATTCGTGGGCGTTCGACTACCTGGAGACTCCCTGGGCGACCACCTCGCCGGACGGCAAGCTGGTGGTGTTCCAGTCGAACATGGGACGGCGAGGGGGCCGCACCGACGTGTTCGTGGCCGAGGTGCCCCTGGTCAACGTGGGAGGGGGTGCGAGCCAGGGGGCACGAACAGGCGTGACGGTGCGTTAGACTGGCGGCGCCATGTCGTGTCCAATTGAAAGGGTCTCGCGGTCCTTCATGATGCGGGCGGTGACGTGCGTCCTCCTCGCCATGATGCCGGCCACTGCCGTGCTCGCCGCAAAGGATCGTCCCTACCGCATCGCGGGGGCCCAGCGCGGCCCGGACAAGGAATGGGTGCCGGTGGACGTCATGGAGCAGGCGAACAGGGGAGTGGCCTGCCAGATCCGCTACCTGGCTCCCGAGGCCCGTACAGACGCGCTGAAGTCGGCGGTCAACAGCTCCATGGAGCTCTTCCCGGGACGCGCGGCGGAGAAGAACGGCCATCCCGGCTACATCGTCTTCGTCCTGGAGATGGCCAACCAGACCACCGAGGACGTCATGTTCAACCCGGGTCAGGCCCGTATGGTCACCGAGAAGGGGGACATGAAGTTCCCCCTCGACTACACGGCGGTGCACGAGCGCCTGAGCTCCCTGGGGCCCGGGGCCCCGGAGGTGGACGAGGTGGCCGCGGCGGTGTTCGACCGCACCGTCACCCTGCGGCCGGGCGGCAGCGTCCGCAAGCTGCTGGTGTTCGACGCGCCGCGCGAAGACACCTTCAAGACGATCCAGGTGAGGCTCCATGAGATCAACGTAGGGACCGAGGACATCGGATTTCTCTTCCCCTTCCGGAAGTTCTTCGAATGACGCCGGCGCGCCGGCTGGACGGCAAAGCGGTGGCCGATGCCATACGCGCCGAGGTGGCCGCCGGCGTGGCGCAGATGACGTCGCAGGGGCTGGCGGCGCCGTGCCTGGCAGCGGTGCTGGTGGGGGACAACCCGGCCTCTCATGTGTATGTGCGCAACAAGGCGCGCGCCTGCCAGGAGGCGGGCATCCAGGCCCGGGAGCACCGGCTCCCCGCCACCACGACTCAGGCGGCCCTGCTGAAGCTCGTCAGGCAGCTCAATGGGGACGACGGCGTGGACGGCATTCTCGTGCAGATGCCTCTTCCCGAGGGCCTGGACCGCGCGGCCGTGTTCGATGCCGTGGATCCCGCCAAGGACGTGGACGGCTTCTCGCCGGTGAACGTGGGGAAGCTCTGGTCGGGGCAGGACGGGATGGTCCCCTGCACGCCACTGGGGGTCATCGAGCTGCTGGAGCGCAGCGGCATTCCCATCGCCGGAGCCGAGGCGGTGGTGATCGGACGCAGCGAGATCGTGGGCAAGCCGATGGCCGCGCTGCTGCTGAAGCGCCACGCGACGGTCACCCTGGCCCACTCGCGCACCCGGGACCTGCCCGCGGTGGCGTCGCGCGCCGACATCCTGGTGGCCGCCATGGGCAGGACCGCCTTCGTCACCGCGGCGTTCATCAAGCCAGGGGCGACGGTGATCGACGTGGGGATCAACACCGTGACCGACGAGGCGCAGGCGCGCGCTTTCTTCCCTCACGACCCGGCACGGCTGGAGACTCTGCGCCGCAAGGGATCGATCCTCGTGGGAGACGTGCATCCGGCGGACGTGATCGCGCGGGCCGGCGCGTACACGCCGGTTCCGGGGGGCGTGGGGCCTCTCACCGTGGCGCTGCTGCTGCGCAACACGCTGGCCGCCGCGCGCGCCCGGCGCGCCTCGCGTCCGCGGGCGGGGTTCATCCGATGAGCGTGCCCGACCGCAAGCTGCTGACCGCCGGGATGACAGGGGGGATCGCGTGCGGCCGCTCCACCCTGGGGCGCCTCTTCACGCGGCTTGGCGCGTTCGTGATCGACATGGACGAGCTGGCCCATCAGCTCATGGCCTCCGGGGGCGCCGCCGTGAAGCCGGTCACGGAGGCTTTAGGGACGGCCGTCTCGCACCCGTCGGGTGGTATCGATCGGCGCGCGCTCGCACGCCTGGTCTTCTCCGACGCGGCCGCGCGGGCGAAGCTGGAAGGGATCCTGCACCCCATGATCCTGGACGCGGCGCAGCGTCTGATCGACGACTACGGCGCGAAGCATGCCCGCGGGATCGTGATCGTGGACGCCGCCCTGCTGGTCGAGACGGGAGGATGGCGGCGGTACCAGAGGCTGGTGGTGGTCACCTGCGATCCGGAGCTGCAGCTGCAGCGCCTCATGGCACGCGATCAGCTCGGCGAGGCGGATGCCCGCGCGCGCATCGCGGCGCAGGCACCGCTGGAAGAGAAGGTGCGCGTGGCCGACTACGTCATCGACACGTCGGGGACCCTCGCCGAGAGCGAGAGCCGCGCCCATGAAGTGTACGCGCAGCTCGTGGAGGACCTGGACCGGCTGCCCGATCTGCCGTCACGGAGACAGGGGTGATCGGTCAGGACCTCGCGGCCGAGGTGCTGCGCGCCGCCCTGGCGCGCGGAGGCGACGGCGCCGAGCTGTATCTGGAGAAGACCTCGTCCATGGCGCTGAAGCTGGACGGGGGCCGCATCGAGGACGCCACCGCGGGCGTGGATCAGGGGGCCGGGCTCAGCCTCATCGATCGGGATCGCACGCTGTACGCCAACGGCAACGGCCTGGACGCCGACGCGCTCATGCGGCTCGCCGACAAGCTGGCGCGCGCCCAGGGGGCCTCCCACCCGCAGACCCCGGAGCCCGTGGCCGTGTCCGCCCCTCCCATCGCCTTCGAGCCGCGCCCGCTCCACCTGGTGAGCCCCGTGATCACGCCGGCCTCCACGGTGTCGGTGGAGCGCAAGGTGGACATCGTGCGGCGCGCCGACGCGGCCGCCCGTGCTTTCGATCCCCGCGTCACGCAGGTGACGGTCCAGTACCGCGACACGGAGCAGCACGTGCTGGTGGCCGACTCGGACGGAAGCTGGGGGAGCGAGATCCGCTGTCACGTGGTGCTCCACGTGACGGCGGTGGCGCGCCAGGGCGAGGACATCCGCACGGGTATGGAGGCGCGCAGCGAGACGCGTGGGTTCGAGTTCTTCGATCGCCACCTGCCCGAGGACATCGCGCGCGAGGCCGCCCGCCAGGCGGTGCTCCAGCTGTCGGCCCGGCCGGCCCCCTCGGGGAGCTTCACCGTGGTGCTGTCCTCGAAGGCGGGGGGCACGATGGTGCACGAGGCGTGCGGCCACGGGCTGGAGGCGGACTTCATCCTGAAGTCGATGTCGGTGTACAGCGGCAAGGTGGGACAGCAGGTCGCCTCTCCTCTGCTGACGGTGGTGGACGACGGCACCCTGCCGAACCGGCGGGGGTCGTCGTCGATGGATGACGAAGGGATCCCCACGACCCGCGCCGTGCTGATCGACAAGGGTGTGCTGCGCGGCTTCCTGCACACCCGGCGCACCGCGCGCCTTCTGAAGATGCGGCCCACGGGCCACGGCCGGCGCGAGTCGTACCGGCACCTCCCCATCCCCAGGATGCGCAACACCCTCATCCTGCCGGGTGAGCGATCCGCGCAGAGCATCCTGGCCGAGGTGAAGGACGGGATTCTTGTCTGCCGGATGGGAGGCGGCGAGGTGGACGTGGCCAGCGGCAACTTCGTGTTCAGCTGCTCGGAGGCCTACAGGATCCGCGACGGGCGCATCGCCGAGCCGATCCGCGACGCCACCCTCATCGGCAACGGCCCCGAGGTGATGAAGTCGATCGATCGGGTCGGGACGGACCTCGGCTTCGGCGTGGGGACCTGCGGCAAGGAAGGGCAGGGAGTCCCGGTGTCCAACGCGCAGCCGACGCTGCGCATCCCGCGCATCACCGTGGGAGGGACCGCGACGGCATGACGCGCGACCTGGAGGCGATCCTGGACACGGCCCTGGAGGTGATGCGCGGGACCCGGGTGGCAGGGGAGATCTACCTCGAGGACCACGCCATCTTCTCCGTCACCGTGTCGGGCGGCGCCATCGAGAGCCTCGAGGCGCAGGAGGTGCGCGGGGCCGGCCTGCGCCTGTTCGACGCCGGGAGGATCGGCTTCGCCTACACCGCGGACGTCTCCGCGGAGGGGCTGAGAGAGGCTGCCGCCATGGCGCGCGATCTGCTGCCCCGCTCCGACCCCGACGAGCACGCCGTGCTCCCCGAGAAGGACGAGTCGCCGACTCCGGAGCCCGAGATCTACGACGCGTCGCTGGCGCGCGTCGATCCCCAGGAGAAGATCCGCGCCGCGAAGCGCCTGGAGGAATCGGCGCGCGCCGCCGATCCGCGCGTGACCCGCGTGCGCCAGGGACGCTACACCGACGTGGTGGGACGGGTCGGGGTGGCCAGCACGGCGGGGATCCGCCGCGCCTGGCCGTTCAGCCGCGCCTATGTCTCCATCGAGGTGACCGCCGAGGAGCGATCGGAGCTGCAGAGCGGATGGCATGCGGACTTCGCCGTGCGCTTCGGCGGGATCGATCCGGCCGCCGTGGGCCGCGAAGCGGCGCTGCGCGCGGTGGCCAAGCTGGGCGCGAAGCCCGCCCCCTCGCGCCGGGCCCATCTGGTGCTCGACCCGGTGGTGGCCGCCAGCCTCGTGGAGGCGATCTCTCCGGCCCTGCACGCCGACAACGTGCTCAAGGGAAAGTCGCTGATGGCCTCCCGCCTGGGCAAGCCGTCCGCCAGCGCCAAGGTGACGCTGCTGGACGACGGGCGGGCTCACGGCGGCGATCACTCCGCCCCCTACGACGGCGAGGGGGTGGCCACGCGCTGCAGCATGCTCATCGAGGGGGGCGTGCTGAAGGGTTTTCTTCACTCCAGCTACACGTCCGAGAGGATGTCGTCCGCCCCCACCGGCAACGCGTTCCGCGCGTCGTGGAAGTCTCCGCCCCGGATCGGTCCTTCCAATCTGTACCTGCAGCCCACCGGGGCCACGCGCGAGTCGCTCCTGGCCGAAGCCGGCGACGGCTTCCTGATCACCGAGGTCATGGGGCTGCACACCATCGACCCCATCTCGGGAGACTTCTCCCTGGGCGCCGCGGGTCTGGCGCTGAGGGGAGGGCAGCCCGCTCATCCGGTGGAGCGCGTCGCCATCGCGGGGAACGTCCTGGATCTGCTCTCCTCCGTGGGCGGCGTGGGGACCGACCTGAGGTTCATGCCCGGGGGAGGCGCGGGGTCCTCGACGCTCCTGATGGACATCAGCGTCAGCGGCACATGACCCCTGCCGGAGCGAACCGGCGGGGTGAGCCGGCGCTGGGCCGGCTGCTCGTGGTGCCCACGTCGTCGAACGTGGCCACGTCGTCGGACGCGCCCTGGGGCGCCTGCGTGGAAGCGCTGCAGGCGGCCGGGCATCTCGTTCACACGGCGGCCACCGCCGCCGAGGCGGTCGCCGCCGCGTCGGCGGGCGACCACGAGATCGCCGTCCTGGTGGCCCCCGCGCACGCGGCCGAAAGGGGGCTGGACAAGGCGGGGCGCGAGCTGCTTTCCCGCATGGCCCTGCTCCTCCCCGTGGTGGTGGCCGGAGTCGCCGAGCCCGCCGCCGCGCGGGCCCTGTCGCACGCCGGAGCCTACCTGACCGTTCCGGGCTGCGATCTTCAGGCGCTGGAGCCCGTGATCGCCCAGGCGCTTCACTACGCCCGCGCGGTGGATCGCGAGGCGCGCTTCGATCCCTCCGAGCGGGACCTGGAGCGGATGCTGGGCGCGGGGGACGCCATGGCCTCGGTGGTGCGCCTGGTGGAGAGGGCGGCCGGGGTCTCCGCTCCCGCGCTGGTCACCGGAGAGGTGGGGAGCGGCAAGCACGTGGTGGCTCGATCCATCCATGCCCACCCCCGGAGCCCGCGGCGGCAGGGCCCCTTCGTGAAGTGTCCGCTGGGCACCCTCGACGAGGACGCGGTGCGCGAGGAGCTGTTCGGCACTTCGGTCCGCCCGGGGGTCCTGGAGCTGGCTCACGGCGGGACACTCTATCTGGAGGACGTCGCCATCCTGAGCTCCGCGATGCAGTCGATGCTGCTCGATCTGATGGCGGCCGGACGGGACGCCGTCATCACTCCCGTGGATTCATCCACGAAGATATCGGCCGACGTGCGTCTGGTGGCCGGCTCCACCCAGGACATCCACGACGACGCGGCGCACGGTGGAATGCGGAGTGACTTCTACGAACGGATCGGCGTTCTGGCCATCCGCCTGCCCCCGCTGCGCGAGCGGCAGGAAGACATCCCGGCGCTGGCGGGCGCGATCCTCGATCGGTTCGCGAAGATCCACCATCGCGCCATCGTGGGGCTCACTCCGGCCGCGGCCTCGCTGATGCAGCGGTATGGATGGCCCGGGAACATCCGCGAGCTTGAGGAACACATCGAGCGTGCGGTGAGGCGCACCCACGGCCCCGCGATCGACGTCACCGACCTGCCCGATCTGGCGCACCGGGCGGCCGGCCGCCCCGATGCCCCGGCTCCGGTGATGCTCGACCTCCACCTGGCGCTGGATCCGGGCTTGCCCCTGTCGGAGTCGGGCCGCCGCGCGCGCATGGCCGCGGAGGTGCTGGCCATCCGGAGGGCGCTGAAGCTCGAGGACGGCAACGTGACCCATGCCGCACGCCGCCTCGGCATCTCCCGCGTCCATCTGCAGCAGCGGATGAAGCTCTACGGCCTGCGACCCAAGTAGGACCTCGCTGCGAACTTCAGGGATGCAGTTACCGCGGAAGATCAGGTATTCTTGGCCGGAATTCTGCCCCCCATCCAGGAGCCGTGGTGTGAGCTGGAGCAGACTGATTGGGCCCGCGCTGCTTGCGTGCGTCGGAGTCCTGCTGTCCAGCAATCCGACTCTGGCCAAGGACGTTCGCCATCTGTGGTTCATCGGGGGAACCCTCTCTTACCACACCACCGCGGACGCCGTGCAGAACCACGCGAATCTGGAAGGGGACCCGCGCCCCGATGACTTCGTCACCCGCGAGATGAACCTGGACGACACCGTCCAGCTCGGGATGCAGGGCGGGTTCGGTTTCACGGAATCCTTCACGCTGCAGCTCGACCTCGGCTACTTCAAGGGGGAGGTGGGGTCGGTGGACGTCTACCGGGAGGAGACGTACCCCGGGAGCCTGACGGGAAGTCTTTTTGCGCTGAATACCGTCGTCACGCGCGAGTTCTCCTCTCCCTTGACGGCCGGCGTGATGACCCAGATCCCCGTGTCTCTCACCGGAATCCTCCGCTTCCGCAAGGACAGCGTGCTCAACCCGTTCATCGGGGCGGGCGTAGGACGGGTCTTCATGGAATTCGAACCGACGGACGACCTCCTCGAGCTGAACCGGACGATCGACACCCTGCATATCAAACAGATGTTCGACGAGTCGGGAGTGAACATCACGCCTCAGTACGACCTGGACCGTTTCGTCGACGATGGCGCTCAGCCGTTCGATTTGTACACCCTGAGCTTCGACATCGAGGACTCCTGGGAATGGCACCTGTCCGCCGGCCTGGAGTACGCCATGAGCGAGCACATGAGCCTGGTCGGCGAAGTGCGATACCTCCATTACCAGAGCCCTTTCAGCCTGACACTGGGAGGCGAGGTGTGGACCTACGGCGCCCGCAATCTGGTCAAGATTGAGGATACGGGGCCGGAGGATCAGGTGAACTTCGAGTACTGGCCTCCCGCCCTGTACCACCCGGACGGCTCGCTGCGGGTTTTCAACGATGAGAGGCGGCCGCCCAATACGTGGAACATCCTGAACCCGGAGATACGCTACGCCTGCGGTCCCAATTTCGGCACAGGCCACTATGGGCCCGGACAGACCGGCGTTGACATCGACGAAAACGGCCAGTACGACGCCTGCTACGACGCGGGCCTGGTCAATCCCTCGGGCATGATGATCGTCCAGGCGGGGGAGATCGACCTGAGCGGCTTCCACGTTCAGCTGGGGATGCGATGGTACTGGTGAGACCACTGTGCCTGCTCGTGGCCATCGTTGCCACGGTCACGGCGGCCATGGCCCAGACGCCCTCCACGGCCGGGATCCGGGGCCGGGTGCTCGACGAGACCGGCTCTCCCGTCCCCGGAGTGACCATGAAGCTCTCCTCGGCCTCCGCCCCGGCCGGATCCCAGTCGGGGGTCACCGATCTGGAAGGGAGCTTCAGGTTCATGAGCCTCCCTCCCGGCAGCGACTACGTGCTGGTGGCCTCGGTCCCCGGCTATGCCACGGTGGAGGCAGGGCCGCTGGATCTGAAGCCGGGCCGCGAGATGCGCCTGGACCTGTCCTTGAAGCCGTCCGCGGAGCTGCAGGAGACGGTGAAGGTGGAGGCGCGCGGCGAGATGGTGGACACGGAGAGCACGTCGGTGAAGACCTCGTTCAACGAGGAGTTCATCGAGGGGATCCCGCTGGTGGGGCGGTCGTTCGCGGAATTGCTGACGCTGGCCCCCGGCGTGACAGACCCGGATGGCGACGGCAACGTCAACGTGCGGGGGGCTCGCGACACGGGGCTGCAGCTTCGCGTGGACGGGACCAGCGTCAACGACCCGCTGACCGGGCACACCGGCCAGAGCATCAACCTGGAGACCGTGGCGGATCTGGAGGTCATCACGGGCGGGGCCACGGCGGAGTATGGACGGGCGGACGGCGGGTTCGCCAACGTCATCACCAAGTCCGGCGGGAACGACCTCTCGGGCTCGTTCAAGCTGTTCTACCGCTCGAACTTCCTGGATGGAAGGGGCGCGACCGACCAGGACGCCATCCAGTTCCGGGATGTGGATGTGTACGCCACTCTGGGCGGCCCCGTGGTGAAGGACCGCCTGTGGTACTTCGCGTCGCTGGAGCGGCTGGACGAAGAGAAGCCGGTCATCTTCGACGACGGCACGCACGCGCTGCAGAGCATCGAAGGGTGGCGCAACTTTGCAAAGCTGACCTGGCAGACATCCGACAGGCACAAGCTGGCTTTCCAGGTCAGCCAGGGCCCGGTCGAGCTGCTGGGCAACTACATCGGACCGACCATCGCGCCCGAGACCGACTTCATGGTCAGCACGGACGCGACCATCCCCCAGCTCACGTGGACGGCCATTCTGTCGCCCTCCCTTCTCCTGCAGGTCGTCTTCTCCTACCTCGACTCGCGCACCGAGATCGACCCGGTCTCCGACCAGTTCCGGATCGTCCAGACCGAGCAGGTCATCGACGGCAGCGGCGCCCTGACCGTGCACCTTCCGTGCCGGTCGGTGAACTGCGATGACGACCCCTTGCGGCGCCTGGGCGACGAAGGAGAGGACGGTGCGTACCACGTGCGCAGCGCGGTGGATCTGGCCCGGGCGACGATGAAGGCCGACTTTTCCTACACGCTGGAGGACCATCTGGGGCAGCACGGCATCAAGACCGGTCTCCTCTTCGAGTCGGAGACCTACAATGAGAACCTGGTCATCAATCCCGTGGTCACCGACAAGACATGCAGCTACCCGGAGGACCCCGCGAACTGCCCTGACGAGGTCAGTCCGGACCTGAAGGGGGGCGACATCTTCATCCAGGTCTTCGATCCCGTCCAGACACCGCTCTTCGCCGAGAGCTTCAACCTGGGGGCCTACGTCCAGGATTCCTGGAAGCTGCGGCCCAACTTGACGCTGAACCTGGGACTGCGAGTCGACCGGGAGTACGTGACATCATTCGGTCCCCGCGGGTTCGATCCCCGCGCCGAGGCGGTCGAGGCGCAGCGCCGGTTCGACATGGTGTGCGAGGCGGCCATCGCGGCGGGTTTTTCGTGTACCCATACGCCGGGGCGCAACAACGGAGTCATGTCGGCGCCCTTCACCCCCCTGCCCGACTCCCCGGCCCTTCAGTTCGATGTCAATCACGACGGCCGCATCGACATCAACGGGGTAGAGAGGGACATCATCCTGCAGGCTCCCTACACCATCGCGCAGGAGCGGACCTACGAGAGCTTCGGCATCGACAACACGAATCTGTCTCCCCGACTCAGCCTGTCGTGGGATCCCTGGAGCGACGGCAAGACGAAGCTGTACGGCACCTATGGGCGCTACTACGACAGGCTCTTCCTCGGAGCGGTCGTCACCGATCAGAAGCCGGTGAGCTGGACGGCCACCTGGCACCTGGATCAGACCCTTTCGGGACAGGCGCTGCCTCGCGAACTTTCCCGCCCTCTCAGCAGCGCCATCTCGGTCCCCCAGACGGATCGCGATCTGGCCACTCCCTACACGGACGAGTTCACGGCCGGATTCGAGCGCGAGCTGGCCCCCGAATGGTCGATCGCACTCACCTGGATCTCCCGCCAGGCGAACGACCTGCTGCAGGACGTGGACATCAACCACATCACGTGCCCGGGCTTCCGGGACGTGTACGGGGTCGATCCGCAGCTCATCTGCGGCGACAACGGCCAGCTCGAGATGGACCGGTTCGGCAGCATCGTCTTCGGGACCAACGTCTTCGGCCAGCCCACCGCGACCATCCGGCGCAACGGAGCGCCGGATCTCTACACGCTCAATCCTCATTTCAACCAAGTCCTCCGCGTGGGCAACTTCAACGCTTCGCACTACCGCGCCTGGGAGCTGACCCTGCGCAAGCGACTGCACCGGAACTGGCAGATGCAGGGCTCCTACACCTGGTCCAAGGCCGAGGGGGACTCCGGGTCGTTCACGAGCGTGGTGGGGAACGACCCGGCCGTGTCGGACAAGGCGAGCGGCTACCTCGGGTACGACCAGCGGCACATCTTCAAGTTCCAGGCCGTGGCCCATCTGGCCCACGAGGTCCTCGTCGGCACGGCTCTCACCTGGGCGTCCGGCCTGCCGTACAGCCTCGTCGCCAACACGGAGGACTATGACGACCATTCTCTGCTCACGCCGCAACGGGTCTTCTCGGTGACCGGCACGTTCAACGACCAGCGCAACGAGTCACAGCTCGGCGTGGACATGCGGATCGAGAAGAGGTTCAACGCGGAAAAGACGCAGATCACGGGGTTCCTGGCCGCAGAGAACCTCCTGAACCGCAACGAGCTGGTGCTGCACCAGGTGGACCGGGACAAGCGGGGTATCGTGGACGGCGAGCGCCGTTTCGGCCGGCGGTTCGAGATCGGAGCGTCGGTGCTGTTCTGACCATAGTGGCGCGCAGATTGTGCTTCTGTGAGTGCGGATCCGTCCGCAGACGGACACGGGCGTGAAGTGTAGTTTCGCGGATCTTGTTGTCGTGCAGTAGTTTGCGCACTTCCGTCTGGAGGCATGCTGCTTGAAATGACACCGGCATGCACTGGCCCGGCACACCGGTCGAGCAGGACTCCTCGTTCACTCCGCCGTTCTGTCCCTGGCCCGGCTGCTCCACGCACCGTCAACCGGCACTGTTTCGTTTCCGCTCCAAGGGTTGCTTCGCCACGCGCAGACGCAGGGCCGTCCCGCGCTTTCAGTGCCTCACGTGCCGGCGTGGCTTCTCACGTCAGACATTCGCAACGTCGTACTACCTCAAACGCCCGGAGCTGCTGAGGCGGGCGGCTGCGGGTCTTCTGGCCGGCTCTGCGCACCGCCAGATCGCGCGCAGCCTGGGGTGTGCTCCTTCCACCATCACCCGGTTGTCCGCGCGACTGGGGCGCCATGGGCTGCTGCTGCTCGCGCGCTGCCTGCGTGAGCTGGCCGGCTCGTGTGAGGAGCCCGTGATCATCGATCACTTCGAGACCTTCGAGTTCACACAGGACTATCCCTTCGGGGTCGCCACGGCCGTGGGAGCCAGGTCGTGGTTCCTGTATGCTCTCGACCCGGCGCCGCATCGTCGCGCAGGGGTTGTCTCCGCCATCCAGCGCAAGCGGCTTTCCCGGCGGCCGGTGCGTCATCTCAGGGGCGGCTACTCGGGCTCGACGCATCGGTTGTTCACAGCATTGACCAGACTCCCCGCCGACGGACAACCCCTGCATGTCGTCGGCGATGGGCACCGCGCCTACGTGCGCGTTGCCAGAAGGTTCGTCGACCGTCTTCACCTGGAAAGCCACCCCAACCCGCCGCGCGGCCCGCGTGGGTCACCCCGCAGCCGTCAGGCCATCCTGCGCGACCGGGCGATGTTCCCGGTGGACGCTCTGCACGCACTCATCCGCCACTCCATGGCCCATCACCGCAGAGAGACCATCGCCTTCGGACGTCGCATCAACGCCCTGATGGAACGCTTCTTCCTGGGCACAGCGTGGAGGAACTTCATCAAAGGCCTGTCGGAAAGACGCCCCAACCATGCCACCCCGGCCATGAGGGTGGGCCTGACCGACGAGCCGTGGACCTGGAGACGAGTGCTCAGCCAGCGGCTGTTCTTCCACCGGGAGACGCTGCCGCCGCAGTGGGGTGAGCTCTATCGCCGACTCTGGAGCACGCCGATTGTCCATCCCAACCGCCGCCACGAGCTGGTCCATGCCTTCTGAAGGGAGAGTTCTTCCCCCGGAGCCGCCCACAGGTCTCCTGGCGCACGCACCCGGCTGATACTCACCACTCGACGACGCTCATCCGTAGGTGGGAATCGTGGCTGCCCGGCACCGCCGAAGTCACGGGCACAATCTGCGCGCCACGATGCACGGTATCCTGTACGTCACCGACCATCGTCGTCCTCGCGGGGGCACTGTCATGAAGCTGCACGGCCGCCTCATCGGGATGTTCTCGTTCGACATCGGGTACGAGATCGATCTGCGGCGCGCGCGGGCATTGATCATGCCGGTGCCGGCGGAGAAGGCGGAGCTGGAGAAGCGGCGCGCGGCGCCCCCCTACGTCGCGTACGCTAAGCCGCCGCTGCTGGCCTCGCTGGGGGCGCGCGAGGTGCGCCTGGGGGGCGCGATGGTGACGGCGGCCGCCTCGGCCGTCATCCACGAGTTCGGCGCGATCACCATCCTGCTGCGCACGCCTCTCAACCATGATGTGGACGACCTTCCTGGGCTGACCTCCACGCTGGCGGGGGCGAGCCCGATGGAGCAGGTGGCGCGCGAGCTGATGCAGGAGATGTTCGAGCGGATCCGCGGAGCCATCTCGCGCCCCGCCATGAACGAGTTCGTGGAGGACTACTACGTCCTGCAGGTGGATCGCTTCGAGGGGGCGGGGAGCATCCCGGAGCTACTCTCCGCCGGGCGCTCGCCGCTGGCCTCGGCCCTGAGGTGCGAGGCCCGGCCTCTCTCCGAGGCCGAGATCGAGGACGTGTTCCGCTCCCGCATCTCCTACTACCCCGACGACCTGGTGGTCAGCGAGTGGAACGTGGCGCTCATCGTGGACCCTGACTACACGGAGTCCCTCAACATCCTCGAGTACCTCAACGTCCAGCTTGCGGAGCTGCGCTACTACGACGCGCTGCTGGAACGGCGCGTCGAGCACACCTACGCCACCACGTCGCTTACGCCGCGGATCACCATCCTGCGCTACCGGCCCTACCGACGGGTCATCGAGGAGCTGGCCGCCATCCGGCTGGACGTCACCACCGTCTTCGAGCGCATCCACAACGCGATCAAGCTGAGCGGAGACCTCTACCTGGCCAAGGTGTACCAGCGAGCCGCGGAGCGGATGGGGCTTCCCGCCTGGGAGCAGAGCGTCGCGCAGAAGATCGACGTGCTGCAACAGATGTACAACGTGCTCGTGCAGCGCGTCACCACGTCGCGCGCCGAGCTGCTGGAGCTGGCGATCATCCTGCTGATCGTGCTGGAAGTTCTCCTGCTGCTGACCGGCCTGGCGTGAGGCCGGGCACCAGGCTCCTGATCGCGTTGAGCAGATCCTCGGACGGGCCGTCCTTGCTGATGTAGTCGGTGGCTCCGGCTTCCTTCATGCTCTCCGCCATGTCGCTCTCCGCGTGCAGCGACAGCCCGATGATGGCGATGAGGGGGAACTCCTGCTTGATGAGGCGGGTGGCTTCGATGCCGTTCATCCGGGGCATGTTGATGTCCATCACCACGACGTCGGGGCGTATCAGGCGCGCCTGCTCCACCGCCTCGGCGCCGTTGGCCGCCTCGCCCACCACTTGGATGAGCGCGTCGGAGGCGAGCAACCCGACCAGGCCCTGGCGCACGATGCGGTGGTCGTCGGCGATCAGCACCCGCACGCGGGCCCGAGATGGGGCCGCGCCCGGCTCGGTGGCGGCGCGCACGATCTCGGCGACGGCCGGGGCGATGCCCGGCTCGACCAGGGGGACCACGTCCGGCACCGTCATCTCGATCCGCGTGCCCTTCCCCGGGGCCGCGTGCATGAGCATCAAGCCTCCCAGCAGCTCGAGTCTTTCCCGGATGTGCAGCAGGCCGAACCCCTCGTGAGGCGCGGCCGCTTCGGCCTCGGGATCGAACCCGGCGCCGGCGTCCTCGACTTCCACGCGCAGCTCACCGCCCGTGCCGCGTGACAGGCGCACCGTGGCCCGGTTGGTGCGCGCGTGCTTGACGACGTTGAACAGCAGCTCCCGGATCGCATCGAACAGCAGGAATCGGATCTCCTCGGATCGGGGCTCCGCCTCCGGGGGCGCCTGCACGTCCACCAGAAGCCCGTGCTTCTCGACGTTGCGGCGCGACAGCCATTCCAGCGCCCGCACCAGCCCCGCGTCCCGCAGGATGGGGGGAGAGAGGTCCACCGCCAGCGATCGCGAGGAGTCGACCGTCTCGCTGATCAGCGCCTCCACGTCCGAGACCAGGCGCTCCGCCTGCTGCCCCTGCACGGCGCGATGCAGCGACGACAGCTTCAGCTTGGCCGCCACCAGGAGCTGCTGGATGTGGTCGTGAAGGGTCTGCGCGAGGCGCAGCCGCTCGCGGTGCTCGGTCTGGGTCAGCTCGGCGGCCAGGGCGCGGAGCTGCCGGGTGCGATGCTCGGCCATGCGCGTGCGCTCGGTGACCCGCTGCTCCAGGCTCTCGTTGAGCTCCCGCAGCTGGCGCTCGGCCCTCTTGCGCTCGGTGATGTCCACCACCGTGCAGAAAGTCATCCGGCCGTGCTCGGTCTGCACCGGGTTGAGCCCGATCTCCACAGGGAACTCGGTTCCATCCTTTCGCAGGGCGAGCACCTCGCGCCCTCGTCCCAGGGGGCGGGCCTCCGGGTCGGCGAAGAGCGCGTCGAGCTTCTCCGCGAGCAGGATGTCGATGGGCCGTCCGACGAGCTCCTCGCGGGCGTAGCCGAACATGCGCTCGGCGGTGGAGTTCACCATGGTGATCGCCCCGCCCTCATCCACCAGCAGGATCCCGTTGGGGGCGGCTTCGAAGCTCAGACGCAGGAACTCGTCCTTGTGACCGCGCCGCCTGTCTCGTTTTCCGTCCAACGGTTGCCGCCTCACGACCTCGATTACCGAGGTTTAGCGTGGATTATTCCAGCGGGTGATCCGCACTGGTATCGGGAAAACCCCGATCCATGTTTCGGGCAGGTTCCGTCAGAGGGCCACCAGGGTCCCCGCCACGATGTCGCGGCGCACCTCCTTGATCTTATTCGAGCCGTCCACGAGCACCACGATGGGCCGATGGGAGGCGATCTCTTCGGGCGACAGTGCGGCGTACGCGGCGATGATCACGCGCTCTCCGGGTTTCGCCAGCAGAGCGGCCGCGCCGTTGACGCACACCTCGCCGGATCCGGCCCGGCCCGCGATGAGGTACGTGCTGAAGCGGGCCCCGCTGTCCGCGTTGTAGACATCGACGCGCTCGTAGGGGACCATCCCCGCCGCCTGCATGAGAGAGGCGTCCAGGGTCAGACTTCCTTCGTAGCTCACGTTCGTTTCCGTGACCGTGGCCCTGTGGACCTTGGCCCGGAGCATCTCGCGCAACATGACGTCCCTTCTCCTCCTGTCAGCTCTATGCCGCCGGAATGACGGCGTTGTCGATGAGGCGCGTGCCACCCAACCGCCCGGCCACTGCCAGGAGCGCCTCCTTGCCCGATTCCGCTTCCTCGATCGGCCTCAGATCGGCCGTGCTCACCAGCTCGACGTACTCCGTCCGGAAAAGCGGCTCCGAGTCGAGCACCCGGCGCGCCTGCGCCAGAATGGCCCGCGGGGATCGCTCTCCTGAGGCCGCCGCCTCCGCGGCCCGCGACAGGGCGCCGAAGATCACGGGGGCCGCGGCTCTCTGGGCCGGAGTCAGGTAGGCGTTGCGGCTGGACATCGCCAACCCGTCCGGCTCCCGCACCGTCGGGCAGACCACGATGCGCACGCCCATGTCCAGATCGCGGGCCAGGGTGCGGATCACCAGCGCCTGCTGGGCGTCCTTCTGCCCGAAGTAGGCGCCGTCGGGCTCCACGACGTTCAGCAGCTTGGCCACCACCGTGGCCACGCCGCGGAAGTGGCCGGGACGGGCCGCTCCTTCCAGCACGTCCGACAGCCCCTCCACCGTGATCCAGGTGCGAAACGCGGCCACGCCGCCGGGGTACATGGCGGGCGCGTCGGGGTGGAACAGCGCCTGCACCCCCGCCTCGCGCAGCAGTGCGCCGTCGCGCTCGATGTCGCGGGGGTAGCGGTCGAAGTCCTCGGCCGGGCCGAACTGCGCGGGGTTCACGAAGACGCTGGCGGCCACGGCTGCGTGCTCGCCGCGTGCGCGCTGCACCAGGCTGAGGTGGCCCGCGTGAAGGCTTCCCATGGTGGGCACGAACCCCACCGTCCGGCCCCGGGCCCGCTCGGCGCGGGACCATTCACGCATCTCGTCGGGTGTGCGGATGAGGATCATTTCATCCTCGGCGGCGCGAGGCGCTCCTCCATGCCGGGCGGAGTGGGATACGACTCACGCTCGGAAGGGAAGTCCCCCGACCGCACGTCCCGCACGAAGGAGGAGGCCGCCTCGGTGATGATCCGCCCCACGTCCGCGTAGCGGCGCACGAAGCGCGGCGGGGTGATCTCGCCCAGGCCGATCAGGTCGTGCACGACGAGCACCTGGCCGTCGCAGCCGGGCCCGGCCCCGATGCCGATGGTGGGGACCCCGACCGCCTCCGTCACCATCCGGCCCACCGCGGCGGGCATCCCTTCCAGCACGATGGAGAAGACGCCGGCCTCCTCCAGGGCGCGCGCGTCCTCCACGATCGCCTCGGCCTGCGACAGCCTCTTCCCCTGCACGCGATAGCCGCCCATGACATGCACCGACTGGGGGGTGAGCCCCAGGTGGCCCATGACCGGGATCTCGGCGTTCACCAGCGCGCGCACCACCTCGAGGCGGGCACGCCCGCCTTCCAGCTTGACCGCTTCGGCCCCCGCCTCCTGCACCAGGCGTCCGGCGTTGCGCACGGCGTCGGCCGGCACGGTGTGGTAGGTCAGCCAGGGCATGTCGGCCACCACCAGGGCGCGCGTGGCCGCGCGCGCCACCGCGGCGGTGTGGTGCAGCATCATCTCGAGGGTGACCGGGAGGGTGCTGCGATGCCCGAGCACCACCATGCCCAGGGAGTCGCCCACCAGCAGGATGTCCACGCCGGCCCGGTCGAGAGCGACGGCGGTGGGATGGTCGTAGGCGGTGAGGACGACGAGGCGCTCGGCCGGGCTTCCGGGGACGGAGGCCTTGCGGCTCCGCACGACCGGCACCGTCACCTTGTCCTGGATGTTCTGGCTCACGATCGGCTCCTTTCTCCCCGCGGATGTCGAGGGAAATGGCGATCGGCTCGCCGGAGCGAGCGACTCCGGCTATCGCTTGGACATCGGCATGTAATACTGCACGCCGCGGCCCATGTTCTGGATCTGCCCCACCAGGTCCTCAAGATCCGACTCGTTCTGAACGAAATCGATGTCGGTCGTGTTGATGACCAGCAAGGGCGTCTCCGTGTAATGGTAGAAGAAGTAATTATATGCCTGGTTCAAGTCTTCCAGGTACTTGTCGGATATTTCGGCTTCGTAGTCCCGCTTTCGCCGACGGATGCGCTCCGAAAGGACGGCCGGCGTGGCCTGCAGATAGATGACCAGGTCGGGCCGGGGGATGGTGTCGGCCAGCAGCCCGTAGAGCTTCTCGTAGATCATCAGCTCGGCGTCGTCCAGATTCAGGTACGCGAAGATCTTGTCCTTGGCGAAGAGGTAGTCGCACAGCGTCACCTGATGAAACAGGTCGCTCTGGGCCAGGTCGCGTTGCTGCATGTAGCGGTTGAGCAGGAAGAAGAGCTGGGTCTGGAAGGCGGCTCCCGACTTCTCCCGGTAGAAGTCGCGCAGGAACGGGTTCTCGATCTTCTCCAGCACCCGCACGGCGTTGTACCGCGTGGCGAGCAGCTCGACGAGGCTCGACTTGCCCACACCGATGGGCCCTTCCACCGCGATGAACCGAGCCTGCATGGCCGGTCATGTTATCGGAAGGGACCCTTCACTTCAATGAACCGGCGGCGCTCATCCAGTCCGCGGGGGCTGCGAAACGCCGCACCCACGCGCGATCCGGGCAATTCTCCAGCAGGGTCGCGCAGTCCTCCCCCGTCAGGGGGTGGCGCGCGCCGGGAGCGATCTCGGCCAGCGGCACCAGGACGAACCGGCGCAGGTGCATGCGGGGATGAGGCAGGGTCAGGGAGGGCCCGTGGCGCACCACGCCCCCGTAGAGGAGCAGATCCAGGTCGATGGGCCGCGCCCCGGGATCGGGCCCCTGGCCATCCGGCCGGGAGCGCCGGCGCCCGAGCCGCTCCTCGATCCTGAGGCAGGCCGCCAGGAGGTCCTCGGGAAGGGCGCCCGGGGCCACCTCGAAGGCGCCGTTGAGGAGGGGCGTATCCCCAGTAAGTCCAACCGGTTCAGTCTCATAGACCGAAGAGACCTTCAGGATCTCGAACCCCTCGCCGCGCAAACCCCGCAGGGCGCGCCCCATCTGGAGCAGCCGGTCGCCGTCGCGGGCTCCGGCTGCCAGAAGGACCGGGGAGACTAACTCTTTGTGCTGCATTTATTTGTGCTCGGGGTCACGTTGACGGGCGGGCAGCGCTTCCTATATTACTATCGCGGTCCGGCGCCTCTGCCCGTGTTGACGCCCGTCTGACGGGGTCTCTATAATGCGCGGCCTAAGGAAATCCTCATCACCACACCTCTCCACCCTGAATCAATAGGTGACCAGCCTTGAAGACTCCGTCGCGCAGAGCCCCGGCACACAAGACCCGTAAGGCAGCCGCGCCGCCTCCCAAAAAGAAGACGGCTCCCGTGCGGACAGCCAACCACGAGAAGGCAATCAACGACTACGAGGAGGCCCTCAGGCTGTTCCAGAAAAAGGACTGGAACAAGGCGATTCACGCCCTCGAGCAGGTGACGCGCGACTACCCCATCGAGCGCGAAGTGTGCGACCGGGCCCGGATTCGCATCCGCCACGCGCGGATGCAGGTAGCCCCCGCGGCGTCCGGCAAGGGGAAGGACCCCGACGCCGACTATTACCTGGGCGTGATCGCGGCCAACGACGGCCGCCTGGACGAGGCAGTCGATCTGCTTGAGCGCGCCGTGAAGCAGGACGCGGGAGATCGGGCCCTGTACTCGCTGGCGGCCGTCTTCTCCCTGAAGGGGGACGGGCCCGCGGCGATCGGCCAGCTGCGCCGCGCCATCTCGATCAACGCCGCCAACCGGACGATGGCCCTCAACGATCCGGACTTCGACTCCTTGCGGGACGACCAGGAGTTCCTGTCCCTCCTCGGCAAGGCCTCCGGAGGGGATGCGTGACATCTGCGCGAGCCCACCGGTTGCGCGTCGTCTGCATGGGCGGCGGAACCGGGATGGCCACGCTGCTGTCGGGTCTCAAGCGCTACGTCGGCGCCACGACGGGGCCGGTTTCGTTGCAGGGCCTGACCGCCGTGGTGGCGGTCACCGACGACGGCGGCTCCTCGGGACGGCTGCGCGACGAGTTCCGCATCCTCCCGCCCGGCGACGTGCGCAACTGCATCGTGGCGCTCTCCGATGACACGGCGCTGCTGTCGCGGCTCTTCCAGTTCCGTTTCGACGGCAACGGCTCGCTGGGAGGCCACTCGCTCGGCAACCTTCTGCTGACCGCGCTCACCAGCGTCAAGGGAGACTTCCTCCAGGCCATCCGGGCGGCCAGCGACGTGCTGGCCATCCGCGGGACGATCTACCCGGCCACCATGGAGAACGTCCATCTGGTGGCGGACCTGGCGGACGGCACCCGCGTGCGGGGCGAGACCCGCATCGCGGCGGCCAAGGTCCCCATCAGCGCCGTCCGGCTCGAGCCCGCGAACTGCCGGCCCTTGCCCGAGACGCTCGAAGCGCTGCGCGATGCCGACATCATCACCGTGGGCCCCGGGTCGCTGTTCACCAGCCTGGTCCCGACGCTGCTGGTCCCCGGAGTGGCCGAGGCGATGCGCTCCTCGAGCGCCCTGCGCATCTTCGTGGGGAACATCATGACCCAGCCCGGAGAGACGCCCGGGTTCACGGCCTCCGATCACCTGCGCCGCATCCAGGAGCTGTGCGGGCCCGACCTGTTCCACCTTGCCCTGGTCAACTCGGAGCCCCCCTCGATGAAGGCGCTGCGCCGCTACCGGCGCGACGGGGCCGAGACGGTGGCGGTGGATGTGGCACGGTTCCGGAAACTGGGCGTGGACGTGGTGCAACGACGGGTACTGGCCGAGGACGCTCTGGTGCGCCATCATCCGGACAAGCTCGCGCGCACCATCCTCAGACTGAAGCTGAGCGGCGCCATCGGCCGGGCCGTCCGCGAGCGGAGGGCAGGTTGATGGCTTCGCGTGCCCCGGGCGAACGTCCACTGCACGCGCTGATCCTGGCCGCCGGGCAGGGCAAGCGCATGCGCTCCGGCCGCATCAAGCTCCTGCACAAGGTGGGAGGGGCCCCGCTCGTGTGCCACGTGGCGCGGGCCGCCGCGGCGCTGCGCCCCGCCAGCCTTGCCGCCGTGGTCGGCAACCAGGGGGACGAGGTGGCCGCCGCGCTGGCCGCCTATGCTCCCCAGCTCGTGCGCCAGGAGACCCGGCTGGGCACGGCCCACGCGGTGCTGCAGGCCGAGCCGCTGCTCAAAGGCCGCCGCGGCGACCTGCTGATCCTCAACGGCGACGTCCCGCTCATCCGTCCCTCCACCCTGCGCGCGCTGGTGCGCCGCCACCGCTCCACGGGATCGGCCGCCACGGTGCTCACCACGCGGGTGGACGACCCGGCGGGCTACGGGCGCATCGTGCGGGGCGCGGACGGATCGTTCGAGGCCATCGTGGAGGATCGCGACGCCACGACCTCGCAGAAAGCCATCTCCGAGATCAACGCCGGGCTGTACTGTGCGGACCTGTCGCGGCTGTGGGGAGCTCTCAGGAAGACGGGGAGGTCCAACAGGCAGGGGGAGTACTACCTGCCCGACCTGTTCCCGCTGCTCCGGAAGGCCGGCCACAGGGTAGAGACCCTGGTGTACGAGGACGCCCCGGAGGTGCTGGGAGTGAACGACCGCGCCGAGCTGGCCCAGGCCGGCAAGGCCCTCTACCGGCGCCAGGCCGAGGCGCTGATGGAAGCCGGCGTGACGATCCTGGACCCGGACTGCACCTACATCGAGCCGGATGTCACCGTGGGGTGCGACACCATCATCCATCCGCTCGCGCGGCTGGAAGGGCGCACCCGGGTGGGGGAGGGGTGCGTCATCGGCGCGCTGTGCCACCTGGTGGACACCACCCTGGCCGACGGCGTGACGCTGCTGGACATGTGCGTCCTGACGGAGTCCACCGTGGGGCCGGGAGCGAAGATCGGGCCGTTTTCTCATCTGCGTCCCGGCTCCGTCCTGGAGGCCGGCGTGCACATCGGCAACTTCGTCGAGACCAAGAAGTCGCGGCTGGGCAAAGGGTCCAAGGCGAACCACCTTTCCTATCTGGGAGACGCGCAGATCGGCGAAGGCTGCAACATCGGGGCCGGCACCATCACCTGCAACTACGACGGGTACGCCAAGCACACCACGGTGCTGGAGGACGAAGTGTTCATCGGCAGCGACACGCAGCTGGTGGCCCCGGTGACGATCCGGAAGGGCGCCTACGTCGGGGCCGGCTCCACCATCACCAAGGAGGTTCCGGAATATTCTCTGGCTCTCACCCGGGCAGAGCTCCGCATCCTGAAGGACTGGGTGCGGCGCCGGCAGGCGGAGAGGGCGGCCGCTTCGGCCCAGGCGGCACCGGTCGCGGCCGCTAGAAAATCGAGGGGCTGACACCATCATGTGCGGCATCGTGGGGTACATCGGGAACAAGCGGGTCGTGCCGGTCCTGCTGGACGGCCTGAGGCGGCTCGAATACCGAGGTTACGACTCGGCCGGGATCGCCGTGGTGGACGGCACGGAGCTGAAGATCCGCCGCAGCGCCGGCAAGCTGAAGGACCTCGAAGAGGTGCTGCGCAACTCGCCGGTGGACGGCCACTTCGGCGTGGGGCACACGCGCTGGGCGACGCACGGCCGGCCCACGGAGGAAAACGCCCACCCGCACCGCGACTGCAAGGGGCGCATCGTGGTGGTGCACAACGGCACCATCGACAACTACGTCGACATCAAGGCCCGCCTGACGGCCCAGGGGCACCGCTTCGTCACCGAGACCGACACGGAGGTGATCGCCCACCTGCTGGAAGCCGAAGGGGGAGGCAACGGCGTCCCCCTGGAAGAGGCGCTGCGCCGCATCATGCCCGGGCTCAACGGGATCTTCGCGCTGGTGGCCTTGAGCACCGGCGAGTCGCAGAAGATCGTGGCCGCGCGGCAGGGGCCGCCCCTCGTGATCGGGCTGGGAGACAAGGAGTACTTCGTGGCCTCCGACGTGCCGGCGTTGCTGCAGCACACGCGCGACATGTTCTTCCTGGACGACGGGGAGGTCGCCGTGGTGACTGAGTCGGGCGTGCGCATCACCGACCTGTCGGGCCGCGGCGTGACCAAGCAGGTGCAGCGCATCACCTGGGACCCGATCATGACGGAGAAGGCCGGGTTCAAGCACTTCATGCTCAAGGAGATCTACGAGCAGCCCCGCGCCATCCGCGACACCCTGGTGGGCCGCTACTCCCTGGAGACGGGCCGCATCTATCTCGACGAGGTCGAGATGAGCGAGGAGCAGTTCCGCTCCTTCAGCAAGGTGAACCTGGTGGCGTGCGGCACGTCGTGGCACGCCGCGCTGGTGGGCAAGTTCCTCATCGAGAAGTTCGCGCGGATCCCCGTGGAAGTCGACATCAGCTCCGAGTTCCGGTACCGGGATCCCATCGTCGGCCCCGAGGTGCTCACCGTGGTCATCTCGCAGTCCGGCGAGACGGCCGACACGCTGGCCGCCCAGCGCGAAGCGCGGCGCCGGGGCTCGCGAACGCTGGCCATCGTGAACGCCGTGGGAAGCATGATGACGCGCGAAGCGGACGGCGTGATCTACACGCACGCCGGGCCGGAGATCGGGGTGGCCTCGACCAAGGCCTTCACCTGCCAGCTGGCCGCGCTCAATCTGCTGGCCCTGTTCATGGCGCAGGCGCGCGGGCGCATGACTCCGGACGCCATCCGCGATCAGCTCGAGCACCTGCAGCGCATCCCCGCCCAGATCGAGGCGATCCTGACGCGCGACCCCGATATCGAAGAGCTGGCCCACCGCTACACGACGGTGAACGACTTCCTGTTCCTGGGGCGCGGCGTGAACTACCCCATCGCCCTGGAGGGAGCGCTCAAGCTCAAGGAGATCTCCTACATCCACGCCGAAGGGTACCCGGCTGGGGAGATGAAGCACGGTCCCATCGCCCTCATCGACGAGAAGATGCCCGTGGTGGCGCTGGTGTCGGACGACCACGCCTACGAGAAGATGCTGGTCAACATCGAGGAGGCCAAGGCCCGCGGGGGGATCATCATCGCGGTGGCCATGGAGCGGGCGGGCAGGTCGCCCATGGTGACGCGGGCCGACGAGACGTTCCTCGTGCCGGCCACCAGCGACGTGCTCAGCCCGATGTTGTTCGTTGTGCCTCTGCAGCTTCTGGCTTATCATATCGCCCTGCGTCGCGGGTGCGACGTGGACCAGCCTCGAAACCTCGCCAAGAGCGTCACGGTCGAATAGCCCATCGAGCCCCGAGGCTCACCGCGCCCGCTTTCCAGAGGGCCGGAGTCTGTGACTGTCCTGCTCGGGCACGACCTGAACGCCGATCAGATCGAGGCGGTGCGTGCCACCGATGGCCCCCTGCTGGTGCTGGCAGGGGCCGGCTCGGGCAAGACGCGGGTGCTGACCGCGCGCACCGCCTGGATCATCCGCTCCGGGCTCGCCCGCCCAGACGAGATCGTCGCCGTCACCTTCACCAACAAGGCCTCCGAGGAGATGAAGGGCCGCATCGCCGCCCTGCTGGACGGCGACCCGGCGGGGATCCGCATGGGCACCTTCCATTCCCTGTGCCTGCGTATCCTCAGGGTGGACGCACAGCGCCTGGGGTACCGGCAGGACTTCGTGATCTTCGACACGGCCGACCAGACGGCCGTCATGAAGGAGGTGGCCGAGGACCTGAGGCTGGATACCGATCGGTATCCGGCGCGCGGCGTGCTGCACCGCCTCAGCGCCGCGAGGAACCGCTTCGAGACCCCCGAGCAGATCGCCGCCGCGTTGCGTGAGCCCGGGTCGGACGCGCTGCAGAGAGCCGCCGCGGCCTACGCGAAGCGCCTGCGCGACGCCAACGCCATGGACTTCGACGACATCATCCTGAACGTGCTGGAGCTGTTCCGCCGCCATCCCGAGGTGGAAGCGCGCTACCGCGACCGCACGCGCTACCTTCTGGTGGACGAGTACCAGGACACCAACCGCCCGCAGTACCAGCTCATCCGGTCCCTGTCCGCCGGCTCGCGCAATCTGTGCGTGGTGGGCGATGACGCCCAGTCGATCTACCGCTTCAGGGGCGCCGACGTGGGGAACATCCTGCGCTTCCAGGAAGACTTCCCCGACGCGCGCGTCGTCAAACTGACGCGCAACTATCGCTCCACGAGCCGCATCCTGCAGGCCGCCGGCAGCGTCATCCGCCACAACCGCGGCCGTCTCGAGAAGGAGCTGTGGACCGAGAATCCCGCGGGCGAGCCCATCACGTACATCCAGACCATGACCGACCGGGACGAGGCGCTGTTCGTGGCCAGCCAGGTGAGGACGCTGCGCTCCGGCGCCGCCGGGCACGCGCTGTCGGACATGGCGGTGCTGTACCGCACCAACGCCCAGTCGCGCCTGCTGGAAGAGGCCCTGATGCAGGCCGGCATCGCGTACCGCATCTACGGCGGCCTGCGCTTCTACGATCGCAAGGAGGTCAAGGACCTCATGGCCTACCTGCGCCTGGCCACCAACCCCGACGACGACGTCGCGCTGCGCCGCGTGCTGAACGTGCCGGCGCGCGGCGTGGGGCGCACCTCGCTGGACCGGCTGGAGGAGGCGGCGCGGGCCGAGGGGATCTCGCTGCACGCCTCGATCGTCAAAGCCGTGCAGGAGAGGCCGCCCATGCGATCCGCCGGGGCGCTGGTGCGGCTGCTCGATCTGATGTCCTGGCTGCGCGAGCGGGCCGGCGATGGGGAGAAGGTCGCCGTGCTGCTGACCGAGCTGGTGGAGCGGCTGGCCTATGCGGACCATCTGAAGCGCAGCGAGCCGGGAGACGCCGAGTCGCGGCTGGAGAACGTCGGCCAGCTGGTGGCCGCCGCGCAGGAGCACGAGGCGGCGGGGCGCGGAGGCCTGCAGGCCTTCCTGGACGCCGCGGCCCTGCTCTCGGACGTGGAGGCGGTGACCGGGGACGCCGGCGTCCATCTCATGACGCTCCACTGCGCCAAGGGGCTGGAGTTTCCGGTGGTCTTCATGGTGGGCATGGAAGAGAACCTGTTCCCGCATGCCCGGTCCAAGGACGCCGCGGATCCGGAGGAGATCGAAGAGGAGCGCCGGCTCTGCTACGTGGGAATGACGCGCGCCCAGGAGCGGCTCATCGTCTCGTGCGCCGCACAGCGCCGGGCGTTCGGGTCGATGACGGTGAACGAGCCGTCGCGGTTCGTGCGCGAGCTGCGGGCCGGCGGAGAAGACCTGATCCTCGACCTGTCCGTCGACTGGTGGAGCGCGCGCGGCCCGCTCGGCTACCCGTCGTCGGCCCCGCCGCCCCGGCGCGGTCCTTCCCAGCGGGGGCCCGCTCTCGGAGACGAGGACGTGAGCGCCCATCCCTCCGACGACGAAGGAGGGCAGGCCTCGCTGCGGGTCGGCATGCGCGTCTATCACGATCAGTTCGGCTACGGCGAGGTCGAGAGGCTCGAGGGGATCGGCCAGAAGCAGAAGGCATCCATCCGGTTCCCCGGCTGGGGGCTCAAGAAGCTGATGACCCACTACGCCCGGCTGCAGCGGATCGCGCGTTGACCTCCACGCTCGAGATCTCCGTCATCATCCCCTGCCTGAACGAGGAAGCCACCATCGGCGTCTGCGTGGCGAAGGCGCGCCGCGCCCTGGAGGAGATGGGAGCGGCCGGCGAAGTGATCGTGGTGGACAACGGCTCCACGGATCGATCCGCCGCCGCCGCGCTCGCCGAAGGGGCGCGGGTCGTTCCCGAGAGCCGGCGCGGGTACGGGCAGGCCTACCTGACCGGCTTCGCGGCCGCCCGCGGACGGTTCCTGGTCATCGGGGACGCCGACGACACCTACGACTTCTCCGACCTGGAAGGCTTCGTCCGCCCGCTGCGCGAGGGGGCCGACATGGTGATGGGCACGCGCCTCAAGGGGCGCATCGAGCCGGGCGCCATGCCCTGGCACCACCGCTGGTTCGGCGTGCCGGTTCTCACCTGGATCCTCAACCTGCTCTTCCGCGCGGGGATCTCGGACGCGCACTGCGGCATGCGGTCGATCACCGCGGAGGCGGCATCCCGGCTGCACCTGCGCACCACCGGCATGGAGTTCGCTTCCGAGATGATCATCCAGGCCGCCCGCACCCGGCTGCGCATCACCGAGCGGCCCATCACCTTGCATCGCGGCGGCCGGCCGGGGCGCCCCCATCTCCGATCGTTCCGTGACGGCTGGCGCCACCTGAAGATGATGTTCATGCTCAGCCCCACGTGGCTGTTCCTGGTGCCGGGAGGAGGGTTGTTCCTGCTGGGCGCCGCGTTGCTGGGGGTGATGGCGTTCGGGCCGTACCACGTGGGCGGGCTGCTGGTGGACTACCACTGGATGATCGCCGGCAGCCTGCTCGCCGTCGTGGGGTTCAACATCCTCAACATCGGCTTCTTCGCCCGGATCTTCGCGCTCACCGAAGGGTTCGAGCGGAGCGACCCGCTGCTGGAGCGCCTCTTCCGGTGGGTGAACCTGGAGCGGGGCCTCATCGCCGGGGCGCTCCTCACGCTGGCCGGCCTGGCCGTGAACGCCGGCATCCTGGCCGACTGGGTGCGCCTGGGGTTCACCTTCGAGGCCGAGGGCCCGCGCATCCGCCCGGCCCTGCTGGCCCTGACGCTCACCGTCATCGGGGTGCAGCTGTTCTTCTCGTCGTTTTTCTACAGCATCCTCGGGACGGGGCGGAGGCCGCCGCATTGAAGCGCCGGCGCACCCTCTGGATGGTCTGCGCGATCATGGCCGTGGCGCTGTCGGCCCGCCTGGCTCACCTGGCCGCCATCCAGGGCCATCCCTTCTACGACCTGGCCGAGTCGTGGACCGACTCGGACATGCATCAGTTTCTGGTTTGGGCGCGCCATCTGGCGGCGGGGGACTGGCTCGACCGCGAGACCTTCCGTCCCTGGTTCGACTATCAGGTCCCGATCGCGCCTCCAGAAGTCTGGCGCGCCTGGTTCGGCCCGCATGTCTATCACCAGCCACCCTTGTATCCCTACCTGATGGCGGTGGTGCTGGCGGCCACCGGGAGCGTGGACGCGTTTCGCGTGGGACAGCTGGCGCTCGGCGCCGTGAACTGCGGGCTGATCGCGCTGCTGGCCGCGCGGGTCTGGAGCACGCGGGCGGGCTGGATCGCGGGGCTGGCCGCCGCTGTGTATGCCCCGTTCATCCTGTACGACGGCGAGCTGCTGCGCGGCACGGTGGTGATGACCACGCAGCTCCTCACGCTGCTCGCGCTCGTGCGGTGGCACGATCGGCGCACCAGCGCGGCGGCCATCCTGCCGGGTGCTGCGCTCGGGCTCGCCTGGCTCGCCGACCCCGCCGTGCTGCTCTTCGCGCCGCTTGCCGCGCTGTGGATGCTGGCCGTCTCGTGCAGGGCGGCCGGACGGTGGCGACCGACGGCGACGGGACTGATGCCCGTGGCGTGCCTGGCGGCGGGCTTCCTGGCGGCCATCGTGCCACTGGCGACGCGCAACGCGGCCGTGGGAGCCCCTCCTCTCTCCAGCACCACGCGCGGGCCGATCGCCTTCGTGATGGGCAACGCTCCCGACGCCCGCCCGGCGGGGGCCTACGTGCCTCCATCGGCCGGGCCCATCCTGCGCGCTTCGCAGTACGGCATGGCGGCGACCATGAGAGAGACGCTGCGCCTGTACCAGGGGAACTGGGGGGCGCTCGCCGGCAAGCAGTGGGAGAAGCTGGTCTCCCTGTGGAGCGCGTACGAGGTCCCCGACAATCCCAGCTTCTACTACGCGGCGCGCATCTCCTCGATCGTCCGCTACGCGCTGCGATTCCTTCCCGTCGCGGCTCTGGGGCTGGTCGGACTGGCGCTGTCCATCCCCAGGGTCCGCGCCGGCGACCCCCTGGCCCTTCTGGTCCCTTTCTACATGCTGGCCACGCTCGCGATCTTCCTGATGGCTCACGTCACGTCGCGCTACCGCCAGCCGCTGGCCATGTCTCTCATCGTGATGGGGGCGGGGGCTGCAGCGTGGGCCTGGGAGAGCAAGGGAGTGCGGGGCGCGGCGGCTCTGGCTGCGGCCGGCGTGCTGATGCTGGTGCTTCCCACCGCGCCTCCGGAGGGATACGGATATCAGCGCCCCGCCGAGTACGTGATGGTGGCGCGCACCTTCCAGGAGCGCGGGGCCGCCGGCCTGGCCATCGAGGAGATGAGCGCCGCGGTCGCGGCCGCGCGGCGCGAGGAGCCGTACCGTCCCTTCGTGCCCACGCTGCTGTTCGAGCTGGGGGGGCTCCAGGCAGGAGCGGGGAGGCTCGACCAGGCGGCGCAGAGCTTCCGCGAGGTGCTGGCGGCCGATCCGGGCTTCACCGAGGCGCGCGACGCGCTGCGCGAAGTGGAGCAGAAAAAAACCCCGGCGTTGCAAGCAACGCCGGGGCCGGGAAAGTGACGCAGGCCGCCGGGCAGGGCGGCCGGATGTTTGACTCCTAGGTGTCGCCGCGCAGGGAGATCAGCACGCGCTGCTGGCGGAACACGTTCGGGTCGTTGATCACGACCGTCGCGGAGCCGCCGTCCTCGCTCAGCTGAATGCTGTAGTCCCGACCTTCCTGGTAGATCTCGGGCCAGATCTCCACGCCGCTGATGGTCTTGAGACCGTAGGCGCCGGGCGAGAAGCTGATGCTCTGCGCCTGACGCAGGTCGAGGGACTCATCGTAGGCGATCCCCTTCACGTCCTTGAGGTTCTTGAGGAACCGGGTGAGGATCCCCTGAGCCGCCAGGGCGCTCTCGGAATCGGCGTGGTAGAAGACCGAGTTCTTGCGGAACTGCAGGTCTGTATCGAGCTGATCGCCACGGGTCTGCAGATTGGAGTTGCGGGC
Source organism: Candidatus Polarisedimenticolia bacterium (assembly GCA_050747525.1). Lineage (GTDB taxonomy): Bacteria > Acidobacteriota > Polarisedimenticolia > JACPZX01 > DASXTC01 > JBOGOC01. Next base: position 52,251 of record JBOGOC010000026.1, on the reverse strand, counting down.
ATCCAGATCCGCCACCTGCACCTCGAGCGTGGAGCGGCGATCTTCCAGGCCACGGACGTCGGTCTCGAGGCGGGCCACGTCGGTCTCGAGGGTCTTCTTGGTCACCTCGAGAGCGGTGGCTTTCGCCACGGCGGCGTCACGCTCGCCGATCAGCTTGCGCTTCATGGCCCGCTTCACGGCCAGAGGTGTCTGTCCCGCTTCCCCCTGCGTGACGTAGGTCTTGAAGGTGCCGTGTTCCTTGTCGTAGTTGTACCAGACCTTGAATCCGGGGACGAGCTCCTCGTTCAAGTCGATCTGGCCGAGGAGGCTCTTCGCCTGCTCTTCAGCGATTCCCTGCTCGAGCAGGTAGTCGTGAGCCAGCTTGAAGTGGGTGTCCCCCCTCTTGGCGATCGCAAACTTGTCGTCGAGCTGCTGCTCGAGGCGCAGCACGCGCTCCTGCAGGCTCTGGATGGTGTTGCGATCTTCGATGATGCGCGACAGCAGGTTCTTGTAGGAGGGGTTCTTCTCCTCCTGCATGAGCTGGTCGAGCACATCACGCTGCTCGTTGGACAGATCCTGGTAGAACAGCTCGCTGAACTGGACCTTGCGCTCCCCCTGACCGCGCGACGCGTTGAAGGCCTCGATGCGCTTCATCATGTCGTCGCTGCTCTTGTCGATCTTCTCCTTCTCGCCCTGCAGCTCGGCCATCAGTTCCTGGGGGCTGCTGGGCACAGGGCCCGAGATTCCCTTCTCGATCTGTCCCTGGCAGCCAGCCGTCCCCGCGAGTAACAGGAACATCGCTGCGAGGGCGAGTCCTGACACCCCGAAGCTTTTGACATCCGTGCACTTCATGGCTTTCAAACCTCCCGCAGAAGAGCCCGCACTCTTCCGCCTTGCCACCGCGCCCGGATTCTAGCACAGAAAATCCTGGATGCCGGTGAACGAGGCGCGCAGGCCGTGCTGCCGCGCTGTCAATAACTGACATCGATTGTTCGCTTTACGCCGAAACATGACTTGGATTCGAGTGGGCGGCGATGCGGTTGTTCCGCTTCCGCTGCCTGCGGCACTATCCGCCATGTTTCAGGCGCTCCTGTCCTCTATTTTCCATCGGATGGCGGATGGACGACAGGCGGGGGGACCGGGAGGCGATGAACGCGCCGCGAAGATCAGCGCGCCGCCTGCTTCTCCGCGTAGGTTTCTTCGAGGTAGGCGATGATGTCGTCCGCCTCGGTCACCACCATGGCGTTCTCCGGGTCGATGAGCACCGGCACGTCGCGCTGCCCCGTGACCAGCTCCACGTGCGTGCGCAGCGCCTGATCGGGCGCCACCTGACGGGCGACGAAATCGAGCATGAGATCCGAGAGCTTTTCGCGCACACGGTGGCAGTCGGGACAGTTCTCGTACTGGAAAAGTTCAAGCATCTTCTACCTCGTCGCCCGGGGGGCGAGCTCAGAGTCCGGCGAACGCTTCCCGGGCGGCGGAGATGGTGTCGTCCACATCGCCTTCCGTGTGCGCGGCCGATACGAACAGGGCCTCGAACTGCGATGGAGCCATGTTGACATGCCGGTCAAGCATCCCGTGGAAGAAGGCCGCGTACCGTGCGGTATCCGACGTCATCGCCGTGGCGAAGTCACGCACCGGCGTTTCCGTGAAGAACGCGCACAGCATCGTCCCCACGCGGTTGATCTGCACGGGCACGCCGGTCTCCCGCGCCGCGGCCGCCAGACCCGCGGCCAGACGGGCCGAAAGGGCCTCCAGCCAATCATAGAAGCCGGGCGCCCGCGTAGCCTTCAGGGTTTCCACGCCCGCCACCATCGCAAGGGGATTCCCCGACAAGGTCCCCGCCTGATACACCGGGCCGTCGGGTGCGACCCGGGACATCAGGTCGGCCGCGCCTCCATAGGCGCCCACGGGAAGCCCGCCCCCAATCACCTTCCCCAGAGTGGTGAGATCGGCCGTCACCCCGAAGCGCCCCTGGGCCCCGGCCGGGCCCACCCTGAAGCCGGTCATCACTTCGTCCAGGATCAGGAGCGCCCCATGGCGCCGGGTGATCTCGCGGGCGGCCTGCAGATAGCCTTCCGCGGGGGGGACCACGCCCATGTTGCCGGCCACTGGCTCGAGGATGAGGCACGCGATGTCGCCGCCGTGCCGGGCGAAGAGGTCTTCGAGCGCCTGAGGATCGTTGTACGGGACGGTCAGGGTGAGGCGCGCCAGCGCCTCGGGAACGCCCGGGCTGCCGGGGATGCCCAGCGTCAGGATCCCGGATCCGGCCTTCACCAGCAGCGAGTCGACGTGGCCGTGGTAGCACCCCTCGGCCTTCACGATCAGGTCCCGCCCCGTCGCTCCGCGCGCCAGCCGCAGCGCCGAGAGCGTCGCCTCGGTGCCGGAGTTAACCATGCGCACGCGCTCGATCCACGGGCAGGCCTGCGTGATCAGCTCCGCCAGGTCCGCCTCGTGCGGTGTGGGAGCGCCGAACGAGGTCCCTTCGTGCGCCACGCGCTGCACCGCCGCCACCACGGTCTCCGGGCAGTGTCCCAGGATGAGCGGCCCCCAGGAGCCCAGGTAGTCGATGTAGACATTGCCGTCCACGTCCCACACGCGGGAGCCGCGCCCGCGCGCCATCACCACGGGGTCGCCCCCCACGCCGTGGAAGGCGCGCACGGGAGAGTTGACGCCGCCCGCGATCACGCGCCGCGCCCGCGCCATAAGCTCGCGAGACCTGCTGGTGGGGCGGGCCGGGGCCGCCGGGGGCCGCCGGGAGGGGAGGCTCATTTCAGCCTCGCCATCTCGCGCGCGGCGTAGGTCAGGATGATGTCGGCGCCGGCGCGCCGGATCGACGTGATCGACTCGATGATGGCCCGCTCGCGATCCAGCATCCCCCGGTCCACGGCCGCCTGGATCATGGCGTACTCGCCGCTGACCTGGAAGGCCGCGATCGGCACGTCGAAGCGCTCGCGGGCCATGCGGATGATGTCCAGATAGGGGAGGGCCGGCTTCACCATGACGATGTCGGCCCCTTCGTCCAGGTCCATGGCGATCTCGCGCATCGCCTCGCGGGCGTTGCCCGGGTCCATCTGATAGCCGCGCCGATCCCCGGAGCGCGGCGCCGACGCGGCCGCTTCGCGGAAAGGCCCGTAGAAGACGGAGGCGTACTTCGCAGCGTAGGACATGATGGGCGCCTCCAGAAACCCCGCCCCGTCGAGAGCCTTTCGGATGGCCCCCACGCGCCCGTCCATCATGTCCGACGGGGCGATCATGTCGGCGCCCGCCCTGGCCAGCGACACGGAGACGCGCCCCAGCAGCTCGAGCGTCGGGTCGTTCTGCACCTCGCCGCGCCCGTCCAGCACGCCGCAATGACCGTGATCGGTGTACTCGCACAGGCAGACGTCCGCGACCCTCAGCAGCCCGGGGACCTTCTCGCGCAGGGCGCGCATGGCTCGCTGGGCGATGCCGTCCTCGGCGTAGGCCTCGGACCCCGAGGCATCCTTGGATTCCGGGATCCCGAACAGGATGACCCCCGAGACGCCGTCCCGGAAGGCGGCGCCGGCCTCCTCCACCATCGAATCGATGGAGTGGCGGTGGACGCCGGGCAGCGACGCGATCTCCTGCCGCACCGCCGTGCCGGGGCACACGAACAGGGGAAGGATCAGGCGGGCGCCGGAGGGGGAGGCCTCCCGGACGAGCCGGCGCATCGCTTCGCCGCGGCGGAGCCGGCGGGGGCGGGCTGCCGGAAAGTGGCTAGTCATCCTCGTCGTCGGAGAAGTAGTGGTCGGCGCAGCGACGACTGCAGAACGTGCGACCACCACGCTGAAAACCGCAGGCCTCGCAAGCCACCTTGTGGCAGGTGAGACATTTCGCCAGGACGATGCGCTCGCCGCTGGCCGAGCAGACCGAGCAGACGTCCTGCTCCACGCGACCTCCGGATGCGCGCGTGGAACGCCACGCGCGACGTGGCATTATATCAACACACATCGGTGCCGCTGCCTTGACTCAGGTCCTGCGACTGGCCTAGTCTGAGCGGCTCTGCACAAGCCGGGTGGCGGAGTAGCTCAGGTGGTTAGAGCACGCGGCTCATATCCGCGGTGTCGGGGGTTCAAGTCCCTCCTCCGCTACCACCCCTCTTCATGAACGACCGCATCGAGCACCGCGTCGAGAGCGCCTTCTGCGACGCGGTGCGCCGGCACGCCCTGATCGTGCCCGGCGAGCGCGTGCTGGCGGCCGTCTCCGGGGGCGCCGACTCGGTGGCCCTCCTGCGCCTCCTGCACGCGCATCGGGAGGCCCTGGGCCTCGACCTGGTCGTGGGGCACGTGAACCACGCCATGCGGGGCGCCACGGCCGACGTCGACGAGCACTTCGTAAAGGAGCTGGCCTCCCGGCTCGGCCTGCCCTGCGTCGCGCGGAGGGCCCATCCGGCCCCGCGCACCGAAGAGGAGGCACGGCGCGTGCGCCATCTCCTGCTGAAGCTCATCGCGCGGGATGCGGGCTGCGTGCGCATCGCGCTCGCGCACACCATGGACGACCAGGCCGAGACGATGCTCATGCGGGTCGCCCGGGGAGCCGGGCGTCGCGGGCTGTCCGGGATGGCGCGCTCGGGGCCGGGGCCGCTGGTGCGTCCCCTGCTCGGCGTCCGGCGCGAGGATCTGCGCCGTTACCTCGCGCACCTCGAACAGACGTTTCACGAGGACGAAACAAACCAGGATCAGAGCCGCCTGCGCAACAAGGTGCGGGCCCGGCTCCTCCCAGTGATGGAGGAGATGAACCGGGCCGTCGTGCCGGCCCTGGCAAGGGCGGCCGAGCTTCTGGCTCAGGAGGACCGGTGGCTCGACCGGCAGGCCACCGACTGGGTCGCCGCCCACACCGTGGGACCCTCTCCCGACGCCGCCGGGGGCGCCGTCGAGGTGAAGGCCGCCGACCTGGGCCTGCTGGACCCGGCTCTGGCGCGGCGCGTCGCCAGGATCCTGCTGGAGCGGGCCGGCTCGGACCCCAGGGGACTCCCTGCCGCTTCGGTGGAGCGCCTGCTGGAACTGGCCCGCCGTCCCACGCTGCAGTCATTTCATCTCGACCTGCCCGGCGGAATGAAGGCGGAGCGCCACGGGTTGAGTCTGGTGGTCCACCGCGCGGGTTCGCGCCCGCTTCCGGCCGACGCGCCCTTGACGGCCCGGCTGTCCGTCCCCGGCCGGACGGACCTGCCCGGGCTGGGCCTGTCGCTGGTGGCGCGCATCGCTGCGCGCGCCGACGCCGATCCTGCGGATCGGGCCGATCCGGCCGACGCCGGCGCGTGGCGGGCCCTCGTGGACGCCGACCGGCTGGGCACGGACGTGGAGGTCCGTACCCGGCTGGCCGGCGACAGGTTTCACGCGCTGGGGGCGCCCGGGGAGAAGAAGCTCGGCGCGTTCCTGATCGACCGCAAGATCCCCCGGTCCGGCCGGGATCGGCTCGCCCTGGTGGTCGGTCCCGAGGGGATCGCCTGGATCGTGGGTGTGGCCGTGGGGCACCGGTACCGCGTGACCGAGGCCTCCACGCGTGTCGCTATCCTTGAAGCGAGGGGCCTAAACGGGGCCGAAGTGGATCTACCCGGAAGGGACGTATAATATAGGCCTCGTTCAGGTTCTTCATCGACGTGCAAGACGTTTTGCGTAAGGAGTGTGCGTTTGAGTGCGAGCTTCCGGGCGGTCCTCTTCTGGGTCGTCGCCCTTCTGGCGGTGCTGGTCCTTTACAATTTCTTCAAGAACTCGGCCCACCCGCAGGAAGAGTTGAACTACACCCAGTTCATCAAGAAAGTCGAAGACGGGGCCATCGCCAAGGTGACCATCACCGGCGAGAAGAGCCTTTCCATCGAGGGGGAGTACCGGGGCGAAGCCGTGGCCGGGGCCAGCAAGTACTTCCGCACCCAGGCCCTCAACGACGAGAAACTGGTCAGTCTGCTGCGCAACGCCGGGGTGGACATGACCTTCAAGGAGGCCAAGGAGAGCACCTACCTGCTCACCCTGATGACCTGGGCCCCCATGCTGCTGATCATCGGGATCTGGATCTTCTTCATGCGGCAGATGCAGACCGGCGGCAACAAGGCGCTCTCCTTCGGCAAGAGCAAGGCCAAGCTTTCCTCCAGCCAGGGCAAGAAGATCACCTTCAAGGACGTGGCCGGGGTGGAGGAGGCCAAGGAAGAGCTCCAGGAGATCATCGAGTTCCTCAAGGAGCCCCAGAAGTTCCAGAAGCTGGGCGGGCGCATCCCCAAGGGGGTGCTGCTGATGGGCCCCCCGGGCACCGGCAAGACGCTGCTGGCGCGTGCCGTGGCCGGTGAGGCCAACGTCCCCTTCTTCTCCATCTCCGGGTCCGATTTCGTCGAGATGTTCGTGGGCGTGGGCGCGTCCCGCGTGCGCGACCTGTTCGAGCAGGGAAAGAAGAACGCCCCCTGCCTGATCTTCATCGACGAGATCGACGCCGTGGGCCGTCACCGTGGCGCCGGCCTGGGCGGTGGTCACGACGAGCGCGAGCAGACCCTCAACCAGCTCCTGGTCGAGATGGACGGGTTCGAGTCCAACGAAGGCGTGATCCTGGTGGCGGCCACCAACCGCCCCGACGTGCTCGATCCCGCGCTGCTGCGCCCGGGCCGCTTCGACCGGCGGGTGGTGGTGGGTCGTCCTGACGTGCGCGGCCGTGAGGAGATCATGCGGGTGCACACGCGCAAGATCCCCCTGGCGGACGACGTGGACATCAGCGTGCTGGCGCGCGGCACTCCCGGGTTCTCGGGGGCCGACCTGGCCAACCTGGTGAACGAGGCGGCCCTGACGGCGGCGCGCGACGGCAAGCGCAGCGTCAGCATGCGCGACTTCGAAGGGGCCAAGGACAAGGTGCTCATGGGCACCGAGCGCAAGAGCATGGTCATCTCCGAGGAGGAGAAGCGCACCACCGCCTTCCACGAGGCGGGGCATGCGCTGGTGGCCTGCATGCACCCGCACTCCGACCCCATCCACAAGGTCACGATCATCCCCCGCGGGATGGCTCTGGGCGTCACCCAGCAGCTTCCCATGGATGACCGGCACACCTACACGCGCGAGTACCTGGAAGGGCGGATCGCGGTCGCCATGGGCGGGCGCATCGCCGAGGAGATCTTCCTCAGCACCCGCACCACCGGGGCCGGGAACGACCTGGAGGTCGCCACCGAGATGGCCCGCAAGATGGTGTGCGAGTGGGGGATGAGCGAGAACATGGGGCCGCTCACCTTCGGCAAGAAAGAGGAGCAGATCTTCCTGGGCAAGGAGCTGGCCCAGCACAAGGACTATTCCGAGGCGACCGCCGTTCTGATCGACAGCGAGGTCAAGCGCATCGTCAGCGAGAGCTACGAGCGGGCCAAACTGATCGTCATGGAGAACAAGGAGCCGCTCCAGAGGATCGCCGATGCGCTGCTCGAGCGCGAGGTGCTCGATGCCGAAGAGGTGGCGCGGCTGGTGCGCGGCCAGGAGCTGGAGCCGTTCGAGCCAAGGCCGGCTCCCGTGGAGACGCCGGCCGAGCGCAAGCCCGTGGAGCGCAAGGAGGCGGCGAGGCGCCCGGTGAAGGAGTTTCCTTCCGACCCGCTGAAGACTCCCGGGCAGGCTTGATCCCGAGGGCTTTTCTCGTCCGATCCCTGGTTACCCGCTTCCCGCCTGGCCAGGAGTCGGACGAGACCCGCCCCACTCATTTCCCTCACATGGTGCGCGTGGACGGGCTGAGCCCCGCCCAAGCGGCCGCCCTTCGCGAGCAAGCCAGGCTGCTCGACGTCCGCATGGTGGAAGAGTGGCCGGAGGGAGCTGTCATCTCGGCGGACGCCGGCTCGCTGGCCACGCTCTCGCGCGATCTGCCGGCCGCCCATGCCCCTGTGGCCCGCGCCCTGTCCGGGCTGGTGGCCGCCCTCGCGCACCCCGTCCTGCGCCTCCCCTTCAAAGGGGGCGAGCTTCGGCTCGACCCGGCGGCCGGAGCGCTGGTGATGGGAGTGCTCAACGTCACGCCCGACTCCTTCTCCGATGGCGGCCGTCACGCCGGCGTCCAGGAGGCGGTGGAGCACGGCGTCCGGCTGGCGTCCGAGGGGGCGTCGCTGGTGGACGTGGGCGGCGAGTCTGCCCGTCCCGGCGCGGCGCCCGTCTCCCTGGACGAAGAGCTGTCCCGCGTGATCCCGGTGGTGGCCGACCTGCGGGCGGCCCTGCCGGCCGGCGTTCCCATCTCCATCGACACCATGAAGGCCGAGGTGGCGTGCCAGGCGGTGGCCGCGGGCGCGGAGATCATCAACGACGTGAGCGGCCTTTCGGCCGATCCGGCCATGAGGGAGACCGCGGCCTCGCTCGGGGCCTACGTGATCGTCAATCACATGCGCGGCGTTCCCCGGAACATGCAGGAATCCCCGTCGTACCGCGACGTGGTCCCCGAGGTGATCGAGGACCTGAGCGTGCTGGTCGATGCCGCTCTGCGGGCCGGCATCGACGCCGGGCGGATCTGGATCGACCCGGGCATCGGCTTCGGCAAACGGCATCAGGATAACCTCGCCATCCTGCGGCACATGCCTTCGTTCGTTTCCCTGGGGCGACCGGTGGTGGTGGGGGTGTCACGCAAGTCGTTCCTCGCGGCGCTGGTGGACGACACCGGCCCCGCCGATCCGCCGCGGGCGGATGCCACGCTGGCCGCGGAGGTGTGCGCGATGCTGGGTGGAGCCCACGTCATCCGCACGCACGAGCCCGCGCGCGCGCGCCGTGCCGCCCGCGTGGCGGCGGCCATCGGATCGCCAGCTCCCCAGGCCCCCTCTCCTCGATAAGAGGGCCGCGGACCCCGTGCTAACATCGCCGCATGGGGCTCCAGGAAACCCTCGATCAGATCCGCCGGCTCTTCCAGACGCTTCGAGCCAGCCCGGTGGGCTGGGTCATCGACGTCGTCGACATCCTCATCCTGGCGTATCTGATCTACCAGCTCGTTCTGCTCATCAAGGGGACGCGCGCCGTGCAGATGATGACGGGCGTCGTCTTCATCTTCTCGGCCTACTTCATCGCCGGCGTGCTGCAGCTCACCACGGTGCAGCGGTTCCTGGGGTACGTGCTCTACTGGATCCCCTTCGCGGTCATCGTGATCTTCCAGAACACCATCCGCCGGGCGCTGTCGCGCTTTGGGCGCAACCCTTTCTTCCGCATCGCCAGCCGGCCGCAGAGCGAGGAGCTGATCAACGAGCTGGTGCTGGCCTCCACATCCCTCGCTTCGCGCAAGATCGGCGGGCTCATCCTGATCGAGCGGGAGCAGGGGCTGCGCAACTACATCGAGACCGGCATCGCCGTGGATGCCCTGCTCTCGTACGATCTCATCCTGAGCATCTTCTCGCCCCGGTCGCCGCTGCACGATGGAGCCATCATCATCCAGGACGGGCGCATCCGCGCCGCCTCGTGCTTCCTGCCCCTGACCTCGCATCCGACCCTGTCCAAGGAGTTCGGCACCCGCCACCGCGCGGCCATCGGCGTCTCCGAGGAGACCGACGCCGTCGCCGTCGCCATCTCCGAGGAGCGCGGCACGGTGTCGGTCACCTTCGAGGGGCGCATCATCGAAGACGTCGATGCCATGCAGCTGCGTGACCTGCTGAAGGACTACCTGGGGATCCGCCTCAAGGAGATCGAGCCCGACGCGGTCACCGAAAGGGCGGCGGAGCGCTAGCGGTGAGCGCCCTCTCCTGGATGCGCAGCGACCCGTCGCTGAAGGTCGCCTCGGTGGTGCTGGCGGTCTTCGTGTGGATGTACGTGCGCAGCGAGGACAAGCCGGTTCAGGTGCTGGCCGTGCCGCTGCGCATGGAAGGGCTTCCCGACGACCTGGCGCCCGTGGGCCGGACGCTGGAGCACGTCACGGTCCGCGTGCGCGCCGACGAAGCGACGCTTCGCGAGCTGACGCCCTCGCGGCTGCAGGCCACCGTGAACCTCGAGGACGCCCAGCCCGGCGAGCAGGAAGTGATCCTGGGGCCCGAGATCGTGCACGCGCCGGCCGGGGTGGAGGTGCTGTCGCTGGATCCGTCTCGCCTCACGCTCACCATCGAGCGGCGCTCGCAGCGCGAGGTGCCCGTGGTCGTGCGATTCCGCGGCCAGCCGCCGCCTCCGCTGGAGCGAGGAGGCTATACTGTGACACCCTCGAAGGTGGTCGTGCAGGGTCCCGAGCGGATCGTCCGCCAGGTGGAGGAGGCGGTCACCGAAGAGGTCGATCTCTCCGGACGGCGGGAGAGCTTCGAGTCGATCGTGGCGATCCAGCCCGACCGGGGCGGCGTGCGCATCCTGGACAAGCCGGTGGCCCTGGTGCAGGTTTCCCTCAGTGGAGCCACCGTCACCCACACGCTGCAGAACGTGCCGCTGGTGCCCGAGGGGCTGGGCGCGCCGGGACGTTCAGTGCGCCTCCAGCCGTCGTCGATCACCGTCGTGGTCGCGGGGCCCGCGGCCGCGCTCGCGAGGGTGTCGGTGTCCAGTGTGCGAGCCAGCCTGAACCTCGAAGGGATGGGCCCCCGGGGCGCTCCCTACGCCGTGGAGCCGCGGGTGATCATCGTGCCCGAGGAGCTGGGCCGCGAGGTCACGGTGCGCTCGGTGAGCCATCGCACCATCCAGGTGACCATCTCGCGCGGAGGCGCACGATGAGCAAACGGCTGTTCGGGACCGATGGCATCCGCGGCACCGCGGGCGTGTTCCCGCTCGACCCATCCGTGGTCACCCGCGTGGGAGCGGCGCTGGCCCGCACGCTGCTGGCCCGCAGCCGTCCCCGTCCCCCACGCATCCTGATCGGGCGCGACACGCGCGAGTCCGGGGACTGGATCGAGCGATGCATTTCCTCGGGTGCGCGGCGCGGAGGAGCGTCGTGCGAAGCGGTGGGCGTGATCCCCACTCCCGGCGTCGCGCTTCTCACCCGCACCGGCGGCTTCGACGCCGGGATCATGATCTCCGCCTCGCACAATCCGTACCGGGACAACGGCATCAAGATCTTCTCGTCTTCGGGATACAAGCTCGCCGACGCGGACGAGGCCGGCATCGAGTCGGCGGTGCTGGACGGTGGCGATGGGCTTCCCTCCGCCGAGTACTCGCCGGCCCCGCCTCCCGCGGCTCCGGAGGGATTGCTGGAACAGTACGCCGCCTTCCTGCGCGAGTCGCTCCAGCCCGAGACGTCGTTCGCGGGGCTGAAGGTGGTGATGGACTGCGCCAACGGAGCCGCCAGCGTGCTGGGGCCTCAGGTGTTCAGCCAGCTGGGGGCCACCGTCACCACGCTGTTCACCACGCCCGACGGACGCAACATCAACAGCGGATGCGGCTCCCTTCATCCGGAGGGCCTCGCGCGCACCCTTGCCGCCGACGGAGGAGACTTCGGGATCGCGTTCGATGGAGACGCCGACCGGTGCCTCTTCGTGGCCCACGACGGCCGCGTGGCCGACGGCGACGTTCTGATGTACCAGGCGGCAGCCCACCTCAAGCGCCACGGCCGGCTCTCCGGGGACCTGGTGGTGTCCACGGTCATGAGCAACCTGTGGCTCGAGCGCGGCCTGACCGATCTGGGGGTTCGGCTCAATCGCACCCAGGTGGGAGACAAGTACGTCCTGGAAGAGATGCTGCGCACGGGAGCGGTGCTGGGCGGTGAGCAGTCGGGGCACATCATCTTCTCCGATCGGGCCACCACGGGAGACGGCATCCTGACGGCGCTGAGGCTCACCGAGGTGATGCGCGCGAGCGGCGAGACGCCGGCGGGCTGGCTCTCGCGCGTGCAGGCCTACCCTCAGGTTTTGCTGAATGTGCCGGTGAGCCGGCGGCCCGACCTCGAGTCTCACCCCGTCATCGGGGACGCCGCCACGCGCGTGCGCGAGCGTCTGGGCAGCTCGGGGCGGCTGGTGCTGCGCTATTCGGGCACCGAGCCGCTCGCCCGCGTCATGATCGAGGCCACCGACAAGGAGATGGTCCAGGCGCTCGCCGACGAGCTGGCCGCGGTCATCCGGAAAGAGATCGGGGCGCCGGAAGCCTAGCCGGCGGAGCCGGCCCTTCGCAATCCTCCAGCGCCCCGGGCGTCATCAGGCGCACGGCGCTCATCCCGGCTGCCAGGCGGCGCAGAAGCGTATGCGCCTCCCCGCGCTGGGGTGCGAGTAGAGGAACCACTCGATCCAGGCGGGCGGGTCGGGATCGGAGAGGTTGCGCGCGGCCATCTTCTGGAAGGACGATACCGCCGTGTCGCGCCATCCGGGCTCGCCGGCCACCGCGCGCAGCGCGTACAGATCGGCCTGGTGCTCGAGATGGCGCGAGACGCCGCCGGCCACCGGCTGAAGGACGAACCCGCACACCGAGGCGTACAGCATCACCAGCGGCAGGAGCGCGGCCGAGGGGGAGGCCTCGATGCGGGCGCGCGCTCCCGCGGCGCGCGTCATCCAGGGGAGCAGCCTCCACAGCAGCCAGAACCCGCCGATCAGGGCGGCTGAAGCCGTGCCGATCCCTTTCCAGATGTGGGCCAGCCGATCGTGGCCGATCTCGTGTCCCAGCACGAACAGGACCTGCTCTGGGGTGTAGGCGTCGATGAGCGTGTCGTACAGCACGATGCGCTCGGTGCCGAGCAGCCCCGCCACGTAGGCGTTGTCGTGCAGTGACTGGCGCGAGGCGTCCACCTGGAAGATGCCGGCGTCCGGGATGCCGTGCGCGCGGGCCATCGCCTCGATGCGGGAGCGCAGCGGCCCCTGAGGAAGCGGCTGGAAGGTGTTGAAGAGCGGCGCGATGAAGACCGGCATGACGGCGGCCACGAAGATGGTGAGCACGACGCCGCCCGCCGCGCCGGCGGCCCACCACCAGCGGGGCAGGCGCCGCATGGCGGCGAACAGGGGGACCACGGCGACCAGCGCCAGCGCCGTCTCGACCCCCGCCATCTTGAAGCGATCCAGGAGCCACGCGCCGAACGTCTGGGTGGCGAACCCGTAGGACACCTCGCGCTGGTGGCGCACGACATCCAGGGGAAACTGCAGCACGTGGAGCAACGCCAGGACCGTCACCGCCACAGCGGCGTCGCGGCGCCAGCCGGGGGGGAGCCATGGCGCGAGCCGTCCCTCGATCCGGCCGGCCGTCCCGGTCAGGGTGAGCACAGCCAGGATGGCCATGCCCCCCAGGGCCTGCACGAACCACAGCGTCCAGCCCTGGCGCGCGTAGCGACGCGCGGTGGCGTGCTGCTCAGGGGTTCTGCCGAGCGCCTCGGGAGAGGCCGGATCGCCGGCCGGGGCGACCGATACGGACGCCGGAGCCTCGGGGGGCGCGTCCGCAAAGGTGGTGAGAGCGGCGGCACAGAAAAGAAGAGCCGGCAGGATCGCCGGCACGAGTCGGGCGGGAGCGATCACGCCGGGAGTATAGCGGCCCTCAGCGGCGCGCGAGCAGCCGGTGCACCGCCATTGCCACGATCAGGGCCGACACCCCGATGGTGACCGCCAGGGAGCCGTTGAGCAGCGTGGGCGCCGTCTCGGCCGCCGAGGCGGACACGCTGTTCATCATGGCCGGCATCATGCGCCAGATGCCGGCAAGCCCGGCCGCCGCCACCAGCAGCGCCACCGCCAGTCCCGCGCTCTCGACGATGCGCAGCGGGCGCAGCGCCTTCTCCTCCGCGGCGCGGCGGGCGGCCACGCGGGCCTTGAACCAGACCTGTCCCGCCGAAGGAAGGCGGTGGGGGACGGGACCCGGATCCGCCAGGTCGTGCATGACGCGCGTCATCTCGATCAGCTCGGCGCAGCCTGCGCACGACGAGACATGCCCGGCGAGCCAGGGGTCGGCCGGGTCGCTCACGGCCAGGCTCACGGTGCGGTCTTCGAAGGGGCAGCTCACGACACGTCCCTCCGCGCGCCCTGCATCAGGCCGCGTCGCTTCAGAAGATCTCCCAGCTTCTGCCGCGCGCGGAACAGCACCACGCGCACGCTGCGCTCGGCCACGCCGGTCCGCCGGGAGATCTCCTCGTGGCTCAGGCCCTCCACGTGAGCGAGCCAGAGCAGGGAACGCTCGCGCGGCTTGAGACGTTCGAAGACCCGCTGCATGTCGAGCCGGGCGTCCGCGCGCGGGGTGGACGCATGCTCGGGGGCCGACTCCACGAGCACTTCCCGGCGGTGCTTGCGGGCATGATCCCGCACCAGGTTGGTGGCGATGCGGTAGAGATAGGACAGCGTCTGGTTCTCCTCGCCGGCGCGGAACGACGATCCCAGGAAACGCACGTACGTGTCCTGGAGAAGGTCGTCGGCCAGCGCCTCGCTGCCGGTCAGCCGGCGCAGGTAGGACCAGATGCGCGCGGCGGTCTGGTCGTAGAAGGCGCGGAACTGCGCCTCGGTCATTCCGGATGCGGAGGCCTCCCGCTCGAGCGCCATCAGCGCATCCATGGCCAGCGTCTCATCGTGCCTCATCGCGCCCCGGTCACCTCACGCCCCTCGATACGGTTCGGTCCGTGTCTCGCTTCCCGGACGCCTGCCCGCCAGCAGCCCCAGGCTTCGTGACAGGTGGTACGTCACGGCGGACGAGATCAGGAATCCCAGCCCCAGCGAGCCCGAGACCGATCCCAGGAACATCCAGATCTCGAACCCCTTCCCCGTGAAAAAGGCACAGCCGATCAGCCCCAGACCCAGCGTCAGCAGCACGGCGCCGGTCTGGATCGAGCCCAGAATACGCTGGTTCGGGTCGGTCCGTTCCAGGGTCATCGATTCCAGGAAGCGGGCCCCCCCGTCGGACTGCATGAAGTCGGCGAAGTCTTTGGCGGACCCGATCTTTTCCAGGAGCCGGTTGTGGAACTCGGACATGGCCTGGATGGTGCGGGTCTTCTGGCGCCCGTTTATCACGACCCAGAAGATGAAGCACACGACGACGCACGTTCCCAGGACATTGATGACCACCATCTCGGTTCCGGCCATGGTCCCCTCCCGGCCCCCGCCCATGCGGGTGGCCATCTGACTGCAGAACGTGCCGCCTGCGCCCCAGGTTACCGGATTCTTCCCATCGTGGCGCGGAGATTGTTCCTCGCTCGTGAGGGGGGTGTCCGCGTTGGACGGGCTCCGTCATCTCCGGTA
Organism: Candidatus Polarisedimenticolia bacterium; assembly: GCA_050747525.1. Lineage (GTDB taxonomy): Bacteria > Acidobacteriota > Polarisedimenticolia > JACPZX01 > DASXTC01 > JBOGOC01. Next base: position 37,235 of record JBOGOC010000026.1, on the reverse strand, counting down.
GCATCGCACCATTCCGGCCAGTGGCACCCGGCGTGGCCGCACGAAGGAGGTCCCTATGACGACGAGTTCCCTGGTGGCGCTGGCTGCGGTCGGCCTGATGCTCGCGGCCGAAGAGCCCCCGAAGGTGCAGATCCCCCAGCCCGGAGTGCCCCAGATCATGACCATGGAGGGGCGCTTCGTCCGCGCCGCGTACAACAACGAGGGGTACGCCATCCTCGGGTACCGCATGGCAAACCACTCGGTCGGCACGGAATGGATGCTGCTCGAGGCCGGTTTCACGCTGCGTGACGGCGTGCCCCGCTACGATATGCCGCGCGAGGCACTGTCGCTGGAAACCCCCGACGGAAAGGCGATCCCGCTGGCCACCATCACGGAGTTCCGCGAGGCCCCCGTCGACGCGCTGGTGAACCGGGCGAAGGTGCAGACCGACTCGATCAACTACTTCCCGCCCAGCGCGCGCGAGGCGTGCCGGGTCGGCTTCTTCTCCGACCTGGACTCTCCGGCCCCCGCCTGGGACAAGGTGGAGCTCGACCCCGGGCGGGCCTGCATGGGCCGGCTCTACTTCCGCGTGCCGGGAGGGATCACGCGCGGCCAGCACTGGCTCAACGTGAAGCTGGCGCAGAGCACCATCCGCGTGCCGTTCCGGATCCTCACCGACGAGGAGTACAAGCTCCTGGACAAGAACTACAAGAACATCGAGAAGCAGGTGAAGGAGGCGTTCTCGAAGAAGAAATAGCGACTTCGAGGTGACCGGAAAGGGGCGATGCTATAGTCCCGTTCATGCCGCCGCGATCCTCCTTTCATGGCGCCCGATGGCTGGCCCCGGCCCTGGTGCTTGCGGCCCTTCTCGTCCCGTTCCCGGTCCGGGCCGAGGTCTCCCGTTCCCAGGAGATCAAGGCCCGCATGTTCAAGCTCCTCAACGACGGCATCGTGGCCGTCAAGGAGGGCCGCGCCAAGGACGCCATCGCCATGCTGGAGAAGGTCACCAACGTGGCCCTCAACTCGTTTCGCGCCTACTACTACCTGGGGCTGGCCTACAAGGCGGATCGCCAGTACCAGATGGCCATCGAGCCGCTCCAGGTGGCGCTCGAGCTGGACCCGGCCAACCTCCAGGCGCGGGTCACCCTGGGTGACTGCTACCTGAAGCGGGGCGACCCCGCCGAGGCGCTCGCGGAGTACCACCGCGCCATGGAGCAGCAGAACGACTACGCCCCGGCCATCGACGGGCTGGCGCGCGCCGCCGAGGCCGCGGGGGACACGGAGAAGGCGATCGAGAGCTACCGCCGGGCGATCGAGCTGAACCCGGGCTTCCCCGATGCGTCCATGAACCTGGGCGACCTGCTGATGCGCGAAGGCAGGCACAACGAAGCGATCGATCTGTTCCTGCAGGCCATCAAGGTGCGCCCCGATTTCGCGGCCGCCTACAACCGCCTGGGGGTCGCCTACGCCCGCCAGCGTCTGGGCAACGAGGCCATCGCCGCGCTTCGCCAGGCCGAGCTGCTGGAGAAAGGAAACGCCTGGCACCCGGTCACCATCGGCGCGGTCTTCCAGGACCTGGACAACCTGGTGCAGGCCGGCCGCGAGTACGACAAGGCGCTCGCCCTGGACCCCGACTACCTGGACGCCTACGTGGCCAAGGCGGGGCTGCTGCGGCGAATGGAGATGCTCCCCGACGCCATGGTCGTCCTGGAGGCCGGCCTCGCGCGCCAGGTGGAAGATGCCCGCACCCAGGCGAAGATGCGCGAGATGAAGGATTCGATGGCCGCCGAGGCGGCCACGCTGGCGGATCTCGCCACGAAGCTGGAGGCGGGCCCGCGCACCCGGGCCGACCTGGTCGCGCGCGCCGATCTGCGCACGGCGATCGGCAACAACGCGGCCGCCGTGCTCGACCTCCAGGAAGCCCTGGCCATCCTGCCCGAGGCCGCGCCCGAGGGCGCCGCGCCGGGCCCACCGGTGCCCACGGACACGGCCATCCTCGGCCGGCTCGCCTACAGCGCGCTGCGATCGGGCCTGTTCGAGGAGGCGGCCGCAGCCTGCGAGAAGCTGCTCACCGTGACGCCCGGCAATCCCGACGTCCTGATCAACCTGGGGCTGGCGCGCACCGTGACCGGAGACGTCGCGGGCGCCGAGTCGGCCTTCCGGTCCGCCCAGAAGGCGCGCCCCGGAGACCCGCGCCCCCTGGCGTACCTGGCCAACCTGTACGCCATTCACGGACAGCGGCTCGAGGCGATCGAGGCGCTGCGCTCGTCCCTGTCCCTCATGGAAGAAGGGGCCGAAGAGCGCCAGCGCGCCGAGCGCCTGCTCAAGGCGCTCGACAACGGCGTGCCCGGAGGAGCGGCCCCATGAGGCACATGCCGCGCGCCCTGGCCGTGCTGGTGCTGCTCCCGGTTCTGGCGTGGTCCGTTGCGTGGGGTCAGGGGAAGCCCATGCCGGTGCGCAAGCTGACCGTGAAGATCACCGAGCCGGTCAACAACGACTTCATCTTCGGAAAGGCGCGGGTGCTCGCCGAGGTGACGCACACCGAAGAGGTGCGCGGCGTGCGCGTGGAGTTCTCCATCGGCGGCAAGCTGGTCTACATCGATCGCGAGCCGCCCTACGAGGTGTTCCATGACTTCGGCGACGAGCCGCGCTCCTGGGTGATCGAGGCCCGGGCGGTCTCCGCGGACAACGACGAGGCGCGCGCCACCGTCGTGACCCGCAAGCTCAACATCGACTACCGCGAGCTGGTGGACCGCGTGCTGGTGACCACCAGCGCCATCGACGACGACCGCCACTTCGTGGCCGGGCTCACCAAGGAAGACTTCCTGCTCTTCGAGGACGACAAGCAGCAGGACATCGTGGAGTTCTCGCTGGAGAGCCGCCCCATCACCATGGCCCTGGTGATGGACACATCGGGCAGCATGCGCGAGGAGCTCGACACGGTGAAGGACGCCGCCAAGTCGTTCGTGGCCACGCTGCGCCCCGAGGACAAGGCTCTGGTCGTGGACTTCGACGAGAACGTGTACCTGGTGCAGGAGCTGACGTCCGATCACGCCCAGCTGGCCCAGGCCGTCGAGGGGACCGACGCGGAGGGCGGGACCGCGCTCTACGACGCCATCTACGCCTCGTACCGCAAGCTGCGCGGCATCGAGGGGCGCAAGACGATCATCCTGCTCACCGACGGGGCCGACACCAACAGCCGCTTCTCCTACAACAAGGTCCTGGAGTGGACGAAGACCCACGACGTCATCATCTATTCCATCGGCCTCGGAGCCACGGTGCTGGACGTGGGCGTGCGCAGCAGCCTCAAGCAGCTGGCCGACGAGACGGGAGGCCGGTCGTTCTTCCCCAGTAATGCCAACGGCCTGTCCGACGTCTACGGGCAGATCGCCGAGGACCTGCGCAGCCAGTACTACCTGACCTACTCGCCCACCAACCGCTCGATGGACGGGACGTGGCGCAAGATTCGTCTCGAGGCCAAGGCCAAGGGAGTCAAGCTCAAGACGCGTCGGGGGTACTACGCGGTCAAGCGCTGATCGGCGTCGTCATTTCAGCGGGATCGGGTCCCACGGGACCAGCACGTCCTCGATGGTCCCCTTGAACCCCATCGGGTAGGGGACGAGCGACATCTGGACCTTCAGCTCGCCGGCCCCTTCCAGCGGCAGCGGCCCCATCCTCCAGGTCATGAAGCCGGCCGCCTTCACCAGCAGGCTGTAGGTCCCGGCCCTGACATCGAGCAGGTGCGCGCCCCCCTCCGGATTGGTGCGGTCGCGCCGCAGCACGCCCGAGCCCTGCACCGGGATCGCCGCCACCCAGGCATCGGGGGCCGAGGAGCGCTCGGGCCCCTGAAGGGACCACATGAGGGTGATGCCCAGGGCGTCCCCGTCCGTGGGAGGCGCGGCCGGAGTCTCCGTGTCCGAGGCCTCGGGGCCCGGGGAGGCGGCCGGGACCGTGCCCGCGGCGGGCGCGGCCGGCGCGATCTGTCCCGCCTTCAGCGCGGGGAGCGTCAGAGGCGACGGCGTGGTTCCCATGGTGAAGTCCACGATGCTGCGGAACAGCGGGCGGATGCGGATGCCGTCCTTGCGCATGCCTCCTCCCGGCACGGCCACGATGACGGTGTAGATCCCGGGCGGCATCCCCTTCACGCCGTAGCGCCCGTCCGCATCGGTGCTGGTGCCGTAGAGCGCGCGCCCGTCCTCGGGGATGACCGCGACGGGAAGCCCCGGCACCCCCTTGCGCCCGGTGTCGAACACGGTGCCGTTGACCTGGCCGATGCCGATCTGGGCGGACGCGCCGCCGGCAGTCAGGCCGAAGGCCGTCAGGATCACGAGCAGGAGCACGGCCCTCCGTAGGCTCATGGCCGCAGCACCATGCCATCCTCGGCCAGCGAGGCGGGCCCGTGGTAGACGCGGCGCAGCTGGGCCAGCATGTCGGCGTCGTCGCACGGAGGATAGAAATGGGTGAGCACCACCTGGCGGGCCCCGGCGCGCCGCGCCACGTCGCCGGCCTCCGAGGGGGTGAGGTGGCCCGGGATCTTCCGGTCGTCGGGCATGGACGTCTCGATCAGGAGCAGATCGACGTCCCGGGCCAGATCCGTGAGGGCGTCGCAGGTGTCGGTGTCGCCCGTGTACGCCAGGGAGCGCCCCTCACCGGACGTGATGCGCCAGGCGAGCGACGACTCGATGTGCCGCACGGGGAAGGCCTGCAGGCTCCAGCCGTCGAAGGCCAGACGCGAGCCGGCGGCGCCGTCCATCGTGACCAGCGTGCGGGTGTAGGACCGGGCATCCATCCACTCCCCGAACAGCTCGCGCAGACCGCTCAGCACGCGCATCACGCCGGCCGAGCCGCACAGGGTCAACGGCGCCGTGCGCCCCGCCGTGGGGATCCCGGACAGGAACATCCAGTGCGCCAGCTCTCCGATGTGATCCAGGTGGATGTGCGTGCACAGGATGTGCGTGACCTGGTCGTGCCGCACCCCGGCCCGCAGCAGGCGGGTGAGAGTGCCCGGCCCGCAGTCCATCACCACCACGTCACGCCCCACCCGCACGAGGTACCCGGGGGCGCCGCGGCGTGCCGACGGGATGGATGTCCCCGACCCGAGCACGGTCAATTCCATCCGCGAACTGTAGCACGCCGGGCGGCGGACGCTCCCCGGGCGCGCCGGTGCTAGAGTCCGGACGTGACCGACGATCCCGAGCCTCGCTTCATGGTCGACTGCATGCTGGGACGGCTGGCCCGCTGGCTCCGCATCCTGGGCTACGACGTCGCCTACGAGCGGTCCATCCAGGACGACGCGCTCATCGCGCGCTGCCGCCGGGAAGGGCGCGCGCTGATCACCCGCGACAACGCCCTGGCCGCCCGCCGCGCGCTGCGGGGAAACGGCACCCGGGTGGTGCTGATCTCGGCCGAGGCGACCGAGGCCCAGCTGGCCCAGGTGATCCGCGAGACCGGCGTGCCTCCGTCGCCCGGGCACCTGCTCACACGTTGTCTCGAGTGCAACGAAGCGCTGGAGGCGGCCGAGCCGGCCGGCGTGGCGGGGCGCGTCCCCCCGTACGTCGCGGCGACGCAGCGGCGCTTTTCCTCGTGCCCGGCCTGCGGGCGCGTCTACTGGCGGGCCACTCACGTGCAAGGGATCCTGGCCCGGCTGGCCCGCCATGGCTGGGGCCCTTCGCCGGCCTGATCGCCCGGCCCGGTAGTGTCCTAATCTCGCCTGAGTAAATGTGGTGGCGGCCGCGCCAGGAACGGCCGCCAGCCCACTTACGCCTCTCCCTCTTCGTTCTCTCGGTCGAACAGAGGAAGCACCTTGTACTTGGGCAGGGCCCTGTCCAGCATACCCTTGAACGAGTCCCACGACTGAGAGGCACGCATAAGCGCCGTAACGGCCGCCAGGTGCTCCCTTAGCTTGGGGTGGCCGATGTCATCCGTCAGCCACTGGAAATGCTTGTGCTTCCTTCTGCCCGTGTCTGTTACGGGGTTCATGGCCTGTAGTTCCTTGAGAACCCCAGGGGCCAGCCGCTGATAGACCAAGTTGTTCGTGAGGATCCCGATGTAGCGAGGCTTCTTGAGGCGAGGGGGGTAAGGCAGTCCCTTCAGCCGGAACAACTCCTTGTAGAAGTCGGGAGTAAAGGTCCGGACCCAAGGGCGCAGCTCCCTGGCCACGAAAGCCTCAAGGATTCTCGCTAGATCGTCACGCGCCCTGAAATCCTGATACCCGGTGGCCTCATCGACGAGAGCGATGATCCCGATCTTGGCCAGCCCGCGCATGAGGATTTCGCACGCCTTGGCGATGTGCTTCTGGCCACCAAGTAGCGCCCCTTCCTCTCGGGCCTTCAGATAGACCTCGCATACCTGGGGCAAGAGTTCCGCGTCGTACCCGAACGCCTTCTGGCCTCGTACAGTACGGAACATGATCGGAGTCGTCGACTGAAGTAACTCATCAGAAATAAAGGGCCTAAGGTTCTCTGCGGCCAGAAAAGGCGGCAACCCGTCGACCATCAGAACGCTTCCCTTCCCTCCCTTGGCTTTTCCAGCCCTTCCAACGGCCGTCAGGAAGGATTCCTGGGTGAGCACGCGCTTCTTGGTTTCGAGGACGGCACACAGAATCGTGGTGTTGCCGATGGTGAACGAGCCGTCGTGCAGGGCCTTCGGGGGCTGCGGCGAGGCCTTCGCCCACCGGGCCAAAGCTGCCGTCCTGGCGATTTCGCGCCTTTCCTCTTGGGTCAGGGCCTCCGCCCTTGCCCTGCCCCCCTTAGCGCTTCCCAGGGCGGATAGGGCCTTAGCCTGTTCGCTTGCATCTTTCGGCTTATCCGGCATCACGCACCTCCTGCATGGAGGATACGTACACGGGCAGGGAATGTCAATGCTTAGCAGAAAAATACTTGCATGCTTGCTCGGCTAAGCGTATCTTACTGACATGCGAGGCTAAAACAAAAACCCCCGGAGCCGCTTGGAACGGTCCCGGGGGTCGGCGTCGCAACCAACAGCCGAAGCCGTCGGAAGCGCTGGTAGCCGCTCCCAGTATACGGCCTTCGGCAGAAAACGAGGGAGCCGAATGTACGTACTGGCGAGAGAGAAACAGATCGCGGTTATCACGGCGCTGACGGAAGGGTGCAGCATCCGGAGCGTGGAGCGGATGACGGGGGTTCACCGTGACACGATCATGAGGCTCGCGGTCCGAGTCGGTGAGGCGTGCGCGGCGTACCTCGACGCCAACATGCGGAACCTTCAGTGCGAGGCCGCCGAAGTGGATGAGGCATGGTCCTATGTCTGGAAGAAACAGGGCCGCCTGACCGCCGAAGAGAAGCGGAATCCTGAAATTGGGGATCAGTACGTTTTCATCGCTCTTGACCCTAAGAGCAAGGCGATCATCGCGCATGAGGTAGGGAAGCGCGACGGCACGACGGCCAAGGTATTCATCCACAGCCTTCAGTCACGGCTCGCCCGCCGGATTCAGCTAAGCTCTGACTCCGCGTCCTTCTACCCCGATGCCGTGTGGTCCGCGTGGGCCAACGAGGTTGACTACGGGATGATCACGAAGGTCTATGAGGCCGAGCATGCCGGGCCTGGGAGGTACGCCCCACCACGGGTCACGGAGGTTATATCCACGACGGTCTACGGCTCGCCCGTTCAAGACCGGATCTGCACGTCCTATGTTGAAAGGCAGAACCTCAATCTTCGCATGGCCTGCCGCCGCTTCACGAGGTTGACGCTGGCCTTCAGCAAGCGGCTCCGCAGCCTCAAGGCCGCCGTGGCGCTCTATGCCATGCATACGAATTTCGTGAAGATTCACCGCACGACGCGCTGCACGGCGGCGATGGAACTTGGTATCGCGCAGAGTCCGTGGACGGTGGCGAACCTCGTGGATCTGGCGTCCAGGCCAGCCGCGAAGGCTGCCTAGTCGGCTTGAGGCTCGTCCAGCTTCTTGAATTCCTTGGATGCTTCCTTCAGGCCCTTGCGAACATTCTTGATGTCGCCACCCAGGGGGATCATCTCGGGGGTCTGCCCGCCACTATTCTCGATCATCATGTCCCTGACCTTACGGCCTACCGCGTACGCGACGTTCTCGGCGGGCCTCTGTCCCCTGACATTCTCCCTCTTCAAGCGCTCTTCGGTTTCGGCAAGCCGGAACAGGTTGCCAGCTAGCTCGCGCTTGTTCATGAAGTCGAGGAGCGTGCCACTGCCCTCAAACCCCTTGTACCGCTTCAGGCGGGCCAGATCCATGTTGTACATCCCACGGTAGCCTTCATTCTGAAAGAAGGCGTACTTCGTAACCCCCGAGCGCATCGCGGTCCCGGCCAAAGACTTTTCCTGTTGGGAGACCTCATCTCGGATCTGGACCCGCTCCACATCCTGGGCTGACTGTATGAACCTCCGGGCCGCATCGGCCAGGGTGGCGAAGTAGGCTTGAGCTAGGGCGACTTGAGGCTTTTTCACGTCGCCATTCATCGCCACTAGGTAGCAGGCGAATCGGGACAGCTTGTAGTCTCCCGGGGCGCCGCCTTCCCTCTGGGCGAAGTTTTCCGTAACGGAGATGTTCAGTGTGGAGCATGTCCCTATCGCCTTGTTGATGGCCTTCTGAAAAGACCCCATGCTCTCATAGCCGAGCATGGCCATCAGATCAGAGGCATACCACCACCGACCTCCGTTGGAGACCCCGCGTTGCTCGAAACCCTCGCCACCGTTGTCGAAGTACCTGACCAGATCCACCATGGATGCCCCCCACTGTGACGGGCGAGTGTACCATCGGGGTTGGCGGATGGCGTCGGCTTCTTCATGGCGTCTTTCCTGGGCGTTTGGCCGAGATTAGGACACTACCCCCGGCCCGGGCGACTTGCGGGGCGGGCAGCCTCGTGGTAGGTTGGCGCGTCCAACGCCAGCCGGGCGGTTAGCTCAGTGGGAGAGCACCTGCCTTACAAGCAGGGGGTCGCTGGTTCGATCCCAGCACTGCCCACCACCACCGGTGGCGAGCACGAGGCACGCGGGGGCGTGGTGTAGTTGGTTAACACGCCGGCCTGTCAAGCCGGAGATCGCGGGTTCAAGTCCCGTCGCTCCCGCCAAGTCATTCATAGTCAGGATCTTACACGCATCCGCCCCCGTGCCCTCCCGCAATTCCTTCCCGCTGCCCAGCGCATTCGCACCGGTGTCCAACGAGCAAGACCAACGAGAGATAACGTGATCACATCCACCGGTTCTTCGCGCCACATCCACCTGCTCAACGTCATCATCTGTTGTCTGCTTCTGGCAGCACAGACAAGGGCAACCATCGCCGATGCAGATTCAGATCTCCGTGCCACGGGCCTTATCGCTTACTTCGAAGACCGATTCGCCGATGCGGTGGCGTCCTGGCGGTCGGTGATCGAGAGCCGCGAGGCCGACGGCGTGCTCCTCTACCGCTACTCCTATGCGCTTGCCCGCTCCGACGGTGACAAGAGCGAAATCGAACGAGTCCGAAGACAAGCCAGGCGGGCGCTGGCAGATGCGCTCGAGTCGGGGGGGAATCCCATCGAATGCTACTACCTTGGGGCTCTTCAGGAAGACGATGCAAGCCGGCTCGACCTGACCCGAGGTTGTTTCAATCGGTTCAGGGAGACGACGAGTGAGGACGGCGAGACGCTGTACTTCCTCACGCGTCTCGCATCCGATGATGAGCATCTCGCTGCGGATCGCGAGCGGCTTCTGAGGAGGTCCATCGAAACCTTCCTGGCCTCGAAGGACCCACCTGCTCATTGGCTCGAGCGCGCAGCCGTTGATCTGGGAAGCCTGCTCACGGAGTCCGAGCGCGCGGCGGAGTCGCTCCCTGTCTACGAGCAGGCACTCGGGAGGCTTCCTGGCAATCTCAGTCTCCTCGAGTATCGAGGTTACGCCTTCTGGCAATTGGACAGGAATTCCGAGGCAGAGGCAGACTTCAAGACAGTGCTTGAGAAGGACCCTCGGCGCAGCAAGGTGTGGATGGACCTCGGCTATGCTCTTCACGACCAGGACAGATGCGCTGAAGCAATGGCGGCGTTCAAGAAGGCGCTTGAGCTGGGTCACGAGGGTGCGGGTCCACACAACGGCCTCGGTCTCTGTCTGAAACGGTCGTCAGACATTCCCGGAGCCATCGCGGCATTTCGGGAAGCGGCCCGCATCAGCCAAGACAACGCGACAATTCACAGGAATCTGGCGAACGCTCTTGACGAAAACGGCCAGGGAGATGCCGCCGAGAAAGAGGCTCGCATCGTTATTCGGCTGGATCCCACGGGATGGGCTGGTTTCAGACTGTTGGCCGACCTCCTTTCGCGCAGGGGAGATATCCATTCCGCACTTGAGACGTACCGGAAAGCGGCGTCCACCATCGGAGAGCCGGATCTGGCCTGGGCAACCATGGGCCGCGTCCTCACCGATCGAGGCCGGGCAGCCGAAGCCCTGGAGCCGCTCAACCAGGCAGTGGAGATCGACCCGAACTACGCCGATTGGAGACGCTACCTCGGGTCGGCATTGGAGGCGCTCAAGCGCAACGACGAAGCAGAGTCTGCCTACCGCAAGGCGATCGAACTCAAACCCGACGAACCAATTCACCATGGGTATCTAGGCTCGTTGCTGGAAGATCTCGGGAGACTGGACGAAGCTCTCAAGTCCTTCGCGCGTGCGGAAGAGCTCTCCCCCGATTACGCCTTCGCGGTCGAGCGGACGGCCGTCATCACCGGCCGGATGAATGGTCCTCAGGCGCTTCTCGACTACCTGGAGCCGCGTCTCGAGCGATTCAAGGACAACGCGCCGATTCTGCGTCGCGCCGGCATCGCGTACGATCAACTCGACCGGCTGGAGCCTGCTGAGAGAGTCCTCCGGCAGGCGACGACCGCGGACCCGCGGTTCGACCTCGGCATCGATAGCCTGGCGATCGTTCTCGACGAGGCGGACAGACCCGATGAGGCGGTCGAGGTGCTCGAAGCGGGGTTGAAAGCCAATCCTGATTCATCGACGCTGAACTTTCGCATGGGCGTCATGCTCGACAGTTCAGGCCGGCCTGCCGAGGCCGAGAGCCGCCTGCTCAGGGCAATCGAACTCGACTCCGGCAATGCCACAGCGTGGAACTCGCTGGGCGCCGCGCAAGATCATCTTGGGAAGACCTCGGATGCGAGCGCGGCGTTTCAGCGCGCTCTGGAGCTGAGACAACCATTTCCCCTCGCGCGTATGAACCTGGGCAGGATGCAGCGCAAGCTCGGACTCACCGAGGAAGCCATTTCGACGTTTCGCAGGGTTCTTCAGGATGAGCCGAAGAACGCCGACGCTTGGGGCCTGTTGGCTGAGCAGCTCTTGAAGGCCAATCAGGCCGAGGAGGCGCTCGATGCTGCGACCAAGGGAATCGAAGTCGATCCAAGTCGCCCCGCCTGCAGCAATGTCCGCGGTGATGCACTGCTGGCCCTCAAGAGAGAAGGCGACGCCTTGGAGGCCTACCGGACGGCCCAGCAGCTCGATGATAACGACGAATACCCCTTTCGCAAGGAGGCCGAGGTCCTTCACGGGCGTCAGGAGTATCTCGAGGAGATCGAGGTGTTGGATAGATGCCTCGCGCGTTTTCCGAAGAGCGGGTACGCGCTACGGCAGAAGGGGTTAGCACTGTACAAGCTGCAGCGCAACCCTGAGGCGCTGGCGATGCACCGCGCCGCTCTCGCTGTCTCAGATCAGGACTGGATCGCCTGGGCTGGCGTCGGTGACGCTTCGTACAAACTCGAACAATTCGACGAAGCGCGAGCGGCCTACGCTCGGTCCGTTGAGATCAATGCAGAATTCGCGGCGGGACACGCGGCGTTGGGAGACGTGCTGGAGAAGCTCGACCGCAGGGAGGACGCGATCGCCAAGTATCGGGCTGCCGTCGCGATCGACGGCAAATCGAGCTATCAGTCGACCTTGGCCGGTCTGTTGCGAAAGGCGGGCAAGCCGCGGGAGGCCGAGAAACTTCTCCGCGAGGCTCTGGAAGCCGGCACGAGGTCCACCGGGACGGCTCCGCCGGCCACTTTTGATCCGGACGTTTTGCGGCGGGCGCTGGCCCAACTCTACGCTGCCACCTCGCGGCCTGCGATGGCCGTGCCGATCCTTCAGGCGGTTGTCTCGGCCAGGCCGAAGGATCTCGAGCTGAGACGGGAACTCGCTCGGACGCTCAGGGACGCAGGCCTGCTCGAAGAATCCGCGGACGAGCTGCGGGCGGCATTGGAGCTGGATGCAGACGACCAGGAGTCGCTGGCGATGCTGAAAGGCCTGCCGCATGGAATAGGGGATGTCGATGCGTTCCTGAAAGGGATTCGCCCCAAGCCGCTGGCGATCGACGTGCCGGACACTCAGGCGATCCTGAAGGCTTTCAAGCCGGATGATCCCCAGATCGCGCCGCTGCTCCACAACGCGTCGCAGGTCGGATGGGACCACTGCCAGGTCCAGGTGCGCGAGGGTGGCCTGCTGACGGAGACGGTTCATGAGATTCAATGGCCACTGGACGCATCATCCGCCGAAGACTTGGGAGAATACCGGATCGCCTGGGCGCCGCAGCGTCAGCAGCTCGAGGTTCACCTGGCGCGGACGCATCTTCCCGACGGGCGCGTGCTGGACGCCGCGCCCGAGGCCTACCATCGTGTCGCGCCCTCCGACACCTCGACGCAGAATGTCTACAGTGACAATCAGATCCTCGTCATCAGCATGCCGCAAGTTCAGCCTGGCGCCGCGATCGAGGTCCAGTACACAAGAAAAACGAAATCGACGCTGACCGACCAGCAGTGGTGGAGTGGATGGGCGTTTCAAGGAATCTCTCCCTTCCTGGCGTCGAGTCTCGTCCTTCAGGTGCCCAAGCGCTCGTCGGTTCATCACGAAGCGGGGCCTGCCGCGCCGAAGCCCGAGGTCCGTGAAGAAGAAAGCTGGACTACCTATGTCTGGACAGCGAGCAATCTGCCTGGAATCCGCAGAGAGGTCGCGTCGCCTCCGATGAATGACCTGCGAGCGCTTGTGCGGGCCTCTTCGTACTCATCCTGGGATGACGTCGCGGCCTGGCTGCACGGCCTCGCCAGAAACCAGTACGACCTCGACGAGGGAGCTCGGGCTGATCTCATGAGTCTGATCGCTTCTGCAGGGAGTCCGCAAGAGAAGGTGAGACGTCTCTACTATCACCTCCAGGAATCGATCCGCTACGTCGCTGTGGAACTAGGAATCTCGTCGTATCAGCCGCATCGGGCCTCCGAGACCTTGCGCAATCGCTACGGGGACTGTAAGGATCGTGGCGCACTCTTGATTGCCATGCTCAAGACGGCGGGGATCAGGGCGCTTCCCGCGTTCGTCGCGACCCGCGAGCGTGGCGGAATCCTGCACGGCGCACCCTCACCCGGGCAGTTCAACCACTTCATCGTCTACGTGCCGGATCTCGACACGCCGGGTGATGCTCCCGGCACCCACGGCGTCTTCATCGACGCTACCTCCGAGCACGGCGACCTCGGTGTCCTGCCCGATGTCGTCCAGGGCGTCGAGGCGTTCGTGGTCGAAGATGGCAAGGGAAGGTTCATACGGACACCTGTGAGCCGGCCGGAGGACAACCGCAGGCTTCTGAAGCGCACGGTCACGGTGGGGGCGGATGGTTCGGCAACCGTGATCGACGATGCCACGGCATTCGGCCACTTCGCCACGCACCTCCGGGATTCCCTGGCGCAGTACGACGAGCACGCAAGAAAGGAACTGGTGGAGAGAAGCGTGCGGGACGACTTCCCCACCGCTACGGATGTCGAGTACAAGTTCACGAACTGCGAAACGGCCGGCGGTGTCCCGCGCGACTATGAAACCTACCGGGTGGTCGGTCTGGCGCGCCAGGTCGGTAAGTCCTCGGTCATCTCCCTCGATCTCCTGGATTCAATCAAGCATGAACTGCGACTCTCTCCGGCGGCAGAGCGCACAATGGACTACGAGGCCGATGTGCCGCTGATCTTCGAGGAGAGACTGGAGATTCGCCTCGAGGGGGGCAGGACGTTCACGGAATGGCCCGAACCAGTTGACCTGGACACTCCCCATGCCCGTCTGGAGATCAGGCTCACTCCAGACAGCCCCGGGTCGCCTGCCGGGCTCCTCGTTGAGGGCAAGTTCACGCTGAAGCACCGCACGATTCCAGTGAGTGACTACGCTGAATTCGCCTCCGTCGTGGAACGCGCGCTCTCGGCTGGTCATCTGACATTCCTTCTCCGCTGACGCATTTTCCCCACTCGAGTGTCGCCATCGATAGACAGGTCACACATCATCGGGGGTCGATACCGAGTGCGGCAAGATCGAAGTCACGCGAACTTCTTGCAGGCTTCGACGAACCGACGATTCTTCGGGGTCAGCCGCGTCGAGCGCCATCGTCCTTGAAGACGCGACGCGCCGGAGGCGAGATCGCCTGGAACATCCCCCGGGACGCCGCCCGGAATGTGAGGTGCAGGCCCGGATTCGAGCCCTTGATGTAGAGCCAGCGCGGGCTCATCTCGGCGCCCCTACGCCGCTTCAGGTCATAGGTCGTCTGTCCCAGCTCGAGCCGCGTTGCCCCGCGACGCATCGCCTCGGCGACGATTTCTGTTCAGGCGACATGTACGGCACCCCCTCGTCACGGCCCCGGTGTTGGTCAGTGAGCAGGACGTTTGCGGGTGAGGCGAAAGAGCCTGAGCGTCATGGATTCCGGGCCGGCAAGCCCACTGCGCACGATGCGGAGTTTGACGGGCCACAGGGGTCGCGCGCGCCTCATCAACTCCGTCGACCGGAGATACGCGGACCCGGCAAGGTCGTCGTGTATACTCGTCATCCTCGATGAGGTCTTGAGATGCCGTCCCACGGGTTCGACGTCGTGTGTCTGGGCGGTGGTGTCGCCGGAGAGGCGATCGCAGCCGGCCTGCGGGACAGCGGGCTGACGCTCGCGGTGGTCGAGCGGTAGCTGGTCGGTGGCGAGTGCCCGTACTGGGGCTGCATCCCGTCCAAGACCCTGATCCGCTCGAGCGAGACCTTGAGCGAGGCCGGGTGCGCCCGCACCCTGGCGGCCTCGCGTGTCGAATGGAGCGTCGACTTCCCGAAGGTCTCCAAGCGCGTGCTCTGGATGGCCCGCGACCTCGATGACAGTCGGCCCGCCGCCGCTTTGGAGGAGACCGGGGCGAGGCTCTTTCGAGGCGAGGGGAGGCTGACCGACCAGCGCACGGTCGCGGTGGGCAGCGAGCAGCTCGTCGCGCGCCGCGCCGTGGTGATCGCCAATGGCAGCACCGCGGTGATCCCACCCATCCCGGGCCTGAACACCGTCCAGTTCTGGACCAACCGTCAGGCGGCCATTCCGAGAGAGCTTCCGGCCTCGCTGGCGATCCTCGGCGGGGGAGCCATCGGCGTCGAGCTGGGGCAGGCCTTCGCGCGTCTCGGCTCCAAGGTGACTGTGATCGAATCGGGAATGACGTTCCTTGGCCTCGAGGAGCCGGAAGCCGGCGCCGCTCTGCGGCCGCACCTGGAGGCGGACGGCATCACCCTGAGGATCGGCGATCCCTGCGTCGGCGTCGAACGGAAGACCGGTGAGACGTCGCCCCCGGGTTCGGTCACCGTCCATCTGAAGTCAGGAGCGGTGGTATCCGCCGAGCGGCTGCTGGTGGCCACGGGCCGCCGCTCCAACGCGGAAGCATGGCGCGCGGCCGGGCTCGCGCAGACGGAGCGCGGCTGGCTCAAGGTGGACCCCGAGACCCTCGAGGCGCAGCCCGGCGTTTTCGGAGCCGGTGACGTGACCGGGCTCGGCGGCTTCACGCACCTGGCCTACTACCACGGTCAGGTGGTCGCGCGACGCCTGAGGGGCATCGACGCACGGGCCGATCACACCGCGGTGCCTCGCGTGACCTTCACCGATCCGGAGATCGCGTCGGTCGGGCTGTCGGAGGCCGCCGCGCGCGCGAAGGGCATCGATGCCGTCGTCGCCAGCGCCGATCCGGCCGAAGCGGCGCGAGGGTTCATTCACGACTTCCACCACGGCGCGCTCAAGCTGGTCGGCGATCGCGGGCGCGGGGTGCTGATCGGCGCCACCCTGGTCACGCCGCGCGCGGGGGAGATCCTGGGGGAGCTGGTGCTGGCGATCAAGCTGCGCACGCCGCTGAAGACTCTGGCTGATGTCATCCACCCGTTCCCGGCCTTCAACCGGATCCTCGGGGCGAGCCTGAGCGAGCTGGCCTCGAAGGTGAAACCAACCTAGGGAGGTCACGATGAGCACCGATCTGAAGCTCGAAGTCGTCGTCATCCCGGTGTCCGACGTCGATCGTTCCAGGCGCTTCTACGAAGGCCTGGGATGGCGGGTCGACGGCGATTTCCCCGGCCCGGACAACTGGCGCGCGGTCCAGATGACACCTCCAGGCTCGCCATGCTCCATCCACTTCGGCAGGGGAGTCACGACGGCGGCGCCGGGCTCATTCAAGAACCTCTACCTCGTGGTGTCCGACATCCAGGCGGCGCGCACGGAACTCATCGAACATGGCGCCGACGTGAGCGAGACGTTCCACTTCGCCGGCTTCGGCGGCGCACGCGTGCCGGGCCCCGAACCGACCGGCCAGTCCTATGCAACCTTTGCCACCTTCAGCGATCCCGACGGGAACACCTGGCTGCTGCAGGAGATCAAGACGCGGTTTCCTGGTCGAGGGTTCAGCAGCCTGGATGTCGCCAGCCTGACGGAGCTCCTGCGTGAAACGGAGACGCATCATGGCGAGTACGAACCGACAGCTCCGAAGCATCACTGGTCGGATTGGTACGCCGCCTACATCGTCGCGCGGGCGCAGGGGAGGACTCCCGAGGAGGCGGCCAAAGACGGCGCACGTCACATCGAAGCCACCCGTCGATGAGAGCCGCTCCGGATCTCTAAGACTCCGCGAACGCGTTGTGTTTTCCAGGGCTCCGCCGAAGTGCATGCTCGGTCGCGTGGCTGACGGGGACAAGGCAACAGATTCTGAAGGACTTACAGCACTTCGCCGATCACGGGGTCAGATTCACGCAGCGGAGAACGTCCCGGAAGCGCGGATCGTTGCGCACCGGGTCGCTCGCACTCACTTTCAGAGGAATGAGGTAGGCGGGACTCACCTCGCAGGCCTTTTCCATGCATGCGAAGAACTCGTCCAGATCTCCTAGCTCTGCCCGGTTCGCGCAGAGAAAGAGAGGATCGATCCCGGCGGACCGGTTCGACGCTTCCATGTTCGCAAATGCCTGTCTTGCCTCTGTCAGCCGGCCTGCGCGGCCGTACACGGCGGCCGTGGCCGCCCAGAAATACGGACCATCATCGGTCTTGTGCCACTCCTCGAGGTGCGCCAACGCCTCGGCATAGCGTCCCGCACCCATGTAGGCACCGACGATATTGTGCGCTCGCGGGAAGTTCGGATCCTTGGCGAGTACGGAGCGAAACTGCTCGATCGCCCCATCGAAGTCGCGGGCGTAGGTCAGGAGCACCGCACGGTCCACGGCGATGATGAGGGAGAGCGGATCGAGCTGGCGGGCGCGGTCGATCTCGGCGAACGCCTCGGCGAAACGCCCCTGCCAGGCGAGGCACTCGGCGTACCAATGATGGGCCGTGGCGTAGCTCGAATCGAGCTCGATAGCTCTGCGGAACTGGCTCTCGGCGGACTGCCAATCGAAGTCGAAATGCATGCTGACGAGAGCCAGTGCCGCGTGGGGTGCGGCGAGCTTGTCGTCGACCTGCAGGGCCTTGCGAGCCGCCTCTCGTGCTTTCGGAACGACCTCGGTGTGCGGAGCGTAGCCCCAGGTGCCCATGAGGACGTAGGTGTCGGCCAGGCCGGCGTACGAACGCGCGTCGCGGGGGTTCCTGGCGATCGCCCGTTGAAACGCGTCGATCGCTTGCAGGAACCCCTCCTTTGTCCGCTTGTTCCAGAAGAAGCGTCCCTTGAGGTACTCCTCGTAGGCTTCGATCTCCTCGGGAGAGAGCGGCGTCTTCGTGGGGGCCGGCGGCGGGCGCTGCCCGAAGGTCAGCCCGATCTGATCCGCGATCGCCTGGGCGATTTCGGCCTGCACGGCAAGCACTTCCGATGGCTTGCGGTCGTACTGGCGGGCCCATAGATGCGTCTGGTCCTTGATCCGGATCAACTGGGCGGTGATGCGCACGTTTTCCGAGTCGCGCCGGACGCTCCCCTCCAGCACATACTGCACGCCCAGCTCCCGGCTCAGCTGGTCGAGCGGTGTCCCCGGCTTCTTGTACTGCATGACTGACGTGCGGGCGATCACCTCGAGCTGCCCGGGCGAGAGGTTCGCCACCCGCGTGATCATCTCCTCCGTCAGTCCGTCGCTGAAGTACTCCTGATCGGGGTCGCCTGTGAGGTTGATGAACGGGAGCACGGCCAGCATCGTCCGTCCCGGCTTTGGGGGATCCGAGGAGAGTCGCGGCCAGAGGAAGTAGGCGCCGACCGCCGCCAGCACCCCCACCGCCGCCAACCAGCGGGCCCGGGCCGGCATTCGCTCACGCGCCGGCCTTTCCGCCTGCGCCGGGCTTTGCGACCGGGCCGGCTCCTCGATCGGGGCCGGGACCACCTCCACGGGATTCCCCGCAACCTGCTTTTCCTCGGACTCGCCGGCAAGGATCGGGGCGATGAACCGGTACCCCTTGCCCGTGACGGTGGCAATAAGACGGGGGCTTTCGGGATCGTCCCTCAGGGCCTGGCGAAGCTTGCGGATGGCGCCGTTGATGCTGTTGTTGGTGTCGACGAAGACACCCTGGCCCCAGATCTTTTCGATGATCTGCTCTCGTGTGACGAGATCCGGCCGATGCTCGACCAGGAGCAGCAGGATCTCCATGGGGATCCGCGCGAGCGCGACAGGCCGGCCGCCGCGGCGCAGCTCGTAGGCGCGCGGGTCGAGCTCGAAGTCCTTGCCGAACTTGATTGCGGTCACCAGCGGGCCTCCGCGCAAGGCCCCGGCCCCCGAGAAGACAGTAAACCACGAACTCTCTGGTGCTTACGATGCACAAGAAAATAACACGGAGGACAGGTCGCTGCTATGGCGGAGTGAACCGGTTGCGAGGAATCTCACGCGCGTACCGCTCCTGCTCGTCGTCCTCTCGGGTTCTGCCAGACAAAGGAGAAAGTCATGATTCGAACCGTGCTTTTCGTCCCGCTTGCTTCAGGAACCCGCCGGCTTTCCCTCGTGCTGGCCGCGGGTGTCTCGGTCGCTGCGGCAGCGGACCTGGCCCACGGGGCCGAGACGATGAACAGACTGGCGACGAACCGCCTCGCGACCAACCGGCTTGCAACCAACCGCCTCGCGACCAACCGGCTCGCAACCAACCGGCTGGCGACCAACTCGCTCTCCTCGAACCGCCTCGAGGCGAGCGCGGACACCGCCGAAATCCTCTCGACCGCGGACGGTCGTGAGGTCCTCAGCTACATCATCAGTTGCGCGCTCGCCCCCGACACGACCCTCGAGGCGATCGTCCCGGGCGCCCCGGACAGCGCTCCCCCCGAGACCCTCTACACGTGCGCCAACGAGGTGTGTGTCTTTCAGGGAGATCTGGGGCTCGCCGACTACTGGGCCGACAGGCGTCTGAGCCCAAAGGGCCAGCGCTGGGTCAGCGCCTGCCTGTTCGCCCGTGTGAACGCGCACGATACCGGCGAGGCGGTCTCGCTGCGCGGTCTCGCCCCCAGCCTCACGGTCGGTGTGGATGAGGGCGAGCTCTTCACTCTGCAAGAGGGTGCCTTCTACGGGAACATCTTCGCCGGCACGGACGGGCCCATCGACTGGAACGCCTGCCGCGGCAGCGGCCAGGCCAGCGGCGAAAACGGCGGCCTGGTGCTCCGCGACTGCGCCGAGCCCGACCCCGCCGATCCGACGAAAACGCTGTGCGGCTTCAACTATGCCGGAGACTGCGCCCCCTTCACCGATGCGGACGCCTACGCGTGCAGGACCTTCGATGCGGAGGAAGGGACCTACGGCACCTGCCGCGCGGCCGAGGACGACGGCGTCCCCGGCTCGCGACCCTATTTCGAGATCATCACCGTCTACGTCTCGCCCTAGTCCGGGAGGAGAGAATCATGAGTTCGACTCGTCTGATGGTTGTTGTCACCGTGTTCGTCCTGGGATTGGTCGTCCCCGTCCCTGTATGGGCCTATGTACAACCACCGAACCGCATCAATTACCAGGGAGTGCTGCGCGATCAGAACGGCAACCCGCTCACCGGCACATACGACATGCTGTTCAGGTTCATGGACGCGGAAACCGCCGGCAACGAGATCATGGTCGACCCGCACACCGCCAGCACGTCCAACGCGGTGACGGTCTCCGGTGGCCTCTTCAGCGTAGTTCTCGGATCGGGGACGCTCATCGACGGAAGCGGCCCCGGGACCTACACCTCCCTCTTCACCCTGTTCAGGGACTACGCCAACATATGGCTCGAGGTCCAGGTCGGAGCCGAACCGCTGAGCCCGCGGACCAAGTTCCATTCTGTGCCGTTTGCCCTCAACGCGACGCTTCTGGATGGCAAGTGGCCGGGCGAGTTCATCGACACGACCACCCTGCAGAGCAAGACAGCCGGGCTCCTGGTGTCGGAGGGTTTTTGGCAAATCCCCGCCCTCGAAGGCGTGTCTACGGTGGCGACCGGCGTACGTGGTTCTGGCCCGGAAGCGGGCGTGGAGGGAGAAAGCACAGGTGGGCCAGGTGGGACGTTCCACAGTGACACCGGAACCGGCGTTCGGGCATCGACCGGATCCGGCTTTTTTGGCGGGGTCTTCACCAACTCTACAGGCGGGACGAGCGTATCCCTCGCAGGCGACATCGGGACGGGCGTTTATGCATCAACGTCATCCGGCAATGGCGGGGTCTTCACCAACTCTTCAGCCCGGACCAGCGCATACCTCGCAACGCAGTCGAACGCCGCCAGCTTCATGAGAAGTGACGTTCCCGCCGTCCTCGCGCAGCTCGCGACAATAGATCCAATATCTGGAGAACACATCGGGGCATTTGCGCGTGGTCCCAACATAGGCGGATTCTTCAGGAGCAATACCTATCTGTCGTATGCTGAGATCCCCTGGTTCGATGCAGGGATGCGCGCTCACGGGAGTATCTCCGGTGGAGCCTTCGACAACTTCACCACCAGCGCGTGGGGCCTGGTCGGGTATTCGTCCTACAAGATCCTCGGCAACGGCGCCGTCTCGTTCGCCCAGAACCACCCCGACGACCCGGACAAGGTCATCGTCTACGCTGCCCCGGAAGGCGACGAGGTGGCGGTCTACACGCGCGGGTCGGGACGGCTCGTCGACGGCGAGGCCCGGGTGGCTCTGGGAGAGACGTTTGCGCTCGTCGCCAACCCTGACATCGGCCTCACCGCCACCGTGACGCCCATCGAGGACGTGATCCCGCTCGCCGTGGTCGAGAAGAGCACACGGGAGCTGGTCGTGCGCGGCCCTGCGGGCTCGGGCGCGGCGTTCGACTACGTGGTCTGGGGGCTTCGCATCGGTTTCGAGGAGCAGAGCATCGTGCAGCCCAAGAAGGACGACTCGAAAATCCCCTCGATGTCCCACCACGCAAAGTTCTTCGAGGATGAGCCCGCGCTACGTGACTACACGGCGCTGGCGCGTTTCGAAGGCGTCGAGCAGGCGGTTCACGGGAAGGCACAGCTGGATTTCTCGCGTGCCAACAGCTTGCGCGACGCGATCGGCGTGTTCGTCAAGAAGGAGCCCGCCCCCCCGGACGCTCCAGGCGGACCCGCCGGTTCGCCGGTGCCGCAGGCCTTGGCACCGGTTACCGGCGGCGATGACGCCGGGGTCTCGTCCCGGATTCTGCGGGGAGCGCCCGCGAGCGAGGAGAGCGACAGGGGCGCTGGTGAGTCCTCGCGCCTGACGACGAGCGATACGGGCGAGGGCGGGGCCCCGCGCGTGCCGCCCCACATCCTGGATCTCTTCCTGGCCGAGGATGCGATCGAGGTCGGCGATGTCGTGAGTCTTTCCGCCAACTCGCCCGGTGCCGTCGTGCGGAGCGACGGTCCGAGCGACGTGCTCGTCATCGGCTGCGCGCAGGTGGGCGAGGAAGGCTCAGAGGATGGGTCCGCGGTCATGGCTGGACAGGTGGCCGTCGCCACAAGCCGTATGGCGCTGTGTCGCGTGGATGCGGCCTACGGCTCGATTGCAGTCGGCGATCGGCTGAGCCCGTCGCCGATGGCCGGCACGGCGATGAAGGTCGACCCGAGCCTGGCCGAAGTGACCATTCTCGGTCGTGCGATCGAGCCGCTCGAATCGGGCACCGCGCTGGTGCGCGTCCTGTTGGAGGTGAGGTGATGAGCTCATCGAGGTCGGGCCACGGACCTGTGCTGCTGTTGTCCTTGATCAGCCTCCTTGCATTCGCCCCCGTGGCCGCGCAGACGAGCGCGAGCTACAGACTCGAGGAGGGATCGATCAACAACGGCGGCAATCCTGTGGATGGTGTCAGCCTCACCTCGCCTCACTTCCAAGTCAGGTTCGATTCCATCGGTGAGATTGTGGTGGACTTCTCCCTCGCGAGCCCGTCGTTCCTCGTGGATGGGGGCTTCGTGGGCAGCTACCCACCGCCTGGTGAGGTGCAGGACCTCCGGCTGACCGACACGACGACATTCCAGTGGGACCCCGAGCGCTCGGCCGCCGAGTACGAGGTCTACCGCGGCCCGATGTCCAGTCTGCCTGGGACGTTCGGCGTCTGTTTCGCGGGCGACGTGTCGGGACAGACCATCACCGACGCCTCGACCCCGCCGGTGGGTCAGGCGTTCTTCTACCTGGTCACTGCGCGGAACAGCCTCGCCGAGGAAGGCCCCAAAGGATACGGCTCGGACGGGACGGCCGAGGGGAATCCCTTGCCGTGCCCCTGAGCGGGTGATAACGCGCACCTCATGAACGGCGAGGGAGCGGCCGGCTGCGGCTGTTCCCTCGCCGGACGACCTCATCCCTGTTTCCCACCTCCAGGATGGCTCCGACTTCCGGATGCTTGCACGAATCCTCCCTCTGCTCATATTATGTACATGTTCATGTACATGAGAGGAGGCCGGTCGTGGCCAAGAGGCGTTCGATCGCGGAAGCTCGGACTCACCTGCCGAGCCTGGTGAGGCAGGCGGAATCAGGCGAAGCCGTGGAGCTGACCAGGCGGGGCGAGCCAGTCGCGGTGCTGATCGGTCGCAAGCAATACGTGCGGCTGACCTCGAAGCATTCCCGGTTCGTCGAGGCCTACGAGAAGTTCGTGCGGGACTTCGATCTTGCAGAACTCGGCATCGACCCCGATGAGGTGTTCTCTGGAGCCAGGGATGAAACTCGAGGACGCGAGGTCAACCTGTGACGCTCAAGTATCTGATTGACACAAACATCGTGTCCGAGCCCCTGCGCCCGGAGCCTGCGCCCGGCATTCTGCGCGGCATCGGGAGGCACGAAGGAGAGATGGCCATCCCGTCGATCGTCTGGCACGAGTTGCAGTTCGGCTGTCTGCGCCTTCCGAAGTCACGCCGGCGAACAGCGATCGAGCGATATCTCCAGGATGTGGTTCTCTCAACCTTGCCCATTCTCGACTACGACCGGGTCGCCGCGGAATGGCACGCGCTCGAGCGCGCGAGGCTGGCAGCGGCAGGGAAAACGCCGCCATTCATCGATGGGCAGATCGCAGCCATAGCCCGAGTGAACGAGCTCGTTCTCGTGACTTCGAACAAGGCTGACTTCGGTGCATTCAAGGGGTTGCGCCTGACGAGCTGGACCTGACGCCATCGTCTTTGAAGACCCGGCGCGGCTGAGGAGAGATGGTCGGGAACAACGCCCCGGACGCCACCCGGAGGCTGGAGTGCAGCGCCGCGTTCGGACACTTGATGTAGAGCCATCTCGCGCTCAGCTCGGCGCCCAGGCGCTGCTTCAGATCATAGGTCGTCTGTCCCAGCTCGAGCCGCGTTGCCCCGCGACGAATTGCCTCGGCGACGATCTCGGCCACGAGCGTGAGGTAGGCCTGGGACTGGCGGTGGTGGGCGTAGTCGATGCCCGCGAGCAGGAACGTGAGCGCGCCCGGGGCATGGAGCAGGACCGCGGCAGCCAGCAGCGCGCCCTCGCGTTCGATCAGAATGACGCTGGTCTCGTCGCCGAGGTCGGCCGCCAAGTGCTGGAAGAACGCCAGGTTCAGCCGCTCGAGCTGAAACGGTGCGCGGTCCATGACCTGTTCGTACAGCGGGTGGATGCGCTCGGCCTGCGACTCCCAGGCCGGGACCACGCGCACCGTGAGGCCCAGCTGGTCACGCGCCCGCAGGCTCGCCAGGATCTGCCGCCGATAGCCCGCCCGCATCGCGCCGAGGTACTCCTCGAAGGTGCGCCACGCGATGGCCAGGGTGCAGGAGGGCATGCTGGGTGCCCGGAAGTAACCTTCCTCCGTCAGCGGCTCCACGACGGCCTGTTCCCACGGTGCGAACTCCTTGAAGCACAGCACGGCCGTGCCGGAGCTCTGTGCCCAGCTCTCCATCTCGCGCGCCACCAGGCCCGCCATGGCCGGCGCGTCGGCCCCGGGGCGGAGCCGCAGACACGACTGCCCGAACGACACCGGCAGCCCGCAGAACGCGACCGGGACGCGCAGGAAGCCGCGACGCCACCGCCGCACCTCCTGGATCGCGCCGCGCACGACGCCGGTGGAGAGCAGATCGAGCGCCACCTGCATCCGACAGAAGCTCGCGATCGCGAGCAATTCTCGCCCGTCGTGCACCGTGATGTGCCGATAGGCCGCGTCCGCCACCCCCGAACGTTGGCAGACGCCGATGAAGCGATGCGTTGCCTGGACGTCGTCCGGCGCCAGCAGGGCATCCCATTCGTGGGGATCCACCTCGGCGATGTCGGAGTATGTCTGGACGACGTAGCGTCCGGTCGCGCCGGCGTCGGTGCGGCGCGAAGGAGCCGCGACGGCGCTCACGCGATGCCGGGAGGGCGGCCGGCCCGGTCGAACGCGTCGAGCGCTTCGTCGAGATCAGCGGCCGACTGGGCCGCGGTCGCGCACAGCCGCAGCCGGGCGGCGCCCCGCGGCACGGCCGGGTGAACCACGGCGGAGGCGAGGACGCCCTCGTCGAAGAGCCGCCGCGCGAGCTCCCAGGCCGCGACCTCCTCGCCGACCATCACAGGCACGATGGCGCTCAGGGAATCCCCCGTGTCGTAGCCCCGCGTGCGGAGCCCGGTGCGCAGCGCGGCGGTGTTGCGCCGCAGGGCCTCGAACCGCTCCGGTTCCCGACGCGCCACGCGCAGCGCCTCGAGAGCGGCCCCCGCGGCGGCGGGGGCGAGCGCCGCGGAGAACCAGAACGGCGCCGCGGCGTGCTGCAGATACACGATCAGGTCGCGTCGGCCGGCGAGAAACCCGCCGTTGGACGGCACGGCCTTCGAAAGCGAGCCGGTCCACACGTCGACCGCGTCAGCCGCGATGCCGAAGTGCTCGTGGACACCGCGCCCCGTATTGCCGAGCACCCCCAGCGCGTGCGCCTCATCCACCAGGAGAAAGGCGCCGTACCGGCGCTTCAGCTCCACCAGCTCGGGCAGCGGGCAGACGTCGCCGTCCATGGAGTAGAGGCCGTCCACCACGATCAGCGTGCGGCGTGCCGCGTGCGGGCGCCGCAGCTCGTCTTCGAGCGCGGCGACGTCGTTGTGGGGGACGGTCGTCACCGGCACGCGCGCCAGGGCGCACGCGTCGTGCAGGCTCCGATGGGCGTGGGCGTCGAGCAACACGCGGTCCCGCGGACCGACGAGAGCGGCCACGACCGCGAGGTTCGCGAGGTACCCTGATCCGAATGTGAGCGCAGCCTCCACGTCCTTGAATGCGGCCACTTCGCGCTCGAGGTCGCGGTGCAGGGCGGTGGTCCCGGTGAGCATGCGCACGCCGCCCGTCCCCGTCCCGTAGGTCCGGACCGCGGCGATGGCGGCTTCCTCGACCGCCGGATGGCCCGCGAGGCCCAGGTAGTCGTAACAAGAGAGCATGAGCCGCGATTGCCCCAGCACCGAGACCCGGGTGCCCGTGCGACCCTCGAGGGGCATCTGGTAGGTGTAGAGCCCTGCCTCGTCCCCCCAGGAAAGGAGGGCGAACCAGCGCCGGACAGCGGGGAGATCGAGCAGGCCGTCCGGGAGCACCGGTGGAGGCCCGTCGTGTCGGAAGAAGCCGTCGAATGGATCGAGCCGTTCCCGGGCGATTTCGGGCAGTGTCACGGTCGTCATGTCGTGTCCCCGGGGATCCTACGCAGGATGACCGCTCGGGGTTCCGTCCAGACCAAGGAACAGCCCACGCAGATAGGGGTTCAGAAAGCGTCCCCCCGGGTCGAGCTCCTCCCGAATCATCTGGAAATCGTCCCAGTGGGGGTAAAGGCGGCGCAAGTAGGCGGGCCCGGCCGTGTGCTTCTTGCCCCAATGCGGTCGCCCGGCGTGGTTGTGAAAGATCGCCTCCGCCCCATCGAAATACTCCCGGTAGCTGTTGGGATGGAAGACATTGAGGGAGAGGGTGGCGGAATCACGCCCGAAGAAGGGGGACAGGAAGAGGTCGTCCTGTCCCACGTACCGGTACTCGATGGGGAAGCTCACCGGCAGCCTCCGGCGGACGATGAACTCGCGCAGCTCGCGCAGGCAGTCGGGGCCGTTCTCGGCCGGCACCGCGTACTCCATCTCGTGAAAACGCACCAGGCGCGGAGAGGGGAAGATGCGATGGGGCGGGCCCAGATACTCCGACTCGTCCAGTGTGCGGGAGCAAAAGGCATTGATGGCCGGGGTCCAGGCCGGGCGCAGGCGTGAGGTCTGGCAGGTCAGCCAGAAAGCGAAGTTCTCCAGCAGCAGGTTGGTGAGGAAGGAGCGCGTCCGGTCCGGCGGACGCTCCGCCGCCGGAGCCAGATCCAGGGTCTTGGTGAGGGCCAGGTCCGCATAGGGGAACCAGAAGAACTCGAAGTGCCGATGCCGGGCGGCGGTGGCGGCGTTGTCGGCCAGGCACTGGTCGAGCGGAACCCGCCGCCGCACCTCGGACAGACGGTAGGCCGGACGAAGCTTCAGGCGGACTTGGGACAGGATGCCCAGGGCTCCCAGCGAAACGGCGGCGGCCCGGAACAGCCTCTCGTCGCGCTGGCGGCTCAGGATCAGAGTGTCGCCCGACCCGGTCACCAGGGTCAGCTCGAGAACCTGGCTGGCGATGCAGCCGAGCCTCGTGCCGGTGCCGTGGGTCCCGGTGGCCAGGACCCCGCCCAGGGACTGGGTATCGATGTCCCCCTGGTTCTCGACGGCAAGGCCCCGGCGGGCGAGCAGCGGTCCCAGATCACGCAGCCGGGTTCCTGCCCGGACCGTCGCCTCCTCTCGATCGCGGTCCACGGACAGCAGGCCGCTGAGCCGATCGAGATGGATGGTCTGGTGGTCGGTCGCGCAGAGCGCGCTGAACGAATGGCCAGCTCCCATCACCCGGATGGGCATGGCCGAGCGGCGGACACAGGCCACGAGCTCTTCCTGGCTGCCCGGCCGGTCGATCCGCGCCGGCCGCCAGCGCACATCGCCGGCCCAGTTACGCAGCCGGGCGGCCATCCGGTCCCCGTCTCAGTGGCATGCGAGCCGCTACCAGGAATAGTGCGCTGTGTACTGGATCTTCTGTTCGCCGTCCGGAGCGATGCGCACCCGGAATTCGACGGTCTGGCCATCGGTCTTGATGGGAACGTGTGACGCGAGCTTGATCTCCCAGTTGGTCCAGCGATACAGGTGCTCGACCACCCGGACTTCGACAGGTTCCTTCTTGTGGTTGCGGACCGTGATCTCGAACGACTCATCAAGCCAGCGCTCGGGGTCGTTGACGACGTAATTCGTGCGCTTGCGTTCGCCGGCGAGATCGAACGAGTTGCCGGTATAGACGCGAATCGTCTCGTCCTTGGGCGTGTGGTCGATCACGTTCTCGCCGGTGAATTCGACCTGGCCGTCAACGTCGCGGCGATAGAAACGCAGGCGGCCCTTGGGAAGCGGGAGGCCGAGCTTGTTTTCATGGGAGTTCCTGATCTCCCGCATCACCCAGATCTTGGGGTTCGACTGCGTCCCGTAGTCGGGGCTCTGCCGTATGTTCTCGTATCTCCAGCCGCGGTAGAGATCGGGGTCGATCCAGGCACCGTCGTAGACATAGAGCCGCTCGGACTGGACGCCGGCAGCGCGCACGAATTCCACCTGCTTGGTCTCGCGATCGTGCAGCGTGGTGGGGCGTTGCAGGGAGTAAAGATGGTATTCGTCGAAGACCTTCTCCGTCACCGGAGCACCCATGCGAGATTGCAGCGCGGTATCGCGGGCCCCGTATTCAGCACGGGTTCCAGCAGGTTGAATCTTCGCGACGTCGCCGGCCATCAGCTTGATGCGTGCGCTCTCGAACAGCTTCCCGCTCTGGTTGTCGATGGTCACCCAGCCGACCAGATCGACCGCGTCGCCCGTCTCCGGCGCGACGAGGTTGTAGTCGGCTCGCCAGCGCATGCCGCCGGTGATGTAAGAGAGCTCGGCATCCAGCCTGCCCGAGCGGTCCGACTCCAGAAGCCAGGAGAGCGTGGGCTTCAGGATGGTGTCGTCTCCCAGAGCAGGGAAGAGCGGTTGTCCGGGGAGCGAGAAGCGCTGCTTGCCGTCCACCTCGATGATGGGTTGCGAAGCCCCGCCCTGCATGTAGGCCATCTGGGTCGCGTAGTACTGCTGGCCATACTCCCGCCAGGCTGCCTGGTGCGGTACGTATCCGGAGCGGATGATCCTGCCCTGCACGACCTGTTGTGACCTGTCCGGCAGGCTCACCAGGAAGTCGATGGTCTTGCCTTCGAACAGGTTCAACAGCAGCTCCTGTGACAGCGGATCCGAACGGTAGTTCTGCTCGAGAACCTGAAGACGATAGCGGCCCTCCGGATCGCGCAGCATCACGGACTCCGGCTCCACGTGGGCCGTGATTTCCGTGAAGAGCAGGTTGTTGATTCCCTGCTCGAGGTCGAGTGGCACCGTTTGCCGCACCACGGCGAAGTCCTGGTTGTAGATGGTGAGCGAACTGTCTCCGGCGAGGGTGAGATGCTCCATCGGTGTCAACGCCATGAGCAGCATGAAGACGGCTCTCGACATCACTCTCCTCCTGTGGAGTCTCTGCCCCTTGAGCCTCCGAATGCGGCTCCATGGCCCATGACGCGGCGCCCCGCTTGGCACCTGCCATCGAAGTCAATATCTCCGAGAAGAAACCTCTTCGTCAATGTGCTCCGGCAGGGCCACCTATATGACAGACGGGCTCGACTGAAACTTCACCGGCTTCAAGGGGCTGACTCCCTGCTGAAGTCCCGTCGTAGAGAGCGATTCCGGTCATTGCACCGGCCTTTCGGCGACATAGATTTACCGGCGTCCCGCCAGTGAAATGGAGATCGGCCATCCCTGACACGCTGCGAGTCACGATGATCCAACGTCGCATCGTCCTATCCCTCCTGCTCCTGGTCACAGCAGTTCCACGTGCCAGGTGTGTGGATGAGGGCACGCAGACTCAGCCAAGGAAGGACCTGGTAGCGCTCGCGATGCGGGAGATGCGAGTCGTCAGCGCACTCCTCGAGGACCAACGCCGCGTCCAGGGGTCGTACCCCGTCCCGGACGGGGAGTTTCATCCGCTTAGAGAGGCGCTCACGCCCGGTGTCGTCGGGCGTGTGGCGGTGACCGGCAAGGATGTCTGGGGCCATCCGATCTGGTACCGAGCGAACTCGGAGACTCATCAGCTCATCAGCTACGGCTCAGATGGAATTCGGGATGAAGACTACGCTCAGCAGAGACTCTACTCCGGGCGACGTGCCGCGATAGTCGACTCTTTGGACCCGACAGGCGACCTTGTGTTGACAGGAGGGCGATTCCTCCGCCGGCCTTTCGCGGGGCGCGCGCGTGAGATGGCGACGATCAACTCCATCAATGCGATCTACCAGGCGGCGGCGAGCTATGCCGTCGATTACAACCGCTATCCTGGCAGCGCTTCTGCCTTCTCGCCTGTGACCGAGCTCATCCCCGAGCTGGTGCCCATCTATATTTCGGATCTCCCGACATTGGATGCCTGGGGTCGGCCGTTTCTGTATTCGAACCTTCATGGCGCGCTGTGGCTGGTGAGCTTCGGGGAGGACGGGCAGCCCGACCACGCGTACTATCCCGATCTACCTTGCGGCCTCGAGCAGTTCGGCGAGGGCCCGGCAGTCATGGAAGGCGGAGACGTGGTTCAGACCTGCGGCGTTTTCGATCGATGGCCACGAGGCACCGAGCCATGAGAGCGGCGGGACGGTTCATGATGGTGGCTCCATGGCTGCTCGTGATACTGGGAATACCGTCCCCGCTGGACGCCCAGGTCACGTGCGCCAGCACCCTGACGCAAGATACGAGACTCACGGAAGACCTCATCTGCCAGACCGATGGGCCCCACCTCGCTGCGCCCGGCATCACCCTCGACTGCGCCGGTCACACGATCCGGGGTGGCGGGGGGGTGAACACGATTGGAGTGCGGGCGATCGGTGTCGCGGGCGTGACTGTGCGGAACTGCGATCTGGCCGGCTTCTGGGTCCCTCTGTACCTCAAGGATTCGGCCGGCTCTTTCGTCGAGAACAACACCATTGTCGGCGATCCGTACGGCAGGCTGTACGCGAACGGGAGCCCGGCGCTGCGTGTCCAAGGCAACAGGTTCGTCGGTCCCGGAGCCACTTTGGGTATCTACTATGGTCCGGAAACACAGGTGCGGGACAACTTCTTCGATCCCGCATCGAGCGATCCGTATGAGTACATTTCCGTCTCCATCTACGGCTCACCACGCTCCCTCTTCACCGGCAACGAGAGCGACGGAGCCGTCTATGTATCCTTCTCGAACCACTCCGACGCGTCGCTCGCAGCGGACAACCGTCTTTCAGGAGGGAGTCAGATCACGATCGGACACTCCACCGATAGTGTGATCACGAGGAACCGTCTTGGACCTGTCGATCCCGCGACACTCCATGCGAACAGCGGTGTCAGTCTGTTCGGCGCATCTGGCAACGAGATTAGCCACAATGTCATCGAGGGCCACCGGATCTGGGGGATCTCCCTCATCGGGGACGGCTCCTTCGGCATCGGTTCGGACTCGAACGTCGTACTGCAAAACACCATTCATGACGCCAGCATGGGAATCTACCTTTACGCGGCGAGCGGCAATCGCATCCTCGCGAATGAGCTTCAGCAGTCATGGCTAGGGATCGCGGTCCTGGGTGAGTTCGGGGCTGCGCAGACGGGTGGCAACGTCTTCCAACGAAACGCTGTCGTGGGGGGCGAGTACGGGGTCCTCATCGCTTCCAGTGGAGGGAATGTATTCTCCGGGAACACCTTCAGGGAACAAGTCTGGGGCATATTCGAGCTCCAGCCGGTGGCGTCCGATCAGGAACCAAACTCCTACGTGGAGAACGTCCTCGAGAGGAGCAAGCTCTTCGGTCTCCTGGCTTGGGGCAGCTCACCTCGCATCCTCGGCAACCGCTTTCTGACCAACGGTAGCGACTCATACGTACCGGACGATCCCACGGATAAGCGTGTGCTGAGTCTTCTCGGAGACCTGCGTGGCGGGGTGGCGCTGCTGCCGTACGTCGGGGATGCCGAGGTCACGACTCTGGACGATGGCGATCCCTCCAACGACATCGTGTCAGCACCTCTCATCGGAAGCAGCGATCAACCGAACGTCTTTGATAACAATGGGGACATCGACATCTACCAGGTGGACTGCCATGCGTTGAATCGGTCAACGCTGGAGCACGACAACCTGTTCGGCGGTCGACCGGCGATGCACGGCGAACAAGGGCGGGATCATGCACGAATTCGCCAGGACTGGTTCGGCCTGGTACGCGTCCAGGATCCAGCCGGCAACGCCGTTGCGGAGGCGATGCTTGAAGTACGCGACGCCCGAGGAAAGCTCGCAGGCGTGTTCACCTCGGCATCCGCGGGCTTCGCGCCAAGTGACCCGGATCCCGACCGTCCGCAGGGACTCTTCGACGGGGAACCGGGTGCTCCCCGACCAGGCTGGCCGCGCTTCACGGAGTTCGTCATCGATGAGAGCGGACGGCGCGATGTTCTGACGCCGCACCAGATCACCGTTCGTTCGCCTTCGGGAATGGGCAGGGTGCGTTATTCGTGGGATGCGGTGGACAACGATCCGCTTGACTTCCGGATCGTCAATGGACGGTACCAGACGGCATTGGTCGTCTTGGACAAGCGCCGACTTGGTGAAGCAGCCGCCAGCGACTGACCACCACCCCGAGCCGCTCCTCAGAACGCCCTGGATCGTCTCCAGAATATCCCAGGTCGCGGAAGCAGACGGCACTCCAGGATCCGCGGCAGTACAATGTCGGCGCGATCCCGGCGAGATGCCACCGCGGGGCGGTGGTGCACCCGGCGTGACGCGAGGATCTCCCGAACACGATGGCACCGCATCGGACGGGCGGCAGGTAGTGGATTCGTCGGCGCAGCTTCATCTTGCGGCGGGGCTCGGCGCTCTCGGGCTGGGGGGCGCGGCGCTGCTGCGCGAGCCGCTCCTCGCGTGAAACCGACTGTTCGCGGCCTTGTGCGGCGCTCTCGGCACGTGGAGCCTGGGCGTCGCCGCCGAGGCGATCCTCGACTCCCCGCGCCTCCCCCTTCATCTCGTCTACCTTCTCGGCTCCTGCGCGGCGGCCCCGATCGGGTTGCACTTCTGTCTCATGCTGACGGGCGCACCGCTGGCCGGGCGGCGGCATGTCCTGGCCCCGGCCTACGTCGCCTCCGCACTGCTGTGGCTCACTGCGTGGACCCCCCTTTACGAGAGCCTGCCTGGAACCTGGCCGCGGCGACCCTTCTCGGCTCGATCCTCTTCGGGGCGCTGCTGATCCTGCTGCGCCACATCGTGGGCCTGCCACGCGGGCCGGAGCGCAGATGCTCCTGACGGGAGCGGCCGCCGCCACCCTCGTCCTGCTTGCAGTGGGAAGACTCAGAATCGCAGCGCGCGCATCACGATGGGGAGCGACCGCCTGGAATGCATGGCGCCTATTCTGCATGCGAACCAAGGCCAGGCTCCTCTCCATCAGCCGGGATGGCTGCGCTGACCAAAAAAAAGGAAACCCTGCCCTCCTGTCGAGCGTCTAAAGGAGCGTGATGGGCGACGACCGGGCCGACCTGCTGCAGGGAACGCTGGACCTGCTGATCCTCAAGACGCTGGTTCTCGAGCCGATGCACGGCTGGGGGATCGCGCAGCGCATCAGGCAGGTGTCTCGCGATGTCTTCCAGGTGAACCAGGGGTCGCTCTACCCGGCGCTGGTGCGGCTGGAGGAAAGAGGCTGGATCCGGTCGGCCTGGAGCGAGTCGGAGAACAACCGCCGCGCGAAGTTCTACCGGTTGACCCCCACGGGCAGGAAGCAGCTGGCGGAAGAGACGCGCATCTGGGAGCGCCTCACCGCGGCCGTGGCCCGCATTCTTCGGAGCACATGACGGTGTTGTTCCAGACTCTGCGCAATCTGCTTCGCAGGCACCGGCTCGAGGGTGAGCTCGACGAGGAGCTGCGCTTCCACCTCGAGAAACAGATCGAGGTCAACCTGGGAAGCGGGATGCCCCCCGACGAAGCCCGCCGACGGGCGCTCATCGAGCTGGGCGGTCCCGAGCAGGTGAAGGAGCGGGTCCGCGAAGCCCGGTCGGGCTTCCTGCTGGAGGCTTTCTGGAAGGACCTGCGCCACGGCGCCCGCATGCTCGGCAGGAACCCGGGCTTCACGGCCGTGGCGGTGCTCACCCTGGCGCTGGGCATCGGCGCCAACACCGCCATCTTCAGCCTCGTGGACGGCATCCTGCTGCGACCGCTGCCTTATCCGCAGCCGGGGCGCCTGGCGGTCCTCCTGCAGTCGCAGCCGTCCGCGGGCCTGCAGCGCTGGGGCCTCTCACAGTTCCTCTTCGCGTCGTTTCGTGATCAGGCGCGATCCTTCCAGGGGTTGGCCGCCTACACGACCGACGGGTTGAACCTCACGGGTCTCGACGAGCCCGTGCGCGTGCAGACCGCCCACGTCACCGCGGGGTTCTCCGACGTGCTCGGCGTGCGCCCCGCGTTGGGGCGCGCCTTCCTTCCCGAAGAGGACGCTCCCGGCAGAAACGACGTGTGCATCCTGAGCGACCGGCTCTGGCGGGGGAGGCTGGGTGGCGATCCGGGGATTCTGAGCAGGTCCGTGCGGCTGAACGACTCCCTGCTGCATGTCGTCGGGGTGATGCCGCCCGGGTTCAGGTTCCCCGGCCTCGAGACCGACGTCTGGGTGCCGCTGGGGCTCGATCCGGAGCGCCGGTTCGGATTCACGCTGACGGGCATCGCGCGACTGAAGGACGGCGTGACGGCCGCGGCGGCGGAATCGGAGGCCACAGGCCTTCAATGGGATCTGGCGCGACAAAGCGAGAATCCGCCCCCCACCGGCTCGGACCTGAAGATGATCGTCACGCCGCTCCAGGAAGCCCTGACGCGAACGGTGAGACAGCCGCTGATCGTCCTGCTCGGGGCGGTGGGACTCGTCCTCCTGATTGCGTGCGCCAACATCGCGAATCTCTTGCTGGCCCGCATCACGGCCCGGCGGCACGAGATGGCGCTGCGCATCAGCCTGGGCGCTTCCCCGCGCCGCCTCGCGGCGCAGCTCCTGACGGAGAGCCTGCTTCTGTCGGTCCTGGGGGCGGCCGCGGGGGTGCTGGTGGCCCTGTGGGTCGTGGCCTTGCTGGGCCGGCTTCCGCTCGAGGGGGTCCCCCGCGTGGCCGAGGTTCACGTGAACGCCGGAGCGCTCGCCTTCACCGCGGCGACGGCTCTGCTCACCGGCGTCCTGTGCGGCTGGCTGCCTGCGGTGCGCGCCTACCGCATCGGGCAGAACACCCAGCTCCGGGAAGGCACGCGAAACACCGCTTCGGCCTCGAGCCGCGGCGCAATCCACGTGCTGGTGGGCGCGCAGGTGGCGCTCTCCATCGTGCTGCTCATCGGAGCGGGGCTCCTGCTGAAGAGCTTCGCGCACCTTCTTGCCGTCAACCAGGGGTTCCAGTCGGAAAACCTTCTGACCATGCGTCTCTCTCCGTCAGGCGAGCGGTACGGCTCGCCGGAGAAGCTGGCTCAGTTCTACGAGACCCTGATTGATCGGGTCCGCCGGCTGCCGGACGTGCGCGCCGCGGGCCTGATCTCCAATCTTCCGATTCAGAGCGATGGCTGGTCCGATGCCTACGTCGTGGAGGGGCACGAGAGGCCGGGGTCGGCGCTGCCGAACGCACTCATCCGTGTGGGATTCCCCGGTTATTTCCAGGCCGTCGGAGTTCCGGTGCGGGGTCGCGATTTCTCCGGCGACGACGACGGTGACGCCGTTCCGGTGGCCATCGTCGACGAGACCCTCGCCCGGCTCTACTGGCCCGACGGCAATGCCCTCGGAAAGCGCATCCGTCTGGGCTGGGACACCTCCGAGCGCGCCTGGATGACGATTGTCGGCGTGGCGGGGAGCGTCAAGCATGCGGGGCTGGCGGAGCCGTGGTATCCGCACCTCTACCTGCCGTTCCGCCAGTCGCAGGACACGGCCACGCAGATGCACCTCGCGGTCCGCACCGTTGCAAGCCCGTCGTCGGCCACGGCTTCGATTCGCGCGCAGGTGCGGGATCTCGACGCGCACCTGCCCGTCTTCGCCGTGAGGACCATGCCCGACCTCGTCGACGAAACGCTCAACAGCCAGCGCATGACCAATCTGCTCCTGACCGCCTTCGCGGCCACGGCCCTCCTCCTGGCGGTCATGGGAATCTACGGGGTCATGTCGATCAACGTCACCGGACGGATGCAGGAATTCGGCGTGCGCATGGCGCTCGGGGCGCAGCGCGGCGACGTCTTCGGCCTGGTGCTGCGGCAGGGGATGCGGATCGCCCTGCTGGGCGCTGGCGTGGGTCTGCTGTGCGCTCTCGGCGTCACGCAGGTCCTGCGAACGCTGCTCTTCGAGGTGAGCCCGTTCGATCCCGTCACCTTCCTGGGAGTCGCGGGAGTGCTCGGGGCCGCCGCGCTGGCCGCCTGCTGGTTGCCCGCGAGACGGGCCACGCGCGCGGACCCCATCCGCACCTTGCGATGCGAGTAGACCTGCGCTCCCGCCGCCCGGCCGGCTACTCCGCCTGCCGCGGGAAAAGCGCGGCGATCATCTCGCCGGCACGGCCGCGCCAGATATCCCACCCGCTCCCTTCGGGGCTTTCGCCGCCCGAAGGACGGTGGCCCCGCTCTCGCAGCAACCCCCACAGCTCGCGATTGCCCTGGACGGTGTCAACGGCCTCGCTCGCGGAGCGCGTGCCGTAGGCGCCCCATCCGAGCCAGACCACCAGAGGCTGTTTCTCGGCGGTGGGGACCTGCGCCTCGTAATCCTTGCGGCCGATCACGAAGGGGGAGAGGCCGCCGAGCCGCTGGAACAGCGTGGGGTTCTTGAGCGCGCAGGCCAGCGCCACGCCGCCGCCGCCCCCGAAGCCGACCGACGCGCGCGCCGTGAACTGAGAGATGGTGTGGTACCCCTGGTCGATCCTGGGCACCAGCTCCGTGGCGACCATCTGGACGTAGGAGTCGACCGGTTCCCCAGGGGCCTCGGGATCCGGGAAGACGAACACGGCGATGAGCGGGTCGATCCGGGTGCCGATCAGCGCATCGAGCAGGTTCTTCATGTCTCCCTTCTCGAGCGCGTTCTTGCCGCGATGCACGTAAAGGGTCGGGTAGCGGACGTCGTTTCGTGAGTCGTAGCCGGCCGGCAGATAGATCTGCGTGGTGAGCTTCCTCTCCTTGTCCCCGGATTTGTACGTGAACTCCAGCGTCTCCAGCCGTCCCTGGCGCGCCGCCTCGACGGGCGCTGGTGGAGTCGCGCGCCACGCCGGCATCGCCAGCAGCGAGATGTCCCCGAAGTTGCCCGACCCCTTGCGGGGATTGAGCGTGTCGGCGGCCGCCTTCTCGTAGTCGACGATGTACCCGTAGGTCACCGCCGCGTCGGGCTCGAGCCGCATGGAGTAGTGGAACAGGTCGGTCCCGGGCAGCCGCTGCATGGGGTCCTCGCGCGAATTCCCCAGCATGTCACCCACGATGGCGACGTCGGTCGCCTTGCCCCTGTAGACGAAGTGGACCGCCCCGTCGTTCTCGACGATGGGAAACGAGGCCTGCTTCTTGAGGTAGGCGTCGACGGCGGCGGTCTTGTCGGGAGCCTTCTCGGTCTCGGCAAGGAAGCGGCCGAAGCCGGTGTTCTGAACCCAGTTCCCGGCCACGGTCACCGCCGGTGCCGCTGCGCCGGCCGTCACGTCGATCCGCGCCAGGTGCGCCATGCTGCGCGC
>JBOGOC010000025.1:0-126822 GCA_050747525.1 Candidatus Polarisedimenticolia bacterium | reverse complement strand
GCCGCACGCTCCCGCGCCGAGCCGGTCCCGGCGTCGTCGGCCGGCGGCTCCGCCAGCCGTGCTGCGAGCGCCGCGATGGTGGGGAACCGGAACATCTCCACGACGGTGAGATGGGCGTCGAACG
This sequence comes from Candidatus Polarisedimenticolia bacterium, assembly GCA_050747525.1. Classification (GTDB taxonomy): domain Bacteria; phylum Acidobacteriota; class Polarisedimenticolia; order JACPZX01; family DASXTC01; genus JBOGOC01. The sequence continues at coordinate 126,698 of JBOGOC010000025.1, read as the reverse complement.
TCTCGCGCAGCCGCGCATGCACGCGCGTCAGCAGCAGGGAATGGCCCCCCAGATCGAAGAAGTTGTCGTGGGCGCCGACGCGGTCGCGCTGCAGCACCTCGGCCCAGATGCGCGCGATGGCCGTCTGCACCTCTCCGCGCGGGGCGACGTACGCGGCATCAACCTCCCCGGGCTCGGGGAGGCGTGACCGATCCAGCTTGCCGTTGGAGGTGAGCGGCAGCGCGTCCAGGAAGGCCCACGCGGCGGGGAGCATGGGGCCGGGAAGCGAGCGGGCCAGCCGCTCGCGCAGCGTCTCGGGGGTGAGCAGGGGAGCGTCCACCGGAGCCGGCCGGCAGGACGGGGGCGCCCCCGGCACGAGCGCACGTCCCGAGCCGCCTCGCACTGCGTAGACGTAACGAAGCGGCGTGCCGTCCAGAAGCGGGTCCTGATCCACCAGCACGGTGAAGCCGTTCGATTCGAACAGCCGCACGATCGTGTCGAGGTGCGCCGCCAGATCCACCTCGATGACCGCCTGGTCGACCCGCCGCCACAGGGAGGCATCGATGCCACGCAGCACGTCGAGCTCCGACTTCTCCACGTTGACCTTCAGCAGGTGGATGCGCTCGAGTCCCTGCTCGGCGGCCACGTCGGCGAGGGCCCGCAGGCGCACGTCGAATCTCCGTGAACGGAAGCGCTCATCCAGCATCGCTCCCGCTTCCCGCGCCAGCGTGTCGGCCCCTTCCACACCGGCCCGGGCCTGGTTCTCCAGGAACGAGCGGACCACCTGCTTCTCGGTCTCGGGATCGGCGTGCAGGCCCGAGAGGAGCGAGAAGCCGGGGAAGAAGGTGAACGACGCCGTTCGTTCGCGATCGGCCAGCCCCGCGTCGAGGATCACCGCGTCGGGAGCGTAGGCGGCGGCGTTAGCGCGGAGGATCGGCTGCAGGTGCGGGTTCGGCTCGAAGGCCACCACGCGAGGCCGGGCGCACACCAGGCTGGCCCAGATGGTGAAGAGTCCGATGTTGGCCCCCGCGTCCACGAGGGTGTCGCCGTCCCGCAGCGTGATGCCGTGGCGCGCGTAGGCTCCCAGCTCGAAGATCTCCCGGTGCAGGTAATCGGTCTCGTTGCGGTTGAGCTCGGCCACGGCCACCCCGTCGGCGAGACGTCGGCGTCGCAGTCCGTTGAGCACGGGCGCCACGCGAGGGCGAGCCACCACGAAGGCCGCCAGGCGGGTGCCGCCGGCAGGATCCGCGCGGGGGACCACCGCTGCCCGCAGGACGTCGGGGTCGGCCGCCAGCGCCGCTTCGATCTCGGCCAGCTCCACGCGCACGCCGCGCACCTTGACTTGCCCGTCGGCGCGTCCGAGGAACTCCAGGCGACCGTCGCTCAGCCACCGCGCGCGATCGCCGGTCCGGTAGAGGCGACCACCTGGCGTGGCGCCGAAGGGATCGGGCACGAAGCGCTCCGCGGTGAGCGCAGGCCGCCCCAGGTAGCCGCGCGCGATCCCCGCTCCTCCCAGGTGCAGCTCACCCGGCACGCCGGCGGGTGTGGGCCGGCCGGCGGCGTCCAGCACGTAGGCGCGTGTCCCGGACAGGGGGCGCCCCAGCGGCACGATGGCGCGATCGGAATCCGCGGCGAGGGGGGAGCCGGCCACCGCGCCCACCGTCGCTTCGGTGGGCCCGTAGTGGTTGGCGATCCGGCACTCGGGCCTGAGCGCCGCGAGGAGCCGCAGGCGGTCTCCGGGGGCGGCCTCTCCCCCCAGCACCAGCAGGCGGCGCGGCAGGACTGCCTGGGGACGAGCCCCGCTCATCAACGCCTGCAGGTGCGACGGCACGATCTTGAGGCAGTCGATCGGGTGCGCGGCGGCGTACCGCTCCACGGCCGGCGCGTCGAATGACTCCTCGGCGGGGAGCACGTGCAGGCAGCCTCCCGTGGCGAGCGCCGGGTAGACGGCGGTGAGCCCCAGGTCGGCGGACAGCGTGGACAGCAGAGCGAAGCTCCAGCCGGGCTCGATCCCCAGCCGCTCGATCGCGGCGGCGGCGTACGCCGTGATCTGACGGTGCTCCACGGCGACCCCCTTGGGCCGGCCGGTGGAGCCCGAGGTGTAGATCAGATAGGCGAGATGGCGGGGGCTCATCCGCGGGCGAGGCGGCGTCGACGGACGCTGCGCGATCCACACCTCATCGCTGTCCACGTCCAGGAGCGGGATCCCCGCCGCACCGGCAACGCCGGCCGATCCGGTCTCGGTGACCACCAGCATGGCGCCACTGTCGGCGAGGATGTGGCGCACCCGCTCAGGCGGGTCGCCCGGTTCCAGAGGCACGTAGGCCGCTCCGGCCTTCAGGACGGCCAGCATCGTGACGATGAATTCGGGGGATCGCTCGCGCAGGATGGCCACCCGGCGACCGGGTCCCGCTCCCAGGGCCGCCAGGTGATGGGCCAGGCGGTTCGCGCGCTCCTCGAGCCGGCCGTAGGTGACGCAGGCGTCGCCGCGCGCCAGGGCGGGCGCGCCGGGAGTGAGCCGCGCCTGGCGCTCGACCATCTCGTGGAGCAGACCTTCGGGCGGGTCCGCCGCGCCGGCCCCGCTCCAGCTCTCCAGCACCAGCCGCGCCGCTTCGTCGCCGGCGCGCGCCGAGGTCCCGAGCGGAGCGTCGGGCTCCGCCGAGCCGTCCGCCAGGATCCTCTCGAAGGCCGCGGTCAGCCTTTCCATCGTGGAGCGATCGAACAGGTCGCAGTTGTATTCGAGCGCTCCCGCCAGCTCGCCCTCTTCTTCCTGCAGCGTCAGCATGAGGTCGAACTTCGCCGTGCCGGTCTCCGTATCGTCCAGGGTCATCCGCAGGCCCGGAAGCTCCACCTGCGGCAGGCGGGCGGTCTGGAGCGCGAAGGCTGTCTGCACGATGGGGGCGCTGTTGAGCGAGCGCTCCGGCTGAAGCGCTTCGACCAGACGCTCGAACGGCACGTCCTGGTTCGCATAGGCGCCCAGAGAGGCTTCGCGCACCCGGGCGATCAAGTCCCGGAAGGACGGCTCACGGCCGTCCAGCCTCACCCGCACGGGAAGCGTGTTCACGAAGAACCCCACGAGCGCCTCGGCTTCGGTGATGCGCCGGTTGGCCACAGGTGTGCCGATCACCACGTCGCGCCTTCCCGCGTGAATCATCAGCGTCCAGGCATAGCCGGCCAGCAGGACCATGTGCAGCGTCGCACCCTCCGCGCGCGCCACGCGCTGCAGCCGCATGTGAAGAGCCGCGGGGAGGCGGACGGCCAGGGTGGCGCCGTTCCAGGTCGCCTGCGCGGGACGCGCTCGATCGGCGGGAAGGTCGAGCGCGGGCGGAGCTCCGCCGAGCTCTCCGCGCCACCAGCCGATCTGCCGCTCCATCTCCCCCGCGTCGAGCCACGCCCGCTGCCAGGCGGCCCAGTCGGCATACTGGATCGGCAACGGAGGCAGCGGGCTGTCCCCGTCGCGCACGAACGCGCCGTAGAGCGCCCCCAGCTCGCTCAGCAGCACGCCGATCGACCAGCCGTCGGCGGCGATGTGGTGCACCACGAGAGACAGGATGTGCTCGTGAGGTTCAAGCCGCAGCAGGCGGGCCCGAAGCAGCGGGCCGCGTCCCAGGTCGAACGGGCGCACCGCTTCCTGCGCGAGCAGGCGGCACGCTTCGGCCTCGCGCTCCACGGGACCTTCCCCGGCGACCTGCACGAGCTCCATGCCGAGCGCGGCGGCGGGATCCACGTGCTGCTCGGGACCGTGCGGGCCGTCCACGAAGCGGGTCCTCAGCGCCTCGTGGCGCTCCACGATCGCGTGCAGCGCCCGCTCCAGCGCACCCGCGTCGAGAGTCCCCTCCAGCCGCACCGCCGCCGGGACGTTGTACACGGCCAGGCCCGGCTCCAGCCTGTCCAGGAACCACAGGCGGCTCTGCGCGTACGACAGGCTCCGCCGCTCAGCCGGCTGCGCCTGGACGATCGGCGGCGGGATCGCGGCGCCCGAGCCGCGGGCCTCGAGGGCCGCCGCGGCCAGTCCGCGCGGCGTGGGAGCCTCGAACACCGCGCGCAGCGCGATCTCGGCTCCGAAGGCGCGGCGTGCGCGCGAGACCACCTGGGTCGCGAGCAGCGAGTGGCCCCCCAGATGGAAGAAGTCGTCCGTCGCCCCCACGCCGCTCAGCCCCAGCACCTCGGCGAAGAGGCCGCAGGCGATCTCCTCCTCGGGCGTGCGCGGGGGAACGCGCCGCGCCATGGCGCCCCAGTCGGGCTCCGCCAGCGCCCTGCGATCGATCTTCCCGTTGGGGGTGAGCGGCAACGCGTCGAGCAGGACGATCGCGGACGGCACCATGAATTCGGGCAGCGAGCTGGCGAGTGCGTCGCGAAGCTCGTCCGGAGTGGGGCGCGCTCCCTTGTGCAGCACCACGTAGGCGGCGAGGCGGCGCCCTCCGCCGTGCTCGTGGGCCCGCACCGCCGCCTGGCGAACCCCGGGGAGCCGGGCGAGCGCCGACTCGATCTCGGCCGGCTCGACACGGTAGCCGCGCACCTTGACCTGCATGTCGCGACGTCCCAGGAAATCCAGGAGACCGTCGTGCCGGTGGCGGGCCAGGTCTCCCGTGCGGTACAGGCGCGCTCCCGGGATTCCCGAGAACGGATCGGGGACGAAGGCGTCGGCCGTCAGGTCGGCCCGGCCGTGATACCCGCGGGCCAGCCCTTCGCCGCCGACGTACAGCTCTCCGGGAGTCCCGATCGGCACGGGGCGCCCCTCGGCGTCCAGCAGGTAGACCGTCGCGTTGGCGATGGGGCGCCCGATCGGCGGCAGCTCGGGCCAGCCGGTGGCCGCTCCGGCCAGCTCGAACGTGGTGACCAGGTGTGTCTCGCTGGGCCCGTAGTGGTTCACCAGCCGCGCGTGCGGGAGCCTGGAGAAGAAGGTGGCGATGGGCGGCGTGATGGCGAGCCGCTCCCCCGCCGTGTCGATCTCGCGCAGGCTTCCGGGGAGCTCGCTCTCCTGTGACGCGGCCTCGGCGAGCTGGTTCAGCGCGACGAACGGGACGAAGAGACGCTCGACCCGCGCGCCGGAGATGATCGCCAGCATGCGAGCCGTGTCGCGCCGCTCGTCCTCCGAGAGGAGCACCACCTCTCCGCCCGCCGTGAGCGTGGAGAAGATCTCCTGGAATGAGACGTCGAACGACAGAGAGGCGAACTGAAGCGTGCGCGGGGCCCGCTCTCCCTCACCGCTCCGGGAGTCGCGCCGCTGCCACGAGAGCAGGTTCGAGATGGCCCGGTGCGTCATGGCGACCCCCTTGGGCCTCCCTGTCGAGCCGGACGTGTACACCACGTAGACGAGCTGGTCGGGGTGAGGCACCGGCCCCAGGCGAGCCTCGTCCTCGAGCGCGATCTCGGTGGCCTGCTCGTCGAGCCTGAGAGCGGGCAGGTCGCCGAGAGGAAGGTGCTCCGCGAGACGCGCCTGCGTCAGCACCAGCCGCGCTCCGCTGTCGCGCAGGAGAAGCGCGATGCGTTCGGGGGGATACTCCGGGTCGACCGGCACGTAGGCCGCTCCGGCCTTCATGGAGGCGAGCAGCGCGATCAGCATGTCGAACGACCTCTCCACGCACACGGCCACCACCTGCTCGGGGCCGACCCCTTCCCGGCGCAGACGTCGCGCCAGCCGGTTGGCCCGCGCGTCGAGCTCTCCGTACGAGAGGGAGATCCCGCCGAAGCGGGCCGCCACGGCATCCGGCGCCGTCTCGGCCCAGCGCTCGAACAGCGTGTGGACGACCAGCGGATCGGGCCAGGGAGCCCGCGGGGGATTCCACCGCGCCAGCAGGGTCTCGAGCTGCGCGGGGGCGAGCGACGGCAGAGAGGCCAGCGGGCGATCCGGAGCGACCGCGGCCGCCTCCAGCAGGGCGATGAAGTTCTGCACGAACCGCTCGACGGTCTCGCGGTCGAACAGCTCGGCGCTGTAGTTGATCAGCCCGTCGAGTCCGAGGGCCCCCTCGGCCAGGAACAGCTCCAGATCGAACCGCGTCAGCCCGGCGTGCGGCTCCTCCCAGGAGAGCCCGATCCCTGGCATCTCGATCGAGCCGACCGGCACGTTCTGCAGGGCGAAGAGGACCTGGAAGAGAGGGTTGTGATCGAGGGAGCGTTCGGGATGGATCGCCTCCACCACGCGCTCGAATGGGACGTCCTGGCTGGCTTGAGCCCCGAGAGCAGACTCCCTCACCCGGGCCAGCAGGCCCCGGAAGGTTAGTCCCTGTCCTGCCAGGCGGACCCGCATGGCGAGCGTGTTGACGAAGAAGCCGATGAGCGGCTCGGCCTCCGCCGTGCGACGGTTGGCGACGGGAGTCCCCACCACGATGTCCTTCTGCCCGGACCAAGAGGAAAGGGCGGCGGCGTAGCCTGCCAGCAGCGCCATGTGCAAGGTCGCGCCCTCGGCCCGTGCCAGCTGCTCGAGCCGCTGCGTCAGCGAGGCGTCGAGCTGCACGTCGAGCGTCGCTCCGGCGAAGCTGCGCCGAGCCGGGCGAGGACGATCTCCTGGAAGGGTCAGGGTGGCGGCTCCCTCCATCTCGGCGCGCCACCACTCGAGCTGGCGATCCATCTCTCCCTGCTCCAGCCATGCGCGCTGCCAGGCGGCCCAGTCGGCGTACTGGACGGCCAGCTCCGGCAGCGAGTCGGGCTGTCCGTGGATGAAGGCGCCGTACAGCGCCCCCAGCTCCCGCACCATCACGGCGAGCGACCAGCCGTCCGCCGCGATGTGATGGACGGTCAGCAGCAGCGCGTGGCGATCGCGGGCGAGCCGCAGCAGCTTGGCGCGCAGCAGCGGGGCACGTGCGAGATCGAAGGGAATGCGCGCCTCCTCGCCGGCGAGCCGCTGCGCCTCGTCGCGGCGGGCCGCTTCCGGGAGATGCATCAGGTCGATCACGGCCATCGCCATCGGCGCGGCGGGCGCGATCACCTGCTCGGGCCCGTCGGGTCCCTCCTCGAAACGGGTGCGCAGGGCCTCGTGACGCTCCACTAGGCGCGTGAGGGCGCGTTCCAGCGATCCGGTGTCCAGATCTCCTTCGAGCAGCAGGGACGAGGGGAGGTTGTAGGCCGCGGTGTCGGGTTGCAGCCGATCCAGGAACCAGAGCCTGCGCTGCGCATAGGACAGGCGCCGGCGCTGTCGATCCAGCGCCCGCCTCACCGGAGGCGGAGCACCTCCTCGGGTGAGCGACTCGGCGACCGCAGCGAGCCGGCGCACCTGGGGCGCCTCGAACAAGGCGCGCAGCGGCACCTCCACCCCCAGCGAGGCGCGCAGCCTGGAGATCACCCGCGTGGCCAGAAGCGAATGGCCCCCTAGAGCGAAGAAGTCGTCGCCGGCCCCCACGCGCTCCAGATCGAGCACCGTCGCGTACGCCGCGGCCACCGCCGCCTCGGCCGCGGTGGAGGGGGGCTCGTCGGCGCGCGTCGCCCCCCAGTCGGGCTCGGGGAGCCTCCGGCGATCCACCTTGCCGTTGGGATTGAGCGGGAGCGCCTCCATCACGACGATGGCCGCGGGGACCATGGCCTCGGGGAGCCGCCGGCGCAACTCCTCGCGCGCGGCCTCCGTATCGAATCCGGTTCCGCGCGGCACGACGTAGGCCGCCAGGGCGGGGGCGCCCCCCGGTCCGCGCCGCGCCACCACCGCAGCCGCGGCGATCGCGTCGAGATCGGCCAGGGCCGCCTCCACTTCGGACGGCTCGATGCGCTGCCCGCGGATCTTCACCTGATCGTCGGCGCGGCCCAGGAAGACGATGTCCCCGTCCGGCAGGCAGCGCGCGCGATCGCCGGTGCGGTAGAGCCGCGAGCCCGGCTCACCGAACGGATCGGGGACGAAGCGCTCGGCCGTCTGCGCGGGCCGCCCGGCGTAGCCGCGGGCCACGGCCGGGCCTCCCAGATAGAGTTCCCCGCCAATCCCCGGAGGGACCGGCTCGAAGTGGTCGTCCAGGACGTAGACGGCTGTGTGCGACAGTGGTCTTCCGATGGGCGGGCTCCCTGCCGTCTCCTCGCCGCTTCCGGCGAACCAGCAGGTGGAGTCGATGGTGGCCTCGGTGACTCCGTAGGAATTGGCGAGGCGGGTCCGCGGACCGAACACGCCGCGGAACTCGCGGAGCTCGGCGAGGGTCCAGACGTCGGAGCCGACCGCCGCCACGCGCAGCGTCTCGAGCCGCTCGCCGACGGAGCGCGCGTGAGCTGCCAGCTGGCGCAGCACGGCCGGCACGAACTCGGCGAACTCCACCGCTTCGCCCCGCGCCAGATCGAACAGACGCGCGGGGTCGAGCAGCCGTTCGCGCGGGCAGAAGATCAGCGTCCCTCCGGTGCCGAGCGCGCGCGCCACGTCGCCGATGCAGACGTCGAACGCGATCCCGGCCATCTGCAGGTGGCGCCGGATTTCCTCCAGCCCGTAGAGGCGGACCCAGGCGTCGCACGCGGACGCGAGGGCGCCGTGAGAGACCATCACCCCTTTGGGGCGTCCCGTCGTCCCGGACGTATAAATGATGTAGGAAAGGAAGTCGCGGGAGGCGGGGCCCGGCGGGGCCATGGACGGCGAACCGGACTCTTCCTCCTGGACGTCGGCGTCCACCAGCAGGACCGGGATCCCCGGCTCGACCGCGCCGGCGCGCGCGCGCGTCGCCAGAACCAGGCGGGCCCTCGCGTCGCTCAGCGCGAAGGCGATGCGCTCTCTCGGGTGATCGGGATCCAGAGGGACGAAGGTCCCCCCCGATCTCATGATTCCCATCATGCCGGCCAGCATCTCGGGCGACCGGTCCACGCAGAGGCCGACCGGCACCTCCCGGCTCACGCCGTGGCGCGCGAGCCGCCGGGCGATGCGCCACGACCAGGCGTCCAGCTCTCCGTAGGTCACCCGCCGTCCTTCCAGGACCGCCGCCTCGCGGCCGGGATGGCGGGCCGCGATCTCCGCGAAGCGCTCGTGAAGCAGGGGCCCGGGCTGCGCGATGCCGCGCCGCCCGCTCCAGATCTGCAGGGCCCGATCACGCTGCGCCGCCGACATCAGCGCGACGCGGCGCACGTCGGTGTCCGGATCGTGGGCGACCGCATTCAGCATCCGCACCATCTGGTCCCACAGCCGTTCGATGGTCGCCTCGTCGAACAGCTCCGTGCTGTACTCGGCCGCCCCCGCAAGCGAGCCCGGATCGGCGGGATCGGCGTGCAGGGGGGGCTCGAGCGAGATGGTCAGGTCGAACGTGGAGGTCCCTGTGGGAGCCTCGAACGCCCGCATCTTCAACCCGTCGAGCTCCAGACGTCCCATGGGAGCGTTCTGGAGGATGAGCATCACCTGAAAGAGCGGGGTCCGGGCCAGGTCGCGCTCGGGCTGCACGGCCTCGACGACCCGCTCGAACGGCACGTCCTGGTGGGCGTGGGCTCCCAGCGCAGCCTGCCGGATCCCTCGCAGCAGCCGGCGCCAGGTCAAGGTCTTTCCTTCCAGCCGGGCGCTCACCACGAGGGTGTTGACGAACAGACCGATGAGGGGCTCGGCCTCCGGGTGGGTGCGGTTGGCAACGGGGGTGCCGATGCCGAAGCGGGTCTGCCCCGACCATCGCCCCAGCACCGCCGCGAAGGCCGCCATCAACGCCATGTGCAGAGTGGCCCCCTCGGCCCTCGCTCCCCGAGTGAGGCTCTCCACCAGCCGCCCATCCAGCCGCAGCGGCAGCGATCCCCCCGCGCCGGTGGGCCGTGCCGGACGTGGCCGATCGGTGGGCAGGACGAGCGGCTCGAGCCCCTCCATCTCGGCGCGCCACCAGGCGAGCTGGCGCTCCATCTCTCCTTCCTGCAGCCAGGCGCGCTGCCACGCCGCCCAGTCGGCGTACTGGACCGCAAGCGGAGGGAGCCGCGGCGGCTCGCCGCGTGCGCGCGCCGCGTAGGCGGCCGTCAGCTCGTTCACCAGCACCCCCAGCGACCAGCCGTCGGACACCACGTGATGCATGGCGAGCGCCAGAACGTGATCGTGCGGATCGATCCTCAGCAGACGCGCCCGCACCAGCGGACCGCGCTGCAGATCGAACGGCTCGCGCGCGAGGGTGCCGATGCGGCGCGTGGCCTCGCGCTCGCGGTCTTCACCCGCGGGCAGATGCCTCAGATCCTCGAGGGGGGCGGTCCAGACGGCATCGGGGTCGGCCGTGGCCAACAGGCCGTCGGGCCCTTCCTCGAAGCGGGTCCGCAGCGCTTCGTGGCGACGGACGATGTCGGTCAGCGCCGCGTCGAGCGCCGCGATCGACAGGTCTCCCTCGATCCGTATCGCCCCCGCGATGGTGTAGGCGGCGCTGGATGGCTCGAGCCGGTCGAGGAACCAGAGGCGGCTCTGCGCGAAGGAGGCGAGCCGCCGCTCCGGGCCGGTGGCCGGGACGAGGGGAGGCGAGGGACCGCGGCCCGCCGCCTCGAGGCGCCGGGCCAGCCCCCGAACCGTCGGGGCATCGAACAGATCGTGCAGCGGGACATCGATCCCCAGGCGGCGCAGACGGGCCACCACCCGCGTCGCATGCAGGGAGTGCCCCCCGAGCGCGAAGAAGTCGTCGTCGGGGCCGATCCCGTCCACGCCCAGGACGAGACGCCAGATCCCGGCGACCATCTCCTCCGCCGGCGTGAGGATCGACGCCCCGCGGACAGGGGAAGGCTCCGCGCCCGGGGCGGGAAGAGCGCGGCGGTCGATCTTGCCGCTCCCGCTCAGCGGCATCCTGTCCAGCACGATCAGCCGCGAAGGGATCATGTAAGGAGGGACGCGCCGGGCGAGCGCCTGGCGCAGCGCGGCGGGATCCGCGGCCTCGCCGTCCGTCGTGACGTAGCCGATCAGATCCGAGGAGCCGACTTCACGCCGCACGACCACGGCCGCGGCGCGGACCCCTTCCACCTCGAGCAACGCGGACTCGACGTCATCCACTTCGACACGGAACCCGCGCACCTTCACCTGCCGGTCGCGCCGGCCGAGGAACTCGAGACGGGCATCCGCGCGCCACGACACCAGGTCGCCGGTGGCGTAGAGCCGGCCGCCGGGCGGACCGAACGGATCCGGGACGAATCGCTCCGCCGTGAGATCCGGGCGCCCGGCGTACCCCCGGGCCACGCCCTCGCCCCCGACATACAGCTCTGCCGCCCCACCGATGGGAACCGGCGCCATCGCGTCGTCCAGCACGTAGACGCGCGTGTTGGAGATCGGGCGTCCGATCGGCACGCGCTCGCCTAGCTCCTCGCCCGGCGAGAGAGCTCCGGTGGTGGCGAAGGTGGTGGTCTCGGTGGGCCCATAACCGTTGATGACCCGCGGGCAGCCTGCCGCAAGCAGCCGGCGCACGTGCGCGGGGGAGACGACGTCCCCTCCCGCCAGCACCTGCCGGACCTGCGCGAGGGCCTCGACCTCCTCGTCCACCACCACCTGGAACAGCCCGGACGTGAGCCACAGCACGGTGACGCCATGCCGGCGGATCAGGGCCGCGATTCCGGCGGCGGACGCGGCCCCCTGCGGGGCGATGGCCAGGCGGGCGCCGGTCATCAGGGCCCCCCACACCTCGAACGTGGTCAGGTCGAACGCGATCGACGAGAGGTGGAGGAAGGTCTCCCCGGGGCCGAACCGCACGTAATCGGCTCCCGACACGAGGCGCAGGATGTTGCGGTGGGTGATCTCGATCCCCTTGGGGCGCCCCGTGGAGCCGGACGTGAACATCACGTAAGCCAGGCTGGAGGGGGAGACCCGCGGCAGTGTCGCGCCGTTTTCCGGAGGGACCTGCAGCTCCTCGAAGCGGACCACGGGGACATCTCCACCGGGAGCCGTGCGTCCATCTCCCGCCACCACCAGGGTGGCCCCCGAGGAGGCGAGGGTCCGGGCGGTGCGCGCGTCCGGCGATTCCGGATCGATCGGCACGTACGCCCCTCCTGCCTCCAGCACGCCCAGCATGGCCACGATCAGTTCGGGCGAGCGATCCATCGCCAGGGCGACGCGCGACTCGGGCCCCACGCCGCGCGCGCGCAGGGCCAGCGCCGCGGTGCGGGCGCGGTGCCGCAGATCCGCGTAGGTGATCGTGGTCTCTTCGAACAGCAGCGCGGCGTGGTCCGGACGCTCGCGCGCCACCTCGTCGAAAACGTCCACGAGCGTCGCCTCGTGGCGAAACGGGCGCGTCGTGTCGTTCCACTGCGTGAGCAGCCGCTCGCGCTCATGCGCCGGCAGGACGCAGAGGAATCCCAGGGGAGCGTCGGGGTGCGCCAGCAGGGAGTCGATGGCGGTGGCCAGCCGCTCCAGGATCAGGAGGACCCCCTCCTCGTCGTAGCGGGCACGGTCGTAGATCGCCCGGAAGCGGAGCCCCTCTTCGCCGGTGGCCACGATCGTGAGCGGGTAGTTGGTCTCTTCGTGCAGCCGCATCCCCGTCACCGCGAACCGCTCCCGCCGACCCAGGGCCTTCAGATCGATCGGGTAGTTCTCGAACACCAGCAGCGTCTCGAACAACGGCGTCTGGGGAGGCGTCGGGGCACAGCGCTGCACCATGGCCAGGGGCGCGTGCTCGTGCTGGCGAAGGGCGGCTCCCCGCGTCTGTAGCTCACGCATCCAGCCGAGCGCTCCGACGCGCGGGTCGACCTGGGCCCGCACGGGCAGCGTGTTGATGAAGAGCCCCACCATGGAGGCGATGCCGTCCACCTGCGCGGGGCGTCCGGAGGAGGTCGCGCCGAACACCACGTCGCGCCGGCCGGTGCAGGCGGCCAGCACCAGCGCCCAGGCGGCCTGCACCACCGCGCTGGCGGTGAGCCCGAGGGCGCGCGCTCGTTCGATCGTGCCGTCCGTCGCCGCGCCGTGCGCCACCGCGCTGCCGGCTGGCGCGCGGTCAGGGCGGGCAGGAGTGCCGGCCGGAGGGGCCGGCGTGGGGGCGGTGAGCCCGGCGAGGTTGTCGCGGAAGAACCTCTCGGCTTCTCCGGAGTCCTGCGCGTCGAGCCAGTCGAACCATCCGCGGGACGAAACGGCCTTCGCCTCGGGAAGGGGACGCCCCGACACGAGGGCATCGTACGTGTCAAAGACCGTACCGATCACCAGCGGGAGCGACCATCCGTCGAACAGAAGATGATGGTGAGTGAAGATGGCCGTGAGCGCCCCGTCCGATCCCGGCACCACGTCCAGCCTGGCCAGGGGGGCACGCGAGACGTCGAATCCGCTAGCGAGCGCCTGCTCCATCACCGCGTCGATCACGGCGCCGGCGGGGTGCAGGGTCGACGGCAGCGTGGCGTGGCTCCGCACGATCTGAAGCGGCCGGGCTCCCTCCTTCAGGGAGAACGTGGTCCGCAGGGCCGCATGCCGATCCACCGCCATCTGCCACGCTCGGACCAGAGCGCCGGCGTCCACCGTGCCCGTCAGCTCCAGCGAGATCTGGGCCATGTAGGGATCGGATCCGGCCTCGCGCAGGTGGTGGAAGAGCATTCCTTCCTGCATGGGCGTCAGCGGGAGGACCGCCTCCACCTCGTCCCCCTCGGCCCCGGTGAGGGAAGCGAGCTCCTCCAGCGCCTGCCTGAAGTCGCGCGCCAGGGCTGCGACCGCCTCCTCGTCGAGCTGCTCTCCGGAGAAGGACCATCGGGCGGCGAGGCTGCCTTGCGCGACGTGCAGATCGATCTCGAGCGGATGGGTGCGCCGGGCGCGCGGCGAGCGGGCCGCACAGGCCGGCTCGGCCAGTCCTTCGAACAGCGACGTGGCGGCGAGCAGATCGTCGAAGCGGCCCAGATAGTTGAAGGAGATCTCCGGGACCACCGCGGGTCCATTCGTGCCGCTCGACGTGGCGCGCCGGACGGCGCGCAGGGACGCCAGCGGATCCAGAGGGTCGATCCCATCGATGATCACGGGACGCACCTCGGTGAACCACCCCACCGTGCGCGAGACGTCCAGGTCCTCCAGGGCGGCGCGGCCGTGCCCCTCGAGCTCCACGGCCACCGCGCGGCCTCCGGTCCAGCGCGCCCACGCCATGGAGAAGGCCGACAGCAGCACGGATTCCACGGGAGCCCCCAGGGCAACGGCCGAACGCAGCAGCCGATCGGTCGTCGCCGGGTCCAGCACATCATTCAGTCGGACCGTGGAGCCCTCCAGGGGGGCGGCTGCCGTTTCGCGCAGAGGGAGCAGCTCGAGGCGGACGGCGGGCGCGGGCGGCCCGTCATCGCGTCCCGCGGCCTCGCGGTGTCGCAGGCGCGCCGCCCAGACAGCCGTCGGGGCCGTCGGATCGGGAAGACGGATCTCCCGGCCGTCGCGTGCCTGCCTGTACGCGCGCTCGAAGTCCTCGACGATGAGACGCAGCGAGACGCCGTCCACCACGAGGTGGTGCCCTACGAAGACCAGCGTCCCCTTGCCGCCCGGCTCATCCACGACGAGTCCGAAGAGGGCCAGAGGGCCCTTTTCGAGATCGAGTCCCGCGTGCAGTCGCTGGGCGCAGGTGGTCACGGCCCCAGCGGCCGGCTCGACGCGCAGCGGGTCGAGTTCGTCGTCCGGCGGGGCGATGGTCTGGACCCAGCCGTCCCCGCCACGGGTGAAGCGAGCTCGCAGCGCGTCATGGCGGCGCATCACCGCTCGCGCGGCGGCACGGGCTGCGTCCGGGTCCACGGGCTCGCGTGCCTGAAGCGCGATGGCCATGTTCCAGTGCCCTGGGTCATCGAACTGCTGCGCGAAGAACCATCGCTGCAGGGGGAGCAGCGGCACCGAGGTGTCCGGCGCCGGTGGAGGCTCCACCGCGAGCGGAGCCGTGGGCGCAGCGAACGGGCGAACGGCGCGGGCGAGGGCGGCCACGGTGGGGTTCTCGAACAGAGCGCGCGGGGGGAACGACAGTCCCGCCGCGCGCGCCCGCGACACGACCTGGATGACAAGGATGGAGTCTCCTCCCAGGGTAAAGAAGTTGTCGTGTGCGCCGACGCGCTCCACGCTCAGCACGTCGCTCCAGATGCCGGCGAGCCGGCGCTCCACGTCGTCCAGCTCACCCCCGCCGGCGGCCATCCCTTCGGCCACCCAGGGCCGCACGGCCAGGGCGCGGCGATCCACCTTGCCGTTGGGTGACAGGGGAAGGGCGTCCAGCTCGACGAAGGCCGAGGGAACCATCGCCTCCGGCAGGCGCGCCGCGAGCGCATCGCGCAGACCCTGGATGTCCGCGGCGCCCGGCGTGCGAGGCACGACGTAGGCGATCAGCCGGGTCCCGCGTGGAAGCTTACGTGCCACCACGGCGCAGGCGCGCACCCGCGGGTCGGCGTCCAGGATGGCCTCGACCTCGGCCGGCTCCACGCGGTGTCCGCGGATCTTGACCTGATGGTCCGCGCGGCCCAGGAACTCGATGCGCCCGTCCGCCAGCCGCCGGGCCAGATCACCGGTTCGATACAGACGGCTCCCCGGCGTGCCATGAGGGTCGGGAAGGAAGCGCTCCGCGGTGAGCCCCGGCCGGTTGAGGTAGCCGCGCGCGAGCGCCGCTCCTCCCAGGTACAGCTCGCCGCGCACCCCGGACGGAAGCGGTTCCAGATGCTCGTCGAGGACGAAGGCCGAGGTGTTCTCCAACGGGCGCCCGAGGGGAGGGACGGTCCGCGCGCGGTCCTCGTCGGCGACCTGTCCGAACAGGCTGTCGATCGTCGCCTCGGTCACGCCATAGGAGTTCATCAGGCGGGTCGCGGGTCCGAACGCCCGCCTGAACAGGTCGTAATCGGCCATGGACCATGCCTCCGCGCCGATGGCGATCTGCCGGAACGTGTCCAGGCGCTCTCCGCGCTGAACCAGCAGGGAGGCCAGCTCGCGAAGCACGGTGGGAAGGATGTCGGTGAACTGGGGGCGGTGCGCGCGCACCAGCGCGGCCAGCGCGTCGGGGTCGAGCAGCGTGTCGCGGCCGCAGAGCACCAGCGTGCCGCCCGATCCCAGTGCACGCACGAGATCCCCCGTGAAGACGTCGAACCCGGGCGCGGCGACCTGCAGGTGACCTCGTATGGAGGCGAGGTCGTAGGCGCGGTCCCACGCGAAGAAGGCGCTCATCAAGGCTGCGTGGGTGACGCCGACCCCCTTCGGCTCCCCGGTGGTCCCTGATGTGTAGATCACGTAGGCGAGGCTGTCGGGGGGCGGATCGAGCCACGTCTCGTCGCCGTCCGATGCGGTGGGTCCCTCGAGGTCGTCGCCGGTGAGCAGCACGAGGGGCCCGTCGTGAACCTGGACGCCGGGATCGGCCAGCACCACGCGAGACCCGGAGTCCTCGATCAGGAAGCGCCTGCGGGAAGCCGGCAGGCGTGGATCGACCGGCACGTAGGCCCCTCCTGCCTTCAGCACCGCCATGAGGGCGACCAGCAGGTCGAGCGATTTGTCCATGATCACGGCGACGCGGGACTCGGGAGCCACCCCCGCGGCGCGCAGGCGCCGCGCCAGAGCGCGCGCACGCTCGTCCAGCCGGCCGTAGGTGAGCGTGCCCGCGGTGTGCACCGCGGCGGCGGCATGGGGGCGCGCGGACGCCTGCGCCGCGAACAGGCGCGGGAAGCAGACCTCGGGGCGCGCGGCCCGGACGGGTGGGCCGAGAATCTCCGCCCGGCGGGCGGCGGGGATCACCGGGAGCCTGGAGACACGTGTGGACGGGGACTCGACCGCGGCGGCCAGCAGCGTCTCGAAGCCGCGACCCAGCTCGTCCACCGTGGAGGGGTCGAACAGGTCGGCGTTGTACTCCAGCTCGAGCCCCAGCGTGTCCCCGTCGTCGCCCACGGTGACCGACAGGTCGAAGGCGGATGTGCGCCGCTCGACCTCCACGGGCTTCCCCTCGACGCCGCCGGCGAAGAGGACCCGCGCGTCCCCCCCCGCGGAGGCGAGGTCTCCGCGCACCCGCTCGCCGGTGGTGCGCAGCTCGAACATGGTGTCGAACAGAGGTGAGCGGGCCGGGTCGCGATGAGGCGCCAGCCGCCTGACCAGCAGCGGGAACGGGTAGTCCTGGTGGGCCAGCGCCTCCATCACGCGCCGGTGAGTCGCCGCGATCAGATCGCCGAAGGCCGGGTCGCCGCGCAGGTCGCAGCGCAGGACGACCGTGTTGACGAGGTAGGCCACCAGATCCGAGAAGCCGGCCCGGGTCCGCCCCGCGGCAGGAGAGCCGATCAGGATCTCCTCGTGCGGCGTGACGCGGCCCAGAAGCGCCTGCCAGGCCGACAGCAGCACGGTGTAGAGGCTGACGCCGCGGGCACGGGCCATCCGGCGCGCCGCCGCGACTGTGGCCGGGGCGAGGCGCGCCGTCCGTGCTCCGCCCCGGAAGGTCTGGGCGGCGGGGCGCACTCGGTCGGCCGGCAGCTCCAGGGGAGGCAGATCCCCGCCGAGACGGTCGAGCCAGAAGCGAAGCTGCCGGTCTCCTTCCAGGCCCTCGACGAGCTGCTGCTGCCAGCGGACGAACGCGAAGGGATGCGGGGCGGGGCCGGAAGGGGCTGGAGAGGAATCGAGCGCCGCCCCGTAGGCGGCCTGCAGATCGCGCAGCACCACGGAGAGCGACCACAGGTCGGCCACGGCGTGGTGCGCCGCGATGAGCAGGATGCGCTCCTGATCTCCGGCATCGAAGAGGGTGACGCGGACCAGGGGCCCGCGCTCCAGATCGAAGGGGCGATGCGCTTCGTCGGCGAGGCGGGATGCCATCGCCGCCTCCGGCACTCCGCGCAGATCCCCGCGCGACAGGATCGCGCCGGAGGGGACGTCGAAGCGCTGGCGCGGCTCCGGCCCGGACAGGATGCGGGCGCGCAGCGAGGGATGCCGTCCGATGACGTCGCGCCAGGCCTGCTCCATCGCATCCTCGTTCAGGGGTCCGCTCAGACGCAGAGCCGAAGCGATGGTGTAGGCGCGGCTCTCGGGAGCCAGGTGGTGCAGGAACCACAACGCGCGCTGGCCGGCCGAGAGGGGGCACTCCGGCGGCTCCTCATCGCGCGCCGCGGCCGGAGCTCCGGCCGGAGCAGGGGCAGGCTCGGCGAGCCGCCCCGCGATCTCGGCGAGTGAGGCCGCCTCCATCAGCTCCACCGCGGAGAGGGAGGCTCCAAAGGCCTCTTCGATCTCGTGGGCCAGCTCGACCGAGCGCAGCGAATCGAGCCCATGACGCGCGAGCGGCTGATCCAGCGCGATCGATCCGGCCTCCACTCCCAGTTTTGCCGCGATCCTGGCCGCGAGCCACGCCGATGCCCCCCCGGGGCCGGCATCGGGAGAGACGCCGGCGCGTGTGGCGACGGCCTCGCGCCAGGCGGCCGTCACGGGGAGGCTTCCTTCCAGGAAGGCCTGGCGGCAGGCTCGTCGCCGCACCTTGCCGCTCGAGGTCCGGGGGACCGCCGCCGGCGGGACCAGGACGATCGCGTGGGGATCGACCTCGTGAGCTTCCACGATCGCCGCGCGCACGGAGGCCAGCAGCTCGGCGGCGTCGTTCAGGTGCCGCCCAGCCTCCAGCACCACCACGAGCCCTTCGCCCTGCGACGTCTCCACGCCGAACGCGGCCCCGCCGCCGGAGGAGAGTCTCGGCGAGCACGCGGACGCCGTCGCCTCGACATCCTGCGGATGGATGTTGCGACCGCGGATGATGATGATGTCCTTGAGTCGTCCGGTCACGAACAGCTCTCCCGCGTGGAAGAAGCCGAGATCCCCGGTGCGCAGGTGGCGCCCGCGCACTCCCGGCAGACCCGCTCCGAACGTCTCGACGCTCTCCTGCGGCCGGTTCCAGTAGCCGAGGGCCACCCCCGGTCCGCGGACCCAGATCTCTCCCACGCGTCCTTCCGGCAGCACCTCGCCGGCGGGCCCCACGATTCGCACGCGCGTCCTGACGTCGGGGCGCCCCGATCCCACCAGGCGCCGTCCCGAAGGGTCGGGTGTGACGCGTCCCGCCTCCAGATCCTCGCCGTTCAGCGCCACCACCGTGGCCCCGCGCCCACGAGGGCCGCCGCTCACCTTGAGGGTCGCCTCGGCCAGGCCGTAAGCGGGAAAGAAGGCACACGGATCGAATCCGCACGAGGCGAACTGCGCTGCGAAGCGCTCCAGAGTGGCGGCCCGCACCGGCTCGGCGCCGTTGCAGGCAACCTTCCAGCGGCGCAGGTCGAGCCGTCCCGGTTCCGGGCTGACGCGGCGGGCGCACAGGTCGTAGGCGAAGTCGGGTGCGCCGGAGTGCGTGATGGCATGATCGGAGATCGCCTGGAGCCAACGCGTCGGGTTCTGCAGGAAGCTGGCGGGGTCCATGAGCGCGGCGTGGAAGCCCGCATAGACGGGTTGGATGATCCCGTCGATCAGGCCCATGTCGTGGAAGTGGGGGAGCCATGTCAGCGAACGGCTGCGCGAGGAGTGGCGGAAGCCGCGGCGGATCGCCTCCGAGTTGGCCATCACGTTCGCATGGCCGACCATCACTCCCTTCGGCTCCGAGGTGGAGCCCGACGTGTACTGCAGGTAGGCGAGGCCATGCGGATCTGCGGGCGGTTGAACGGCCTCCCCTTCGGGGGGGTCGGCGTCCCCCGTTCCGGCGGACATCCATCGCAGCGCCGCGAGGGACGGCTGCTCGCGGGCGGCCTCCCGCGATCGCTCCAGGAGAGACGGAGGGACGAGAGCCGCGCGCGCTCCGCAATCGACGGCCATCAGGGCGATCCGCGCGAGCGCCCGCGCGTTGCGGGGCGGCGGGGCCGGCACGGCGATCACGCCCGCCTCGAGGCAGGCGAAGAAGGCCGCCACGAAATCAAGTCCCGCGGGATAGAGCAGCAGAGCGCGCTCGCCACGCAGCCCTTCCCGCGCCAGCCTGGCTCCGATGGCGCGAGCGTGCGCGGACAGCTGTCCCAGAGTGAGCGTGGCCGCGGGGGCCTGGGAGCTTCCCAGGAAAGTGAAGACGGTCCGCTCAGGGTGTTCCGCGGCGCGGCGTCGGAGAAGCTCTCCGATCGTCGGCGCCTTCAGGTGCATCCCTTCCGCGGCCGTTCTCGGAATCGCGCGCTTGGAATCGTGTGCCGACACACCCACCTTGAGCCAGACACCGGCGTCGACATGCCGCTCTCGCGGCACGGGGATGCATGTCGAGCCCGTCGGGTGACGATGAAGCGGATCCTGTTTCGATTCGGCGTATTATACTGACGCGTCCGCTCCATGGAACACAAAAAGTGCGGTGTTTCCGCTGCCGCTCGCGAGGCTCCGGAGTGCTCGTCAACGATGCGGCGTGGTGGCCCTTCGGCCCGCCCGCCGGCAACGGCCGCATCCCACTCGTGTGCCTGCCGTACGCGGGAGGGGGCGCGTCGGTCTATCGTGCGTGGCGCCGTACGCAGCCGGCAGGGGTGGAGATCTGTCCCCTGCAGCTTCCCGGCAGGGAGGGACGGATCCGCGAGGCCCCGCACCGGCGCGTGGAGACTCTGGCGCTTCAGCTCGCGCAGGTGATGCTCTCCGTCACCGTCCGTCCTTATGCCCTTTTCGGTCACAGCATGGGCGCGCTCATCGCGTTCGAGCTGGCGCATCGCATGAGCGAAATGGGTCGGCCGCCGGCCCACCTGTTCGTTTCGGCATCGCGGCCCCCCGCGTCACCGCGGTGCGGGCCGCCGCTGCACACGCTGACCGATGCGGCGTTCGTGGAGGCTCTGCGCGAGCTGGAGGGAACGCCGGAGCCGGTGCTGGCCCACCAGGAGCTGATGGAGCTGCTGCTTCCGGCGCTGCGGGCCGACTTCGAGCTGTGCGAGACCTATGCGCCGCCAGCCAGGCCCCCCCTGACCGTGCCGATCACGGCCTTCGGTGGGACCCAGGACGCGCAGGTCTCTCCCCAGGATCTGGAGGGATGGAGCCGCGAGACGAGCTCCGGCTTCACGGCGGTGCAGCTGGCCGGCCGGCACTTCTTCCTGGAGGACCACGCGGCCAGCATCCTCTCGCGGGTCGCCTCCAGCGTCGTGGGATGATCGCCGCCGACCTGCCGGAGGGCGAGCTGCACCTGTGGCGCATCCGCCTCCACGGTCCCGTCGAGTCGGTCGCGCGCGCCGCGGCACTGCTGTCGGACGACGAGCGTGACAGGATGGCGCGGTACCGGTTCGAGCCGCACCGCAGGCGTTTTGCGCTGCGACGCGGCGCCATGAGAGTCATCCTGGCGGGCTATCTGGACGCGGATCCGCGCAAGTTGAGCTTCCGCTACACGGATCGCGGCAAGCCCGAGCTGGCCGGTCACGGCGGCTCCCTGCGCTTCAACCTCTCTGACTCGGAGGATCTGGCCATCCTCGGAATCGCCGACGGCCGGCGGATCGGTGTGGATGTCGAGCGGCTGACCGAAGTCCCGGAGATGGACGACATCGCCCGCAATCATTTCTCCGAGCACGAGCTGCAGCAATATGCCGGCGCGGCCCCGGCCAGCCGTACGCGCTGCTTCTACAACGCCTGGACCCGCAAGGAGGCGTGGTTGAAGGCGCGCGGGGATGGTCTCTCGGCGGAGCTCTCCGGGTTCGACGTGACCCTGGCGATCGGCCGGCCAGCGCGGCTGCTGGAGGTCAGGGGGGAGCGGGGCGAGGCGCAGCGGTGGTGCCTCTACGCATGCACACCGGCCGCGGGCTATGTCGCCGCGGTGGCCGTGGAAGGAACCAGGCTCAAGCTGGTGCGGAGACGCTACGACCCCGGGTCCTGAGTCACCACGGCCGCGGGCCGGGGCGCCAGGGGTCCCGACCGAGCCGTCCGGATGGCGCGGATCAGCTCCTCGGAGGGCCCGTCCTTGGTGAGGTAGGCGGCGGCCCCCGCGTCCTGCAGCGTCTGGGCCATGTCATCCTGCCTGTACAGCGACAGCGCGATGACAGCAACTTGGGGATGAGCGCGTGAGATGTGCCGGGTCGCCTCGATGCCGTTCATCTTGGGCATGTTCACGTCCATGACCACCACGTCGGGCCGCAGCATTCGGCTGCGCTCGACGGCCTCCAGGCCGTGGGCGGCCTCTCCCACCACCACGATGTCCGGCTCGGCTTCCAGCAGCCCGATGAGGCCCTGTCTCACGATCTGGTGATCGTCGGCCACCAGCACGCGGATGGCCCGTCCCGGGGGCGCGGCCTTGCGCCGCGCGGCTCCGCCCGTCCCGTCTGCCGGCACGGCCTCGGGCTCGGTCGCCGTCATGGCCATGGTCATGGCCGCGGCCGCATCCGCGCGTGGCGCCGCCACCTTCACGGGGACGGTGATCCGCAGGGTCGTCCCCTTGCCCGGCCTGCTGGAGACCTCGAGGCGGCCGCCCAGGATCTCGAGCCGCTGGCGGATGCTGAACAGACCGAAGCCGCGCACATGGCCCATGGCCTTCTGGAAGCTGGCCGGGTCGAAGCCCGAGCCCTGGTCGGTGACGGCCAGGGAGAGTGTCCTCTCCCCGGGGCCCGGCTCCAGGGTGACCAGCGCCCGGTCCGTGCGCGCGTGCTTCACCACGTTGAACAGCAGCTCGCGCGCGGCGTCGAACAGGAGGATCTTCATCTCCTCGGCGGAGGGATCGAGGCCGTGGTCGGCGGTCACCTTCACCTCGAGCCCGTGCTTCTCCTTCATCCAGCGGCCCAGCCACTCCAGGGAGCCGGCCAGCCCCGCGTCGCTCAGGATGGGAGGGCTCAGCTCCACCGCCAGCGTGCGCGAGGCCTCCACGGCCTCGTTGAGCAGCACGTCCGCGCGCTGGATCGCCGAGGCGGGGCGATCGCCCGTCACCGCCGCGCGCGCCATCTCCAGCTGCAGCTTGGCCGCCACCAGGTTCTGCTGCAGCTGGTCGTGCAGGGTCCGGGCCAGCCGCCGCCGCTCGCGCAGCTCGGCCTGCGTCAGCTCGGTGGTGAGCGCCCTGAGCTGGGCGGCCTGCTGCTCGGCGACCCGTGTGCGCTCGTCGACCCGCTGCTCCAGCGTCTCGTTGAGCGAGCGCAGCTGCTGCTGGGCCATCTTCTGCGGTGTGACGTCCCGCACTTCCATCACCGAGCCCACGAAGCGGCCGTCCCGTTCCAGGGGTGCGACCGAGATCGAGCCGAACAGCAGGGTCCCGTCCTTGCGGACAAGCACCTCTTCGTGGCCGCGCAGGGGTCTGCCGTTGGCGATGGCGCGCCCCACGGGGCATGCGTGCGCCGGCGATGTGCCGCCCTCCGCGCCACCGGCATGGAGCAGCTCGTGCACCGCCCGGCCCATGAGCTCCGTGAGGGTGTATCCCGAGAGGGTGGCTGTCGCCTGGTTGGCGAAGGTGGGGCGTCCATGCTCGTCCAGAAGCAGGAGGGCCGAGGCGGTGTTGTCGGTCAGCGTGCGGGTGACGTGGCTCTGATGCCGCAGGTCACGCTCGGCGTCGCAGCGTGACGTGACGTCGGCGATGGAGCCCACCATCCGCGCCGCGTCATTCCCCTTCTGCCGCACGAAGGATCCCTGGTCCTCCACGTCGATCCATCCGGTCCCTGCCCTGACCCGGTAGACGTGCTGGAACGACGTGTTCGCCAGACGCGCGCGCTCCAGCGTCTCGTCGAAGGAAGCCCGGTCGTCGGGATGGACCAGGTCCCGCCAGGCGTCCATGGTCGCCAGGTCGGCTTCCCGGTGCCGCAGCACGCGCGGGATGCTTCCTCCCCACAGCACCTGCCCGGTGGCCAGATCCCTGTCGTACACGACGTGACGGCTGGCGCGAACGGCCGATTCGAAGCGCCACTGCCACTCCTCGATCAGACGCTGGGCGTGAACCTGGGGGCTGATGTCCACCGCGGCCCCGGTCAGTCCGGTGATGCGGCCCTCGTCGTCGCGCACCGGCTCGAGGGTGAAGTCCACGTGGCGCCACGTACCACGCAGCGAGATCTCCATCTCGTGGCGCTCGGGGAGGCCCGTCTCCAGCACGCGCCGCTTCACCAGGAGCAGGGCGTCGCTCTGGGCCGGGTCGTCGAGAAGCTCCGCATCGGTGCGGCCGATGATGTCGTCGAGGCTCAGACCTTCCGGGGCACGGCTGAGCCAGGTGTAGCGCAGCTCCCGATCCTGCTCGAACACGTAGATCGGAGCGTGCCGCAAGGCCGCGCGCAGACGATGACCGGTGGCCTGCGCCTCCGACGTGGCGCCTCGCCGCCGCCACCAGGCGCCCCGGGTCACGATTTCTCCCTGAGCCAGCGGATGCCGTCGATCAGCTTCAGGTGAGCGTCACTCTTGGAGTAGAAGAGGCCGGCCCCCGCGGCGCGCATGCTGTGGCCCGCTTCCTCGTCGGCGAACTGCGAGAGCCCCACCACCTGCACCTCGGGGAGGTCCCGCTTGATCCGGCGGGTCGCCTCGATCCCGTCGAGGCCGGGCATTCTCACGTCCATCACCACCACGTCGGGGCGCAGGGCCCGCGCCCGTCCCACCACCTCCTCGCCGTTGACCGCTTCTCCCACCACCTCGATCCCCGGGTCCGAGGAAAGCAGGCTCACCACCCCCTGGCGCACCAGGTCGTGATCGTCGGCGACCAGCACGCGGATCGTGCCCGCATCCGGCTCCGCGGACCGGCCCGCCTCGAGCAGGGGGAGAGTGAACCTGATGTGCGTGCCGCCGCCTCTGCTGCTCCGGACATCCACCGAGCCACCCAGGTCGGCCACGCGCTGGCGCACCCCGGAAAGGCCCAGCCCGGAGGCGCCCGCGGCCGCGTCGAGCTTCGCGGGATCGAAGCCGGCCCCCTTGTCGATCACCTCAACCTGCACGAACTTCTGGCAGGGGCCCAGCCTGATGTCGGCTTCGTTCACCCCTGCGTGCTTCACCACGTTGAGCAGCAGCTCGCGCACCCCCTGGAAGGCGAACATCTTGACATCCTCCGACACATGGTCGCAGTCGGGATCCGCATCGATGCGCACGCGGAGTCCATGGCGTTCGTGCATCCACTCAGCCAGCCATCTCAGCGCGGCGATCAGGCCGGAGGTCCGCAGGATGGGCGGCGTCAGCTCTCTGGTCAGAGCGCGGGTGGCCTCCAGCGACTCGTCCAGCAGGAGGCTCACCTTGTTCAGGAACGGGTCGCCCGACCTCCGGCCGAGACGCGCCTGCAGGTGACGGACCTGCACACGCGCGGCCACGAGGTACTGCTGCAGCTCGTCGTGCAGCACCTGGGAGATCCTCCGTCGTTCGCGGTCCTCCGCCTGGGCCAGCTCCAGCGCCATGGCTCGCGACCGCTCGGCCCGCTGCTCGGCTTCCCGGGTGCGCTCCGCGACCCGATCCTCGAGGGTGGCCGTGAGCTCCTGGAGCCGCCGCTCGGCCTCCCGGCGGCTGGTGATGTCGATGACGAAGGCGATGCCCGTGCTGCCGTCCCCGATCCTGGCTCCGCCGAACAGGCCCCACAGGCGCGTGCCGTCGCTGCGGACGTACTCCTTCTCGTAGGGACGACGCGGCCGGTGGAAGACATCTCGCGCACTGCGTCGTGGGTTCGATCCATCCACTCGGGAGGTGTGAGGCGGTCCCAGCGCACCCCGCCGGCCGCCAGGTCGGCGCGCGAGTAGCGGACCATGTCGAGGAAGGCGTCGTTGGCCTCCAGGATGCGCCCTTCCATGTCGAACGTGGCGATGGCCAGGATGCCGCTGTCGGAGAGCCACCCGAAGCGCTCCTCGCTCAACATGAGCGCTTCCTCCCTGCGGCGGCGCTCGTCGGCGGTGGCGACGTGACGCGCGATGGCGCGCTCCGCATCGAGCAGCTCGTCGGAGAAGCGCCGCGGCCGATCCCAGGCGACGACCAGGCTGCCGGGCACGCCGCGTCCGTGGTCGAGCGGCATCAGGATGAGCGCGCCCACGCCTTCCTGCCGCAGCGCGTGGTGGAGCGGGCCGTCGGGGAGCCGCCTGATGTCATGGACCACGAGGGTCGACACATCGCCCTCATCCTGCTCGCGCCGGGTGAACAGGCGCGCGAGGCGGTCCTGGAGCCCGCCGGAGAAACCCCGCGAGGCTCGAAACACCAGCCCGCCCTCCGGCGCGCGCAGCAGGACGCCCGCGCGGTCCGCCTCGAGCCCTTCGATCAGCCCGTCCAGCGCGGCCACGCAGATCTCGTCCACGCCGGCCGATCCGGCCTCCAGCTCGCTGAGCCGGTACAGTGCGCGCAGGCGCGCGGCCCGGGCGCGCCACAGCCGCTCCGCCTGTGCGAAGCGGCTCACGTCGTGGACCACGGCGCTCACTCCCACCACGCGATTCCCCGTGTCCCGCACCGGCTCGTAGCTCGCGAGCCACTCACGCCGGACTCCGGGATGAGTGGCATCGTCGCTGGACAGCTCTACCGCGCGCATGGCCTGTCCCGTCTCCAGCACGCGGCGATGGATCTCCTCGAGCTTGATGGAGAGAGGACGGGGGAGGACCTCCCGTATCGAGCGGCCCAGGTGCTCGGCGGCGGGCCGGCCATGGAGCGCGGCCAGCCGTTCGTTCACCCGGAGGTATCGCAGGTCGGTGTCGACCAGCCCCAGGCCCACCGGGGCGGCCGCGTAGATGCCCTCGATCTCGCTCAGGCGCTCCTCGGTGCGCCGGTGCCTGTCGCGGCTCCGGCCGGCGGCGCTGCCGGCGCGCACGGCCATCAGCAGAGTCAAGGCGGCCACGCCGCGGCCGGCCCACTCCTGCCAGGGGATGCCCGCCTGCGGGGGAATCAGCAGCCCGAGCGCCAGCAGGGCCAGCCCGACCGGGAGGATGGGCCGGGTGCGATAGGGGCGGAGGAACGCCTCACGGCACGCCAGAGGCGCGTACAGCATGTAGAGCGGCAGGCCCACGGGGGCGATCAGATCGAGGGCCAGGACGCCGAGGGCCAGGAGGAGGGTGCTCCGCTGCCGGTTCACGAACGCACGCACACCAAACATGGAAGACACAAACGGATACGAATGCACTGACAGAATCTAGCGGGGGTGCCCCCTCCTGGCATCGAGGGGATCACCGGGCATCTGTTACGGGGGCTTACTTCCGCAGTGTTTCCACCGGAAGCCCGTCGATGGCGGTGGCCCTGGCCACGGGATAGAGGCCGACGTGGTCGTCCCACCAGGGACTGCGCCGGTAGAAGAAGTCGAGCCGTTCACGTGAGGATGACGCGAACGCGGGATCCATGAGACGCTGCTCGAACTCCGCGCGCAGCTCGGGGCTCTTCCCCATCATGTCGCGGGCCAGGCTCTCCAGCACGTAGGCCTCGCCGAATTCCTTCTGCTCGAAGATGGCGTCGAAGAAGCCCCACGCGACCAGGGCATCGGGCCCCTGGGGCTCCAGCAGGTGGGCGGCGACGGCGCTCCCTCTCTGGTTCATGGGGACCACCACCGTGCCGGCCGGGAAGCCTCGCTTCGCCGCGGGGAGCCGCTCCGTCCTGTAGGTGGCCGGGTGCCGACCTTCGAAAGGGGCCTTCTGCCACTCCGGCGAGGTGAGCCGGTACATCTCCACGCTCACATCCGCCGGTCTGGTGAGACGCTGGAGGGCGAGCCCGTGGGCGGCGAGCCGCTCGATCGCCTCGGTCCACTGGGGCGGGACCAGGTAGGCCGCGGGCTTGTCCACCTGCACGTCCGGCACCACTTCGCCGTGCCGCACGACGGTGGTCTCGAGCGGGTCGCTCCCGTACACGATGCGCATGGCGCCCGACACCTCGCTCGGCTCGCGCCTGAAGGCGACGCCGTCGTAGGTCTCGCTGCGCTCACCGGGCGCGATCTTGTAGCTCAGCCCGACGGGGCCCGGCCCGGCCGCCAGCTCGTCGGCCCGCTTCACGGCGCGGCGCAACGCCTCCGGGTCCCGGTTCACCTCTCGCAGCCAGGCGCGCATCGTGTCGTACGTGCCGCGCACGCGGTTCTCGTAGCTCTTCAGCATATGCGTCTCGATCAGGAACGAGGGCCGGTTCTGCAGCGCCGCGTAGGACGTGGAGAAGCGTGGCGTGGGAGGCGCGGTGACGATACCGGCGAGCGGGTTGGTGTCGTCGACCAGCCAGATGTAGGGGGACGTCTTGTGCCCCGAGGCCTGGAGGTCGGGCAGGATCCGCTCCGACACCGCCCGCCGGACCCATTGGCGGATCGGCTCGGGTGAGTTGGGGCCCGATTCGTCGAACCACGTCACGTCGTACTGGTAATCGGCCCCGTCGGTCACGTGCGCGTCGAGGAGGAGATCGGGCCACCAGGAGGTGAACAGCGCCAGCCAGGCGCGCGTCTCGACTGCATCGGCCTTCACATAGTCCCGGTTCAGGTTCAGATTGCGCGACGTGGTGCGCCAGCCCGTCTCGCGCGGGCCGTTCTGGTTGATGCGGTTGTACGGCCCGAAGCGTTCGTGGCCGTCCACGTTGTAGATGGGGAGGAACAGCACGATGGCCCTGTCCAGCAGGCCCCCCTCCTTTCCCGTGGTGATGTCGCGCAGCAGCATGATCCCGGCGTCCTTGCCGTCGATCTCCCCGGCGTGGATGCCGGCCTGGATCAGCACGACCGGCTTGCCCGTGCGCGCGGCGGCGGCCGGGTCGAAGGCGCGGTCCTTCGAGGCGATGACCAGGATCAGCTCGCGCCCTTCGGGGCTCCTTCCGAACGAGGACACCTTGATCCAGGGAGAGCCCTTCTCCAGCCGCCGGCAGTCCTCCAGAGTCTCTTCGTAGCGCGAGGTTTCGGCGTATCCCGTGCGCTCGGCCCGCGTCAGCCAGGGAGCGGGCGCGGCCGGGGCGGCGGCGAGCGAGGCGATCAGCGTGAGGCAGAAGAGCATCGAGGACCTCCGTGTGCGTCGGTAACCCTTCGGACCGCGCATTGTGTCACACTCAGTAACTTTCCCGAGGCATCCCCATGCCGCCACGAGGTTCCGGCCCCCTTCGTGCCTGCCTGCTCACGGGGCTGTTTGCCATCACCCCCCTGCTCGCCCAGAGCACCACCGCCATCATCCGCGGCCGCGTCGTGGATCCGCAGGGGACCGGGCTCCCCGGCGTGGTGGTCCTCATCCGGAGCGCCGACCAGCCCAGCGGCAACACGCAGGCGATCACCGACCTCGACGGGCGCTACAGATCCCGGGCGCTCCCCGTGGCGGGCGACTACATGCTGAAGGTTGAGTACCCGGGGTTCTCCGCGGTCGAGGTGGGGCCCATCGACCTGGACATGGGCAAGACTGCGGTGCAGGACATCACGCTGCGCACGGCTTCGGAGACCACCGAGATCGTCACCGTCGAGGCCCGCGGCCGCACCGTCGATACGGAGTCCACCAAGACCAGCTCGTCGTACAACGCCGAGTTCATCGAAGGGCTGCCGATCATCGGGCACAACTACCAGGACATCCTGACGCTCGCCCCCGGCGTCACCGACACCGACGGGGACGGCAACCCCAACGTCCACGGCGCTCGCGACACCGGCCTGCAGTACCGGCTGGATGGAGGCAACATCACCGACCCGCTCAACGGCGGCTTCGGGCAGAACCTGAACGTGGACATCATCGAGGAGATCGAGATCATCACGTCGGGGGCGTCCGCGGAGTACGGCCGCGCGGACGGAGGCTTCGCCAACATCATCACCAAGTCCGGGGGGAACGACTTCGAGGGGAAGCTCAGCCTCTTCTGGCAGGGGCGCTTCCTCAACGGCGACGGGGCGAACAACAACGACATCAACGGCTTCGATTACGAGATCCCGAACTACCAGGACGTCCGCCCGACCCTGAGCCTGGGAGGCGCCATCGTGAAGGACCGTCTGTGGTACTTCGCCACGGCGGAGCTGCTGGACACGGAGCGCCCCGTCAACCAGCTCGGGGCCCCCATCCTGGTGACGTCGCGCGGCAACTACTCGTTCGCCAAGATCACCTGGCAGGCGGGCGTGAACAACAAGCTGGCGTTCCAGGTGACCGGCGACCCCCGCACCTTCGAGGGGCTCGGCCTGCGGCTCGGCGTCTCGCCCGATTCGGATTACGCCGTCAAGGTGGGAGGCCTCACTCCCCAGATCAAGTGGACCTCCACCATCTCGCCGCGGCTCCTGCTCGAGTCCACGCTCACCAGCTTCAGGACGAGGCAGCAGGTCGAGTCCATCTCTTCGTGGTTCGAGCCAATCCATGTACGCTACACGGAGATATTCAATACGGTCCAGGCCCTGTATCCCTGTGTGGTCAACAACTGCAATCCATCCCGGGGTGAGAAGAAGATCTACCAGATCGACGGCCTCACCAACCAGGTGAACGGGCCTTTCTTTCTCGACCTGGATCAGGACATCGTCCGCAACGGCCTCAAGACCGATCTGTCGCTCACCGTCGAGGACGCCTGGGGCCAGCACTCCATCAAGGGAGGGTTCGAGGTCCAGGACGAGACGTTCAACGACCATCCGCTGGCGAACCCCATCCTGTTCGACTACACGCGCCCCTTCGAGCCGGTGACGGAGGGTGGGTCCAGCACGAGCGCCGTCGATCGCGTGACCGACTACCAGATTCTCCAGGTGTTCGATCCTCTGATCACGCCCCAGAGGGCAGAGAGCTTCAACAGCGGCGTGTACATCCTGGATGCATGGAAACCGCGCCCTAACCTCACGGTGAACCTCGGGGTGCGCCTGGACCGCGAGGATATCGACTCGTCGGGATACGTGGAGTTCGATCCCCGCGACGAGCGTCTCCGCTCCGTGGCGCTCTGGCGGAGCCTCTGCAGCGAGGCCGATCAATTGGATCGTGCCGCGGAGGACTACGTCCTGACCACGCAGCAGAACTGCTACCAGTACAACACGCATCCTGAGCAGTACAACGGGCTTCCGCCCCGGTTCGGCGTGAGCCTGCCGCTCGACAACCCGGCCCATCCCATCACTGACCCGGCCATCCAAGCCCTGGATCTGGACCGGGACGGCGACGTCGAGAGCACCGGCGACGAAGGGCTCGCCGTGGTCTCGGGGTTCACGAGGTACGCGGACCGCCAGACCAGCAACTTCTCCATCGGGAACACCAACCTCGCGCCGCGGCTCAGCGTGTCGTGGGATCCTCTGGCCGACGGCCGCATGAAAGTCTTCGGGACCTGGGGACGCTACTTCGACCGGCTCTTTCTTGGGACGGTGGCCCAGGAGATAGGTCCCGATGTGGTGAACTATGCCTTCTATCCCGACGGCGTCACCCACGTCATCAACCGGCAGGCCTGGTCGAAAGCGGCCTCGGCCACATCCATCACGCAGACCGGCCGCGGCATGAAGACCCCGCACACGGACGAGCTCACGCTCGGGTTCGAGCGTGAGCTGGCCCCGGAATGGTCCGGCAGCGTGACGTACATCCGGAGGAATGGATCGAACCTCCTCCAGGACACCGACATCAACCACGTCACCTGCCCGCAGCTCGCCCTGATCGGCGTCAATCCCTATGCCGTCTGCGCCGAGGGGACGCGCCTGGAGGTGGACCGGTTCGGGGAGGCGGGCGGGGTTCTTGGAATTATTTCAGGGGGCCAGATCGGAGGGAGCTTCGGTTTCAACGCGGCCAACGGCGGCGGGAAGAACACGGCCAACGGCGCGCCCGACCTCTACACGGTGAGCCCGACCTTCAACCAGGTCCTGCGCGTGGACAACGCCAACAGCTACGAGTACGACGCGATCGAGCTGAAGATCGTGCGGCGGCTGCACCGTAACTGGCAGATGCAGGCCAGCTACACGTGGTCAAACGCCTTCGGGCAGGCGGAGGCCTACCTGTCCGGGCTGGGGAACGATCCCGAGACGCTGGACGACGAGGAAGGGTACCTGTCCTACGATCAGCGCCACGTCGTCAAGTTCCAGGCGGTCACGCGCCTTCCGCACGAGGTCAGCGTGGGCTCGATCGTTCAATGGGCCTCCGGGACCCCCTATTCGCTCACTGCCTCGCACTCCGAGTTCGACAGCACCGGCAACATCGTCGTGAGAACCTTCTACCCCACCCGGCAGCGCAACGACAACCGCAACGAAGGGGCCTGGCGGATCGATGGGCGCGTGGAGAAGGGCTTCGTGATGGGGAGGGTCAACGCATCCGCCTTCCTCAGCGTCGAGAACGTGCTGAACGAGGACACCCTGGTGGTTCTCGAGTCCACCGTGACGACGGGCGGCGTCGGCCTGGACGCCTTCCGCGAGTTCGGCCGGCGCTTCGAGCTGGGGGCCACGATCAAGTTCTGAAATTGCCCTGACAGGCGTATGATGGCAGCGCAATGCGATTAGGCCATTTCCATCGCCACCTGTTCTGTTTCCTGGCGGTGGCCACCGCCTCCGGGGTCCCGGCAGTCGGCCAGAGCACCACCGCCGTCATCCGGGGCCGTGTCACCGATGAACAGGGGGTCGGGCTCCCCGGGGTGGTGGTCGTCATCCGAAGCGCCGACCAGCCCAGCGGCAACACGCAGGCGATCACCGACCTCGACGGACGCTACCGTTCCCGTCCGCTCCCCGTGGCGGGCGATTACCTCCTGAAGGTGGAGTCCACGGGCTTCGCTCAAGTCGAGGTGGGTCCGGTCGACTTGGACATGGGGAAATCGGTGGTGCAGGACATCACCCTGCGCACCGCTTCCGAGACCACGGAGATCGTGGTGGTGGAAGCGCGCGGCGGCACCGTGGACACGGAGTCGACCAGGACCAGCTCCTCGTACGGCGCCGAGTTCATCGAAGGGCTCCCCCTCATCGGTCACAACTACCAGGACGTCCTGCTGCTGGCTCCCGGCGTGACCGACACCGACGGGGACGGCAATCCCAATGTCCACGGGGCTCGCGACACCGGCCTGCAGTACCGGCTCGACGGCGGCAACATCACCGATCCCCTCTACGGCGGCTTCGGGCAGAACCTGAACATGGACATCATCGAGGAGATCGAGATCATCACCTCGGGGGCCTCAGCCGAGTACGGCCGGGCCGATGGGGGGTTCGCCAACATCATCACCAAGTCGGGCGGGAACGACTTCGAGGGGAAGTTCAGTCTTTACTGGCAGGGGCGCTTCCTCAACGGGGACGGGGCGAACAGCAACGACATCAACAGCCACGTGTACGCATTCCCCGACTATCAGGATGTTCGACCCTCCGTCTCCCTGGGCGGCGCCATCGTGAAGGACAGGCTCTGGTACTTCGCCTCGGTCGAGCTGCTCGACACGGAGCGTCCGGTCAACCAGCTCGGCGCCCCCATCCTCGTGACGTCGCGCGGGCACTATGCCTTCGCCAAGATCACCTGGCAGGCGGACCTGAACAACAAGGTGGCATTCCAGGTGACGGCCGACCCGCGCACCTTCGAGGGCCTGGGATTGCGGCTGGGTGTCTCACCCGAGTCGGACTACAGGCTCAGCCAGGGAGGACCGACTCCCCAGCTCAAATGGACCGCCACCTTGTCGCCCAGGCTGCTGCTGGAATCGACCTTGACCAGCTTCCACACGAATCGGCAGGTCGAGTCCGTCTCTTCATCGTTCGAGCCGATCGAGCTGCAGTATAAGGAGCTGCCGGGAGGCAACGTCCAGCTCATGTATCCCTGCAAGGTGGTCAACTGCGATCCCTCCGCGGGGGAGACCCACATCTTCCGGATCCACGTCCTCACGGGCCAGGTGACCGGGCCCTATTACCTGGATCTGGATCAGGAGATCGAACGAAACGCCCTGAAGGCGGATCTGTCCTTGACCGTCGACGACGCCTGGGGCCTCCATTCGATCAAGGGGGGGTTCGAGCTTCAGGATGAGACGTTCCACGATATGCCACTTGCGAATCCCATCCTCTACGATTACACGAAACCGTTCGTTCCGGCGAGCCGTCTGCAGGGCCTCGATGACACCACGGAAGCCCAGATCCAGGGGTTCCAGACACTCCAGGTTTTCGACCCTCAGGTCACGGCCCAGAGAGCGGAGGGCTTCAACACCGGCTTCTACCTGCTCGATGCCTGGAAACCGAGGCCCAATCTCACCTTGACCGCCAGCCTCCGAATCGACCGGGAGGACATCGACTCGTCCGGTTACGTCGAGTTCAATCCGCTGGCTGAAAGATCGAGCGGCGTGGCCCTCTGGCGCGGCATCTGCGCCGCCGCGGACGCGCTGGACAGGGTCACGGATGACTTCGTCATGGTCACGCAGCAGAACTGCTACCAGTACAACGATCATGCCGAGATGTTCAACGGCCTTCCCGCAACCTTCGGCGACAGGCTGCCGCTCGACCATCCCGCGTCTCCGGTGGCCGACCCGGCCGTAAGGGCGCTCGATCTCGACGGAGACGGAGACGTCGAGAGCACGGGCGACGAGGGATCCGCCGTGCTGGCCGGCTTCACCAGCTTCGGGGAGCGTCAGACCAGCAACTTCTCCATCGTCAACACCAACCTTGCCCCGCGCTTCGCCGTGTCCTGGGATCCGTGGGCCGATGGCCGAACTAAGCTCTTCGGCACCTGGGGCCGCTATTTCGACCGGCTCTTTCTCAACACGGTCACCCAGGAGATCGGCCCCGATGTGGTGAACTATGCCTTCTACCCGAGCAACCACGTCATCATTCACCAGGACCATTCCACAGTGGCCTCGACCACCTCCATCACGCAGACCGCCCGCGGCCTGAAAACTCCCTACACCGATGAGCTCACGCTCGGAGTCGAGCGGGAGCTGGCCCCTGAGTGGTCGGGCAGCGTGACATGGATCCGAAGAGAAGGGTCGAACCTCTTGCAGGACGTCGATCTCAACCATCTGACCTGCCCGCAGCTCGGTCAGATCGGCATCGATCCGCGTGCCGTGTGCGGCGGACCGTACGGCCTGGAAGTGGACCGGTTCGGCGAGGTGGGGGGCGTCCTGGGAATCATCACGGCGCAGGAGGGCGGGAACTCGGTGGGTGGAAGCCCCGGGTTCAGCGCCGCCAACGGCGGCGGGCGAAAGGTCAGCAACGGCGCGCCCGATCTCTACACCATGAGCCCCGTCTTCAATCAGGTCCTGCGGGTGGACAACGCGAACAGCTACGAGTACGACGCCATCGAGCTGAAGATCGTGAAGCGGCTGCACCGCAACTGGCAGATGCAGGCCAGCTACACCTGGTCAAGGGCGTTCGGCCAGGCCGAGGCTTATCTCTCGCGGCTCGGTGACGATCCTGAGACGGCGGACGACGAAGAGGGCTTCCTGTCCTACGACCAGCGGCACGTCGGCAAGTTCCAGGCGGTCGCGCGCCTGCCGCACGAGATCAGCCTGGGATCGATCGTGCAATGGTCGTCGGGGACACCTTATTCCTTCACCGCATCTCACTCGGAGTTCGACAGCATGGGCAACCTCGTCGTGAGGACCTTCTATCCGAGCGGCCAGCGCAACGACCATCGCAACGAGGGGGCCTGGCGCATCGACGCCCGGATCGAGAAAGGGTTCGTGATGAGCAAGGTCCACGCGGCGGCCTTCCTCAACGTCGAGAACGTGCTCAACGACGACACGCTGATCGTGCTCGGGTCCTCCGTGACGCCGGGTGGCGTCGGCCTGAACGCCTACCGTGAGTTCGGGCGGCGCTTCGAGCTGGGGGCCACCTTCAAGTTCTAGCCGCGCCCATCCGTCGTCATCTCTGTCA
The DNA here is from genome assembly GCA_050747525.1 of Candidatus Polarisedimenticolia bacterium. Classification (GTDB taxonomy): domain Bacteria; phylum Acidobacteriota; class Polarisedimenticolia; order JACPZX01; family DASXTC01; genus JBOGOC01. Next base: position 91,446 of record JBOGOC010000025.1, on the reverse strand, counting down.
TAATCCCCGTCTTCCATGAACGTCCGCGACGCCACCGACGCCGAGATCGGGCAGATCCTCGAAGGCACGCACCCTCTGTGGTCCGACGGCCTCGACCCGGAGACCTACGAGCGCTTCGTGCGCGCCATGACGACCACGTCCTGGGCGCGCAGCGGGAGCTACCGCTTCCTGGTGATGCCGGAGCCGGGGGGCGATCTGGCCTGCGCGATGAAGCTGTACCGGCTCGAGGCGAGGGTGGAGGGGGTCAGCCGCACCTTCGGAGGCGTGGGAGCGGTCTTCACGTTCCCGCGCCACCGGCGCCAGGGGCACGCCGCCGCCATGATCACGCAGGCCCACGCCTGGATGAAGCAGCGCGGGGACGCCGCCTCGCTGCTCCACTCCGAGATCGGCGCCCCGTACTATGCGCGGCTCGGGTACAGGCCCTTCGAGCCGGACGCGGTCACCCTGCGCGTCCCTGCCGAGGGACCCGGGTCCCCCGATCGGCTGCAGGTCCTCGATCCCGAGACCGGCGATGGCCTCGACGCGTTGATGGCCCTCAGACGGCACGAGGACGCCACCCTGCCGTTCGTCCTCGAGCGAGACCGGGGCTACTGGGAGGTCCTGCTCGCCCGCGCCGGGATACCGGGCCGATCGCTGGGGAAGGATCGCTGGGAGAGCCGCATCGTCCACGACCCGCGCGGCGGATTCCTCTGGTCGCTGCTGCGCGAGCCGGGCCCGGCGGCCGCTCACGACGGCGGGGCCGCGGCGCGCATCATGGAGTTCGCGGAACGGAGCCCGGGCGCGTTGCTCCCCGGCCTGATGGACGATCTGTTCGCCGCCTGCCGCGCGCGCGGCCTCTCCACGGTCGAGTCGTGGCGGGGGGCGGATCTGGCGCTCAGAGCTCCGCATCTCGAGCTGCAGTCCGTCGGCCCCCCTTCGGTGGTCCCGATGTGGATGCCTCTCGACGAGGCTGCCGCGCCCGGGATCGAGCGCGCCTTGCGAGGCGCGCCGCTGCACCTGTCCGAGGTCTTCTAGTGATACGCCTGGAGGGGGTCTCCCGCTCGTACGGATCCCGGGAGGTCCTGCGAGAGCTGTCCTGGTTCATCCCGGCGTCAGCGCGAGTGGGGCTGGTGGGGCGCAACGGCTCGGGGAAGACGACGCTGCTGCGTCTCCTCTCGAAGGTGGAGGAGCCCGACGCGGGGCGCATCGAGATCGCCGGGTCGGTGACCATCGGCTACCTGCCGCAGGAAGGAGCGCGGATTGCCTCGGGGACCGTTCTGGAGGCGCTGCTGTCGGCCTTCCCCGAGGTGGCGCGCCTGGAGGCGGAGATGGTCCGCCTGCACGACGCCATGGCGCACGCCGAAGGAAAGCGCCTCGACGAGCTGACGCGCCAGGCCGGCGATCTGCAGCACCGTTTCGAGGTGGCGGGGGGCTTCACGCTCGAATCGGAGGCCCGCCGGATCCTCACGGGGCTCGGCTTCGCCCCGGCCGATGCCGGTCGCCCGGTGGTCGAGCTGTCGGGTGGGTTCAGGATGCGGGCGGCGCTGGGCGCGCTGCTGCTGCGAGCCCCCGATCTGTTTCTGCTCGACGAGCCCACCAACCACCTCGACCTCGACGCGGTCGAGTGGCTGGAGACGTTCCTGGCGGAGAGCCCCTCGGCGCTGGTGATCGTGTCGCACGACCGGGCGTTCCTGAACCGGCTGGTCACGTCGGTGGCCGATCTGGAGCGCGGCCGGATCACGGTCTACACCGGCAACTACGAGCGCTACCGCGCGGAGAAGCAGGCCGCGCGCGACCGTCTTCTCGCCCTGGCGTCGCAGGAGGGGCGCCGCATCGCCGAGATCGAGCGCTTCGTGGAGCGCTTCCGGTACAAGGCCACCAAGGCCCGTCAGGTGCAGAGCCGCATCAAGATGCTGGAGAAGATGAACCTCACCGAGGTGGAGCCTGAGGAGAAGGACTGGCGTTTCCTGCTCCCTCCCGCGCCGCGGTCGGCGGCGGTGGTGGTCCGCCTGAGCGGGCTGCGCAAGAGCTATCCGGGGCGCGACGTGCTGGGGCGGAAGGACGAAGGGCTGCAGCTCGAGCTGCGCCGCGGCGACCGGGTAGCGTTGATGGGGCCCAACGGCAGCGGCAAGAGCACCCTCTTGAAGATTTTGGCCGGGCTGCTGGGGCCCGATGCCGGCGACGTGGAGGTGGGAGACAAGGTCGCGATGCACTACTTCGCGCAGCACCTGCTGGAGACGCTGACCGCCGGCCGCACGGTGCTGGAAGAGATGCAGGCCTGGGCGCCGTCGCGCACTCCCGGGGAGCTGCGCTCCCTGCTGGGCGTGTTCCAGTTCCGCGGCGACGACGTGTTCAAGCGCGTGGAGGCCCTTTCGGGCGGAGAGAAGAGCCGGCTCGCCCTGGCACGCCTGATGCTCGACCCGGGCAACCTGCTGCTGCTGGACGAGCCCACCAACCACCTGGACCTGCCGGCCCGCGAGGCTCTCGAGGACGCGCTGTCACGCTACGACGGCTCGCTGATGTTCGTGTCGCACGATCGGTACTTCATCGCCAAGGTGGCCACGCGCGTGATGGCCCTGTCGGATGGGCTGCTGAAGCCCGCGGCCGGCTACGAGGAGGCGGCGCTGCGTGGAGAGCTCCCGGTCCAGGCAGAAGGGCCCGCGGATCAGGCGGCCGCGCCGCCGGCTCCCGCGCCCGACCGCGAGACGCGCCGCGCCCGGGCCGAAGCGCGCAACGAGCGGAACCGGCGCCTCAAGGCGAGCCGTGACAGAGTGGCTTCGCTGGAAAAGGAGATCACGGCCGCCGAAGGGATGCGCGACGAGCTGGACGCCCGGATGGCCGACCCTTCCACCTACCAGACCGAAGGTCTGGCCCGCGAGCTGGGAGAGCGCCGGAAGGAGATCCTGGCCACGCTGTCGCGCCTGGACCGCGCGTGGGAAGAGGCGCTCAGCGAGCTCGAGCGCGCCGAGAGCGAGACGCCGCCCGAGTGACCTTCCGACCCCGCGTCTTCACAGGACGATCCTCAGGCATGTAGGGAGCCCCCTTCTCGCGATAGTAGTCCTGGATCTTGTGCCACGCTTCATCGGCGGTCTCCGCATAGCGGAACAGGTCGAGGTCCTGGGGCCCGATCACGCCCTCGTCGCGCAGGAATTCGAGGTTGACCGCCTTGGTCCAGAACTCCTTGCCGAACAGGATCACGGGAAGCGACTTGATCTTGCCCGTCTGCACCAGGGTGAGCGCCTCGAACAGCTCGTCCATGGTCCCGTAGCCCCCCGGGAAGGCCACCATGGCCTTGGAGCGCATCATGAAGTGCATCTTGCGCAGGGCGAAGTAGTGGAACTGGAAGCACAGCTCGGGGGTGATGTACGGGTTGGGGAACTGCTCTTCGGGGAGGGTGATGTTCAGTCCTATGCTCTTGCCGCCGACGTCGTAGGCCCCCCGGTTGGCCGCCTCCATGATGCCGGGCCCTCCACCCGTCACGATGACGTAGTCGCCCCGCCCGTCCACCTGGTAGGCGGTGGTGACCAGCCGCGCGAAGGCGCGCGCCTCGTCGTAGTACTTCGTCTTGGCCAGCAGCCGGCGCGCGACGGCCAGGCTGTCCTTCACCTGGGCATCGTGCGGCTCGCGGGCGGCCTTCTTCTCCAGGGCCTGCACCACGGGGAGTATGTCGGCCTTCTCGACCGTGCGCGTGCTCCCGAACACCACGATCGTGGACCGGATCCCCTGCTCCTGCAGCATCAGTTCGGGCTTGAGCAGCTCGAGCTGAAGGCGCACGGGACGCAGATCCTCGCGGTTCAGGAACCTGAGATCCTCGTAGGCGCGCATGTAGGCCGGTGACTTCTTCAGACGCTCGATGCGCTGGAGGTCCTTCTTCGTGTACACGCGGTCTCTCCTGTGTCGGTCAGGGTGTGGTGAGCCGGGCCACTTCGCCCAGGCTGGGTACGAGCGTCTTCCAGCCCAAATCACGCGTGATGCGGGCCGCCAGGGCGGCCGAGGCTTCGGGCTCCCCGTGGGTCAGGAAGACCTGGCGCGGCGGCTTCGGGGCGCGGCGCAGCCACCGCACCGCCTCCTCGCAGTCCACGTGGCCCGAGAAGCCGTGCACACTGGTCACGGCCGCCCGCACCGGCACGTCCTCTCCGTGGATCCTCAGCATGCGCGCCCCCTCCTGCAGGGCGCGTCCCCGGGTGCCGGCCGCCTGGAAGCCGGTCAGCATCACCGTGTGGCGCGGATCAGGGAGCAGGCGGCGCAGGTGATGCAGCACGCGCCCGCCCGTGAGCATCCCGCTCGAGGAGATGATGAAGCCGGGCCCCTCGAAGCTGTTCAGCGCACGCGACTCCTGCACGGTGCGGTGCAGGGTCAGGTTGCGCGCGGTGAGGCCGGCCCCGGCCTCGTGCTCCTGAGGGTAGCGGCGGTAGATGTCGGTGGCGTCGGCCGCCATCGGGCTGTCCAGATGGATCGGCAGCCACGGAAGGCGGCCCTCCTCCATCAGGCGGTTCAGGACGTGCACCAGCTGCTGGGACCGTCCCACGGCGAAGGCAGGCGCCACGACGATCCCCCGCCGGCGCAGCGTGTCCTTCACCACGCGCTCGATCTGGTCGAACAGGTCCTCGGGCGGATGCACCCGGTCGCCATAGGTGGATTCCATGACCATCCAGTCCGAAGCGGGCGGAGGCTCGGGGTCGGGCGTGAGCGGCGTGCCGTCGCGCCCCAGATCTCCGGAGAACAGGATCGACGTTCCCTCCACGCGCATCTGCACCATGGCCGAGCCCAGCAGGTGCCCCGCGTTGAGGAATCGGAACGAGACGCCCTCCATCAGATCGGTCCACGACTCGTAGGGACGGGTGACGAACAGCTCGAGCGAGGCGCGGGCATCCGCGGTGTCGAACAGCGGCAGGGCGGGGGCGTGCTTGCTGATCTTCTTGCGGTTGAGGAACTCCGCGTCCTCTTCCTGAAGGTGGGCCGCGTCGAGCAGCATGAGCTCGGCCAGCTCGCGCGTGGCGGGCGTGCACACCACGGCGCCACTGAACCCCTCACGCACGAGACGGGGGAGCATGCCGATGTGATCGATGTGCGTGTGCGTCAGGACGACGAACGGGACCGATGAGGCCGGGAAGGGACAGGGCTCCCAGTTCTTCTGGCGAAGCTCCTTCAGTCCCTGGAACATCCCGCAGTCCACCAGGACGCGGTCGTCGCCCGAGCTGACGAGATAGCGCGACCCGGTCACCGTCCCTGCGCCCCCGTGGAACCCGATCTCCGGCATCCGGCCTCCGAGAAGGGGTCACTCTATCTCAGCCGCGCAGGGACCGCTTGAGTATCTTGCCGCTGGGCCCCTTCGGCAGGGCGTCGCGGAACTCGACCTGCCGGGGGCACTTGTAGGCGGCCAGATGGGCCCGGCAGTGCTCGAGGATCTCGCGGGAGCCGGCCGCGGTCCCTTCGCGCAGGACCACGACGGCCTTGACCTCCTCGCCCACCTCGGGGTCGGGCACCCCCACCACGGCCGCCTCCGCCACGCCGGGGTGCCGGTAGAGGACCTCCTCCACCTCGCGCGGATAGACGTTGTAGCCTCCGCGCAGGATCATGTCCTTGCGGCGGTCCACGATGTAGTAGTACCCGTCGGCGTCGCGGTGCGCGATGTCGCCGGTGCGCAGCCAGCCGTCCACGATCGTCTCGGCGGTCGCCTCGGGGCGGCCGTGGTACCCCTTCATGACATTGGGGCCCTGGATGAGGATCTCTCCGCGGCGCATCGGCTCGTCGATCAGGGTGCCGTCGTCCGCGGCCAGGCGGAACTGCACGCCCTCGATCGGCACGCCGATCGACCCGGGCCGCTTGGGACTGTCCAGCACGTTGAGGCTGGCCACCGGCGAGGTCTCCGACAGTCCGTAGCTCTCGCGGATGTCCACGCCGTGCTCCGCGTCGAACCCGCGCAGCACCTCCACCGGCATGGGGGCCCCACCCGAGATGCAGTGCCTCAGCCCGGACAGCCGCGTGCCGCTCGCCGCCGCCGCGCGCCGCAGCGCGATGTACATGGTGGGGACCCCCGCGAAGAAGGTGATCGCGTGGCGTTCGATCGCCTCGACGGCGGCCTGCTCCTCGAAGCGCGGCAGGAGCACCACGGTCCCGCCGCGGAGCAGCACGGCGTTGTGCGCCACCGTCTGGCCGAAGCTGTGGAACAGGGGGAGGGCGCACAGGGCGATAGTCTCGTGGTCCAGGCCGAGCATCGGCCCCGACATCACCTCGGCGTTGCCCAGGAGGTTGGCGTGGGTCAGCTCGGCCCCCTTGGGGCGGCCCGTGGTCCCCGAGGTGTACAAGATGACCGCCGTGTCCACGGGGGCGGTGGGCGCGATGGGCGTTTCTTCCGGCTCGGCGGAGAGCAGCTCTTCGAGGCGCGACGCTGCGACCTGCCGCACGGCATGCCCCGCCTGCTCGATCCCCTGTGCCGCGCGTTCGAGCACGCCGTCGGCCGCTACCATCATGACCGCGCCGCTGTCGGCGAGGTGCCAGGCGATCTCCTCGGGCATGAGCTGCACGCTGAGGGGGACCACCGGGGCTCCCAGGGTGTGCGCCGCGAAGTAGGCCAGAGAGAACTCGGGGACGTTGGGGAGCATCAGGGCCAGATGCTCTCCGCGGCGCAGCCCCAGACGGGCGAAGGCCGAGGCGAGCCGCCCCACGCCGCGGCTCAGCTCGGCATAGGAAATCCGCCGGTCCCCGCACACCAGCGCCGCGGCGGAAGCCCGCCGCGGCGCCTGGTGGGCGAGAAGGTCGGCGAGGTTGAGCCTCAGACGGCGACCGTGGCCGGCTTGCCGCCGAGGACCTGGCGGCCGGCCCGGGCCAGCATCTCCACGGCCTGACGGATCTCCTCCAGCGTGGTGATCAGGCTCGGCCGGAAGCGCACGGTCCGGCTGCCGGAAGGCAGGATCAGCAGCCCGTCGCTCCACACCTGCTTCATGAGCGCTGGGCGCTGCGCCGGGTCCACGACGTCGATGGCCATGAACAGCCCTCGCCCTCGGGCGTTGGTGAACAGGCCGGGAAGCTCCTGCTGCAGTCCGCGCAGCAGCGCCAGGGCGGGACCGCCCATGTCCGCCACGCGCTGCACCAGCCGGTCGTCGTGGATGATGCGGAAGTAGCGCGCCGCGCGGACCATGTCCACGGTGTTGCCGCCCCACGTGGAATTGATGCGGGACGACTCCACGAAGCAGTTGTTCTCCACCTCGTCCACGCGCGCCGACACCATGCAGCCGCATACCTGGGTCTTCTTGCCGAAGGCGATGGCGTCGGGCTCGAAGCCGAAGTGCTGGTAGGCCCACATCTTTCCGGTGAGCGCCACGCCGGTCTGCACCTCGTCCAGGATGAAGAACACCTCCGACTCGTCACACACCTGCCGCAGCGCGCGCAGGAACTCGCCGCGGAAATGATTGTCGCCGCCTTCGCCCTGGATCGGCTCGACGATGAGAGCCGCGATATCGTCGCGCCGATCGTGCAGGGCCTGCTTGATCTGGGCCAGCGCCTCGGCTTCCACCTTCTCGACGTCGCGCAGGTTCTGCCCTTCGAGCGGGAAGGAGACCTTGGGATTGACGATGCGCGGCCAGTCGAACTTGGGGAAGTACTTCGTCTTGGAGGGGTCGGTGTTGGTCATCGACAGCGTGTAGCCCGACCGGCCGTGGAAGCACTCCTTGAAGTGAAGGACCTGCTGCCCCTTCTCTTCCTTGTAGCCCTTCTTGAAGTTCTTGCGGACCTTCCAGTCGAACGCGATCTTCAGAGCGTTCTCGATGCCCAGCGACCCGCCCGCCACCAGGAACAGGTGCTTCATGGACGCGGGGGCGGCCAGTGTCATGAAGGTGTCCACGAACTCCGCGACGTCGGCGTTGTAGATGTCGGAGTTGGTGGTGTTGTGCACGGCCACGCGGCCGATGCGCCGCTCGAAGCCTTCTTCCAGCATCTTCGGATGGTTCAGCCCCAGAGGCTGGCTGGCCACCATGGAGAACATGTCCAGGTGAGCGCGGCCGGTGCGGGCATCCACGACCGTGTTGCCCCGGCTCTTCTCGAAGTCGATCATGACGTCGAACCCGTCCACCAGCATGTATTTCTTGAGCGTTTCCATCGCCTGGTCGGGCGTCTGCATGGGATCTCTCCTGTGCTCCGGAAATGACCGTTACGGTGCCTGGAATCGGACGTGAGCGGGCGGAAGCGAACGGCGAGGGTCAGGAGAGGTGTGGGGGATCGTGGGATTCGGCGCGCCCCATGGTGATGAGCAGAAGGGCTGTCATGATTCCTTACATTATGGGCCGCCGGGCGGGGTTTGCCAACCCCCTTCAGGCGGATCGATGACCTGGACGGGATCGCCCACGCGCAGCCTGCCCGGGCGCACGATAAGGGAGTCGAGCGCCATGGTCCCCCCGAACCGGCTGCGGATGCGCTGCAGCACCCCCACGTCCTGGGCGAGGGTGTCGGGATCGAAGGTGGTCATCACGCATCGCTCGCGCAGGTTGACCATGCCGATCACGGCCTCCCCGGCCCGCAGCCATTTTCCTTCCCAGCCGCGCTCGGCAAGCCCGGCGACCCCGCCCAGCAGGATGTTGGGGCGCAGCCTGCGGCGATCCTCACCCAGGGCCGCCACGGCGCCGTCGGTGGCCACCAGCAGCGGCAGGACGTCGAAGCGACGGCCGCGGCCGTCGTCGTTGCGGTGGAGCCTCGCCCCCGCGCCAGCCGCGGCCTCCACGAGAGCCTGCACCTCGGGCGTGTCCCACGGAAGCCCGTCCACGAGCGCCTCGCCGGCCGGGCCCAGCACGGCCTTGTGTCCGAGCAGCAGGGGTCTGTTGCGCGACGTCACGACCCGCTGGTTCGGGCCACGCACGTGCACCAGGCGATCTCCGAGGATGCCATCCTCGCGCAGGTCGGCCTCCTGGAGCGGCTCGCCCGCCATCGACTTCACCGGATAACGCCACAGCTCCAGGATGTGCATGCTTTGAGGGTAACGCAGGGCGGCTCGTCCCTATTTCTTGACCGGCCGCCATTTCGGCGGCATGGTGGGGCAGGAGGCGCGGCGGCATGACCCCCGAGGCGATCGATCGTCTGCTTGCAGAGTGCGAGGTGACCACCTTCCGGGCGTCCGGGCCGGGAGGCCAGCACCGGAATCGCCGCGAGTCCGCTGTGCGCCTGCGGCACATCCCCACCGGCATCGTGGTGTTGGCCACCGAGAGGCGCTCTCAGCACCAGAACCGCGCCGTCGCCGTCGAGCGGCTCGCCCGCCGCCTGGCCGAGCGGCGCCGCCGCCGTGCCCCGCGCGTCCCCACGCGCACGCCCGCCTCGGCCAAGCGGAAGCGTATCGAATCGAAGAAGCGCCACGGCACCCTCAAGAGATCGAGGCGGGGGCCCGCGGAAGACTGACGGGCCGCCCGGTTTCGCGGCTTGCTCCCCGCTCGTCGCGGAACGAGATTGAGGGCCGCACGTGCCTCTGTCCTCTGGCGCGCCGCGCTGTCAGTCCCGCTGAGACCAACTTTGCAGAGGAGCAAGATGATGAGGAGAATCCCGAGGAGCGCGCGGAGGCTGGCCTGCGCCGCGCTGGTGCTGGCGGCGGTCCTGCCCGCGTTCGCGGCGGGAACTCCGTGGAAGAAGAGCATCGATCAGCTTCCCATGTACGGCGGGGTCGACCGGAGCATGGACCCGGCGACGGCCGCGGCGGACGACAAGTTCATCGCGGCGGCCACGCAGGGGTTCGGCAGCCGCAGGAAGGCCAGCGAGAGCTACGTGGAGGAGGGCGCCCGAGACTTCCGGGGCGGGGACGACCGGATGGCGATGCGGCGCTTCAACCAAGGGTGGCTTCTGGATCCGAACAATCCCTACGCGTTCCACGGATTCGCCATCGTCCTGCACGAGCGCGGGCGCGACTGCGACGCCGTCAAGATGGGGGAGCGCGCCCTCAGTCTGAACCTCTCGCGTCCCATCACGCTGGCCGACATCGGCGCTCACTACGCCCTGTGCGCGGCCGCGGACGGCACGCTCACGGCCGAGGTCAGGTCGCGCTACCGCGCGCGCTCAAAGGAACTGTTGCAGCGTGCCAGCGAGATGGCCCCGGGTAACGACTACATCCTGGAGCAGTGGGGCAAGGCTCTGTACGCGAACGGCGACTACCGTGGCGCGTGGGAGAAGGTGCGCCGCCAGCGCGAGCTGGGCGGGACCCCCGACGGCCGGACGATGAACCTGCTGCGCGCCAAGATGCCCGAGCCGAACTGACTGACCTCCTTCATGCCTGGCATGGCGGACGCCAGAGGATGTCCGCGTTGACGCGCGCCGGATCGACCTGGCCGGCCAAGGCCATCGCCATGGCGAACTCGCGCTGCAGGATCTCCAGGACGCGCGTCACGCCGGCCGCTCCGTCGACGCTCAGGCCGTAGAGGTACGGCCGGCCTATCAGGACGGCGCTGGCGCCCAGGGCGAGCGCCTTGACGACGTCGGTGCCGCGCCGCACGCCGCCATCCATCAGGACGGGACACCGTCCATCCACGGCCGCAACCACGTCCGGCAGGGCGTCGAGGCTGGCCACGCTCGTGTCCAGGTTGCGGGCACCGTGGTTCGACACGATGATGGCGTCCACCTTGCGGCGGGCGGCTTCGGCAGCGTCAGTTGGATGGAGGATCCCCTTCAGGATGACGGGGACCGTGGTGATCGATCGCAGCCGGTCGATGTCGTTCCACGTCACCGGCTTTCCTTCAGAGAGGACCCCCTTCTCCCCTGGTCGGAAATGCGGGGTGCCGAGACCCTTGGGCAGGGCGAAGCCGACGCGCTCCGGGCGGTTCCGTGGGCCGAAGCTCGGGGAGTCGATGGTGACACAGAGCACGCGACACCCGGCGTCCGTGGCCCGGCGCACCTGCTCACGCGTGAAGCCGCGGTCCTTGTCCACGTAGAGCTGGAACCAGAGCGGCGTGCGGGAGGCCCTGGCGACGTCCTCGATCGGCGTCGTTGATGCGCTGCTGACGACCATGGTCGTCCTGCCCGCCTCCGCTCCACGGACGACCGCGATCTCCCCATCCGGATGGATCACGCGATGGAACGCAGCCGGGGCGATCAGGATGGGGAAGGCGAGCTCCTGTCCGAGGAGCCGTATGCCGGTGGTCAGCGTGGAGAGGTCGCCCAGGAAGCGGGGACGCAGACCCATCCGCTCGAAGGCCTCGCGGTTCCACCGCAGGGTGATGTCGTCGGCGTTCCCGCTGTCGAAATACTCCCAGGCCATGGGGTCCATCCTTCCCCTGGCCAGCGCTTCGAGCTCCAGCAGGTTCAGAAACGGCGCGGGCGGCGTGGCGGTGGCAGCCTCCGCGAGCGTGCGTGGAACGAGCGAAACCGCGGCCAGCTGCGCCGCGCTGCGCAGCGCGTGGCGGCGCGAGATCATGACCTCCTCCCCGAACAGAGATCCTTTGCTGCCTGAGGCAACGTCAGGCCCTCCTATCCCGCCGCCTCAATCGGTCACATCCCCGGCGACAGGCGGGCGCTCAATCCGCACAGTACCACTGTCCAACCCTCCGTGCCGAGCAGCACAGGAAGGACGGCGCGGCGCCTCACTTCGGGTAGTTCTCGATGAAGAACATCTCTTTCAAGTGCCTCGGCGCGGCCGACCACGACGACCGACGGGGGTCCGAAGGCCGGAAACGTTGCCAGCAGGTCCGGCTGGAGCTGGCGAGCCCGAGTCGAAATCGGAGTGTGCAGAATGCCCGAGTATCCAGCGTCGGCGAACCCCGGCGGTGTCCTCGGGTACCCCACCAGAAACTCACGCTCGGGACCGACCAGCAGCACGGGGAATGGCGTCGCCTCCCAGCCCGGCCACACCGAACCCTGAACCGCCGGCTTCAGCCGAAACGCCTCCGCGAGCCGCACGAGGTCCACCGTTTCAGGCCCCCCGTCTGAGCGACCGCCGTCAAACCAAGCCCGAGGACAGTGATGACTGCCACAACGACCCGCATAGCCCCTCCGCGAAGGTGGGCCCCATGTCAGGAGATCAACCCGTCGTCATGCGACCCGGACCCATTTTTTCCCCCAAGCGAGGCGCGAGGGCGGCAGAGTGCGCGGCATCCGGTCGCCGCCACGCAGACCACCGCACTCTCGTGCCGTCGAGGTAGGCCTCCGGAGGTCGGGAGGGACCGGCGGGGGGGAGTGGTCTCCGAGGCCCTCTGACCGACGAGCCGGGTCGTGCGACCGTTGTCCGCGCGTGCTTGTGCGCGGACAGGTCGCACGAGGCGAGGAGGGAAGCGGAGCGAGTAAGGCGTGGCCAACGCCACGCCGTCGAGCGCGCCTCGGAGACCACTCCCCCCCGCCGGTCCCGTCAGTTGGATTCTTCGGAGGGCTTCCGCGACGTCGTCGCAAGCTGAGGCTGGGCCGCGAGGGGAAGCATTTCGAGGGCCTTCTGGATCTGCACGTCCCTCTCGCTGAGCACCTTCTGCTTCTCCTCCAGCCCGTAGTGGTAGGCGAGGATCTCGGCCTTGATGCCGAGCTTGATGTAGTCGAGGTTGTTCTTGATGTCCTTCTCGGTGAACTCGATCTTGCGCTTCTGCAGGAACGACTTGAAGTCGTTCATGATCTCGGGCGTCACCGTGAAGGTCCCCCGCGCGGGCGCCTCGGGATGGTTGATCATCCAGGCCACGGCGAAGTCGAAGAACGCGGTGCGGCGCTCCAGCAGGTCGATGAACTTGTCCGGCTCGGGCAGCGAGATCTCCACGTCGGGTTTGATGCCCCCCCCGCCCTGCACCTTGCGGCCGGCGTCCGTGTAACGGGTCTCGCGCTGATCCTCGGGCGCCATGTTCTCGCCCATGACGTAGTCCTCGATGGAGTGGTAGTCACGCTGGATCAGGCGCCCGCTGGGCGTGTAGTACTTGGCGGTGGTGAGGGCCAGCCCCGCGGCACCCGTCAGCGGGTACACGGTCTGCACCAGCCCCTTGCCCCAGGTCGTCTCGCCCACCACCAGGCCGCGGTCGTGATCCTGGATCGCGCCGGCCACGATCTCCGAGGCGCTCGCGCTCCCCTTGTTGACCAGCACGACCAGGGGCACCTTCAGCTTGCGGGTATTCCCCACGGCGTGGTACTGGCGATCCGATTCGCGCGCCAGGCGGCCCTTGGTGTAGACGATCATGGAGTTCTGATCGAGGAACCGGTCCGACACGCGGACCGCCTGCTCGAGCAGGCCGCCCGGGTTCCAGCGCAGGTCCAGGATGAGCTTCTCCATCCCCTGGCTCTGGAGCAGCTTGACCTTCTCTTCCAGCTCGTTGTCGGTGGTCTGGGTGAAGTTCTTGATGCGGATGTACCCCACTCCCGGCTTCAGCATGTAGGCGTACGGGATGCTCACGGTGGGGATGTCGTCGCGCACCAGCGTGTATTCCACCGGCTGGTCGTACCCCTCGCGCTGGATGGTGATGCTGATCTTCGAGCCCTTGGGGCCACGCAGCTTCTCGAGGGCCTCGTCGATGCTGATCCCCTGGGTCTCCTTCCCCTCGATGGACGCGATGATGTCGCCCGCGCGTATCCCCGCGCGATGGGCGGGGGTTCCCTCGATGGGGCTGATGACGGTCAGCTCCTTCTCTTCACCCTTGAGCGAGATCACGATCCCCAGCCCCGAGAAGGACCCCTGCTGCTCCTCGCGCATCTCCTTGTAGGTCTTGGGATCGAGGAACGAGGAGTGCGGGTCGAGCGTCCCCAGCATCCCGCGGATCGCCCCGTAAATCAGCTCCGTGGAGTCCACGTCGTCGACGTACTTCTGCTCCACGAGATCCAGGATCTGTGTGAACGTTTCGAGAGACTGGTTCTGATTGCGGGATTGTTCCGTCGTGGCCGCAGTCACGCGGGGCTCGGTGCGGGCCGCCAGCAGCGCGAGTGCCACGGCGAACGCCGACATGGCGTATAGAAGGTGTCGCTTCAAAGGGCGGCCTCCACTGCCGGGAAGTACAAGGAATATACTACGGGGTCCGGGGAGTGTCGAGGAAAGGCGGAAAGTCGGGATGTTCGGGTCTATCGGTGGTCTGGAGCTCCTGGTGCTGGCCGCCATCGGTTTGCTCGTTTTCGGCCCCCGCCGGCTTCCCGAGATCGGCCGGACCATCGGCCAGACCCTGGCCGAGTTCCGGCGGGCCGCCATGGAGGTACGCACCTCCATCGAGCGCGAGGTCCGGCTGGAGGAGCTGAAGGAGACCGGCCAGTCCATCCGCGAGGGGCTGGAATCGATCCCGCGGGTCGCCGGGCCCCTTTCCCCGCTCGATGACCCGGGCACCCCCGTCCACAAGGCTCCCGAGCCGGCCGGTCAGGATGATGCGGGCCCGCGGGGCTGATCCCAACCAGATGTCGTTCCTGCAGCACCTGGACGAGTTGAGGGTGCGCCTTCTGCGGTGCGTCCTGGTCACGGCCCTCGCCTTCTTCCTGGCGTGGCCCGTTTCGGGATGGATCTACGAGCTGATCGTCGCGCCCATCACTTCGTCGCTGCCGCCCGGCGTCCGCCTGGCCTACACGGGGATCTCGGACCCCTTCCTGCTGTACATGAAGGTGTCGCTCTTCGTCGGGCTGGTCGTGGCGCTCCCCTGGGTGCTGATGGAGTTCTGGCTCTTCATCTCCCCCGGCCTCTACCCTCGCGAGCGCCGCATGGTCGTCCCGTTCGTGGTGGCCGCCACGTTCTTCTTCCTGGCGGGCCTGGTCTTCGCCCACAAGGTGATCGTCCCCTACGCGGCCCTGTACTTCATCGGGCTGGGCAACGAAGCCGGGTTCCAGCCGGTGATCACCATCCGCGAGGTGCTGGGATTCGTGCTGCAGATGCTGCTGGCCACGGGAGCGGTGTTCGAGCTGCCCGTGGTCATCTTCTTCCTGACGCGGGTGGGGATCGTCACGCCCGCCTTCCTGTGGCGCTACTTCGGCTACGCCTTCTTCGCCATCTGGGTGGTGGCCGCGGTGGTGACGCCCCCCGACGTCTTCTCCATGATCCTGGTGGGCACCCCGATGACCGCCCTCTACGTGCTGGGGATCGTGGTGTCGTGGCTGTTCCAGCCGGTGCGCTCCGAATCCACCGTGACGGCCGGCAGCCCGCCCACGCCGTGATGGCCAGAGGCAGTCGAGGGTATACTCGCCCCCATCATGGAAGTCCCCACGGGGTTCATCCAGACGTCGGCGCACGGCTTTCTGATCATCACGCGGCCCGTGTACCACAAGACCGCGGTGGCACTGGCCGCGACTGATCCCGAGAAGGCCCTGGAGGCCGGCGTCGGTCCCGGGCCGATGCAGGGGCGGGGCGGGCGGCTGGAGCTCCCGGGCCACGAGGGGGAGACCCTCATCCTGAAGAAGAAGCGGCGCGGCGGCCTGTACGGGAAGCTGCGCGGCGACGTGTACAGGGACGATTACTCCGCCGTTTCGGAAGTGATGCTTTCGGAGACGGCCTGGAAGAAAGGGGTGCCCGTGGCCCTGCTGGCGTTCGCCATGTCGGCCCCCGCCGGGCCTGGCCGCCTGGCCTCCTGGCGCCGGGGGTACAGCGCCTCGATCAAGCTTTCCGGAGCGCGCAGCCTGATGGAGTGCCTGGGCACCCCCGCCAGCGAGCTTCCCGAGTCGCAGCGGCGGGCGATGATCCGGGCCGCCGGGGCGGCCGTGGCCCGTGCGCACGATCGGGGCTTCTTCCACGGCGATCTCAACCTGGGCAACATCCTGATCGTGAAGTCCAGCCAGGGGGAGTTCGGCGGCTGGCTCATCGATCTGGCCCACTCGACGCTGGGCGGGACGCTGCTGGATCGCCCCCGTGTGAAGAACCTCGTCCGGCTCTATCGCTCGGCGGAGAAGTGGCTCCCTCCCTCGAGCCCCGGCGAGGCCCGGCGGCGGGGACGCGATGTGGTGCGGTTCCTGCGCGCCTACGTGGGAAAAGATCGCGCGGCCGTGCGGAGGCTGCTGAGCGACGCTCGCCGTTCGAGGCTCTCGCTCCTGATCCACCGGCTGGGATGGAAGGCCACCGGCGCCGGAGCCGCGGGGGTCAGGCGTTCGAGCGTGACAGCAGGTCGTTGAGCGCCGCGGCCGCCCGCCGGGCGTCGATCGACTCCAGGCACATCGGCTTGCCCGACGCAGCCGGCTCGCACTCCTTGAAGAAATCCTGACGGCACGGCGAGCACGGGTAGTTGTTGGTCAGGGCGACGTAACGGTGCGGCGGCATGTAGGGGGCGGTGCGGACCGGCGTCCCCGGGCCGAACAGCGCAAGAACCGGGACATCCAGCGCGGCGGCCAGATGCATCGGCCCGCTGTCGTTCCCCACGAAGACGCGGCATCGCTCCATCAGCGCGGCCATGCCCCGCACGCTGGTGCGCCCCACGGCGTCGAGGCCGTGGCTCCCCGCCGCCTCCAGCACCCTTGAGGCCTCGTCTCGATCGGACGGCCCTCCCAGCACCACAATCCCCGCGCCGTGGTCGCGGACCAGGCCGCGCGCCAGCTCCGCGAACCGCTCCGCGTGCCAGGCGCGGGGGGCTTTCGAGGCCCCCGTGGCGAAGGCCGCCAGGAACGGGAAGCGCGAGGCCCGGTGATCGCTCAGGAAGCTCCCGGCGAAGGCGCGGCCATCCTCTCCCGGGTGGAAGTAGACGCGGCGCGGCAGGTCTCCGGGCGGGCACCCCGCGGCGCGGGCCACCTGGAAGAAGTACTCCACGTGATGCAGCTGGTCGACGCCGGGTGAAGGGGCGATGGCATCGGTGAGCAGCGCGGCGCGCCGATCGGTAGCGTGTCCCACCCGGCGGGGCACGCGCGCCAGCCAGGCCATGAGCGCCGCCCCGAAGGCCTTCTGGAACAGGACCGCCATGTCGTAGCGACGCGCGCGCAGCTCGGCGGCGAAGCGAAGGAGCCCTAGCGCCCCGCGATGGCGGCCGGCGGGTTCGTGCAGGACCACCCCGTCTACCCACGGATGCGCGGCGAAGCAGTCCGCCACGTGGGGACGGGCCACCACTTCGATGGTGGCCTCCGGGTAGGTCTCGCGCAGAGCTTTCAGCGACGGAGAGATCATGACAACGTCGCCGATCCAGTTGTTGGCGCGCACCAGGATGCGGCGCGGGCCGCCGGTGGACGTCGGGATCATGCCGGGCAGGGTATCTCAGTTCCCCGGGCGAGGCCGCGTTCCGGGGCCCATCGTCTCGAACCGCAGGCCGGCCGTGGGCTGAAGGACGTGCAGGGAGTGCGCGCGGTGGCGTCCCGCCGCGCTGGCCTGCTCGACGACGTCCACGGCGGCGGAAGCCACCGTCTCGGGAGCCAGGCCGTGGAGGCACGTGCGGGCGATGCATCCACGGTTGCGGCACGGGCTGCAGAAGACCTTCTCGTAGGCGACGACGCTGAAGCGGCCTCCGGGGCGGTTCACCACGGGATCGGTGGGACCGTAGACCGCGACCAGCGGAGTTCCCACGGTCCAGGCGATGTGCATCGGCCCGGTGTCACCCGCCACGAAGACCTGGGCGCGCCGGATGAGCGCGGTGAGCTGCCCGAGCGTGAGCGACGGCGCCATGAGGGCACGGCCCGGGCCGGCCGCGGCCACGATGTCCTCGGCCAGGTGCTTCTCTCCCGGGCCCCAGGCCACCACCACAGGCGAGGCGACCCGATCCGCCATGAGCGAGGCGACGCGCGCGAAGTGCTCGGCGGGGTAGCGCTTGTACTCCTGTGTGCGGCTCGTCCCGGGGAAGATCACGGCCGGCGCGCGCGCCGGGGTGGGAAGCGTGCCGAGGAAGCTCTCCACGTAGGCGGCGTCGTCGGCCGACTCGGGGATGTCCGACGTCGCCTCCCGGGTGTCGATGCCCAGGTGGGCCACCAGGGCCAGCGCCCGTTCCACGCGGCTCATCCCTCGCCGCGGGAGGGCCACTTTCTCGCTGTAGAAGAGGTGCGACATCTCGCGCGCGTGGCCCGGCCCCAGCCCCACGATGCGGGGCGCGCGTGTCGCTCGCGCCAGCAGGGCCGATTTTATCGTCCCCTGGAAGTCGATGACCAGGTCGTAGCGCGCCTCCTTCAGGTCGGACAGGAAGCGCGAGAGGGCGGCCCGAGCCGGCAGGATCTCGTCGGGATGCAGCAGCACGCGCGCCAGCCGGGCGCGCGGGAAGACCAGGGTGTGATCCAGATGAGGCTGGTCCCCCACGATGGGGCGTGAGGGCTCCTCGACCGCCCAGTCGATGCGGGCTTCGGGGAATGCCCGGCGCAGGCAGGTGAGCGCGGGCAGGGTGCGCACCACGTCCCCGATGGCTGACAGGCGGATCATGAGGATCTTCATGAGGCGTCATTATGCGGCAGGCGCGGCCGATTGGCAAAGGCGGGACCCCGTGATATCGTGCGCGGCATCATGGCCGTCGACCCCAGGCTGCTCGAGATCCTCGCGTGTCCTGTGTGCAAGACCGCCGTGGAGCTCACCCCCGACGGCACCGGCCTGAAGTGCCGCACCTGCCGCCGCGTCTATCCCATCCGCGACGACATCCCCGTCATGCTCGTGGACCAGGCGACCATCGAGCCCGGCCCGGTGTGACCCTGCGCCCGTGATCGCGACGGACGCCGCCCGCAGGATCCTCTCGGCCGCCGCCGGCCGGAAGGTGGTCGTTCTGGGCGATCTCATGCTCGACCAGTTCATCTGGGGAACCGTGGAGAGGATCTCGCCCGAGGCGCCGGTCCCCGTGGTGAAGGTCACGCGGGAGAGCGCCCATCTGGGGGGCTCCGGCAACGTGGTGTCCAACATCCGTGCGCTGGGAGGGTCGGCGTGTCCCGTGGGCCTGGTGGGAGACGACGCCCGTGCCGAGAGGCTGCGCGCCACGCTGGCCGAGATGGGAGTGGACGACGGGGGCGTCCTGGCCGCACCGGGCCGTGTGACCACCGTGAAGACGCGCATCGTGGCGCACCACCAGCAGGTGGTGCGTTTCGATCGCGAGCAGGACGAGGTCCCCGAGGACGGCGCCATCGATCATCTGATCGAGGCGGCCCTGAAGCACTGCCAGGGCGCCGACGCGCTCGTGGTGTCGGACTACGAGAAAGGCGCGGTCACGCCCCGGCTGCTCGCGGCGGTGCTCCCCGCGGCGAAGAAACAGGGGATACCGGTGGTGGTCGATCCCAAGCCGGGTCACTGGCGTTCGTATCAGCCCATCACCACGATCACGCCCAACCAGGGGGAGGCCGCGCGCATGGCGGGGCGGACCATCCGCTCCGAGGACGATCTCGTCTCCGCCGGGCGCGCCATCCAGTCGACGCTCGGGTGCCGGGGCGTGCTGCTGACGCGCGGCGAGAAGGGGATGATGCTGCTGGAAGAAGGGGAGTCCCCCCGCTCGATCCCCGCTGCAGCGCGCGAGGTGTACGACGTCACCGGGGCGGGCGACACCGTGGTGGCCGCCCTCACGCTCTGCCTGGCAGCCGGCGCCTCGCTGCAGGACGCGGCCTTCATCGCCAACGCCGCCGCCGGCGTGGTGGTGGCCAAGCTCGGAACCGCCACCGCCACCGTCGAGGAAGTGATCGCAGCTCTCGCATGAAAGTCGCCTTCGGTCTGAAGGCCCACTCCGGATGGGCGGCGCTCGTCGTGGTCGGTGTCTCGGACAGCGGGCACGCGCTGGTCGACCGGCGCCGCCTCGAGCTGGTCGAGGAGAGATCGGGCAAGGCTCCTTATCATGCGGCGGAGGAGCTGGAGCCGGGCCCGGCTCGGGACCTGGTGGAGCGCAGCGTGAAGGCCGCGCACCGCTGCGCACTCAAGGAAATGCGCGTGGCGGTCAAGCGGGAGCGCGAGAGGCGCAATGAGGTGGTGGCCTGCGCGGTGCTCATGGGCAGCCCCATGCCCGAATGGACCACCGAGGAGATTCGCGCCGTCCATTTCCGCATGCACAAGGCCGAGGGGATGCTGTTCAAGACGGCGCTGGCCAGGGCGGCCGAAGCGTGTGATCTGAAGCTGCTCGAGGTCCCCGAGAAGACGCTGGTGAAGCAGGCCGGCCCGCTGGCGAAGACGATCGCGGCGCTGGGGAAAAACGCCGGCCCCCCCTGGGGAAAGGATCAGAAGGAAGCCGCCCTTGCAGCACTTGTGGCCCTGCGCAATCTCAGGTCCGGCAGAGCGCCACGCTGAACGCCGCCGCGGCGGCGAGAGCAGCCGCGGTCCTGACGTGGTTCCAGGCGGTCCACGTGACGAGATACCGGGTCCACAGGACCGCGGCCTCGGCGCCAGCCGGGTCGACCCGGGCCAGAGCGTCGTTGCGCGGCACGTTGAATACGGTGGTCACCAGGATCGTGCCCATGAGATAGAGCAGGGCCCCGGCCAGCCGGCAGCCGGCGCCCGGTTCCTGCCAGCGCCAGAGAGACTGGACGGCCTGCACCAGGCAGAGGAGCGCCGTGCCGAGAAACACCCCCATGAACCAGGGGTTGATCACCACGATGTTGATGGACTGCATGGCGGCCACGCCGCCGGCCGGCGCGATGCGCCCGAGAGCCTTCATGACGAAGGTGGAGAACGCGTAGAAGACTCCTCCGATGAGCCCGCAGCCGAGCGCCGAGAGCAAGGTGAGCGCGAAGAGCAGGTCGGGGCTCATGGTGCCGAGCCCTTGATCAGTCCAGATCGAACGGCCGGGGGGGAAGCGGCTCGTCGGGGGTTTCCTCGGCCTTCTTCACCGCCTCGCGGAACTTCTTCTCCAGGATCGACTCGCGCTGTTTCTGCTCCTTGAGGGCCTGCTGCAGCTTGGAGTCGATCTTCTTCTTCGACTCGCCGACCTCCTTGAGCAGCTCCTGGAACGAGGCCCCGGAAGACTTGCGCACTTCCTCGAAGCGCAGGACGGCGCCGGTGTCGCGATCCACCACCACCAGCGACCCGCAGCACGGGCAGTGGATCTCGAGGGGTTTGTCGGGTGAAGCCATGCCCGGATCTTACATCATCTTCCCCAGCTCGATGGCGGGGCAGCGATCCATGACCACCTCCAGGCCGGCCGCCCGGGCCCTGGCCGCCGCGGCCTCGTCGATCACGCCGAGCTGCATCCAGACGACCTTCGCGCCGATGGCGATGGCCTCGTCCACGATGGGGCCCACCTCCGAGCTGCGGCGGAAGATGTCCACCACCTCCACGGCGTGCGGGATCGACGTCAGGTTTGGATAGCAGGTCTCGCCCAGGACTTCGGTGAGGTTCGGATTGACCGGGATGATCCGGTAGCCGCGTTCCTTCAGCTGCGAAGCGACTGTATGCGACGGGCGGTGCGGCTTGTCCGACAGCCCCACCACGGCCCAGGTTTGGTAGGCCTTCAAGATTTCGAGGGGGCTCACCGCAGCAGAGCCTCCAGCTCTTCCGGATGGACGGTGCGCAGGCGGGCTTCTTCCCGGCTGATCGTCCCGCGGCGCACCAGGGAGGCGAGCGATTCCTCCAGCGTCTGCATGCCCGCGGCCTTGCCGGTGGAGATCGCCGAGTAGATCTGATGCGTCTTGCCGGTGCGGATCAGGTTGCGGATGGCGTCGGTGGCCATCAGCACCTCGACGGCCGGCACCCTCCCCATGCCGTTCAGCACGGGGATCAGGTGCTGGGCCACCACCCCGGTGAGCGACAGCGAGAGCTGCTGTCGGACCTGGTTCTGCTGATGGGCGGGGAAGACGTCGATGATGCGATCGATGGCCTGGCTCGTGTCGTTGGTGTGGAGAGAGGAGAAGACCAGATGACCGGTCTCCGCGGCGGTGAGCGCGATGGCCACGGTGTCCAGGTCGCGCATCTCTCCCACCAGGATGACGTCGGGATCCTGGCGCAGCGCGTGACGCAGCGCTTCCGAGAAGGACGGAGAGTCCTCACCGATCTCGATCTGCTCCACGACCGCGCGCTTGTGACGGTGACGGAACTCGACCGGATTTTCGATGGTCACGATGTGGACGGGGCGGCGCGCGTTGATCATCTCCACCAGGCAGGCCAGCGTCGTGGTCTTTCCCGCGCCCGTCGGCCCCACGACCAGCACGAACCCCTTGTGCATGTCGGCCAGCCGCGCGATCTGGGGCGGCAGGCCCAGCGAGGCGAACTCCGGCGGCGATTCGGGAAGGACGCGCAGCGAGGCGGACGAGCCCCCACGAACGCGGTGAAGATTGCAGCGGAACCGGCCCACCGAGGCGCGCTCGAAGCAGTAGTCGACCGCTTCCCCGTCGCGGAAGCGCTGCGCGTCGGGTGGCGCCAGATAGGGAGCCAGCATGTCGGTGACGTCGTCGTGGCCCACCGGCGGCGCGCCCTCGAGCGTCACCAGCTCTCCATGAAGCCGCACGACCGGGGGTGAGCCCGGCACCAGCAGAAGGTCCGATGCGCCGCGCCGAACGGCCTCGTGAAGTAAATGGTCCAGATCGAGGGGCATGGTGGCCAGTCTACCAGACGTCCCCATCATCTGGGGGCGCCCCGCCCGGCACCCCCCACTGCTGGCCCCCGTCCACAGCGTAATCTCTTGTGCGGATGGCGTTTTCTGTCTTGACACAATCTGGAACTCCCCGTAGTATGCGCGGCACGTGGTACGAAGTGGTAAGCGGTGGATCGAAGAGGACCATGCGCATCGGTCGGGGTCTCCATGCTGCACGGCGGCTTTCAGGTCAGAGTGGACGAGAAGGGGCGCGTGAAGCTGCCGGCCAACTTCCGCAAAGAATTCAACGAACGGTATGGAGACGGCCCTTTTTACGTCACCAGCGTGAGGGGCGATTGCGCCCATGTCTACCCGGGGCGTGCCTGGGAAGAGGTGCTGGCCAAGCTCTCCGGCCAGCCGGCCTCCCGCACCCCGGTGGCCAAGTTCCGCCGCGTGACGAGCTTTTTCGGGCAGGTGGTCGCGTGCGACCCGCAGGGGCGCCTGGTGATCCCACCCAAGCTTCGCGAGGCCGCCCAGATCGTGGATGACGTCGTCATTCTGGGACAGAGCAACCATCTGGAGATCTGGAACCTGGAGAGGTTCCAGCAGACCCTCGTCGCGGATCCGATCACGGCCGAGGACGAGGACTACCTGGCTTCGCTGGGAATATGACGTGCTGAGCACGATGATCGCGACGACATCGGTATCCATCATGGCGCGCCGTCTGGCGCTGCTTGGTCTGGCCGGGGGAGACGGGGATCGGGACGCGGGACCCGCGAGGCAACCCGAGGATCCGGACTCCCCCGGCAGGTCTGCCTCCGAGGCTGCCGGCGCTCATCAGCCTGTGATGCCGGACGAGGTCGTGCGCCTGCTGGAGCCGGCCCCGGGCCCGCTGTTCGTGGACGCCACCCTGGGGATGGGCGGGCACGCCGAGCAGCTTCTCTCCGCGCGCCAGGATGCCCGGCTCATCGGCATCGACCGCGACGATGAGTCCCTCGCGCTGGCGCGGCGCCGCCTCGAGCGGTTCGGCGGCCGCGTCACCTTCGTGCACGACGATTACAGGAACCTTCCTGCGATCCTCGAGCGCCTGGGCGTGGCGCCGTCAGGGAGCGTGTCGGGGATCGTGGCCGACCTGGGATTCTCATCGTACCAGCTCGAAGCGGCGGGCCGAGGCTTCTCCTTCCAGAAGGACGAGCCTCTCGACATGCGCATGGACCGCTCCAGGGGGATCACCGCCGCCCTCCTGCTGGCGGAGGCCGGCGAGGACGAGCTGGCCCGCATCTTCTACAACTTCGGCGAGGAGCGGCACGCGCGTCGCATCGCGCGCGCCATCCGCGACCGCCGGCTTCACCGTCCTATCAGCACCACCGGAGAGCTGGCGGCGCTGGTGGAGAGCGTCAACCCGCGGCGCGGCGCGCGCCTGCACCCGGCCACACGGGTGTTCCAGGCCCTGCGCATCGCCGTGAACAACGAACTCGAAGGCCTTGATCGGTTCGTCCTCGACTCTGTCGAGGCGCTACAGGCTCGGGGGAGGCTCGTCCTCGTGACCTTCCACTCTTTGGAAGACCGCACCGTCAAGACGACCCTCCGCACTCTCTCACACCAATGCTCCTGCCCCCGGAGCCTCCCCCGGTGTGCCTGTGGACATCCCAATCGCGTCACGCTGCTCAACCGCAAGCCCCTCCGGCCCACGCCGACAGAGGTGGCCGCCAATCCGCGCGCGCGCAGCGCGAAGCTCCGCGCGGCGGAGCGCCTCTGATGCGGGGCCGGGACGGTTCGGGCCCGGCGGGGTCGGCGCGCCTGCCCGGCCTGAACGCCCGGCTGGTGATGGAGCTGGATCGGGGCCGCTCGCGCGAGATGCTGCTTGCCGTGCTCCTCTCGGCCGTCGTCCTGCTGCCGCTGCTCGTGTACGTCTGGCAGAACGTCGAATGGTTCCGCAGCGGGTACCGGATCGAAGAGCTGAAGACGCGCCGCGATCGTCTCGCCGAAGCCGCGAGGCACCTGCGCCTGGAGCGCAGCTCCCTTCAGGATCTCACCCGGGTGGAGCGCGTGGCGGTGGAGGAGATGGGGCTGCGTGAGCCGCCCGGAGGCACCGTGGTGCTGGTGGACCGGGAGCGCCTGATCCCGGCACGCCCCGCTTCGCCGTCGGCCCCCCCGGCGGTTGCCCAGCAGCGTCCGGCCGAGACCGGCACGCCGAGCCAGGAGCCCCGCGATGAGCTTCATTGATCGGACGCTGGTGCGCCGCCGGATGCGCCTGCTCGCCGCCGGTCTGGCGGCCTGGGGCGTGCTGATTGGCGTGCGTCTGGCAGATCTCCAGGTCGTGCGGGCGAGCGAGCTGCGGCGGGTGGCTGCCGGCCAGCAGGAGGAGGCCGTCCGGCTGGATGCGCGGCGGGGCGTGCTCTACGATCGAGCCGGCCGCGAGCTCGCGGTCAGCGTCGAAGTCGACTCCATCGCCGTGGACCCCGCCCACATCGAGGATCCGGTTCGCGCGGTCGCCGCGCTGGCGCCCGCTCTGGGGCTGTCGCGCGCTTCCGAGCGCGAAGAGCTGATCGGCAGGCTCACGGAGAGCCGCAGCCGCGGCCGGAGGTATCTGAGGCTCAGGCGGAAGGTGGACCCGGATGTCAGCGCCGCCGTGCGGCGGCTGGCGATCAAAGGAGTCCAGTTCGAGCCGGAGCACAAGCGCTTCTACCCCAACGGGACCCTGGCCGCCCATGTCCTGGGGTGGGCGGGGGCGGACAACGACGGCGTGGAAGGGATGGAGCTGGCCCTCGACGGCAGGATCCGTGGCCGCGAAGGGCGCTTGTACATGATGGGAGACGCGCGCGGGCAGACCTTCCTCAAGGCCGTGCGCCGCGAGCCGGTGCCCGGTCACAGCGTGGTGTTGTCGATCGACGAGACCATCCAGCACATCGCCGAGCGCGAGCTGGCCGCCGCGATGGAGTCGACCGGATCGGCGTCGGGAAGCGTGGTGGTGATGGAGCCGTCCACGGGAGACGTGCTGGCCATCGCCAACCACCCCACGTTCAATCCCAATCACCCCGGCGACTCCGAAGGAGACAGCCGCCGCAACCGCGCGGTGATCGACGCCTACGAGCCCGGTTCCACCTTCAAGATCATCACCATGGCCGCGGCCATGGAGAAGGGGCTGCTGCGCCCTGGCGACTGGTTCGACTGCCAGAATGGATCCATCCGGGTGAGCGGGGTCACGCTGCGCGATCACAAGTCGTTCGGCACCCTGACCACCACGGAGGTGCTGCAGGAGTCGAGCAACGTGGGGGCCATCAAGATCGGCCTGCGCGTGCCCGACGCCGACTTCTTCGACACCATCCGCCGCTTCGGGTTCGGGGCGAAGACCGGCATCGAGCTGCCCGCCGAAGGGCGTGGGCTGGTGCGGAGGGTGCAGGACTGGTCGGGCATCTCCAAGGCCACGATGTCGTTCGGCCAGGAGCTGAGCGTCACGCCGCTCCAGCTCGCCACGGCCGTGTCGGCCGTCGCCAACGGAGGCGAGCTGCGCCCTCCCCGGCTGATGCTGAGGGAGCTGGACGCCGAGGGGGAGCTGCTCTCGAAGACCGCGCTGCGTCCGTCGCGCCGCGTCATCGAGGAGAAGACCGCCGCGGCGCTGAAGCAGATGATGATCGCGGTGGTGGACAAGGGGACGGCCAAGGCCGCGCGCATGCCCGGCTACAGCGTGGCGGGCAAGACCGGCACGGCGCAGAAGATCGGGCCCGACGGGACGTACCGCGGCAACAACTTCATCGCCTCCTTCGTGGGGTTCGTCCCTTCCAGCCGCCCGGCCCTGACCATCCTGGTGATGCTCGACGAGCCGCGCGGCGCCCTGTACCACGGCGGCGACATCGCGGCCCCCGTCTTCCGTCGCATCGCCCTGCCGGCCTTGCGGTACCTGGGGGTGCCCACGGAGCCGGGACGCGGATGGGTCGAGGATGACGAGCCGACGCTGGTGGCGCACGCGCACGCCAAGCGCTGGGAGCATCCCGTTCCCCTGGACGAGAAGGAGCGCACCGCGGAACGCGAGAGGGAGCGCCGCGCGCACGAGCGCGAGCTGGCGCGCGAGCGCCGCCTCGTCCGCGCGGGGGGGCGTCAAGAAACGAGCGGCGTCGATCCGGAGGACCTGATCCCCGTGGCCAGGCCGCTGCCGGCGTCGGCGCGCGGCGCGTCGGGCGAGGTGATGGTGCCCGACCTGCGCGGTCACGCACTACGGCGAGCGATCGTGCATCTGAGCGGCATGGGACTGCTGGCGCGCGTGGAGGCGGATGCGGACGGACTGCCCGCGGGGGATGGTGTGGTGGTGGAGCAGGATCCTCCCGCCGGCGCCATCGTCCGCGGCGGCGACGAAGTGAGGCTGCGCCCCGGCTGGCGGCTTCCCGTGCCCGATCCGGACGTCGCCGCGGAGGATGGAAGCGCCCTGGACGCGGTGGAGGATCGGGCGGCGGCCGCGCCAGTGGCGCCCGCGCGCCGCTCGATGCGCTGAGATGCGGCTCTCCGATCTGCTGGCCGGAGTGCCGCATCGGTGGCTGCGCGGCCCGGCCTCGGGAGCGGAGCCGGACGTCACCCTGGTGACGCACGACTCCCGCAAGGCCGGCCCCGGTGCGGTTTTCGCGGCGCTGCGCGGGCTGAAAGACGACGGCCTGCGCTTCGCGCCCGACGCTCTGGCACGCGGAGCCGCCGTGCTGGTGGTGGCCGCGGGCCGCGCCACGGCCGTGCAGATGGGCGGCTGGGACCGGGTGGTCGAGGTGGATGACGACCGCATCGCCCTGGCGGTCCTGAGCCGCCGCCTCCACGGGAGCCCCGACGAGGCGCTCACGATGGTGGGCGTGACCGGGACCAACGGCAAGACCACCACCTGCCGGCTGATCGCGGCGGTGCTGGAGGCTGCGGGGGTCCACACCGGGCTCCTGGGGACGGTGGGCCATCGGATGGGAGACGGGTCGTTCGTGCCGGCCGAGCGCACGACCCCGGAAGCGTCCGACCTGCATGCCCTGCTGGCGCGCATGCGCGACACGGGATGCGGCGCATGCGTGATGGAAGTGTCGTCGCATGCCCTGGATCTGGGGCGCGTGCACGGGATCGGATTCGACGTGGCTGTGTTCACGAACCTGACGCGGGATCACCTCGACTACCACAAGGACATGGAGAGCTACTTCGAGGTCAAGCAGAGACTGCTCGACGGTCTGGAGGCCGGCGCGGCGGCGGCGATCAACGCCGACGATCCGTACGGCCGCCGCCTGATGCAGCGGCTGTCCGCCCGCGCCGGTGGGCCGAAGGTGGTGTCGTGGGGCGAGGCGTCCGACGCGTCGGTGCGTCTGGCTTCCCTGAAGACCGGGCCGCGCGGCAGCCGCCTCGATCTGCGCGAGGCGGGCGCTTCTTTCGTGCTGGACACTCCGCTGGCGGGCCGGCCCAACGCCAGCAACGTCATGGCCGCGGCCGCCGCGGCGAGGGCGCTGGGGATCGGCTGGGATGCCGTGACCCGCGGCGTGGCGGCGGTGCAGGGGGTGGACGGGCGCATGGAACGCGTGGTGGCCGGCACGGCGGACCAGGCGGGGCCCGGCTTCGAGGTGTACGTGGACTACGCGCACACCGACGATGCCCTGCGCGGGCTGCTCGAGACGGTGCGCCCCATCACCGCGGGGCGCGTCATCCTGGTGTTCGGCTGCGGCGGCGATCGCGACCGCACCAAGCGTCCCCTGATGGGGGCGCACGCCGCGCGCCTGGCCGACGTGGTCCACGTCACCTCCGACAACCCACGCACCGAGCCGCCCCAGGCGATCGTGGACGAGATCCTGGCGGGCGCCGACGCGGTCCCCCAGGCCGAGCGGCGACCCGGCCTGCGCCTGGAGGCCGACGTGGATCGCTCGCGCGCGATCCACGCCGCCATCGCGGAGGCGCGCCCGGGCGATACGGTGGTGATCGCCGGCAAGGGGCACGAGACGACCCAGATCCTGGGGAGCCGGGTGATCCCGTTCGACGATCGCGAGCTGGCGCGCGAGGCGCTGCGGCGCCGCATGGAGGGCTCCTCCCATGGAGCGTGATCTGGCCACCATCGCCAAGGTGACCGGCGGGGTCCTGCGCGGATCCGGCGACATCGTGCCGGGCGGCTACTCCATCGACACGCGCACGCTGGCGAAGGGAGACCTGTTCTTCGCCATCGTGGGTCCCCGCCAGGACGGCCACCGCTTCGTGCCCGAGGCTCTCGGACACGGCGCAAGCGCCGTGGTGGTGTCGCGCGCGGAGGTGCTCCCCGACGGGCCCGCCCCCGCCATCATCGTGCAGGACACGCTGACCGCGCTTCAGGACCTCGCGGCCGCATGGCGCCGCAGCCTGCCGGCCCGCATCGTGGGGATCACCGGATCGGCCGGCAAGACCACCACCAAGGAGATGACCCGCCAGGCGATGGAGGCCGCCTTCCGGGTGCACGCGTCGCGCGGCAACCTCAACAACCTGTTCGGCTGCCCTCTCTCCTTGCTGCAGCTCACGCCGCAACACCAGGTCTCGGTGCTGGAGATGGGGATGAGCTACCCGGGCGAGCTGACGCGGCTGGCGGCCATCACCGATCCCGACATCGGCGTGCTGACCAACGTCTCGGGGGTGCACCTGGCGCACTTCGCGTCGCTGGACGACGTGGCCGAGGCGAAGGGAGAGCTGTTCGCGGGCATGCGCGACAACGCCACCGGGATCTTCAACAACGACGACGAGAGGTGCCGCCGCATCATGGGGCGCTTCCGCGGCTACGGCTTCACATTTGGAATCGATCGGCCGGCCGACCTGACCGCCTCGGAATACCAGATGGACGGCCTGGACGGCTGCCATTTCGTGGCGCGCCATCAGCACAACGGCGGATCCACCCGGGTGAGCGTGCGCCTGCAGTTCGCCGGCGTCCACCATGTGTACAACGCCCTGGCGGCGTTGAGCGCCGGCTTCATGCTGGGGATCGATCTGGAGGCCATGGCCGCGCGCCTGGCCGATCTGCAGCCGCTGGGGATGCGCGGGCGCGTGCTGAGGCTGGGCGGCAACGTGCGCGTGGTGGACGACTCGTACAACTCCAATCCGGCGGCCATGCGCTTCGCGCTGGACGTGCTGACACGAGCCGAGCCTCCCGCCGGGGGGCGCAGGGCGGTGGTGTTCGGCGACATGCTCGAGCTGGGCGAGGGCGAGATCGTCGCGCACCGCGAGATCGGCCGCGCCATCGCCGCCTGCGGCGCCGAGCTGGTGGTGGGCGTGGGGCAGCTGTCGGCGGCCGCGCTGGAGGAAGTGCCGGACGCCGAGGCGCGGCACTTCGGGACCGCCGCCGAGGCGGCCGCGTGGGTGGCCGACGCCGCGCGCGACGGGGACATCTTCCTGGTGAAGGGCTCACGCGGCGTGGGGCTCGAGGCGGTCGTGGAGCGCCTGAGGGCGCGCTTCGGAGAGGGGTGACGGCGCATGCTGTACTGGCTCCTGTACCCGCTGCGCGACTCCATCGGCGCCTTCAACGTGTTCCGCTACATCACCTTCCGGTCCGCGCTGGCGGCCGTCACGGCGCTCGTGCTCTCGCTGGGGCTGGGGCGGTTCCTTATCGCGAGGCTGCGCGAGATGCAGGTGGGCCAGCACATCCGCGAGGAGGGGCCGCAGTCGCACTACTCCAAGAAGGGGACCCCGACCATGGGCGGGATCCTCATCATCGTGTCAGTGATCATCCCCACGCTGCTGTGGGCCGACCTTCGCAACGTCTTCGTGTGGGTGGCCATGATCGCCATGGTGGCCTTCGGCCTCATCGGGTTCTACGACGACTACCGCAAGGTGACACGCAAGCGCAACCTGGGGCTGTCGGCCCGCGCCAAGCTGGGGCTTCAGGTCGTGGTGGCCGGCGCCATCGGAACGTATCTCGTCTGGATGGCCACCTTCGGCGCCTTCACCACCCGGCTCTCGCTTCCGTTCCTCAAGCAGTGGACCCCCGACCTGGGCTGGTTCTACGTGGTGTTCATCGTGGTGGTGATCGTGGGCGCGGCCAACGCGGTCAACCTCACCGATGGGCTGGACGGGCTGGCCATCGGCGCGGTGATGGTGGCCGCGGCCACCTTCGCGCTGCTCGTGTACGTCGTTGGGAATGCGGTGGCTGCCAGCTACCTGGGCCTGCTCAACGTCAAGGGGACGGGAGAGCTGACCGTGTTCTGCGGCGCCATGGTGGGGGCCAGCCTGGGGTTCCTCTGGTACAACTGCAACCCCGCCGAGGTCTTCATGGGAGACGTGGGCTCCATGGCGCTGGGCGGGGCCATCGGCACCGTCGCGGTGCTGATCAAACAGGAGCTGCTGCTCGTCCTGGTGGGCGGGCTGTTCGTGATCGAGGCGATGTCGGTCATCGTGCAGGTGGCCTCCTTCCGGCTCACCGGCAAGCGGGTCTTCCGCATGGCGCCTCTGCACCATC
This sequence comes from Candidatus Polarisedimenticolia bacterium, assembly GCA_050747525.1. Taxonomy (GTDB): domain Bacteria; phylum Acidobacteriota; class Polarisedimenticolia; order JACPZX01; family DASXTC01; genus JBOGOC01. The sequence goes on along the minus strand of JBOGOC010000025.1, from coordinate 60,786 downwards.
ACTTCGAGCTGAAGGGATGGCCGGAGCCCAAGGTGATCATCCGGTTCTGGATCCTGGCGATCCTCTTCGCGCTGATGTCGCTCAGCACACTGAAGCTCCGGTGAGGCGGCCATGAACATTCCATGGAGGCGGGTGGGGGTGATGGGGCTGGGGGTGTCGGGCGTGGCGGCGGCAGGCTACCTGGCGCGCCACGGCGCGCAGGTGACGGCCGCCGACGGCAAGAGCCGCGACGCGCTGGGGCCGGCCCCCGCCGCAATGGAGTCTCTGGGCGTGACGCTGAGGCTGGCCGAGGCGGCGCAGGACGCCTCTCTCTTCGCAGGATGCGAGGCCGTGATCGCCTCCCCCGGCGTCCCTCCCACGGCTCCGGCGCTCGCCGGCGCGAAGGCCGCGGGGGTGCCGGTTCTGGCCGAGGTGGAGCTTGCGGCGCGGGCGCTGCGCGGCGTGATGGTGGGGATCACCGGGAGCAACGGCAAGAGCACGGTCACCGAGTTGACCGGGCGGATGCTGAAGGCCGCCGGCTTTCCCACGCGCGTGTGCGGCAACATCGGCACGCCCCTCCTGGAAGTCGTGGAGGCCGATGAGGCGCTCGACGACAGGGCCGCCGAGCGGATGCACTACGTGGTCGAGCTGTCGTCCTTCCAGCTCGAGGGGATCGTGACGCTCGCTCCGAGAGTGGCGGTGCTGCTGAACCTCAGCCCCGATCATCAGGACCGCTACGCCAGCAGCGACGAATACTACGCCGCCAAGGAGCGGATCTTCATGAACCAGCGGGACGGCGACGCGGCCGTCGTGAACTGGGACGATCCCTTCACGCGCCGGATGGCCGGAAAGCTGACGGCGCGCGTGTTCCCCTTCAGTCTCACCCAGGACCTCAACGAAGGCGCGGTGCTGCGGGACAGGAAGCTGATCCTGCGCCACGACGGACGCGACGACGTGCTGATGCCCGCGGCGGAGGTGCCGCTGCGCGGGCGGCACAACCTGGAGAACGTCCTGGCCTCGGCGGCCGCGGCGCGCTTCTGCGGAGCCCCCCTGGATGCGGCCGCGCGCGCGGTGCGCGAGTTCCGCGGGCTGCCGCACCGGCTGGAGCTGGTGGCCACCCTGGGTGGAGTCAGCTGGTACAACGACTCCAAGGCCACCAACGTGGGAGCCACGATGCGCGCGCTGCAGGCTTTCAACGAGCCTCTGGTGCTGCTGCTGGGTGGGTACGACAAGGGAGGCGCATTCGAGGATCTGCGCGAGCCGCTGGCCGCGCTCCCCGGCGGCGTGAGGGCGCTGATCACCTTCGGCAAGGCCGGCCCGGACATCGCCGCCCGGCTCGACGGCGCGGTGATGAGCCTGGTGAAGACCGGCTCCCTGGCCGACGCGGTGTCGGCCGCGGCGGGCTGCGCGCGCCCGGGCGACGTCGTGCTGCTGGCCCCGGCCTGCGCCTCGTTCGACGCCTACACCGGCTTCGCCCAGCGCGGCGAGGACTTCAGGCGGCTGGTGCACGAGCTCACGCCCGGGAAATCCAACCAACGGCGCCTCAACGGGGAGGTCGCCTGATGCCCCGCAAGCTGGCGTTCGATCGGGTGCTGTTCATCACCATCATGATGCTGTGCGTCCTCGGGCTGGTGATGGTGTACTCGGCGTCGGCCGTTCTGGCCGCCGAGCAGTACGGCAGCCCGTATCACTTCCTGGTGCGCCAGTCGATCGCGCTGGCGGTGGGGCTGGGGGTGATGGTGGTGCTGATGCGCGCCAACTACCGCGCCCTGGCCAGCGGCCCGGTCGTGTACACCCTGTACGGGCTGACCGCCCTGCTTCTGGTAGGTTCGCTGGCCAGCCCGGCCATCAACGGCACGCACCGGTGGCTCAAGCTGGGACCGCTCTCGCTTCAGCCCTCGGAACTGGCCAAGCTTGCGCTCATCCTGTTCCTGGCCTGGCGCCTGCAGCGCGATCGCGAGGAGATCCAGTCGCAGAAGACCCTCATCCCCTGCCTCGTGCTCTCGGGCTTCTTCGTATTCCTGGTGCTGCTGCAGCCCGATCTCGGGACCGCGGTGGCGCTGTCGATCCTGGCCGCCTCCATGCTGTTCATCAGCGGCGTGCGCCTGCGCTACCTGGCCGCAGTGTCCGTGCTTGGGCTGGTGGCCCTGCTCGTGCTGGTCCCCATGAAGGGATACCAGATGCGCCGGGTGACCGCGTTCCTGGACCCCGACGCCGATCCGCAGGGGGCCGGCTACCACGTGCGCCAGTCGGTCATCTCGGTGGGAGCCGGAGGCGAAACGGGGCGCGGCCTGGGCGAGGGGCGGCAGAAGCTGTTCTTCCTGCCCTACCCGTACACCGACTTCGTGTACGCCGTGATCGGCGAGGAGCTGGGCCTCATCGGGACCGTCGCGGTGGCGGGGGCCTTTCTGGTGCTGATGTGGCGGGGGCTGCGCGCGGCGGCGCGCGCTCCGGACATGTTCGGGTGCTACCTGGCCGCGGGGACGACGATCTTCCTCGTGGCGCAGGCGATGATCAACATCGGGGTCGCGCTGGGGATGCTGCCGGCCAAGGGACTGCCGCTCCCCTTCATCTCTTATGGAGGCTCGTCGCTGGTCGCCGGGCTGGCGGCCTCGGGGATCCTGCTGAACGTCAGCCAGTACTCGCGCTGACATGCCCACGGTGCTGGTGGCTGGAGGAGGAACGGGAGGGCACATCTTTCCGGGGCTCGCGATCGCCCGGGAGCTGATGGAGAGAACGCCGGGCTGCGAGGTGCTGTTCGTGGGAACCGCGCGCGGGCTGGAATCGAAGATCGTGCCGGCCGAGGGGTTCCGGCTGCTGACCATCCGGTCGGCCGGCATCTCGGCGAAGGGTCTGTGGCCGAGGATGAAAGGAATGGGACTGGTGCCGTTTTCGCTCCTGCAAAGCCTGTCGATCCTGGGGTCCACCCGCCCCGCTCTGGTGGTGGGAGTGGGCGGGTACGCCTCCGGCCCGGTGCTGGCGGCGGCGGTGATGCGCCGCACGCCGACCTTGATCCACGAGCAGAACGACATCCCCGGCCTGACCAACCGCTGGCTCGCTCCGTTCGTCACGAAGGTGGCGGTGAGCTTTCCCGAGACGATCGCCAGGCTGGGAGGGCGGGGTGTGGTGACGGGGAACCCCGTGCGGCGGGCGTTCGGGCAGATCCCGGCGCGCGAGAGCGCTCCAGACTCCCCGCGGCACATGCTGGTGTTCGGCGGCAGCCAGGGCTCGCGCGCGCTGAACCGGGCCATGACGGCGTCGCTGCCGGGGCTGGCGGCCCTGCGCGGGCGCCTCACCATCACGCATCAGACGGGAGAAGCGGCGCTGGCCGAGGTGACGCAGGCCTACAGGCAGGCGGGCTTCACGGAACAGGGCGCGGACGTGCGGCCGTTCATCCGCGACATGGCCGGCGCCTTCGGGCGTGCTGACCTGGTCGTCTGCCGCAGCGGGGCCACCACCGTGGCCGAGCTGATGGCGGCCGGGCGGCCGGCGGTGCTGGTCCCCTTCGCCGGAGCGGCCCACGATCACCAGACCTTCAACGCGCGCCGGCTGGAGGCCACCGGTGCCGCGGTGGTGGTCACCGAGTCGCAGCTGGATGGCCCCGCGCTCGCGACGGCGGTGACGTCGCTGCTGGACGACCCCGCGCGCCTGGCGCGCATGGGGCAGGCCGGCCGCGCGGCGGCGCGCCTGGACGCGGCGTCGAGGCTGGCCGACCTGTGCGTGGCGCTGATGGTGAAAGAGCCGCGCGGGAGGGCCGCATGAGCCCGCCGCGCAACCCGCTGTTCCGCAAGGCGCAGCACATCCACTTCGTCGGCATTGGCGGATCGGGCATGAGCGGCATCGCCGAGGTGCTGCTCAATCTCAGCTTCACCGTGTCGGGGTCCGACCTGGCGCGCACGCCCGTCACCGAGCGGCTGGCGAGCCTTGGGGCACGCGTGTTCAGCGGCCACGAGGCCGCCCACATCGAGGGGGCCGACGTGGTGGTGATCTCCTCGGCCGTCTCCTCCAACAACCCCGAGGTCGTCGAGGCGCGCCACCGCAAAGTGCCGGTCATTCCGCGCGCGGAGATGCTGGGCGAGCTGATGCGCATGAAGTACGGGGTGGCCATCGCCGGCTCGCACGGCAAGACCTCCACCACCGCCATGGTGGCCCAGGTGCTGTCGGGCGGCGGGCTCGATCCCACCATCGTGATCGGCGGCCGCCTCAACATCCTGGGAAGCGGCGCGAAGCTGGGGAGCGGCGATCTCATGGTGGCGGAGGCCGACGAGAGCGACGGGTCGTTCCTCGGCCTGGCTCCCACCATCGCCGTGGTCACCAACATCGACGCCGAGCACCTCAACCATTACGGCAGCATGGAAGCCCTGGTGGACGCGTTCGCCGGGTTCCTCAACAAGGTCCCCTTCTACGGGGTGGGGGTGGTCTGCCTGGACGATCCCCAGATCCAGGCCATCATCCCGCGCCTGTCGCGCACCCTCCTCACATACGGCCTGGCCAGCCAGGCGGACCTGGTGGCCACCAACGTCGAGCTGAAGGGGTTCGACACGCGCTTCGAAGTGACCGCGCGGGGCCGCTGGCTGGGAGACGTGCGGCTCAAAGTGCCGGGGCGCCACAGCGTGCACAACGCGCTGGCCGCCATCGGCGTGGGGCTGGAGTTCGATCTGAAGTTCTCCGACATCGCGCACCACCTCGCCCAGTTCTCGGGGGCCGACCGGCGCTTCCAGCTCAAGGGAGAGGTGGGCAACATCATGGTGGTGGACGACTACGGCCACCATCCCACGGAGATCCGCGCCACGCTGTCGGCCGCGAAGGAAGGATGGAAGCGCCGCACGGTGGTCGTCTTCCAGCCGCACCGGTACACGCGCGTGGCCGCGCTCATGGAGGACTTCTCGCGCTCGTTCTACCAGGCGGACGTGCTGATCGTCACCGAGATCTATCGCGCGGGAGAGGAGCCCATCCCCGGCGTGACGGGGGAGACGCTGGCCGAGGCGGTCACGCTGCACGGGCACCGCCAGACCCTGTACGCGAAGGACCTGGACGAAGCGGGGCGCCTGGCGCGGAAGGCGCTGCAGCCGGGCGACATGCTGATCACGCTGGGCGCCGGGGACGTCTGGAAGGTGGGCGAGCGATATCTGAAGGAGGCGGCTTGAATGAGCCCGCCGGAAACCGTGGATGTCATCGCGGCGCGCTGCGGCGTGCCGGTGGACACGGGGCGCTCGATGGCGGAGTTCACCACCATCGGCGTGGGAGGTCCGGTGGCCTGGCTGCTGCGGCCCGGCACCATCGAGTCCCTGCAGCGCGTGTTGCGCGAGCTGCGGGCGGCGGGTGTCTCGCCGCGCGTGGTGGGCGGCGGCGCCAACCTGATCGCGGGCCCGGGCCCCTTCTTCGATCCGATCGTGCTGACGCGCGGCATCAAGCACGGGCCCCGCGTGGAGGGGAACCGGGTCGCCGCCGGGTGCGGGCTGGTGGTGAAGAAGCTGGTGCGGCAGTGCGTGGACAGGGGCCTGGGCGGGCTGGAGTTCGCGGAAGGGATCCCCGGCACGGTCGGGGGGACGGTGTACATGAACGCGGGCTCGTACGGGGGGCAGATGTCCGACGTGGTGCGCGAGGTCGCCTGCGTGGAGCCCGACGGCACGTTGCGGCGCCGCGCGGTGGGGCCATCGGACTTCTCGTACCGGATGTCCCCCTTCCGTGGCGGCGAGGTGATCGTGGAGGTGGTGTTCGAGCTGACGCCGGGGGATCCCGATGCGCTTCGCGAGCGGCTCAAGGAGATCTCCACGAGACGCCTGTCGTCGCAGCCTCCCGGAGAGCGGTCGGCGGGATGCGTCTTCAGGAACCCGCCGGGCGATTCGGCGGGGCGGCTGATCGACTCGCTGGGCCTGAAGGGGACGAGCGTGGGCGGGGCGTCGGTGTCCACCGTGCACGGCAACTTCATCGTCAATCGCGGGGATGCGACGGCCGAGGACGTGCTGGCGCTGCTGGATCTGATCAAGCGCGAAGTCCGGGCCCGGTCCGGAGTCCAGCTCCAGGAGGAAGTGATTCTGTGGACGTGATCCGATGAGCCTGCGCCCCTCGCCGCGGCCTGCCGCGAGGCCCGACCTGCGCTATCTGCGCCGGGAAGGGAACCGCAAGGTGCGCGCGCGCCGACGGCGCCGCACCGCCGCGCGCTGGGTGGTGATGTCGGTGGCCTTGGCGGCCGGGCTGGCCGCCCTGGTGGCGGCCGGCGGCGCCGCGGTGCGCTGGTCGCTTGGCCCGGGTCACTTCCGGCTGGAGAACGTCGTGGTGCGCGGCACGCGGGAAGCGCGCGAAGACGAGGTGCGCGAGCTGGTGGCCGAGTGGTCGGGGCGCAACCTCCTCACCATCGCGCTGCCCGAAGTGGAGAAGCGGGTGCGCCGCCACCCCTGGGTGGGCGCGGGGGGCGGGGTGCGCATCGAGAGAAAGCTCCCCTCCTCGCTGATCATCACGGTGGGGGAGCGCACCGCCGGAGGCCTGGCGCTGCTGGACGGCGTGGTCTGGCTGCTGGACGAGCGCGGCCTTCCCATCGATCGCTACGGCCCCCGCTATGCGCGGTACGACTTTCCGCTGGTGAAGGGGCTCGACGGGTTGCGCGCGGAGGGTGGCGAGGAGCGCCTGCGGCACGCCCTGGCCGACGGCGCGCGGGTGTCGGCCGAGCTGGCGGCGAAAGCGCCGTCGCTCTGGAAGGAGATCTCGGAGATCGACGTCGCGCGCGAGCACGAGGTGGTGCTGAGGCTCGAGGGGACGGAGCACGACGTGAGGCTGTCCGCCGACGAGCCGCTGCTGAACCTGCCGGGGTATCTCGCCCTGCGCGACGAGATCGGAGGGGACGGTGAGGAAGCCATCGAGTACGTGGATCTGCGCTGGCGCGACCGCATCGCGGTCATGCCCGCTGCGCAACATAGGACCAGGAACGGAGGAGAGTGATGGGTCGTAAGAACGACCGGTTCGTGGTCGGGCTGGACATCGGGACCACGAAGATCTGCTGTGTCATCGCCGAAAAGAAAGACAGCGGGGGGCTCGACGTGATCGGGATCGGGCGCTCGGCCTCCCGCGGGTTGCGCAAAGGCGTCGTCGTCAACGTGGATCAGACCGTGGACGCCCTCAAGTCGGCCGTGGAGGAGGCCGAGCTGATGGCCGGCGTGAGCGTGGAGCGGGCCTTCGTGGGCGTGGCGGGGGGGCACATCAAGGGGTTCAACAGCCGCGGCGTCATCTCTATCGCGGGGCGCGAGCGGGAGGTGAACGCCGAGGATGTCGAGCGCGTGATCGAGTCGGCGCGCGCGGTCCAGCTGCCCGCCGACCGCACCATCTTCCACGCGGTGCCGCGTGACTTCATCCTGGACGACCAGGACGGCATCCGGGATCCGGTGGGCATGACCGGCTCGCGCCTGGAGGCCAACGTGCATCTGGTCACCGGGGCCATCTCCTCGCTCAGCAACATCACCAACTGCGTGAACCGCGCCGGCATCGAGGTGGTGGAGATGGTGCTCGAGCAGCTTGCCGCGTCCGAGACGGCGCTCACGCACGACGAGAAGGAGCTGGGCGTCGCCCTGGTGGACATCGGCGGCGGCACCACCGACCTGGCGCTGTTCATCCACGGCGCCATCTGCCACACGGCGGTGCTCCCCACCGGAGGCGATCACTTCACCAACGACATCGCAGTCGGGCTGCGCACGCCGGTCCCCGAGGCCGAGCGCATCAAGGTGAAGTTCGGCTGCGCCCTGGCCAGCCTGGTGGACGACGACCAGACCATCGAGGTGCCCAGCGTGGGCGGTCGCAAGCCGCGGGTGCTGTCGCGCCACATCCTCTGCGAGGTGCTGCAGCCCCGCACGGAGGAGATCTTCAACCTGCTGCAGGAGGAGATCGAGCGGGCGGGCTACGAGGACAGCCTGACTTCGGGGCTCGTGGTGACCGGAGGCGGGGCGATCCTGGAGGGGGTGCCCGAGATCGCCGAGCAGATCTTCGACCTCCCGGTGCGCCGCGGCGCGCCGACGGGGGTCGGCGGGCTGGTGGACGGGGTGAGCAGCCCCATCTTCTCGACCGCGGTGGGGCTGGTGATGTACGGAGCCGCCTCGCCGGCCCAGGCACAGAAGACGTACATGCCGGGCTTCATCCCGTGGAAGACGGCTGTGAGAGTGAAGTCGTGGTTCAGCGAGCTTTTCTAGTCAGGGGCGTCAAATGGTAACCCGGGGGATGTGATGATCAGAATGGATGATGGGCAGGACGCGAAGGGAAAGGTCAAGCTCAGCTTCGAAGACGAGCCGGTTCTGGGCGCGCGCATCAAGGTCATCGGCGTGGGCGGCGGCGGCTCCAACGCCGTGAACCGCATGATCATGGCCAAGATGACCGGCGTGGACTTCATGGTGGCCAACACCGACTGCCAGGCGCTCAAGAGCGCCAAGGCGCCGGTGCGGCTGCAGATCGGCAGCAAGCTGACCAAGGGGCTGGGCGCGGGATCCAACCCCGAGGTCGGGCGGCAGGCGGCCCTGGAGGACACCGAGAAGCTGCTCGAAGCGCTGCACGGGGCCGACATGGTCTTCATCACCACCGGCCTGGGCGGTGGCACCGGCACGGGGGCGACCCCCATCGTGGCGAACCTGGCGTCGGAGCTGGGCGCCCTGGTGGTGGCGGTCGTCACCAAGCCCTTCTCGTTCGAGGGGCGCAAGCGGCGCGAGCAGGCCGAGATGGGGCTGCGCGAGCTGCGCGAGTGCGTGGACACGGTGATCTGCATCCCCAACGAGCGGCTGCTGTCCACGGTGGACCGCAACACCTCGCTGCAGGCGGCGTTCCTCATCGCGGACGACGTGCTGCGCCAGGCGGTGCAGGGGATCTCGGACCTGATCACCATCCCCGGCGAGATCAACCTCGACTTCGCCGACGTCAAGACGATCATGAGCGGCATGGGGATGGCCCTCATGGGGACCGGCATCGCCACCGGCGAGCGCCGCGCCACCGAGGCGGCCCAGCGGGCGATCTCCTCGCCGCTGCTGGAGGACGCCACGATCGACGGCGCCCGCGGCGTGCTCATCAACATCACCGGCGGCCCCTCCATGACGCTGTTCGAGGTGGCCGAGGCGTCGAACCTGGTGCACGAGGCCGCGCACGACGAGGCCAACATCATCTTCGGCACGGTGATCGACGAGAAGATGGGCGACGCCCTCAAGGTGACCGTGATCGCCACCGGCTTCCGCGACTCGTCGCGCGCCGCGCGCGAGGAGCACGCGCGCGCGACCACCACGCGCCGGCAGGCGGTGTCCTCGAGGCTGGATCCGGAGGCGCCACCCGCGGCGGCCAGGCCCGACACCCCGTTCCTGCGCAAGGGGCAGACACGGCCGGTCGCCTTCAGCGGCACGGAGGAGGGAGGCTACGGCCCCAACTTCACCAACCTGAAGGATGACCTGGACGTCCCGACGTTCCTGAGACGCCAGATGGATTGATCCGCGGCCCCAGCGGCTGCAAAGACGCCCCGCGGACATGGACCCCGGCGGGCCCCCCCCGGCCCCCGGGGTCTTTTTGTCTGCGCCTGAACGCTGCTCTGAACCGATTGCCCCATCGCGTGTCCAACCTGATGACGGCACCTTCCGGGAGCTCGATCATGCGTTTCGGAGCGTTGGGCCTGTGTTTCTGGATTGCCTTGTCGAGCCAGCCGTACGCCGGGCTGCAGGAAAGCGATGACGACGTTGAGCCCATGGAGCCCGATGAGACATTCGTCGAGGCGATGGAAGCGTCCGGGAGCGTGTCCATTGCGACAAGACTGAAGGCCGCGGAGGCCGTCGCCCACTCGAGCTACGAAGAAAACCCTGCCACCGTCGCCGCCGTCGTGGATTGGATGCTTTCGGAGAAGGACCCCTGGGTTCGCTTCATCCTCGCCGAGACCCTGGTGGAATCGATCCGGAAGGAGGATGCCGTGCTCCTCCTATCCCATATGGAGCATCCGGATCCCGTCGTGCGCTCCCATGTCCTGCCTTTGCTCAAGGATCAATACATGAGCGCAGATCTCGAGATGCGACTCGTGACGATGTGGCACGAAGAGCAATTCTGGTGGGTCAGGACGGAGATCCTGCCCGCGCTCGCCAGAGGCTATGGCGATGCCTCCATGGATGCTCTGCACATGGGGTTGTGGGATCCCTCGCGGTCGGTCGTGGATGCAGCCCTGAATGCCGTGAAGCGGAGAGCGGATCCCCGGAGCGTGGCTCCGCTGCTGAGCGCCTGGCTGCGCGTCCTGGAGATGGAACTGCCCGCGGGGCCAGAGGCTATGGGAAGCCTCGCAGATGTGAACGGCATTCCCGCAGTCGAACGCGCTACGGAGTCACCCCATCCTCGGATGCGCTCCGAGGCGGCCTCGGCCCTTGCCGCCCTGCGCGCCCGCGGGAGCGCGCCCGTTCTCATCGGACTGCTGGAGGATCCATCACCGGAGGTCTCGCGAGCAGCTCTCGAGGCTCTCATCGAGCTGGGATCCGCCGAAGCCCTGAGCACCATCCTCCGGCATGCTGCTCTTGACGAAGGGCGATCCTTGGTGGCGCCGCTCGCATCCATGAAGGGCGGCGATGCACTGCAGGTCTGTCTCGATCTGGCGGCAGGCGAGCGGGAGAAGGAGAGTCAGGAGCGCATCTCCCGGCTGTGCGAGGCCATGAAGGGATTGCGCGAGACCGGTACCGTGACAGTCAACTTCACGATCGGTTGTGTGCTCGGATGGTCGGCTCCACCTCTCGACCCTCGGATTCGAGTGGTGACTTCCCGGCGACGGCCTGAGGCCATCTCGTGGTCCCCGTCACCGGGTTCGAAGCGTGGGGGCGTACCCTCCCTCATGAATCCAGGCGAAAAGGTCATCGTCGATGGAGCCCTGTACGACGGAAGTGAAACGTGGCTGAGCGTGGTCAAGGCCGGGGCGCGCAGGCCAGTCTGGATGCGCGAGCGGGATCTCGAGGAAGTGAACGCGGCGCCCCGGGAGGCCGAAGCCTCCCGGGGCCACCGTTGAGTCAAGGCCGCTCGATCAGTCGACCTTCGTCAGCTCGACGCGGCGGTTCTGCGCCCGGCCTTCGGCCGTCTTGTTGCTGGCGACCGCATTGCTTTCGCCGTACCCCTTGGCCGTCATGCGGGATGGGTCGATCCCCTTGGCCTCGAGGTAGCTCTTCACGGCCTGGGCGCGACGCAAGCTGAGCTCCAGGTTGTGGGCACTGGAGCCGTTGCTGTCGGTGTGCCCGCCGATCTCCACCTTGACGTCGGGCCAGTCCTTCAGCGATGCGGCCACCTTCTCGAGGACCGGCACCGAGTCCTGCGTGATGTCCGCCCGGTTGTTCTCGAAGTTCACACCCTGGAGCACGAGCTTTTTCTTTTCGGGGGTGAACAGGGGCTCGGCCTTGGGGATGGCGGAACATCCCGTGGCGTCCACCGGGACCCCGGGCTTGGTGTCGGGGCACTGATCCAGCCCGTCCGGCACCCCGTCATGGTCGGAGTCGACCGGGCAGCCGTAGGAGTCCACCTTCGCGCCGGCAGGCGTGTTGGCGCAGCGGTCCAGGCCGTCCAGGACCCCGTCCTTGTCGCTGTCGGAGGGGCATCCCTTCGTGTCGACCTTGGCCCCCTTCAGCGTGTTGGGGCACTGGTCCGCCCCGTCGGGAACACCGTCGCCGTCGGCGTCGCGCGGGCATCCCTTCTCGTCCACCGGCCAGCCCTTGGGGGTGTTCGAGCACTGGTCGACGCCGTCGGCAACGCCGTCGCCGTCGGCATCCACGGGACAGCCGGCCGCGTCCACGCGCGAGCCCGTGGGTGTGCCGGGGCACTTGTCGTCGCGATCGGGAACGCCATCGTTGTCCGCGTCGGGCGGCGGGCCTCCGCCGAACAGCCACGATAGGCCCACCGTGGCTTCGAGGTTGTTCTGGTCCTCGTCGATGCTGTCCTCTTCCACGTCGGTCATGACGTAGCGGGTGTCGAAGCGCAGGTTGAAATGACGGGTCATGTTGAGGCGCAGCCCGATGCCCCCATTGAACCCCAGATCGGAGGAATCGCCCAGGTCGCCGGCATCGGTCATTTCACTTCCTGCGCCGATCGTGAGGAAGGGGCGCAGCCGCATGCCGGGGCGGAAGTTGTACAGCCCGTTCAGGCGAACGGAGGTGATGTCGAAATCCTCCGACGGCACCGTCACTCCGCCAACGGTGAAGTCGCTCGTCTCGCTGGAAAGCTGCTGCAGCGAAGCCTCGAGACTCCAATGGGACGTGAAGAAGTAGCCGAAGCGGCCTCCGAACAGGATGTCGTCATCGGGCTCCAGCGGAGCATAGTCGTCCAGCCAGCCGAACCCTGCGTACAGGCCGAGCTCCCAGTCTCCCTTCTCCCCGCCTGCACCGGCTGCGACCGGCACGGCGGCGAGCAGCAGGCAGGCAAGGGCAATGCCGGTTCTCTTCATGGAGCGCTCCTCCTACAAGAAGTTGATCACCAGTGACGTGGTGAAGATGGTGTCCAGCTCGTCCAGCTCCACCAGCACGGTGGTGCCCGTGTCGGTGCCCGTGGTATCGAAGAGCGTAAGCTCCTCGAAGGATGGTTGATGGTCGTACAGAAAGGTCAGGCCGACCTTCAAGGCGAGACTCTCGTTCATGGTGACCGTCACCCCGTTGAACATGCGGGCGCGCCAGTCGGTGGTCTCATCCAGGTTCTCGTCCACCGCCAGGTCGTTGGCGTACTCGGTGCTCGCGCCGAACTTGTGCCAGTAGGCCCAGGAGACGCGCAGCCCCAGGAAGGTCTCGTCGGTGCCGGGGACCTCCACGACGTCTTCCTGCCTGGTGTAGGACACCGCGTAGTCGGTGCGGAACGTGACCGTCTCCTTGGCGGACCAGATGTTGCCCACCCCGCCCAGGCCGGCGTAACGGTTCTGGATGCCGGCGAAGGTGTTCCGGTCCCAGCCGGCTCCGGCGAACCAGAAGAACTTCTGCGTCACTTCGCGGTCGAAGCGTCCATTGAGCAGGTAGGCCTCGGCGGTCAGCTCCGAGTCCTCCTCGACGTCGAAGTTGCCGGGAGTCCCCACCGCGCGGCGATTGGTCGTCCCTTCCGATCGCACGCCCGCGGCGTTCAGCTCGAAGGCGTTCCTGTCCCACTTTCTCCAAAGCTTGTTCTTGAGTCCCAGCGTGGTGGTGTCCGAGTTGCCTTCCGTCGCGACGAAGCTGAACTCGCCGGTGTCCTTCCAGCCCTTTTCGGTCTCGGTGGCTGCGCTCTGTGCCGAGGCGGGGGTCACCCAGAGACTGGCGCAGGCCGCGGCGGCGGCCAAGCGGATCCCTATCCTCACGTCTGTCTCCTGTCAGAGGGGTTTAAGGTCAAGGGGGCGGATGGGAGTGACGAGCCGCATGCTATCGCGGAGGTCGGCCCCAATCAAGGGGAATGGCCCCGTGGCTTTCCTGCGCTCCGTACTGGACTCCCAATGGCGCATGCGGGTATCCTGTGCCGCGAAAGCAGCCGGCCGTGCCGGTTCCGTTCTGACCTTCCCCAGAGGAGATGTGAATGGCCGCGAAGAAACCCGCGAAGAAGACCGCTCGCAAGCCCAATGCCGCCTTCATGAAGCCGTTGCAGCCCGATGCCGCGCTTTCGGAGGTGGTGGGCTCCAAGCCGCTTCCGCGCACCGAGGTCACCAAGAAGCTGTGGGCCTACATCAAGAAGCAGGGTCTTCAGGACGCGAAGAACAGAAGGATGATCAACGCTGACGCGAAGCTGGGCCCGATCTTCGGCGGCAAGAAGCAGGTCAGCATGTTCGAGATGACCAAGCTGGTGAGCAAGCACATGAAATAGGGTTGCTCGGCGTCGGGGCCGCCGGAGGCGGCCCCCATGAGTCCTCGGGGTCAGCGGCGCTGATCGAGAGGCACGTATTCCCGGCGCGACTCCCCTAGGTACACCTGCCGGGGCCGCGCGATCTTCTGCTCGGGGTCGCGCAGCATCTCCTCCCATTGGGCGACCCAGCCCACCGTGCGCGCGATGGCGAACAGCACGGGGAACATGTCCAGCGGGAAGCCCATCGCCTGGTAGATGAGCCCCGAGTAGAAGTCCACGTTGGGGTAGAGGCGCCGCGAGACGAAGTACTCGTCCTCGAGCGCGATCCGCTCCAGCTCCAGGGCGATGTCCAGCAGGGGGTTGCGCCCGGTCACCTCGAACACCTCGTCGGCCATCCTCTTGATGATCTTCGCGCGCGGGTCGTAGGACTTGTAGACCCGGTGGCCGAATCCCATCAGGCGCCCTTCTCCCGCCTTCACCTTGCGCACGAACTCGGACACGTGATCGCGCGAGCCGATCTGCCGCAGCATCCGCAGCACGGCCTCGTTGGCCCCGCCGTGCAGCGGGCCGTAGAGAGCAGCGGTCGCGGCCGCGATGGCCACGTAGGGGTCGGGGTGCGAGCTCCCCACGCCCCGCATGGCGTGGGTGCTGCAGTTCTGCTCGTGGTCCGCGTGCAGGATGAAAAGCACGTCCAGCGCCTTCTCCATCACGGGATGAGGCTTGTACTTCAACTCGGTGGTGCGGAACATCATGTTGAGAAAATTGCCCATGTAGGACAGGTCGTTGTCCGGATAGTTGTAGGGCATCCCGATGCTGTGGCGGTAGGAAAAGGCCGCCAGCGTGGGCATCTTGGCGATGAGGCGCACCGCCTGGTGCCTGCGGTTCTCGGGATCCGAGACGTTCTTCGATTCGGGATAGTACGTGGACAGCGCTCCCACCGTGCTCACCAGCATCCCCATGGGATGGGCGTCGTACCGGAAGCTGTCCATCATGTTCTTCACGTTCTCGTGAATGAAGCTGTGGTGCGTGATCTGGAACAGCCAGTCTTCGGACTGGGACCGCGTGGGCAGCTCGCCATTGAGAAGCAGGTAGGCCGTTTCGAGGTAGGTGCTGGCCTCGGCCAGATCCTCGATGGGATAGCCCCTGTACCAGAGGATCCCCTTTTCCCCGTCGATGTAGGTGATGCGGCTCTTGCAGGCCGCCGTGTTGGTGAACGCGGGGTCGTAGGTCATCAGGCCGAAGTCTTCGTCGCCCGTCTTTATCTGCCGGAGATCCATGGCCCGGATGGTCCCGTTCTCATCGATGGGCAGCTCGTACTTCTTTCCCGTCCGGTTGTCGGTGATGCTCAGCGATTGGCGGTCCATGCGCTCTCCGGCCCTTCGGGGGCGGCCGACAGTTTACAACGGCCGCTCTCCGTTGTGGCGACAGGTATAATGCGCGTCCGCGCTCCGGGGTCCGGAGGGCATGGAGGCCGCATGGCACGTCTCTATCTGCTGTTCGCCATCCTGATGACCGTCCCGGCCCTGTGGGTCCGCGAGCAGGGGATTCATCCTGCGCCTGTCCTGGGCGCCGTGATCTTCGGCGTGGCCATCCTGGGAGCGGCCTTCATTCTTTCGTGGGCGGCCGAGGTGGCCCAGAAGGACATCTCCCAGGCGCTGGCGGTGGCCATCCTGGCGCTCATCGCGGTGCTCCCCGAATACGCCGTGGACATGGCGCTCACATGGAAGGCGGCCCGCCAGCCGGAATACGGCCACTATGCCCTGGCCAACATGACGGGGGCCAACCGGCTGCTGGTGGGGGTGGGCTGGCCGGTGGTGGTGCTTCTGTACGCCTGGCGGTACCGGAAGCCCTTCGTGAAGCTGGAGGCGCCGCACCGGACCGAGGTCTTCTTCCTGGGGATGGCCACCCTGTACTCGATCATCATCCCGCTCAAGGGATCTCTGGGACTGGTCGATACGGCCGTCATGCTGCTGATCTTCGGCATGTACGTCGTGCGGATCGCCGGCGCGGAGGTCCACGAGCCCGAGCTGATCGGGCCGGCGAAGGTGATCGGGGAGCTGAATCCCGTGCAGAGGCGGCTGGCGGCGGCCTTCCTGTTCCTGCTGTCGGGGCTGGCCATCTTTCTGTCGGCGGAGCCGTTCGCCGAATCGCTCATCGCCTCGGGGAAGCAGTGGGGGGTCAGCGAATTCCTGCTGGTCCAGTGGATCGCGCCACTGGCCTCCGAGGCGCCCGAGTTCATCATCGCCCTCATCTGGACCTTCCGGGGGGACGCTCAGGCGGGGCTGGGAGCGCTCGTCTCGTCGAAGGTGAACCAGTGGACGCTGCTGGTGGGGACCATCCCCATCGTCTACTCGCTCAGTCTGGCAGCGCCCCGAGCGTTTCCTCTTGACGAAGTGCAGCGGCACGAATTGTGGCTGACCGCCGCCCAGTCTCTCTTCGCGGTGACGCTACTCATCAACCTGAGCCTGTCCTGGTACGGGGCGATCGCGCTCTTCGTGCTCTTCGCGGCTCAGCTCATCTTCCCCGACATACGCATGCAGATCTCGGCGGTCTATGTGCTGCTCGCATTGGGAGTGGCCGTGCGCGATCGGCGCCACGTTCCGGCGCTGCTCAAAGGGGCCTTTCTCCGCCAGGGCCAGTGAGTCAGCGCTTCGGCCCGATCAGGATGACGCTGGTCTGCGGCGTGCCGATCAGCTTCGCTCCGCCTTCTTCCACCACCACGTTCTCCTCGAGCGCGATGTGGATGTCGTACCCCAGCTCGGGGGGCTTGATGTAGATCATCGGCTCGATGGCGAAGACCTGGCCCGGCTCGACGTTGAAGAAGACCGGCTGCCCGTAGCGCTCGGGCCAGTCGGGGCTCAGCTTGGGCCCCACGTCGTGGACCTTGAGGCCGATGGGGTGCCCCGTGCCGTGCGGGTATTCCTCGTACCCCTTGGCGGTGAGCGCCTCGCGCCCGGCGCGATCCACCTCCACACCCTTTCTCCCGGGGCGGCAGGCGGCCACGGCCGCGCGGTTGGCGGTCAGGGTGTCCGCGAAGAGACGCTCGAGCCACGCGGGGACGGCCGTCTCGCCCGGGCGCAGCACGTAGGCGGTGCGCTGGATGTCGGCCGCGTATCCCTCGAAGGTGGCCCCCCAGTCCACGCGGATCACGTCGCCTGCCTGGATCACCCTGTCGGTGGGATCGCTGTGGCCGCGGTCGGGTCCCACGACGATGGAGGAGAACGCCACGCCGCAGCCCAGCTCCTTCGCGCGGCTCACCATCCAGTCGTTCAGGGCGATCTCGGTGGTGACGCCGGGAATCACGTGCTCGGAGGTGAGCCCCTCGGCCAGAATCTGCTGGGTGGCCAGCGAGGCGCGGCGCAGGGCTTCGATCTCCTGGGGCAGCTTGCGCCCCAGCAGCGACACCACCAGCCGGTCCGACGAGACGAACCGCCTGGCCAAGTCGCGCCCCAGGGCCTCCTCGAGGTAGTCGCGCATCCCCACCGTCAGGCCGTCGGCCACGGTCTCGTCGCGCGAGGTGTTCACCGCGATGCGCTTCGGATTGGCCTTGCTGATCAGGGCCGCCAGGTGCGGCTTCACTCCTTCTTTCTTGTAGGAGATCACCTCGTCGTACAGCCCCGAGCGCTGGATCGGGTCCACGTCGTAGGAGGCGGCGATGGCCACCTTGCGCACGCTCCCGTCCGGCTGTCTCATGAACACGAAGGCGCCGCGGGCCACGATGTGGTCGAGCCCCAGGGTGGGGAGCAGCGGGTCCTGCGCGTTCTCCCGGGTGAAGGTGAGCCACAGGTCCACGTCATGTGTCTTCATGGCCTCGGGGAGCAGGATGCCGAGCCGGTCGCGCCGGATGGTGGCGGGGTCCACGACGGCACCCATCAGGACGGGGACGAACAGCAGGATGGCGGCACGCACGAGACGTTCTCCTGAAAGAAAAAAAGCCGCGAAACGCGGGCGTCTCGCGGCTTCATCAATCATGACCGCGGATGGTGCACCGCGGCATCGGCGTTCCGGGGATTCCTAGGAAATCACTCGGACGTTGGCAGCCTGGGGGCCCTTTGGACCCTGGGTGATCTCGAACTCCACCTGCTGACCCTCTTCAAGGGACTTGTAGCCCGTGCCGAGGATCGCGGAGAAGTGCACGAAGACGTCGTTGCCGCCCTCCTGCTCGATGAACCCATACCCCTTGCTGTTGTTGAACCACTTCACTTTGCCTACTGCCACGATCGACTGACCTCCTTTCAAGAGTTACCACCGGACCGTCGACAAGGTTGCGCGGTGGACCGAACGGGAGCAGCCGCCCCTGGTGCCTGTTACAGCGCGCCGCGGCGACCCAAAAAAAAATCCACAGAACCCGGTAGGATCCTGTGGAACTTGTCACCGCCGAACCCAGGACGATCTACTACCTTGACGGCGCAAAATCTAGCAATATCGGGGTGGCCAGTCAAGCGTTTTCTTCACTCAGGGGACCGACGGGCGGAACATGCCGATTGACAGGATCAGTCACATTTTCTGGCCGGTTGCCTCATTCTGCCGGCTCGCGATGCTGCTGGCCGTGGTGGCCCCATGCGTGGGGGGATCGGCCGTGCCGGCCACGGAGGCCCGGCGCCTGCCCGGCCCTCCCGAAGTCGTTTCGGTTCAAGCGCGTCCTCCCGAGAGGATCTTCCTGTCCGTCTCGGTGCTGGACGAGCGCGGAGAGCCCGTGACCGGCCTGACCGCGGACGACTTCGTCGTGCGCGAGGATGGTGTCCGCCGGGACCTCGTGGACTTCGCCCGCGAGGCGGACCGGGTGGACCGGCCCCTGTCGGCGGTGTTCCTGGTGGATCGAAGCGGGAGCATGGGCCGGCAGCTCGCACGCTGGAAGGAGGCGGTCCCCGCACTTCTGTCGGCGCTGAGGCCGATGGACGAGGTGAAGCTGTCGGTCTTCGCGGGCGGCCTGACGGTGCTGCACGACTTCACCTCCGACCCGTCCGCGCTGAAGCTCTCCATCGAGGAGCTGGCCATCGAGACCGGAGGGACGCGCCTGTTTCTGGCCGTGGACGAGACGCTGCGGGATCTGCGCCATCGTCCCGGGCGCAAGGTGGTGTTCCTGCTCACCGATGGCCTCGACGAGGCCTACGCCGCGGCGTGGAACGTCACCGATGACCGCTATCTCAGCGAGCTGCTGCGCAAGGCCGTGGCCGACGAGGTGACCGTCATCACGATTCTGCCGGGCCCCTCGAGCCGTCCCTTTCTGGCCGCGCAGGACCTGGCGATCCAGACCGGCGGCTGGTGGCTCTACCCCAGCGATGACCTGCCCGGGCTGGTGCAGAAGCTGGGGCGTCGCCTGATGGAGTCGTACCACCTGGCCTTCGATTCCGATCGCCCGCTCGACGAGCGGCGCCGGCGCCGCATCGAGGTGACGCTGGCCCGGCCGGAGGCCTCGCGCCATGAGGTGCGCACGGTGTCCGGCGTGTTCGGCCAGATGCCGCTTCTGCAGCTTCTGGAAGAAGACCTGGCCGACGAGGACGAGAACCTGCGTGTCCAGGCGGCCACGGGCCTGGCCGCCGTGGCGCACCCCGGCGCGTCGCGAGCTCTGAAGCGGGCATTGAAGGATGTCAGCCCCAAGGTGCGCTCCGCCGCGGCCACGGCGATCGGGCGGCGCGGCGACGCCTCGCTGGCCGGCCGCGTGGCGAAGCTGCTCGAGGACGGCGACCCGGCCGTGCGCGCGGCCGCCCTGGCGTCCCTTCAGGATCTGCTGCGCTCGGCCCGCACCGAGGAAGCGCGCGCGCGCGTGCTCGACGAGCTGGAGTCGGCGGAGGAAGGCCCCTGAGGATCGGGTAACATCTCCCGATATTTTCCTGAGGAGAGAAGAATGGGCCCCCTTCGAAAGAGCATGCCGTTCGCCGCCGTCGTTCTCACTCTCTTGTGTGCCCCGGCCGCGGCCGATCAGCCTCCCACCAAAGAGGGCGTCTCCGGGATCGCCGCTCCTCAGTTCTCGCCCTATGCCGGCCGCACGTACCCGACGCGCGTGCTGTGGGGCGACACACACCTGCACACCGCCGTCTCGGTGGACGCCGGGACGATGTGCCGGCTCGGCCAGGAAGACGCCTACCGCTTCGCCCGGGGGGAAGAGGTCACGACGACGCACGGCCTGCGCGCCAGGCTGTCGCGGCCGCTCGACTACCTGGTCATCTCCGATCATGCGGAGATGTACGGGCTGATGCCGCAGCTGCTGACGGGAGACCCCGAGGTGCTCTCCACCGAGGCGGGGAAGAAGTGGTACGAGGCCTTGACGAGCGGCGACCAGGACCGTGTCTTCGCGACCGCCATGGAGATCGTGGCCTCGCTTTCGGGTGACAAGCCCCCCATCATGAGCGACAAGCTGGTGCGCGACGCCTGGCAGGCCTACACGGCGCTGGCCGACCGGTACAACGAGCCCGGCCGCTTCACGGCGCTCATCGGTTACGAGTGGACCTCCGCGGGCGGCGACAACATCCATCGAAACGTCATCTTCCGCGGCGACGCGAGCGCCGCCAACCAGGCCGTGCCCTTCTCCCAGTACGACAGCAAGAACCCGGAGGATCTCTGGACCCACCTGGCCGAGTTCGAGCGGCGGACCGGGAACGACGTGCTGGCCATCCCCCACAACGGGAACCTGAGCAACGGCCGCATGTTCAACGTCGAGACGTTCGCCGGCAAGCCGCTCACGCGGGACCTGGCGCAGCTGCGCATCCGCTACGAGCCGCTGGTCGAGGTCACCCAGATTAAGGGGGACGGGGAGGCTCACCCGCTCCTCTCGCCGAACGACGAGTTCGCCGATTTCGACACCTGGGACAAGTCGAATCTCAACGGCACCCAGGCCAAGAAGCCCGAGATGCTGCAGTGGGAGTACGCGCGCGAGGCGCTGAAGACCGGCCTCAAGCTCGAACGGAAGATCGGAGTCAATCCGTACAAGTTCGGCATGGTGGGGAGCACGGACGCCCACACCGCGCTCGCGGCCGTGGAAGAGGAGAACTTCTTCGGCAAGCACTCGGGGGTCGAGCCCGAGCCGCATCGGTGGAACCACGTCGTGATCGAGGCTCCCGACCCCAACTTCACGATCCTCGGCTGGCAGCAGGCGGCCGGGGGATACGCGGCGGTCTGGGCGGCCGAGAACACCCGCGAGGCGATCTTCGATGCCATGCAGCGCAAGGAAGTGTACGCGACGACGGGCACGCGAATGACCGTGCGTTTCTTCGGCGGGTGGGAGTTCGTCAAAGAGGATGCGCTCTCGCGCCTGCCGGCCGGGACCGGGTATGCCAAGGGTGTCCCCATGGGAGGCGATCTGCGCGCCGCGCCCGCCGGGAAGTCCCCGATCTTCCTGGTGGCGGCCATGAAAGACCCCTACAGCGGCAACCTGGATCGCATCCAGATCGTCAAGGGATGGCTCGACAAGGATGGCGGAGCGCGCGAGAAGGTCTACGACGTGGTGTGGAGCGGCGACCGCAAGCCCGGAAGGGACGGCAAGCTGCCACCCGTGGGAAGCACCGTCGACGTGGCGAGAGCCATCTGGACCAACACCATCGGCTCGCCGGAGCTCGTCACCGTGTGGAACGACCCGGAGTTCGACGCGAAGCAGCCGGCCTTCTACTACGCGCGCGTGATCGAGATCCCGACGCCACGCTGGACGGCCTACGAGGCGAAGCGCTTCGGCGTGACCATGGACAGGAAGGTCCCCATGAGCCACCAGGAGCGGGCCTACACTTCGCCGATCTGGTACACCCCTTGAGCTAGGCCGCGCCTGTCCCGAGCCAGGTGCGCAGAAGGATCAGAATCAGCCCGACGCACAGCGACATGATCGTGCCGTGCTCGCTGTTGTCGACCGTCTGCTCCCAGGTCCAGCGCGTCGGGTCGCCGCTGCGGTAGGGCTTCAGCATGGGGATCATGTCGGGGACGCTCTTCTCGTAGCGGGTGTAGGCGTCGCCGTAGATGGCGCGCAGGCGGTCCCCCTCGATCTTCATCTTGCGCGGCATGTAGTAGAGGAAGAAGGCCGCGAGGAAGAGGAGATACAGGACGAGCCGAGGGTCGCGCCACGTCAGCTGCACCGACCACGGAGGCATCCCCACGATGCAGAACCCGATGACGATGGTGATGGCCCCCACGTAAAGAGGGTTCTTCACGTAGGCATAGGGCCCGGTGGTGGTGAGCCGCTTGTTCTTCACCAGGTGACCCGCCGCCCACACCCGCAGCAGCTGCCCGGCGACGATGAAGGTCAGACCTATCCCGATCGAAAGGGCGGTGGGACGGGCGAAGTAGATGAGGATTCCGATGCCCAGGTAGCAGAGCACCAGTCTCCAGGTGGGCTTCTTCAACCAGGCCATGAGGCTCCTCCGGCGCGCCATCCTAGCGCAAGGCCCCGCATCAGGAAAGAGCCTTGCCGGTCATGCCGGTGGCGGCCCCGGCCTCCCGAAGCAGCTTCCCGCACAGGATCAGGCTGATCCCGAACGGAAGGAAGTAATAGATGATGCGGTAGGCCAGCAGCGCCACGAGGACCTTCTCGAACGGCACGCCCAGGGAGACGAAGAGCCCCGCCATCGAGGCCTCCATGATCCCCAGCCCTCCCGGCACCACGGAGATGAGAAAGATGAAGACCCCCACCGCGAACCCGGCGGCCAGGACCCCCGGGCTGATCGGATGCCCCGTGGCCAGGAAGCACAGGTACAGCGCTCCGGCGGCCGCCACCCACTCCAGCACCAGGTAGAGGAACGGCACGGCGATCTTCCGGCGGTGCGACGTGATGAGCGCCGCGGCCTCGTGAAACTCGGTGCGGAAGGATTCGAGCCGCTCCTCGGTGACGTTG
This sequence comes from Candidatus Polarisedimenticolia bacterium, assembly GCA_050747525.1. Taxonomy (GTDB): domain Bacteria; phylum Acidobacteriota; class Polarisedimenticolia; order JACPZX01; family DASXTC01; genus JBOGOC01. The sequence goes on along the minus strand of JBOGOC010000025.1, from coordinate 38,231 downwards.
CGCATCAGCGGCAGGGAGGGGAGAGCGGCCGCGGCGCGCCGGGCTAGCCGGATGACCGCCTTGAGGACGAGATCCAGCACGCGGCGGTGGTAGAGCCCCACGAAGGCCGCGGCCACGAGCAGGGAGGACAGCAGCACGATCAACCCCGAAATGACCATCTGCAGCGGGCTGAGCTCGCCGTTCAGCATCAGCCGCCCGAAGCCTCCCACCACGAACAGCAGCAGCACCACGTTGTTGAGCATGGTGGAGACCACCGAGATGATGAGCGTCATGTGGGTGCGGATACCCTGGCGACGCAGGAAGAAGAGGCGCAGGGTCATCCCCGACACCCCTCCCGCGGAGAACAGGGTGCTCACCGTGGCCGAGGCAAAGGCGATGCGGAACAGGTCGGGCCCCCCCAGCGGGCAATCCACCGCCCGCGCCAGGCCGCGGAACGCCAGGTAGTTGAAGAAATAGCTGAGCATCGTGACCAGGGCCGCCAGGGCGATGAACCGCGTGTCGAGGTGGCTGATGACGTCGCCCAGCTGGCGCAGGTCGGCCAGGAAGAACAGCAGGCCCAGGATGCCCAGGAAGCTCAGGAGGGTGAAGCCGGCCAGCGTGTAGGCCCTGGAGTTCGCCATGGCGGCCCGCATTCTACGATAGAATCGCCATGCTTCCAGGGGAGTGGGGATGGCGACGACGGGAACGAAGGTGGAAGTCGAGATCAAGCTGGCCTTCGGGAGCGTCGACGAGGCGCTCGGGGTGCTGGCCCGGCTTCCGGCGGCGCTGGAGCAGGAGCGGCGCTTCGAGCACAACGACGTGTTCGACACCCCCGATGGCTCGCTCGCCCGCGCCCGCCGCCTGCTGCGCCTGAGGGAGGTGGGAGGCAGGGGGGTGCTGACCTGGAAGGAGCCCGTGGCCGGCGACCCGGGCGTCAAGGTCCGCAAGGAGATCGAGTCCGACCTCGGCGACCCTCAGGCGGTCAGGGAGATCCTCACCCGCGCCGGCTTCCGGGTGGTCTACCGTTACCAGAAATACCGCAGCGACTACCGGTGGGAAGACGTGGAATCCAGGCAGACGCTGGCCATCTCGCTCGACGAGACCCCCATCGGCGTCTACGTCGAGCTGGAGGGGCCCAAGCCAGCCATCGACAAGGCTGCCTCGCAGATGGGGTTCGGCACGGATCGCTACCTGCTGGACGACTATCGCTCGCTGCACGACAGGTGGCTGCGCGAGCGCGGGCTCCCTCCCTCGGACATGACGTTCGCGGGGCCGCGGGACCAGGAGTGAGCCCCACGCGCGCCATGGTGCTGGCCGCGGGGCTGGGGACGCGGATGCGGCCTCTCACCACGCGGCGTCCCAAGCCGGCCCTGCCGGCCCTGAACCGTCCCCTCGTCGCTCACGTGCTGGAGCACCTGGCCGGCCACGGGGTCACCTTCGCGGTGGTGAACCTGCACAGCCTTCCCGACGTCATGGAGGAAGCGGTGTCCCGATGGCAGCCTCCCGACATGCAGATCGTCTTCTCCCGGGAGAAGGAGATCCTCGGGACGGCGGGCGGGCTGCGCAAGGCGGCGCGCCACTTCAAGGGCGAGCCGCTGTTCCTGGTGAACTCCGACAGCCTCTCCGATGCCGATCTGGGGAAAGCGGCCCGCGATCACGCCGAAGCCGGGCGGCTTGCCACGATGGTGGTCAGGCCCCATCATCCCGCGGAAGGATACCGCCCCCTGGAGGTAGCGCGCGCCGGAGGCCCGGTGCCGCGCGTGACGGGCCTGGCCGGAAAACGCTGGGGTCAGGGCGAGCCACGCACCTTCAGCGGCGTGCACGTGCTGGACCCCCGGGTGCTGGAGGCCATCCCTTCCGGGCGGCCGGTGGACATCGTGAGCGAGGTCTATCTTGAAATGCTGGGGAAGGATCGCGATGCTGTGGGCGCTTGGCTTCACGAGGGATGGTGGTTCGAGGCGGGCAATCCGTGGCGCTACCGTGAGCTGAACATGGCGATGCTGGCCCGCTCGCAACGCGGCAGCGTCTTCGGGCCGGGATTCTTCCTCGACGAGGAGGCGCGCGTGGAACGATCGGTGGTGGGAGCCGGGTGCCGGCTGATGGGAGGCGCGGTGGTTTCCGACAGCGTGCTGTGGGAGAACGTCGCGGTCGGGGAGAACGTCTCGCTGACGCGCTGCGTGGTGACCGACGGCGTGTCGCTGGCCATGGGCTCTTCGTGGGCGGATTCCCTTCTGATGGACGACGGCGAGGGCGGGGTGGATGCCCACCCCATGGAGGCCGCGTGAGCGAGGCGCAGCCCGCTTCGGCCACCGCATCCGTGGCCGCGTTCGCGCGCGCGCGGTTCGGCCCGCAGGCCACCGTGCAGCTGCTGGCGGGCGACGCCTCGGACCGGCGCTTCTACCGTCTGCGGATCCCCGGGCTCTCGCCGCTCATCGTCATGGCGCACAAGGAGCCCTTCGAGCTGGAGTCGTTCCCCTTCTTCCAGATCGCGCGCTTCCTGCACGGGCTGGGAGCCCCGGTCCCTCAGATCGTCGCGTCGTACCCTTCGGAAGGGATGCTGGTGGTGCAGGACCTGGGCGACGAGATGCTTCAGAGCCACCTGCAGGCGATCGATGCCGATCGGCGGCGATTCCTCTACCTGCAGGCGGTGCAGATGATCGCGTTCCTTCAGGCGGAAGGGACGCGCGCCCTCACTCCCGACCTTCCGGCCACCCGCACATCCCTGGATCGTGAGCGGCTCCTGTTCGAGCTGCGCTTCTTCGCCGAACATCACATCCAGGGGCTGCTGAAATCGCCGCTCACGCCGGCCCAGTGCGCCCAGCTGGACGACTGGTTCGTGCAGCTCGCGACCGAGGTCGGTTCCTACCGGCGCGTCCTCTGCCATCGCGACTTTCACGCGCGCAACCTGATGGTCAAGGGAGACCGCCTCTTCATGGTCGACTTCCAGGACGCCCGCATGGGCCCCTTCACCTACGACCTGGCGTCGCTGGTGCGCGACGCCTACGTCTCCCTCCCCGAGGAGCTGGTGTCCGAGCTGATGGATTTCTACCGTGAGGCGTCGGGCGCCCCGGAGAGCCCGGCGGCATTCGTGTCGGCCTTCAACCGCACCTGCCTGCAGAGGCACCTGAAGGCCATCGGGACCTTCTCGTCCCAGGTCATGCTGAAGGGCAACCGCGTCTACCTTCCCTACATCCCGCGCGCGCTGGCCATGGTGCGCGCCAACCTCTCCCGCGAGGCCGACGGGGTGCCGTCGGAAGTGGTAGAGATGTTCGCCGGCCCGCTCGATCGCGTCCCAGCCTGAGTCATCGCTTCGCGGGAGGATCCTCGAACGTCACCGTCATGTCGCGGTAGCTGAGGGTGAAGGGGGTGTCGTCCAGGTGCTGCGCTCCCAGGATCAGGTAGATCTCCGACTCGATGGCCCGGCTGAAGCGCGACAGGTCGCCCGACACCAGCCCGCCGGCCTTGTAGGTGCGGCCGGCGAACGACAGCGAGCCTTCGGCCAGCACCTTGCGATCCGCCAGGCGCCCGCCCACCCCCACGTTCTCGCCGCGGAACCACTCTCCCGGAAGTAACTGAAGCCCTGGCGCGCGCGCCACGGCCGAGCGGGCGACCAGGGTCCCCGTGGCCCCCGTGTCCACCATGGCGTTGAGAGGGACCTCCTGAAGCTCGGCCCGGATCACGATCTGTCCGCCCACGTTGCGGAACGGCTCGGAGCGTCCCGCCCGAGGTGAGCCGGCGGGGCGCAGCTCGAGGGTGCCGCCTTTCAGATCGATCCTCAGATCGAACGACCCGAACAGCGACGGGCCCACCAACCCCTCTTCCGTGCCCGTGGGCTCGCGCACCGTGGCGGTGACGTTCTCGAGCACGATCCCTTCCCCCGCGGCGAGCCGGTCGATCACCACCAGGTCGCCCGTCTCCGTGCGTCGCTCCCCGGTCCCCGTGATGGTGAAAGGATGGATCGCCTCCAGCTTCGCGCGCGCAGCGAGACGTGGCGAGATGGTCATCCCCGTGGCCCCGGTGTCGAAGACGAACCGCTGGTTCTTCAGCTTCCCGATGTCCAGCCGCACCGTGGGCTGCACGCCCACGTGCTGCAGCTTCAGGATGCAGGGCTCTCCCTTCACCAGGTGCGAGAGGGGACGGTCCCCCATGCGCCTGAGGAGCGCGAGGTAGCCCTCCACGTTGCGCACGGTGTTCTCGTCCTCGCCCCCGCGCTCCGGCAGCGTCCGCGCCAGGTCGAGGTAGCGCTCCAGCATGCGGATGGCGTCCTCGCGCCGCGCCAGGTGATTGGCCAGCACGCGCAGATGGCGGGGCGCTTCGGGAGCCAGGACCGCGGCGCGGCTGAACGACTCGGCCGCGATCGCGTAGCGTCCCTGCGTGCGCAGGATCCGCCCGACTCCGAAGTGGGCCGAAGCGTCGTTGGGATCCATCTCCACCGCGCGCCGGTAGCATCGTTCCGCGTCATCGAAGTCGCCGCGCCGGTACAGGGCGTCCGCCCTGCCCACCTGAAGCCGGGCCTCGCCGGGCCAGCGGTCGGCGGCCGCTCCGGCCAGGTCGAGAGCGTCTTCGTACAGGTCCTGTCGAAGCAGCTCTCTCACGGCGGCGGCCGCGCCCGCGGCATCGGCGGGAAGGGCCCGCGGAAGGGATGGCTCCGAGGCGGCGGCCGCGGCGGCCAGGGCGACACCGCAGGCCAGCGCAGCCGCGCCCGGGCGGAAGTCCGGCGGCCGCCCGCTCATGCCGGGCGCAGCTCCATCTGCCTCACCAGCAGCGAGGGCGAGCCGAACGAGCCGACGGTGCATCCGAACATCAGGTCGTTGCCCACGCCCACGATCCCGTCCAGCCAGGCGTCGAGCGGCACCATCACCAGGGTGCCGGCCACCGGGGCCCCCGGCGTGCCGTCGTCCACCCATCTTCCGGCGGCCAGTGCCGCCACGGTCCCTTCGGCCTGCAGGAGTGCCGCCGTGGGGCGCAGCGACTGGATCCAGAGGCCGGCCCTCTCTCCCCGCATCTCGGCCAGCAGGTCTTCGGGGGCGTCGTTTCCCGGCGTGATGAAGAGGTTGGAGGTGGCGCGCCGCGGAGGATCCCTGAACGAGGCGCGCAGACCGTTGCCGGTGGAGGCCGCCCCTTCGCGCGCGGCGCTGTCGAGGTCGTGGACCGTGGACGCGGCCTGGCCGCGCGCCACGAGCGTCGTACGTCGGGTGGCAACCCCTTCGCCGTCGAAGGGGGCCGTGCTCACGCCCCCGGGGAGGCGCCCGTCATCGATGAGGGTCAGGCGAGCGGGGCCGACGCGCGCGCCGATCCGTGCCGCCGTCATCACCAGGGTGCGGGCGGCCAGGCGCAGCAGCTCGGCGGCCGCGACAGGCGCGAGCAGCACAGGAAAGATCCCCGCGCGGGCGGGGCGGCCCTCCAGCTCGGTGGCGGCCAGCCGGGCGGTCTCGTCACCGAATAGAGCCGGGGAGAAGGCCGACAGTGATCGGGCGGTGCGCGTGCGGCGCACCACGACCGAGCCTCCTTCCACGCCGGCCACGACACCCAGCGACACATGGAGCAGCGTCTGCCGGTACGTGCCGGTCAGTCCCGCGCTGGTGGCGATCCAGACTTCGGAGGACGACGCCGTCACGCAGGCGGATTCCAGCCGCCTCACGCGCGGCTCGGTGCGCAGCGCCTCGGACGCCGCGTCGTCCAGCAGACCCTCCAGGTCGGAGCAGGTGGCCGTGTGCAGGCGTGGGTCGAAGATCCCGAACCCGCGCCCGTCGGGGAGCCGTCCCGAAGGGAGCGGCCCGGCAGCCGCGGGCCAGGGAGAGCCGGCCGTCTCCAGCGCGGCCGCGGCCAGTGCGTCGGCGGTCCTTTCGGACGGCTCGAGCCCGCAGGCGGAGGCGAACCCCGCTCGCCCATCGGCGGTCACCGCGCGCAGGGCGACTCCCCCCTCCGCGCTGCGGCTCCAGCTCACCCCCCCTCCGGCTTCCAGGGTGACGGCGCGCGTGGCGCCCGTCTTGATCCAGGCTTCGGCATACGAGGCCCCGCGCGCGTGGCACCGATCCAGCAGGGCGGCGGCCGTCTCCATCATGGCTCGCGCCCCGACACCGTCATCCGTGAGACACGCAAGGTGGGCTGCAGGATGCCGAAGGGGAGGGCCTGGTCTTCCTTGAGGCAGATGGGGGCGCCGTCGTCGGGCCGCGGGTCGCATCCCACGGCATCGATGAGCTTCAGCAGATCGCGGGCCGTGCCGCGCAGCACCACGCCCGAGACGACGCGGCCCGGGCGCCCCGCCTGGATGACGAAACCCTCCTCCACCGCGAGCGCGAAGCGCCCGGTGGCCGGGTCCACGCGGCCGCGCCCCAGACGCGTGACCAGCAGTCCCTCACGCGTGTCCTTCACGATGTCGTCGAAGGAGGGGCGCCCCGGATCGATCACCAGGTTCGTCATGCGGGGCATGGGCGCGTCGCGGTACGACTGGCGGCGCCCGTTGCCGGTGGAGATCCCGTCCGTGGCGAACGCGGTGAGGCGATCGGACAGGAACCCCACCAGGGTCCCCTCCATGATGAGGGGGGTGCGGCGCGCGGCCACCCCCTCGTCGTCAAACAGGGAGGACCCGCGCATCCCGGGGATCGACCCATCGTCGGCCAGCGTCAGCAGCGGCGAGGCGATGGCCTCCCCGCGCGCGCCCGCGAAGGGGGATGCGCCCCGCAGAACGTGATCCGCCTCCAGCAGGTGCCCGCAGATCTCGTGCAGGAGGAAGCCTCCCGACGGGGATGCGAACACCACCGCCATCTCTCCCTCGGCGATGGCCGGCTCTTCGAGCCCGCGCAGGGCACGCGCGACCAGATCATCGGCGGCCCGCCCGTCGCCATCGTCGCGCGCCAGAGCCTCCAGCGACGCCGCGCTGAGCGTGCGTGAGGCGGACAGTGGCCGGCCGTCCTTGTCTCCGCGCACACCGATGGACAGGTCCACGAACGTGCGGGTGTCGCGCGCCGGGTCCCGATCGGTGGCCAGCACGAGCACCTCCTGCACGTGGGCGTCGAGGGAGACCACCGGCTCGAGGCTCGCTCCCGTGGCGGCCGCCAGCGTGGCCAGGCGATCTCTCCAGGTGCCCGTGACGGAGAGCGCGGCGACCAGCCATGCGGGCGACCAGGCTCCCGACGCCGCCCAGGGAGAGGCGTCGGCCAGACGCGCTTCCAGGCGGGCGGTGGGGCCCGACTCACGGGTGATCCCCAGATGAGCGGATCCGCCCAGCCATTCCACCGAGACCGCCTCGGGATGCAGGGCGAGCGCCTCCAGCGAGGCGGGGGTGGGCGCGTCCAGCACGAACGACTCGTGCCGTCCTTCCCAGAAGCGTCGCAGGTGGGCGCCCGTCTCCCACCGCCGTTCCACACGAGCGGCAGCGCCATCGTCGCCGGCCCCGACCGATACGGCCAGCGACACGCGCGATTCGACGAACAGCTCCGCGGCGCGCGCCCCGACCGGCATGGACGCGGAGAGGATGCGGCGCAGCAGCTCGGTGTCCACGTGCAGGATCATGTGCCGCGATGGTAGGAGGGGCGGCCGGGGCAGGTCAAGACGCGCCGTGGTAGGCTCCGCGCATGGTCGAAGGACGCCGCTTCACTCCGGCGCGGGCCTTCGCGGTGCTCTCGCTTCTCGTGATGGTGCTGGCGGTCACGTTGGCGGCGAGCCTCGCCCTGGGGTCCACCGCCGCGGGGCTCGGGGACCTGCTGTCGGGAGACGACACGCCGGGGTCCCCGCGGGCCATCCTTCTGGAGATCCGGCTGCCGCGCATCCTGCTGGCTGCCGCGGTGGGCGCGTGCCTGTCGGCCGCGGGGGTCTGCTTCCAGGCCCTGCTGCGCAACCCGCTGGCCGATCCGTACATCCTGGGGATCTCGGGAGGGGCCGGGCTGGGGGCGATCCTCTCCACGGCCGCCGCTCCCGCGGCGGGGCTCGCCCTGGTGACCGCGCGCCCGGCCGCCGCGTTCGCCGGGTCGCTGGCCGCCGTGGCGCTGCTCCTCTGGCTGGGGCGGGGGCGCGGGCAGGTCGTTCCGGAGACGCTGATCCTGCTGGGCGTGGTGCTCAACGCCACCATCATGGCCGCCATCATGTTCGTCATCACCATGGCCGACTTCAGCCGCTACGCGGGAACCATGTACTGGCTGATCGGCAACCTGTCGTCTCCGTCGTTTCCCGAGCTGGCCCTGGTGTACGGTTGCCTTCTTCCGGGGGTGGCCGCGCTCACGGCGATGGGACAGCCGCTCAACGTGATGACCGGCGGGGAAGAGCTGGCGGGGCAGCTGGGGATCAACGCGCCTCGCCTGCGCGTGGCCGCTCTGGTGGCCGCGTCGCTCATCACCGCGGCAGCGGTCTCGCTGGCCGGGCTCGTGGGGTTCGTGGGATTGATGGTGCCGCACCTCGCGCGCGTGTGGGCCGGTCCGGACAACAGGCTTCTGGTCCCGGCGTCCGCCCTGATGGGCGCCACCCTTCTGGTGGCGGCCGACACCGCCGCCCGGTCGCTGTTCGCCCCGACCCAGATCCCGGTGGGGGTGCTCACCGCCCTGATGGGAGGCCCCTTCTTCCTGTGGCTCTTCGCGCACCACGTGTCGCGCCGCGGCGAGAGCGCATGACCGATCTCGCGCTGCAGGCCGAGGGTGTGTCCTTCTCCCATACGCGCGCGCCATTGTTCGAAGGGCTCGACCTGATCGTGCGGCGCGGCGAGATGGCCGCGCTGCTGGGAAGCAACGGCTCGGGCAAGACCACGCTGATCAAGCTGCTGGCCGGCACCATCCGTCCGCGCGCGGGGAAGGTGCTGCTGGAAGGGCGGCCGGTGGGGTCGCTGCCGCCCCGCGAAAGGGCGCGCCGCGTGGCCGTGGTTCCCCAGGACACGTCGCTGGCGTTCGACTTCACCGTCATGGAGATGGTGCTGATGGGGCGCACGCCGCACCTGGGGGCGCTGGGCCTGGAGCGTCCCGAGGACCTGGACGCCGCGCGCGAGGCGATGCGCCTCACCGGGATGCTCCCTCTAGCCGGGAGGCCGCTCTCGCACCTGAGCGGCGGCGAGCGCCAGCTCGCGGTGATCGCGCGCGCGCTGGCACAGAAGCCGCGCGTGCTGCTGCTGGACGAGCCCACCGCCCACCTCGACATCCGTCACCGGATCCAGATCGCGGGCGTGCTCGAGCGGCTCAATGTCCAGGAAGGGATCACCATCGTGGCCACGTCGCACGACATCAACCTGGCGGCGCGGCACAGCCGCCGGATGATCCTTCTGGACGCCGGCCGGGTGGTGGCCGACGGCGCGCCGTCGGACGTGATGCGGGCGGATCTTCTCAGCGAGGTCTTCCGGACGCCGCTGCGCGTGGAGCGCGATCCTCTGGGAGGCGCCCCGTGGGCCATGCCCGATGGACGCCCCGCGGAGCCGGATCTATGATGCTGCACCTAACCCATCTCAAAGGGAGAGAGTCGATGCGCATGAAGGTGTCCCCAATGTGGCTCGTGACGTGCGTGGTGGCCGCCGCGGTGGCGCCGGCCATGGCGGCCGGGGATGTCGTGGTCGAGGTGAAACAGGTGAGCGCCGATGGGGTCGGCAAGAGCATCGGCACCGTGACTCTCTCGGACAGCCCGCACGGGCTGCTCCTCACCCCGAAGCTGGAGGGGCTGACCCCGGGGCTGCACGGCTTCCACGTGCACCAGAACCCCTCGTGCGAGCCCGCCGACAAGGAAGGGAAGAAGACGGCCGCGCTGGCGGCGGGGGACCACATGGATCCCCAGAAGCAGGCAAGGCATGAGGGGCCGTACGGCGAAGGCCATCTGGGGGATCTGCCCCCACTGTTCGCCGACGCGTCCGGCAAGGTGACCCTGCCGGTGCTGGCTCCCAAGCTGAAGGTGACCGACGTGAAGGGGCACGCGCTGATGGTGCACGCGGGCGGGGACAACTACGCGGACACCCCGGAGAAGCTGGGCGGCGGTGGCGCGCGCATCGCCTGCGGCGTGGTGCCCTAGTCGGTGGCCTGCGAAGCGAGCAGGCGGATCTCGGCCTCCCACCGGGGCCGATCGGAAAGCACGACGAGACCGTGCCCCGCGTGGTCGAACTCCGAGAACCGCTTCCAGCCTCGAAGGCGCGTGTAGACGGATTCGGCCTCTTCACGCGACACCCGCAGATCCCGCGCGCCGTGAAGAACGAGCGTCGGACAGGTGACCTTGTCTGCGTCCTCCACCGGGTTGACGTCGAAGCCGTCGATTCCGGACGAGAGGCCGCCCCAGAACACGATCAGATGGGCGAAGGGAGTGGACGGCAGATTCATGGCCTGGAAGCGATTCTTGACCGTGGTGAGCAGTCGGTCGAAGGTGGCTTCCAGCACGAGCGCATCCGCAGAGGTGCCATGCCGGGCGACGGATCGAAGAACGGCGGCGCCCCCCATCGACTGGCCGTACAGGACGATCGCGCTGTCCGGCTTCAGCCGGCGGCCGAAATCGACTGCCGCCGCCACGTCGAGCGCCTCTCTCACCCCCAACGTGGTGTCACGTCCCGAGGATCCTCCGGATCCGTGGAAGTCCACCAGCAACGCCGGATGACCCAGCTCGTGCAGAGCCCGGGCGACGGGAAGCAGGCTCCCCTTGCTGGCGCCATAGCCATGGAACAGGAGGAACAGGACGTGCGAATCCGACGGGATGTGCCATGCCTCCAGCGTCTCGCCCTGAGCATTGACGAAACGCTGAGCCTCGAATGGCAGGCCGAGAGCGTCGGGAGTTCCGGTGTCGGTAGGGCGCGGAAGGCTGACCCCGGTGAGCAGCACGCCGGCCCGCTGCGTCCAGCCAAGGTCCTCCGGCCTCGCTGTCCGGGCGCCTCCCGACGACCAGTGGGTCATGGCCCGCGCGTGCAGGCATGCCACCGTGTTCAGCGCGAGCACGGCCATCAGGATGACCGCCGCCGTCCATTTCGCCCAGGCGCGGCCGCGCGGGAATCTCATCTGACCGCCATGGGACGGACGAAGGCGATCTTGTTGCGGTCGATGTCCCGCACGTACATCTCGCGGTTGCCCCATGTCTGATCGGTCGGCGGCATGTCGATGGCGACATGCCTGCCGATCAGATCCCGATGAAGCTCGTCCACATCATCGACGACCAGGTAGACCAGGGTCCCCGGCACGCCGCCACCAGGGAATGAAGAAATGTGCAACCTCGCCCCGTCACGCAGCAGTCCCATGTAACACGGGTCCTGCCCTTCGCCTGGCCGGTAGGTGAACTCGGGATGGAAGCCCAGCTTGCCGCAGTAGAACTCCTCCGCCGCCGCCGAGCTGCTGACATGAAGGACCGGTATGGCCATCTTGAACATGGGCACTCTCCCTCGATTACCTGACCGCGAACCACCAGGCCCACCAGATGAGCAGCGCCTGAAACGGGCCGCGAACCAGCAGGTACTTCAATCCGGCCTCGTGGCCGCCCATGGCCACCTCGTTGGCCGCGGCGTACACGTTGGCCGGAAAGACCATCACCAGAAACAGGATGAGACACAGCCCCGCCGCGCGTGAGGTCGAAGGCACCAGCAGGCCGATCGCTCCGGCCCATTCGAGCGCACCGGTGGCGTAGATCAACGGCACCCGCATCGGGACCCACGCCGGCAGCATCTGAGCCATCTGGTCCGTCATCACGAAATGGCCGAGGCCCGTGAACAGGAACAGGATGGCCAGGCTGATGCGCCCGCACAGCCGGGTATCAAGCGCCGCCAGGCCCCGGATGCGCGCGACGACCTTCAGCAGGACGAACGACCCGACCAGCAGGCCGAGGAGCGAGGTGAGGATCAAGGGCGCTCCATCGATTCGCGGAGGTCGATCATGGCCTGCTTGTCGACCAGAATCATCCCCGTCCCGGGGCGGTCCAGATCCGCGATGAGGTACATGACCGCCGAGAAGGTGAAGGCGAGCGCGAGGGCGGCTATCGATCGGCCGGTGCCGGCCAGCCCTGCCTGGTACCCCATCGAAGCCATGCCGGCGATTGTGATCCCGTAAAGAACCAGCCAGAGGATGCCCGGGATGCGCTCGCGAAGCTTCGCCGTCACACGAGCGGTGTGAAGGTCAATCACCTGGTTGAGGGACTGGATGAAGAGCCCCGCGGCATACCAGTGAGGGCCCTGCACCGTCTCGACGGCCTGCGACCAGAGCTGCGCCTGGAGCTCCTCCGACCGCCGGATGGCGTGCCTGATGTCAACCGAGACGAACCCTTCCAGCCGCACGTCGACGTATTCCTTCAGCATGCCGCGGGCCGCGGTGCGTTGAGGCTGGGGCAGGAGCTCGGCGCGCAAATAGGCCGCCTCGATGGCATTGACCTCGTGGAGGAACACCTCCTTCCGGTCGTCGTAGTGCGAGGCCGCCATCCCGAACGAGAACGCCAGCATGAAGGCCAGCAGAGCGAGCGTGGCGCCGACCATGGCCCCGACCGGCGCCTCCTTCTCCACCCCGGACGCCCGCCGCCAGCGGCCCACCCGGTATCCGGCTTCCATGGAGAGGAGGACCAGCAACACCGTGAGCGGGAAGAGGGCCCAGAGAGGGATGGAGTCCATGGTTTCATGCACCTTTCTGTTCACGCCATCGACGGCACAGGTCCCGTGCCGCCTCCGGCCACTGGGGGAACTGGAACGTGAAGCCGGCCCGGGCGAGACGACCCGGCACGACGCGGCGGCTCTTGAGGATCAGCTCCGTCTCCGTGCGCATGAAGACCGCTCCCATCTCGAGCATCCACCGGGAGGCAGGCAGTCCGAACGGGATTCCCCAGGCCTCGCGCAACGCGCGCATGAAAGCGGCGTTGGGAAGGGGATTCGGCGCCGCGATGTTGACGGGCCCGTCCACGTCGTCGTGCCGGATCAGCCAGTGGATGGCCCGGACGAAGTCGGCGTCATGGACCCAGGACACGTACTGACGTCCATCGCCTGACCGGCCGCCCAGCCCACGCCGCACGAGAGCCAGCAATGTATCAAAGATGCCGTCCGGGTCGGGGCTCATGGTCATGGCGGAGCGCAGCTTCACCTTGCGGGTGCGGGGGACACGGGCGTCGTCGAGCTCGCGCTCCCATGCGGTGGCCACCTCGATGCTGAAGCGCCAGGTGTCGGGAGCTCCCGGCTCGCTTCCCCCGAGAATTCCGGCCTCCTCGTCGTTGGGCGTGTCGTAACGGTGCGCGTAGATGGTGGCCGTGCTGGCCTGGAGCCAGACGGCCGGTGGCCGTTTCGCAGCGGCGATGGCCTGGCCGATGATGCGTGTGCTTCGCACGCGGGACTGCGTGATGGCCTCGCGGTTGCGCGGCGTGTAGCGGCAGTTGACGCTCCGCCCCGTCAGGTTGACCACGACGTCCGCGCCGTCAATCTCCCCGCTCCACGGGCCCATCGTGACGGCGTCCCATGCGACCACGCTCCAGGGCGCCGCGGCCGGTGCGCGGCTCAGGACGACCACCTCGTGCCCGTCGGCCTGAAAGGCGCGCGCAAGGACCGTCCCGACTTGACCGCTTCCGCCGGGGATGACGACCTTCATGAGAGGCCCAGGACCTCATGGACGTATCGCGACACGACGGCGGGATCTGGCCGAAGCCCGCAGAGCCCGACATAGCCGTCGGGGCGCACCAGGTAGAACGAGGGGATCGGAATCCCTGTGCGCGCCAGCGCGGCGTCATTGACGGCGCCTGGCGGGATCACGTGGACGCGCAGGAGGTCTCCAAGGCCCCACTGCGCGTCGGGAGGCGAGGGCTGGCCGACCACGATCATGTTGAAACGCGTGTCGTCGAATGCCTGGAACAGATCCTCGACCGGGCCGTTCGTCCGAAGCTGCAGGCGCAGCCAGGGGAAACGATCTCCACCGCGGGGCGCGTCCCGGGGCAGGCCATCCAGGGATTTCGACAGCGGGCTGGCGGGGTACCTGATTCCGGTCTGGGATACGACGCGAAAAGCGAAGCCCTGAATCGCCTGGAGACGCAGGGCGAACCCCACGATCCTGGCCAGGACCTTGGTGCGCAACAACCCGGCCGGCCGGCTGTCGGACACGATGATCCTGAAAGCCCGGTCGGTGGTGTTCAGCAGCCGCCGAGCGATCGGCACGCGCTCCTGCTCGTACGTGTCGAGCAGCGATGGGCCTGCCCGGGCCAGGACGACGAGCGCGAGCTTCCATCCCAGGTTGCAGGCATCCTGCAGGCCGGTGTTCATGCCCTGGGCGCCGACCGGGCTATGGATGTGGGCCGCGTCGCCGAGCAGGAAGCAGCGCCGGTCGCGGAAGCGCGAGGCGCTGCGGTGATGGATGCGGTAGGTGGAAAACCACGAGCACGCCTTGAAGGACAGGCCTGCTCCCGCTTCATCGCGCAGGGACGGGATCACGTCGTCGAACCCCACATCGTCTTTCTCCCGGAGGCCCGGAGGAAGGATACCCACGATGCGCCAGTGATCCTTGCCCCGCATCGGGAAGAACAGATGGAAGCCGGTGCGCCACAGGTAGGCGTTCACCTCGTCAGGGACCATCTTTCCCGTCACCTCCGTATCGGCCACGAAGAACACATGCTCGTAGGGCGCGCCCGGGAAGGTGATGCCGCTCAGCTCGCGCACGGCGCTGTGCGCCCCGTCGCATCCGGCCACCCAGGGGGCGATGACCCTCCGTGTCGCGCCATCGGGGAGCTTGACGGTGGCGGCCACATGGCCCGCTTCCTGCTGGAGTCCCACCAGCTCGGTATTCCACTGCACTTCGATACCCCAGTCACGAAGCCTGTCGCCCATGATCCGCTCGTTGTCGTCCTGGCCCAGGATGAGGATGAACGGATACGGTGTCACGCTCCGGCCCGCTTCTCCGAGCGGGACGCGCGCCATCCACCGGCCCTCCGCCCAGATGTTGGCACCCGTGCCCCGCTTTCCGAGCTCGATGGCTCGCTCGGCGACCCCGAGGCTTGCGTAGATCTCCAGCGTACGCGCCTGCACGCCGAGCGCCCTGGTCTCGAGCGACGGGCCGGCATGCCGGTCGATGATCGTAGTGCGCACGCCTCGACGGCCGAGCTGGTTGGCGAGCATGAGGCCGGTGGGGCCGGCTCCCACGACCAGCACGTCGGTGTCCAAGGAGCCTCCTTGGACGCTCAGGGCTCGTGCCGTGGTATCGGATCCACGTCCGGCTCCACGAACCGGGCCCTGGCTTCCTGCGAGAAAAGCAGATCCGCCGAGTAGTGCGTCAGCATGATCCTGCCGTCGAGCAGGATGGGGTTGCCCGCGATGAAGGCATCGGCCGACGATGAAGAAGAAGAGATCTCCATGAAATGCCGCACCGCCAGAATCCAGGCCCGGGTCATCGTCTCGTGATACTTCGTCATGTCGATGCCGTGGTGACGGAGGAAGGCCAGCAACGCGGTGCGCATCAGCGTCGTCGCCGTGTCGGCGTCGTTCTCAGCCAGGTAAGTGTAGGCCAGCCGGACGTGCGCGCGGTGACCGAACGTGTCGGGGCTGACCGCGCACGCTTCGAAGTCAGCGCGAAAGCTCCGGTCCTCGGCCGACAGCTGGTGCTTCATGGGATGCGAGGCCTGTAAGTGCCGATCGTCCACAGGTTCCCCTCGGGGTCGCGCACGTCGAACTGATGACTCCCGTCGGGGAACGCCGGCGTCCGGGCGTCATGAACAGGCCTGATGATGTCGGCGCCGGCCGCCACCGCGCGCTCGTAGTGACGATCAACCGCGATGGAAGCCGGACCCGCCTTCGACCACGGGTTGTCTTCGGGCGGCCGTCCCGACAGGAACACGATGCCAGTCCGCCACGCCAGCTCCGCGTGGGCGACGCCTCCGTCCGGTAGCTCGTACACGGACCCTACCTGGAATCCCAGCACGTCCGTGAGCCACCGCAGAGCGCGACGCGCGTCGTCATAGACGAGCGACGGCGTCAGCGTGGAGGTGATGACCTGGTCATTCATCGCGGACCTCTTCACCCGGATGGGCCGAGTCTAGCATCATGCTGCCGCATTCCCTGCGCCTTGACACTGACCACTAAAGATGGTCATATGACCAACTATGTTGGTCACTCGCTCATCACCTTTCGGTGGGCGGAGCCGGACCCTCGTGCTCCTGGCTCTCAGCCTGCTCGAGGAGAGCTTTCCCAGGGAGCTGTCCCGCGTCCTGCAGGTGCCCCTGTTCGGCGTTCAGCAGGCGCTTCGCGGGCTGGATGTCGATGGGCTCGTGGCCGGGCGGTCAGCGGGAAGAACGAGACTGTATCGGTTGAATCCGCAATACTTCGCGCGCCGGGAACTGCGCGAATACCTTCGACGTCTCGCCGAACCGGAAGAGGAGCTGCTCGAGCGGGTCGGCACGCTGCGGAAGCGACCACGGCGAACAGGCAAGCCGCTGTGAGGATCACACGCCGCTCGAGTCTTGCGGATGTGGCCGCCGAGGTCGCTCAGGCCCTTGCGGCCGCAGGGGTCAAGGCGGTTCTGACGGGTGGAGCCTGCGCGGCGCTCCACACCCAGGGGGAGTACCAGTCCTCTGATCTCGACTTCGTCCTTCAGTCGGCCGCGACCCAGCGCCAGCTGGACGCCGCCATGAGGACGGTCGACTTCCGGCGGCGCACCGGTCGCTATGAGCATCCCGAGGCTCAGTTCTTCGTGGTGTTCCCCCCGGGCCCCCTTGGCCTGGGCGCTGACATCACCATCCGGCCCGTGGACTACGCGATCGGAAAAGTCAGGGTCAAGCTCCTCTCTCCAACCGATTCCTGCCGCGATCGGCTCGCCGCTTTCTACCATTGGAACGACCGGCAGAGCCTGGAGTCGGCCGTGAAGATAGCTCGGTTTCACAAGGTCAACCTCCGCACCATTCGCGAGTGGAGCTCGAGAGAAGGCGCCTCGGCTGGTTTCTCGGAGTTCCGGCAGGTTCTTGGAAGCCGTGTCTAGAAATCCTCCGCCTCGTCGACGACCGGCTTGATGTCGACCACCGGAGTCCCGTCGATCGCTTCGATGGGGCCAATATCTCCTTTCACGGACCGGGGGTGTTGACGAGGGCCGTGAACTCTTCGTCTGACGGCCTGATCTCGAAGGGCCCGCCCAGGCGGACGCCGGGATGTCTAGACATCAGCTCGACGGCGTGGTCCAGGTCCCGGGCCTCCAGAACCAGGATGCCTCCGATCTGCTCCTTCGTCTCGGCATACGGCCCGTCGGTGACGATCACCTTGCCGTTCTGCCAACGCAGGGTCCGGGCATTCCGGGCGCTCTGGAGCGCTTCCCCGCCGGCGAAATGGCCGTCCTTTCTGAGGATGGCATCGTAGGCCAGGCACTCCGCCACAAGGGCGTCCCGCTCACCCTGGGGCATGGTCTCCCACTTCTTCTCTTCGGCATATCCCAGGCAAATGAATTTCATGAGTTCCTCCTCCTTCATGGATCAGTCGTCTGGCGGGGCCTGAATTCGACAGCGGGAGGAACTTCGTTAGTTACCCTGCCTCACGGCGCTCGCCGAAGCCTTGGTTTCCTTGGCCGCCTTCTCGATGAGCGCGGCCACCGCATCCGGCCGGGATACATAGACCGCGTGGCTGGCGGCCACCTCGACGATCGTCGAACCCGCGCGTTTGGACATGAGACGCTGAGCCGCCGGCGGGATCATCCTGTCGTCGGTGGTGACCAGGTACCAGCTCGGCCTGGTCCTCCACGCCGGTTCGGTGATCGTGCCGGCGAGCGCGCCCACGCCCCACGGGACCTGGGAGTCGGCCATGAAGGCCGCTCTTGCGGGGTCAACGTCGGCCGCGAACGAGGCGGGGAACTTCGCCCTGTCGAGGAACAGATAGCCGTCCTGCGGCGGCAGTATCGGTGGCACGGGCGCCCCAGGTGCCGGATCCTTGATGAGCGTGGACACCGACTCGCCCTTGTCAGGGGCAAAGGCGGCGATGTAGACGAGCCCTGCAACCTTGGGATCGTTGCCGGCTTCCGTGATCACCGCTCCACCGTAGGAGTGGCCGACCAGGATCACGGGGCCATTCTGCGCGGCGACCGTCCGCCTGGTGGTGGCGACATCGTCAGCCAGCGATATCGTCGAATTCTGAACGATGCTGACATGGAAGCCGTCCTTGCTCAGGATCCTGTAGACGCCCTCCCAGCCGGACCCGTCCACGAAACCGCCATGAACGAGAACGATGGACTTTTCAGCCATGATGCGCTCCTTGTCGCGGCTCGCCGGGGCCGGATTCCCTGGGGTTGCTTCCTGAGGGAAGTTCGCGACGGATCATACAGCGACTCTGCCCATCCCAGGAAGCCGTGTGGTCACGGGGGGTTCCGGATATCGGTGAGGATCATGTACAGGAACCCGTGATCGAAAGCAACCCGGTACGCACCCTGAGCCTTCAGGAGGTATGCGGATATGGCCGTCATCTCCGAGCCGTTCATCTCATCAGCCGACCAGTACGGCTCGGTGAGCGGGGCCAGGTGGTGCCGCTCGCCATACGCCTTGACCTCACGCAGGCGGTCGCTCACCTTGCAGGAGAGGGAACAGTTCGCCCAGGACCACAACCACGTCTTCGCCTTGGTCGCCACGGAGCCCACGAAGTGAAACGTGGCCACCAGGTGCGGCACTCCGTCGGTGGAGAACACGATGGTCCCCTCGTCCTGGTCCCAGTCATAACGCTGATACGACCCCACACCGTAGCGATCGGCCAGCTCCTCCTGGCGCGCGCAGATGTACGCGCCCGACTCGAGGAGGAGCTTCCTGAACCGGGGCGTCACGATGGGAGTGACCGGCTTGGGAAGTGGACGGTGCTTCATGGCGATCGGAGTCCTGGGCGGGAAGTGCACGTTCATTCTATCTCATCGCTCGCGCGGCTCGCCGCGAACCTCTTCCTCAGGCCGCGATGGGCCAGCACGATGTAGGCAGGCAACAGCGGAATGAACGAGAGCATGGATACGGCTGTGAACAGGAACAGCGCCAGGTAGGCGGCGTCATTGACCGTGGCGTCCCCGGGACGAACACCTCCCATGAGATTGAAGACCACACGCTCGAGGTTCAGCTGGGTGAGGACGACCACGACCCCAGCGCAAGCGGAAACAATGTCATGACCGCAGTCACGGGCCGGGGCAGGCCCACGCCCTGGCGCAGATACCTCGCCCAGATGAGCACTCTCCACGCAGCGACGACCGCCAGAAACCACAGACGGATCTGCTGAGCGGCGGCCAGCTCGAACCAGGCGCGCACGGGTATGGCGTACAGAAGTGCCGGGGGCGACGTGAGGGCCACCAATGTGAGGACGTCGAGATAGGCCAGGTGCGCTCGGTCAGGGGCCACATCATCAGCCACAGGAAAAGAGAGAGCAGGAGGACGTAGACCAGCGACCCCACGCCGAGGTGCTGGAGCAGGCTGGCCTTCGGTCCTCCCACCAGCGTCCCATCCCGACGACCCACGTCAGAAGGAGCCCCACGGCAAGGTGGCGTCGCCCGAGACCGCGCAGCTCGTCGCCGCCGGCCCGGAAGGCCAGCACCCGGAGCAGGGTGGTCAATTCAGGAACAACGTTGAAGGTCACCTGATGGCGATGGGATTGCCTCGAGCAGGCCGAGGGTATGGAGCCGCTGAACCGCCCATCGCGCCTTCAGCGCGTCGCCTGCTGCCTCGGGGGGTCGCCGGCCTTGCGGAAGATGAGGTCCACCTTGGCCTCGATGCGATCGTCGAGGATCTTCAGGTCGCGCACGATGGTGTCCACGACGAGGTCGGGCAGCTTCTCGTTGAAGGGGCTGGAGAACATCGAGGGAACGATGATCGGATCGATGTAGCTGTCCAGGCGCATCGTCCCCATGCCGGGCATGGTGACCGGCAGGGACTCGATCTGCGCCACGAAGGCGCCTTTCTGGTGATCGAAGCTCAGCGCCATGGTGGGCTCCAGCACGGCGTTGACGGGGACGGGCTCGCCGCGCACGTCCACCTTGAAGCGCGCCTTCCCCTGCTCGAAGCGCAGCTCGCGCGGGTTCAGGAAGGTGAGGCGCTGGGTCATGCCGGCCGTCTTCATCTCGAAGGTGTAGGGCGTGGCCGCACGCAGGAAGCCGAGCACGGCGACGCGGTCCACGCTCATGGTGGCGCTTTCGGCGCGCGGCACGGAAAGGGCTCCCGCCAGGGCGGCGGCGAGGCAGGTGGCGCGGACGATCCGTCTCAGCGTCGAGGTCATGTGGCCCTCCTTTGATACGCCGGCAGTATGTCGCCTGCGGCCTGGCTCCGCCACCACGCCGCGGACGGCCGTCTTACGGCGCCGGGCGCAGCTCGCGGGTGAGCACGGCCACCGAGAAGGGAGGCAGCGACAGGGCGGGGGCGGCAACCATCGAGCCCGTGGCGGCGTCCAGGATCAGCAGCCGCGGCCGGGCAGGGTCGTGCTCGGGGATCAGGATGTAGCCGTCGCCGTCCGCGACCGCCTCCGTCAGGAAAGCCGTGGACGCGTAGACGTTGCCGGGGGTGGCCGCCCCGGTGCCGGGGTCGAACGCCCGGAGCACGTTGGTCCCCGAGGGGAGGGTGACCAGCGCGTACCCCGCAACCTCCGCGCCGGTCCCGCCGGGGATCGATGACAGGGCCACCGCCGACACGTTGCCGCCCAGCACGTCGTCGTCCACCAGCAGCCCGCGCGTGGCCAGGGTGCGCGGGTCCACCACCTCGATGCCGCCGCTCAGCTCTCCTGGCAGGCTCCCCTGGAACACACCGGCGCACGCGTAGTAGAGGTCACCCGTCACGGGATGGCGGGCCGGCGGGCCGAACGGGTTCTTCCCTTCCAGCGTGATGGCGGCCCGGATCGCGGCGGTGGCCGGGTCGATGGCGGCCACGCGCCCCGGGCCGTACTCGACGAACGAGCCGTCGATGTTCTGCAGCCCCACGAAGACCAGCCCTTCGGCAAGCGCCAGACCGTCGGCGCGCGGCGTGCCCGAGGCATTGGTGGCGAGCGGCGACAGGTCCACGAATCCGAGGGCCTCGCCCGTGTCGCGCGATGCGATCAGCAGGTCGTTGAAGGGGGGCTCGAAGCGGGTCACGAACAGGCGATCGGCATCCACGGCGAGCACGTCATGCGGGTTCGAGGCGTTGCCCGTGGAGAACTGCATGGCGGTGCGGAAGCCGTCGGCGGGGTCGAGCACCTGCACGTTGTCGAAGAAGAAGCGGTTGACCACGAACACGCCA
This sequence comes from Candidatus Polarisedimenticolia bacterium, assembly GCA_050747525.1. Taxonomy (GTDB): domain Bacteria; phylum Acidobacteriota; class Polarisedimenticolia; order JACPZX01; family DASXTC01; genus JBOGOC01. The sequence goes on along the minus strand of JBOGOC010000025.1, from coordinate 17,156 downwards.
TCGCCGGAGGCACGCACCACCGGGTCGCCCGAGATCGCCTCCAGGTCGCGCGCGACCTCCACGATCACGTCGTACCGGACCGTGATCAGGCTCACCGTCCCGGTGACGCCGAAATCGGTGCCGGCCACGAGGTACCGGCGCTGCTTCACGCCGACGAAGCTTCCCAGGCCTCCCGAGCCGACTTCCCGCGCGGTCCCCGAGAGGGTGCGTCCGTCGGGGGCGAGCGTCCCTTCCACCTCGATGAACAGCGCGGTCCAGCCCGCGGCGTCCGACCCCACTTCGACGGGGCCGAACGGCTGCAGGGACCATCCGTCCGAGCCGGAACGGCCGTGGGCCGGCAGGGGATCGGTCGCCCGGAACGAGACGGGCGAGCCACCATCCGTCACTTCGCGCACCGTGATGCCCCCGTCGAAGAAGCCCGACGCGTCGAGGCTCTCCGGATCGATGGCCAGGGTGATGTCCATCCGGTATCCCGGTACCGTGATGGTCAGGTCGTACACGGAGGCGAGAGGCCGTGCGTCGGACGAAGCCCGGTCCGGATCGGGCGTGTACGACGACCCGCAGGCCATCAGCACCAGCGCGCAGGCAGCCGCCCAGGCACGACGCCTCACGGGAAGGTCACGCGCAGCCGCGCGTGCGCGGTGCGCCCGGGCAGCGGGTAGCGCACCAGGTCCACCGTCCTGATGTCACCCACGTTGTCCACCTCCAGCGTGTATTCCCAGCGACTCCCCAGGCTGCCGGTGTAGCCCACGTCGTGGAGGTAGCGTCCGGGGATTTGCAGATCGCCGGTGCCGGATCCCGATGCGCCCAGGGCGGCTGCCGCCGCGTCCACGAAGTAGGGGCCGATCCAGGTGAATTCGTAGAAGAGCCGGCCCCAGCCGCGGGTGAGGCGCGCGGCCGCCGACAGCTCGTGGCGGGGGCGCCCCGGCAGATCGCTGCCGTCGGTGAAGCGTCCGGATCGATCCACGGCGCGCTGGTACGTGTAGTTGGCGTCGCCGCTCAGTCCGTTGGTGAATGCCAGGGCCACCGACAGCTCGGCCCCACTGATCTCCGCGCGTCCCGTGTTGCGCGCCGTGACCTGGCTCTGGGACGTCTGCACCAGCTGGATCAGATCGTCGGCCTGGGTGTGGAAGAGTGCCCCCTCGATCGCCAGGCGCTGGAGCGCTCCGTGGTTCGTCCGCTCCCACGACACCCCCAGGTCGGCATTGAGCCCCTGCTCGGGGGCCAGTCCGATGCTGGGCCGGATCGCTCCCTGATTGCCGAACAGCTCGGTGAAGCTGGGCTGGCGGTGGAAGCGGCCGACGTTGGCGCGCGCCGTCCAGGAAGAGCTCGGCCGCCACGCCACGCCGAGCCGTCCCGTCCACGCCGCGTCGTCGTCGGCGGGGAGCTCCGGCACGGGGACGCCCGAGGGCGCATCCAGCGAACTCGACGTCGCAAGCCAGCGCACCGACGGGACGAAGGCCAGGCGCCCTCCGGCGATCTGGATCTCGTCTTCGAGCGAGGCCTGCCAGGTGGTGCGCGCGGTGTCGCCGCGGTCCTCCTGGGGGAGCACCTCGTCGAACCGCTCGGCGGTCTCGAGCCGCCACGAGCCGAGCAGCGTGACGTGATGCCTCACGCTCCCCTGCGAGCGGGGCCGCCAGCGCAGCACCGCCGACGGCGCGATCGCATCGAGGATGTCCCGGGCCTCGGTGGAGGTGCCTCCCGTGACGTCGCCTCCGCCATCGGAGAAGGTGTGGCGGGCGCGGCTCCATGACAGGCCCGCCTCGGTGCGCAGTCGTCCCTGAAGCAGGCCCGGATGGCTCCAGCCCGCGCGCGCCCAGATGGTCTCGCCATCCGAGCGGGCGGTCTCGGACTGGGCGGCGTCGACCCCCGGCACTCCCTGGCGCCTCCGCCCCACGTCGGCCTCCAGCTCGAGGCGCGCTCCCGACGCGAGACGGGCCCCCACCCGGCCCAGCAGGTCGGCGCGCCACGAGGCGTTGTTCACGCGCTGCTCGTAGCCGTCGTCGCTGCCGTCGAAGGCGGTGCCGTTGTTGTCGTAGAAGACGAAGTCCCCCTGCGTCGTGTCCCCCGAAAACGACACCAGCGTGTCGAGCGCCTGCCCGGGCCCCACACCGGACCACGATCCGGATGCGGCCGCCTGCGCCGTGTCGTACGAGCCATACGACACCGAGGCCTCGCCCGAGCCGCCCGCGGTCTGCGCGCCGTCGCGCGTGCGGATACTGATGGCGCCGCCGATGGCGCTCCCTTCGAGCCACGCAGGGGTCACGCCGCGATACACCTCGATGGTCTCGATCTGATCGGCCGGCAGGCCCGACAGATCGATGCCGCCTCCGGCCGCGTGGTTCATCAGCACGCCGTCCACGTAGACGTTGACCTGCTCGGCCGTGGATCCTCGGATCGACGCCGTGGCGTACGAGCCGGCCCCTCCCAGGGCGCGCATGTGCAGGCCCACGGCCTGGGCCAGCAGCTCGGGAACGGTGGTCCCCCGGGCCGCGTGGTCGCGCACATTGATGAAGGTGGAAAAGGCCGCGGCGTCGGTGGGGGCCCGGCCAGCCTCCGCGTCTACGAGCACCGTTTCGGGAGGAAGATCACCCGCCGCGGCGCCGCTCTCGGACAGCAGCAGGAGGAGCACCAGTCCCTCGGCCGTCACGGCGGGCAGTCCCCCGAGGTGAAGGAGCGTGCCGTCCCGGACGAGCCCATGCCGTAGCTGCCCCCGGCACGGCGCACCAGATAGAAGAAGGCCTGTCCCGGCGGCGGGGCCTGCGTGTCGGGATGATCCGCCGTGGTCAGGTTGAACGAGTTGTCCTCCACGCAGAGGACCGAAGCGGGGAGCGGCCCGGGCCCGGCGAGCGTGCCGCGCACCACGTCGTAGGTCGCGCTCGAGGCCAGGAAGGTCCAGATCACGTGGCTGTCGGCCGATCCGCCGTCACGCACGACCCACAGATCGGGCTCGGCGACGAACCACGGCGCCATCGAAGCCGAGAGGGGGCTGCGGCAGCGCGCGGCCTCCCGCCCGTCGGCCGCGCCGTCCCCGTCGGTGTCCGCATCGAGAGGGTCGGTCCCGAACCATAGCGCCTCGTCGAGATCGGAAAGGCCGTCGCCGTCGGCATCGCTGCCGGCGGCCCCGCCGATCGGTGCCGGCTCCGCATGCAGGGCCACCACCGCGTCCAGGTCGAACCCTTCGGCAGGCCCGGCGAAGCCGGTGGCCAGCCCCAGGTCGGTGATGCGGATGTAGCGCGCCGAGGAGAGGCCGACGGTGGCCAGATCGAAGGCGTCACCGCCGGCCCCCGAGACGCCGCCGGGGCCGCCCGGATCCCACGTCTGGAGGTCGTCGGGCATCGTCCAGTTGCCGGTGAACGTCGGGGTGAGCCCCGCCAGCCCCCGCAGCAGCGGCAGGGCCCACCCAGGCGTGGCGTCGGCCCCCACGTGCATCAGGGCCGACGGATCGTAGGGGAATTCCACGAAGGTGACTCCGTCCTGGCTGACCGCCACCGAGCCGGGCTCGGCGAAGACCGTCCAGGCCTGGTTGGGATCGGTGGGGACGAACGACTTGAAGAACGCGTTCTCGAAGACGATGAAGTCGGGGCCCGGCTCGTCCACGATCACGTTGTCGGTGAAGGCGAGCACGATCGTGCCGCCATGTCCCAGCGACACCGTGCTCGTGGAGCCGGTCACCGGGAGCGAGTCTCCCGGCGGCCCGGTGACGATGCCGGGAAGCTCCGCCACGCGCAGTCCGGACTGTGGCGGCACGTAGCCGCCCACGAAGAGGACCACCTCGTCGGCCAGGCAGTCGGGTATACCAGCCCGGGCCGGCACGGCGCCGGCCCAGGCGGTCGCCAGTGCCAGGCCGAGCGCCAGCGCGCGGCGAAGCCCCCGCATCGTCATCGCGTGTGCCGTCCTACTGCGGTGGCTGCTCGAGGATCGGCACCCGCCTCGAGGCTCCGAGGCCGAGCCGCCCGAGCACCGTGGCGATCTGCTGGGGGAGGTGCCCGTCTTCCAGCGTCGCCGCGTAGAGCAGGTCGTAGTCCACCGTCGCCAGCAGCGAGCGTCCGCTGGACGCGAACAGGTTGAAGCCATCGTGATAGGCGAAGATCCCCACGCTGGCCAGGTCGAATCCCTGCAGCCCCGAGAGAGAGACCACCACCCGCGCGTCGAGCCGCTCGATCAGCTGCCCCTGCAGGCCGGCGCTCCACACGCGCAGCGTGAGCGTGTGGTCGGCCGCGCGGTGCTCGAGCTGCACCAGGTAGGTCACACCCGCAGCCAGGCCCGCCGGGACGCTCCCGAAGGTGAAATGGGAGAAGGCGTCTTCGCCAAGCGGCATCCCGAAGGCGGTCGCGGAGAGGAAGGGCCCGCCGAACTGGGGAGAGACGTTGGGGAAGTAAGCCATCTCGAACGTGTCGAAGGTGTCGGCGCGGAAGTCGTCGATGTCGCCGGTGCGGTCGTCACCGGTGGTCGTCTCGTTGAGCAGGCCGAAGGCGATGGGATGGAAGCCGAACGGATCCGCGTCAATCCCCGGACGGATGGTCAGCACCGCGCCGACCACGAAATCGTCGATTGGGCCGCAGGACCCGGCCAGGGGCGCCATCAGGCGCGTGGTCGGCTGCAGCGAGTCGTACGTGACGGTGAGCGACCCGGGGCGATCCCCGCGCAGGCGCGGCGCCGAGTCCGGATCGTGCGCGAAGGCGCCGTCCGCGTCGCCGCGCACGACGAACACGGGGTCGTTGCCGTGGCTGTCGAGCGGATTGCGAGAGAAGTCGTGGATGAAGACGGTGGCGCCGAAGACGTCCGCGAGAGGGACGAGCGCGGCGAGTGTGGCCAGGAGCAGGGCGCGGATGCGCGACATGCGACCTCCTTCCCCCCTGAGGGGAGCTCTGGCCTCCCTGGGTGTGTTCGCCGTCAAAAAAAGTCCCGGAGCCTCCGCTGGGGAGATTCCGGGCTGACGATCGAGACCTTGCCCGAGAAGGCTCGTTGAACGAGAGGACCGGGCAGGTCTCCTGGCTGGCGACGTGTTATGGGGCCTACTTGCTGCGTCGTGGTGCCGGCCCTTCCCGGAGTGACTCCAGTGGGCCTTCCCGCGGCGTTCGTCGTCGCTTACAGTTGCTGGGCAGCGAGGGCTTCACACCCTCTTCCCTCTTCGGTCCCGGTGTGCACCGGGACAACCCGACCCTGTGAGAAAACTCAAAGAACGGATGGTGCGTAGGGGCCACTCTACGAGGTCGACTCCGGCGGGTCAAGGAAAACCTTGCTCCAGGCATGCGACCGGGAGTATAAGGGACCGTTGGAGCCAGACATGAAACAACTTGGACTGCGGCGTCTCGTGAGGGCGGCGAGCCTGTGCCTGACGGCCGCCACGGTCGGATCTCTTTCCCCCGATCCTCCGAGCTTCTTCCCCGACCCGATCGCCACCATCGGCCGCGACCCGTGGGGACTCTTCGCCTACGATCTGAACGCCGACGGGAAGCTGGACGTCATCTCGGCCAACGGCGGAAGCGTCTCGGTGCTGATGGGCAAGGGGGATGGGACCTTCTCCGCCGAGCGGCGCTATGCCGAGCTTTCCCTCATCCGTCCCTGGGGGCTCGATGCCGGTGATTTCACCGGAGACGGCTACGCCGACATCGTGGTGGGCGACTACGACGCGGGGACCGTCTCTCTGCTGAGAGGGGGGCCGGACGGCGTGTTCACTCCTGACGCCGGAGCCCTCGTGGTTCAGCCGGGATGCGCGGCGGTCCTGATGCGCGACTTCAATGGCGACGGCAACAACGATCTGGCCGTGGCCGGCTTCTACCAGATCTCGGTTCACCTGGGGAACGGCGACGGCACCTTGTCGGCGCCCATCGATTTCCCCACCTTTCCTCTCTCGGGCTATGCCATGTCGGCCGGGGACCTGGACGGAGACGGCGTGCTGGACCTGGCGGTCTCGGGCGGATACGTGGAGGGGCTGATCCTGCGTGGCGCGGGGGACGGGAGCTTCGTCCAGGCGGGCGTCCTGGACGAATCCACCGACGTCGATCTGGGAGACGTGAACCAGGACGGCTGGCTGGACCTCGTCACGGCTGATCGAACGGGCCATCTTCAAGTACGTCTCAACGCGGCGGGGAGCGGCTTCCCCAACGTGTCCATCCTGACCCATCAGGACCAGCTGGGCTGGGCGTCCTCCGCGGTGGTGGACATCAATGGCGACGGGATCCTGGACGTGGCCGTGGGCGGCCCCACGCACTTGTCGGCCTTCGTGGGAGCGGGGAACGGCACGTTCCAGGGGCCCACCAACGTCCCGAGCGCCTGGGGCGACACGATGGCGAGCGGGGATTTCAACCGGGATGGCCGGGAAGATTTCGTCATGGTGCATCCCATCGTGGGCTCGGTGAACCCGAACACCGAGATCGCGCTGCACTTCGGCCAGGCCGACGGAACCATCGGGCTTCAATCCATCCTCGTCAGGACGGATTTGCCGGCCTACGCTTTCGCCTTTGGTGACCTGAACGAAGACGGAATCGACGACATCGTGGCCGCCCTGAGAGGCGGCTATCCGGTCAACCCGGGAACCCTGGCCGTGTTTCTCGGAAACGGCCATGGGGGCTACACCTGGGTGGGGGGGCCCGAGATCATCTCCAATCCCTACGATCTGGCGCTTGGCGATCTCAACGGGGACGGACACCTCGACGTGGTGACGGCCTCGACCGGGATCTGGTCCTGCGTTCCCGGGCCCTTCGGCCCCGTCTGCGATCTGCTCTTCTTCTCCGACACGCGATCCTACCTGGGGCTGGGAGACGGCACCTTCGAGTGGCGATCCAGTTTCGACCCGGGAAACAGCGGGCCCCTCGCCCTCGCCGATCTCGATGGAGATGATGTGCTGGACCTCGCGCACACGAGTGAGGGGGGCATCCTGGTGCGCCACGGGGCGGGAGACGGGACCTTCGAGCCCCCGAGGGAGCATCACACCTCGAACGTGACCCCCCACAGGATCGACGCGGCCGACGTCAACGCCGACCAGATACCGGATCTCGTGGTGGGCGACTCGAGGATGATCTGGCTGCTCCTCGGCCAGCCCGGCGGCTTCGCCGAAGCGAGATCACTGGCAGCCGTGAACGGAGCCTACGGAGTGACGCCGACCGATCTCAACGACGATGGCCATCCGGATATCGCCGCCCTGGATCAGAATCGCTTCCTGCTGCTGTACGGTCACGGGGACGGCACCTTCGAGAGCGTGGTGTTCCCGTCCGAGCACTTCCAGGACGGCCTGGGCGTGGGTGATTTCGACGAGGACGGCTATGTCGACCTCGCGACCCTCTGGGCCGGGCTCAACATCTACAGCGGCGGTGGCTCCGTTCCCTATTCCGAGGCGCACAGGTTCCGGGCCTACGACTCCAGGGGCTGGATCGTCACGCACGACATCAACCGCGACGGGCACCTGGACATCGCGGCTTCGGGCAATGAGGGGATCCGCATCCACATGAACCTGCTTCCTCCGCCCAACACTCCGCCGCAGGCGGTGGCCAGCGCGCCGGCCGTCGCCGAGTGCGGAACTTTCGCCGGGGCCGCCATCACGCTGGACGGCTCGGCGTCGAGCGACGTCGACTCCACGGCGGGGACCACCGACGACATCGTGTCGTACCAGTGGTTCGAGCAGACGCCATCGGGCGAGGTGCCGCTTGGAGAGGGGGCCATCACCACGGTGACGCTGCCGCTGGGATCCCACACGGTGGGCCTGCGGGTGACCGACGCGGCGGGCGAGAGCGGGGAGGCGCTGATGGGCATCGAGGTGGTCGACACGACCCCCCCCACGCTCACGATGTCGTCGCCCATCTCCATCCTGTGGCCCCCGACCCACCGCCTGGTGGAGGTCCGGCCGGTGCTGACGGCTACCGACCTGTGCGGGCCGGCCACCGCGTCCATCACGTCGGCTTCGAGCAGCGAGCCGGTGGATGCGCCAGGGCATCTCGACGGGTTCACCTCTCCCGACGTCGTGGTGCCGGGCGACGGGTCGGTGAAGCTGCGCGCGGAGCGGGACGCCCGCGGCCCGGGGCGCGTCTACACGGTGCAGGTGACAGCCGTGGACGCCTCGGGCCTGGCAGCCACGGGCGGCCTGGAGGTGCACGTCCCGCACGACCAGCGGCCTCGTTGACACCTGGCGGCGCCCGCCCCTAAGATCCTCACGCCATGGCCTGGTTCAAGAAGGAAAAGCAGCCCAAGCAGCCTGTCGAGCGGCGTCAGTCGCGCGTGCCGGGAGGCCTCTGGGTCAAGTGCGACAACTGCAAGGAGATCATCTACAAGAAGGAAGTCCTGCGGAACGCCAACGTCTGCCCAAAGTGCGGGTACCACTTCCGCATCTCGGCCAGGGAGCGGCTGGTGGCCCTGTTCGACAACGGGCTGTACGAAGAAGTGGACCGCAACATCCTGCCCACCGATCCTCTGGGCTTCAAGGACACCAAGCCCTACAAGGATCGTCTCAAGGCCTACCAGGACGAGAGCGGCCTGAAGGACGCCGTCATCAACGCGGTGGGGCTGATGGGAGGGATCCCCATCGTGGTCTCGGCCATGGAGTACGCCTTCATGGGAGGCTCGATGGGATCGGCCGTGGGCGAGAAGGTGGCCCGCGCCGCCGAGCGCGCGCTGGCCGACCACCGCCCGCTCATCGTGATCTCGGCCTCCGGGGGGGCCCGCATGCAGGAGGGCGCGCTCTCGCTCATGCAGATGGCCAAGATCTCCTCGCTGCTCGCGCGGCTGCACGAGGCCGCCGTTCCCTACATCTCGATCCTGACCGACCCCACCACCGGCGGGGTGACCGCTTCGTACGCGATGCTGGGCGACCTGAACATCGCCGAGCCCAAGGCCCTCATCGGGTTCGCCGGCCCGCGCGTCATCGAGCAGACGATCCGCCAGAAGCTTCCCGAGGGATTCCAGCGCTCCGAGTTCCTTCTCGAGCACGGCATGCTGGACATGGTGGTGGAGCGCGCGCAGCTGAAGCCCACGCTGGTCAAGGTGCTTCGCTCCCTGACCGGGCAGCCCGCGCCGGCCACCTCCACCTGACGCGGGCCGACGGCCCGTCCCGCCCATGGACTACCAGGCCACGCTGTCCTACCTCGATCGGGTGCAGGAGCACGGCATCAAGCTGGAGCTTCGCACCATCCGGGCGCTCCTGGCCGCGCTGGGAAATCCTCAGCAGGCGTATCCGTCCATCGCGGTGGCGGGGACCAACGGCAAGGGATCGGTGTGCGCGTTCCTGGCGTCGGTCCTGCGCGCCGCCGGCGTGCGCGCCGGCCTGTACACGTCGCCGCACCTGGTCGGCTACGAAGAGAGGATCATCGTGGATGGGCGGCTCATCTCATCGGGGGAATTCGCGGAAGTTCTCACCGTGGTGAGGGAGCGGATCGACGGGGCGCTTCCGGCCGGCGGCCTGCCCGCGCATCCGACCCACTTCGAGATCCTCACGGCCGCCGCGCTCGAGCACTTCCGCCGCGCGAGGGTGGATGCGGCCGTGCTGGAAGTGGGGCTGGGCGGCCGGCTGGACGCGGTGGCGGCGGCCGGCGCGCGTCTGGCCGTGATCACGCACGTCGGGCTCGAGCACACGCAGATCCTGGGCTCGACCCTGGAGGCGATCGCCGGTGAGAAGGCGGGCGTGGTGGGAGAGGCCTGCCGGGTGGTGGTCACCGGTGAGACGCATCCGGGTGCGCTGGCGAGCATCCGTGAGGCGGCCGCGGCGCGCGGGGCGCGCCTCATCGAGGCCGCCGGTCCGGGTCAGGAGGCCGGGATGTCGGTCGGGCTGGCCGGCGCCCACCAGAGGCGCAATGCCCTCGTGGCCGCACTGGCCGCCGAAGCGCTGCACGAAGCCGGGGTGGTGACTTCGCCGATCCCCCGGGCGGCGATCGCCTCGGGGCTGGCCTCGGTTCGATGGCCGGGCCGGCTTCAGGTGGTGGCCCGGGACCCTCTGGTCGTGCTGGACGGAGCGCACAACCCCGACGGGTGCCGGGCTCTGGCACGCTGGCTTCGCGAAGAGCTGGAGCCGTCGCGCCGCGATCGGCTGTGCCTCGTCTTCGGCGCGCTGGAAGACAAGGAGATCGAGCCGATGGCCCGCGCGCTGTTTCCCCTGGCCGGCCGGATCGTCCTGACGCGCGGCCGGTCGCCGCGGTTTCGCGATCCGGAGTCGCTGCGCGGCTTCGCGCGGGAGAGCGGCGCCGAGGTGGCGGTCCTGGGGGAGGTGAGTCAGGCGCTGGACGACGCGCGCGCATGGGCCGGGGCGCGGGGGGCGGTGTGCCTGTGCGGTTCGCTCTACCTGGTGGGAGATGCCCTGGCGGCCCTGGGCCTCGACCCCTACGGATCGATGACGTCGGTGTCGCCGTCTTCGCAGAGGTAGCGCCCGCGGTAGGTCACGATGCGGTTGCGGCCCTGCTCCTTGGCGAGATAGAGGGCCTGGTCCGCGGCGCTCAGGACCTCCTGGCTGCTGGATCCATCCACCGTGAGGGCCGCCACGCCCCCGCTGATGGTGACGCACGCGCTGTGACCGTTGGCGAGAGGGAAGGCGCTCGACTCGATCGCGCGGCGGATTTTCTCCGCGGTTGTCACGGCGTCTTCCTTGGACGTGTTGGGAAGCACCACCACGAACTCCTCTCCACCGTAGCGAGCCGGGATGTCGTCGGCTCGCAGCTGCGCTCGCAGGAGCGCCGCCACCTTCTTGAGGATCTCGTCGCCCGCCAGGTGACCGTACGTGTCGTTGAACTTCTTGAAATGATCGATGTCGAAGAGGATCACCGACAAGGATGCGTGGGAGGTCTGCGCCTGATGGATGAGGTGACCCAGTCTCAGGTTCAGGAACCTCTTGGTGCACAGGTTGGTCAGGGAGTCCCTGTTGGCCATGCTCTCCAGCGCGCTGATCATGTGCTGGTGCGAGAGGGCGAGCGACCCCAGGTCGGCCACCAGCTTGATCATCTTCTTGTCGTCACGGTGCCGCCGTAACGGGCGCCCAACGCAGACCAGACCGAGCGTCCTCCCCTCGTTCACCATGGGAGCCATCAGATCGAGCGAAACACCGGCAGGGTCCCGCATCTCGCCGGGTGCCTGACGGAAGCGCGAGTCGGACTGGAAATCCTCCCTTTCCATCACCCGCTGCTGCGCGGCGCACATGCCGATCATCCCCTGGCCGACGAAGATGCTGAACCCTGGCTGAACGGTATCGGGGAGTCCCTTGCCGTGAGTGAGCACCAGCTGATCGCGTCCCTGGGTGAAGAAGACCATGATCTGGGCGGGCTCGAAGATCTGCTCGAGCGTGCTGGCGAGCAGCGGCGGGATGCCGCGCTTGGCCATGTTGGAGTTCAGTCTTCGCACGACGTCGGGCAGCACCACCAGGAAGCTGGACAGGTTGCTGTTCTCCGCCTTGATGTCCTCGTAGGACACTTCGCGATCGGTCAGCCGGCGGGAGAGCTCGGAGTTCCGCGCCGCCTGATCCCGCATGACGAACTGCAGACGTCGTCGCTCGGCCCAGATCCCGAGCAGAGCACCCAGGGTGCTGAGGAATCCGCCCACGAAGACGAGCCAGATCGACTGATCAGGCATTTCTGGAATACCCCACTGTTTATTCCGGCATAAGGCGTATGCGATCTTGTTACGACAGAGTATACGAGTGTCCAAAACGGCACGCAAACTGAGCAGTTCTCACTATGTTAGAATCGGCCTCCATCCCGCCACATCCTCGGCCAACGACCCTTTCATCCCAGGCAGCAGGAGCTTCCGATGTCCGAGAGCGCGGTTGCGGAATGGATGCCCATCCACCTGTTTCTTCAGGCCCACCCGGGCGAGCGACGCCGGTACCCGGGAGGCGATGACGGCCTCAAGTTGATGAAAACTCTGGGCCTTGCTGGCGTGGAGGGTGACCGTCTCTTGCGCAAGGAGGCCCCGGGCGATATATTCCGGGCCGATTATCCCGACTGGGCCGATAAGGAGATCCAGGCCTGCGAGAAGGCCGGCATCTCGATCGTCACCTGCGACGACCCAGGCTATCCCACTGGCCTCCGGCGGCTGTTCGATCCTCCTGTGCTCCTATATATGAGAGGCAGGCTGCGGCCTGGGGAAGCCGGTGCGGTGGCGGTCGTGGGCTCACGCCGCGCGACGCCCTACGGCGAGCGGGTGGCGTTCAGGCTGGCGCAGGGTCTGGCCGAGGCGGGAGTCACGGTGGTGAGCGGTCTGGCACGAGGGGTCGATGGAGCCGCTCATCGTGGGGCCCTGGAAGGCGGCGGGCACACCGTTGCGGTGCTGGGAGCGGGGATGAACCGGATGTACCCGATGGAACACCAGGCTCTGGCGGACAGGATCGGTGGGACGGGAGCTCTGATGACCGAATTCCCCCTCGACGCCGCGCCGCTGCCGCACCACTTTCCCGTGCGCAACAGGATCCTGGCGGCCCTGACCGACGGGGTCATCGTGGTGGAGGCGGCACGCGACAGCGGATCGCTCATCACGGCGTCGCTGGCGGCCGAGATCGGCCTGTTCGTGGGAGCGGTCCCCGGCTCCATCCTTTCGCGGACCAGCCAGGGATGCAACGATCTGATCTTCGACGGGGCCACGCCGGTGCGCGGCGTGGACGATATACTGGCGCAGCTTCCTCGCGGAGCATGCGCGCAGCGAAGCCTCCCCCGTCCGGACGAGGAGCTGCCGCCGCAGGGGCTGACGCCCGCCGGCGCGCGCGTGCTGAACGCCCTGTCGGACATCGAAGCCCGAACCGCCGAAGAGCTGGCGCACGAGCTCCAGCTTGCCAGCGGCGCTCTTCTGGGTCATCTTCTTGAACTGGAGATAAGGGGCCTGGCGGTCCGGGTTCCCGGTGATCTCTTTCTGAGGAAGTGAATGGCGACACGATCCACGGCCAAATCTCTCGTCATCGTCGAGTCACCTGCCAAGGCGGGGACCATCACGAAGTTCCTGGGGTCCAAGTTCCTGGTCAAGGCCTCCATGGGACACGTGCGCGATCTGCCCAAGAACAAGATCGGCGTGGACGAGAAGACCTTCAAGCCCACCTACGAGACGCTCCCGGGCCGCAAGAAGGTGATGGACGAGCTCAAGAAGCACGCCAGCAAAGCCGACGCCATCTACCTGGCCCCCGACCCCGACCGGGAGGGTGAGGCCATCTGCTGGCACCTGGCTCAGGAGCTGAAGGGCTCCAAGAAGAAGATCTACCGCGTGATGTTCAACGAGATCACCAAGCGCGCCATCCTGCACGCGATGGAGAACCCGGGGCAGATCGATCAGAACAAGGTCGACGCGCAGCAGGCGCGCCGCATCCTGGATCGTCTCGTGGGCTACAAGATCAGCCCGCTCCTGTGGGAAAAGGTTCGCCGCGGGCTGTCGGCGGGGCGCGTGCAGTCGGTGGCCCTGCGGATGATCGTGGAGCGCGAGCGCGAGCGTCTGGGGTTCAAGCCCGAGGAGTACTGGAGCCTCGAGGCGAAGCTGGCGGCCGACCAGCCTCCTCCGTTCACGGCCCGGCTCACTCGCCTGGACGGCAAAAAGCACGAGGTCAAGACCAAGGACGAGATGGACGAGGTGCTGGCCGGGCTGAAGGGCGCTTCGTACAAGGTCACCGAGGTGGTGGCCAAGGAGAAGAAGAAGAACCCGGCGCCCCCCTTCATCACCAGCAAGCTGCAGCAGGAGGCCTCGCGCCGCTACGGCTTCACCGTGAAGAAGACGATGATGCTGGCCCAGCGGCTCTACGAAGGGATGGACCTGGGTGAGCAGGGGACCGTCGGGCTCATCACCTACATGCGTACCGACTCCACCCGCGTCTCCCAGGAGGCGCTGGCCGAGGTGCGGGCCCACATCGCGACCGTCTACGGCAAGGAGTTCGTTCCCGAGGAGCCGCGCGTCTTCCCCGCGCGCAAGCAGGCGCAGGAAGCGCACGAGGCCATCCGGCCCACCAGCCTCGAGCTGACCCCCGAGCACGTCAAATCCTTCCTGAGCAAGGACGAGCTGAACCTGTACATCCTCATCTGGAAGCGCTTCGTGTCGTCCCAGATGGAGGTGGCGGTCTTCGACACCACCACGGCGGACATCGAGGCGGCCCGGTACACCTTCCGCGCCAACGGCGCGGTGGTGAAGTTTCCCGGATGGCTCAGCGCGTACACCAACGGCGAGGGCCGGCGCAAGGAAGAGAGCGATGACGAGCCGGTCGACAAGCGGCGCACCGAGGAGGGCGACGAGGCTCCCGAGGAGACCGAAGGGCTGCTGCCGCCGCTCGCCGCGGGGCAGGTGCTGGAGCTGCAGGGGCTCGATCCCGCGCAGCACTTCACGCAGCCGCCGCCACGTTTCAGCGAAGCGATGCTGGTGAAGGCGCTCGAGGAGAACGGCATCGGGCGTCCGTCCACCTACGCCAGCATCCTGGCCACCATCCAGAACCGCGAGTACGTGGAGAAGGACAAGGGGCGTTTATTCCCGTCCGAGCTGGGCATCCTGGTGTCCGACCTGCTGGTCGAGTCGTTTCCCGACATCATCGACGTCGAGTACACGGCCCGCATGGAAGAAGAGCTCGACGAGATCGAGGAAGGGCGGCTCAAGTGGGTCCAGGCCCTCAAGGAATTCAACGTCAAGTTCACCAAGGACCTCAAGGTCGCGGCGAAGCAGATGCGCAACGTCAAGACCGAAGAGACCCCCACCGAGCAGGTGTGCGGCAAGTGCGGCAAGACGATGGTGGTCAAGTGGGGACGCTACGGCAAGTTCCTGGCCTGCTCCGGCTATCCCGAGTGCCGCAACACGGCCGAGCTGAAGGACAAGGACGCCGCCGGCGGTGACGCCGAGGGCTCCTCGGCCTCGGGAGAGGCCGCCGCGCCGATGCACGAGGAGACGTGCGAGAAGTGCGGCAAGTCGATGGTGGTGCGGCGCGGCCGCTTCGGTCAGTTCCTGGCCTGCACCGGCTACCCGGCCTGCAAGAACACCCGCCGGATCCACATCAACGCCGAAGGCGAGGTGGTCTCCAAGAAAGACACCCTGCTCGACGAGCCGTGCCCGCAGTGCGGCAAGCAGCTCGCCATCAAGCACGGGCGCTTCGGCGAGTTCACGGCGTGCAGCAACTATCCCGAGTGCCGCTACATCAAGCTCAAGGAGGTCGGGGTCGCCTGCCCGAAGGACACCGGCGCGATCGTGGAGAGGCGCTCCCGGCGCGGCAAGACCTTCTATGGATGCAACAACTATCCGGACTGCGACTTCGTGGTCTGGTACCGCCCGGTGCCAAAGCCCTGCCCGCAGTGCGGCGCCACCTTCCTGATGGAAAAGAAGACCAAGAGGGACGGAGAGATCCTGGTGTGCGCCACGGAGGAATGCGGGTACAAGGTCCAGGCCGAGGCCGTCTCGGCCTGATGAGGAGCCGCATCGACGGCTTCCTCGAGCACCTTCGCGCGGTGCGCAACTATTCCCCGCGCACCCTCACCGCCTACGGGATCGACCTGCGCGAGTTCGAGGCCTGGCTGAAGAGCCGCCGCCACCCCCGCGACCCCAACGCCATCGATCCGCTGGTGGTGCGCGGGTTCCTGGCCGACCTGTCCCTGCGCGAGAAGAAGCGCTCCACCATCGCCCGCAAGGTCTCCGCGCTGCGATCGTTCTTCGACTGGATGCGGCGCGACGGCGTCGTGGACGACAACCCGGCGCGCGACGTGCTGACGCCCCGTCAGGAGCACAAGCTGCCGCGCTTCCTGGACGAGGGAGACGTCGCCCGGCTGATGGACAGCGTGCCTGCGGACACGCCGGCCGGCCTGCGCGACCGCGCGCTGCTCGAGCTTCTGTACGCCACCGGGATGCGCGTGGGCGAGCTGGCCGGACTCACGGTGCACGACCTGCACCCGTCCGACAACGAGATGCGGGTGATGGGGAAGGGCCGGCGCGAACGCTGGGTCTACTTCGGCGCCCGCGCCCGCGCGGCCCTGGATGCATGGCTTTCCTCCCGGTCGCGCGGCGAGGTGCCCTCCCGCTGCGAGGCGCTGTTCGTCAACGCCCGCGGGGGACCGCTCACCGACCGCAGCGTGCGGCGCATCGTGCACAAGCGGGTGCGCGAGGCCGCCCTGGGCCGCAGCATCTCGCCTCACGGCCTGCGGCACTCCTTCGCCACGCATCTCCTGAACCATGGCGCCGACTTGCGCGCCATCCAGGAGCTGCTCGGACACGCCTCGCTCAAGACCACGCAGCGCTACACGCACGTCAGCACCGAGCAGATGATGACCGTGTACGGCTCGGCCCAGCGGCGTCTGCGCGCCGCGCGGCGGAGGGAAGCCTGATGGCCCTGCGGCCCAGGACATCCCGGCCCGAGGACGTCCTGATGGACGTGGCCATCGCGGCCGCCCAGGCGGGAGGCGAGGTGATCCTGCAGGCGCACCGGTCCCGGCGGCCCGGCGCCATCGCGCCTTCGTCCCAGAAGGGGTTGAACGACTTCGTCACCGAGGTGGACCGCGCGGCCGAGGCGCGCATCGTCTCGATCATCCGCGACGTCTACCCGGACCACGACATCCAGGCCGAGGAGACTCCCGACGAGCCGTTCACCTCGGAATATCGCTGGATCGTCGATCCGCTCGACGGCACCACCAACTTCATCCACGGCTACCCGATGTTCGCCGTCTCGATCGGCCTCTCGTACCAGGGGCGGATGATGATGGGCGTGGTGTTCGACCCCTTGCGGGACGAATTGTTCCGCGCCGAGGCAGGGGCCGGAGCCTTCCTCAACGACCAGCGGCTGCAGATGAGCGAGGTGAGCCAGCTTCGCGACGCGCTGCTGGTGACGGGGTTCCCCTTCAAAGCGCAGCAGCACCTGCACAAGTACCTGCAGATCTTCGAGGAGCTGTTCAAGGCCAGCAGCGGCATCCGCCGGCTGGGCTCGGCAAGCCTGGACATGGCCTACGTCGCGGCCGGCCGGGCCGACGGTTTCTTCGAGATGATCCTCTCACCATGGGACATGGCGGCCGGGGCCGTGCTTGTTCTGGAGGCCGGCGGCGTGGTGACCGACTTCATGGGAGGGGAGGACTTCATGGATGCGGGGCACGTCGTGGCGGGGCGGGGTGAGGTAGTCGAAGAGATGCTGCGTCGGATCGCACGGCATTTTCCTCTCTGGTAGCGTTAGTCACGGGGGCCGGCGGCGGGGAGTGGTCGCCGAGGCGCGCTCAACCTCGTGGAGTTGGCCACGAGGTTTCTATCCATTG
>JBOGOC010000024.1:0-8951 GCA_050747525.1 Candidatus Polarisedimenticolia bacterium | reverse complement strand
CGCCGCGCTGGTGAACAGGTTGCTGGCGTACGTGGCGGTCCCCGACAGCCTCAGGGTCCCCACGTGCGGGATGGTCAGGAAGCCCACCGGGTCGCTGCCCGCGGCCCCGCGCACGGTGAACGGCAGGTTCACCTGAAGCACGGTGCCGATGTCGCCCTTGCTGAGCGACAGAAGCCGCAGATCCGTGGTGCCCGTGCCGGTGAACGTGGCGGCGGAGGTTCCCGTGAAACGCAGCTCCGCCCCGGCGGTGTTGGCGTTGGTGCTCAGGTCGAGCGTGCCGTTGTTGTTGAGGCTGCCCCCCACCTGAAGCTGATGGGTCGTGACCGTGCCGGTGGCCGCCGACTGCAGCGTCCCGCCCGTCGCGATGACCGTGTCGGTGTTGACCGTCAGCGTGCGCGCCGGGGATGCCTCGAACTGCAGCACGCCCGACGCTCCCTGGCCCACCGTCAGGCGGTTGATGGTGGCCGCCGCGTTGAGGGTCACCGTGCAGCCGTCGGTGATGGTCACGTTGTCGGTTGGGGACGGGATGGCACCCCCGCTCCAGGTGGCCCCCGCGTTCCAGTTGCCCCCCGCTCCCACGCACGTCACCTCGCCGGCCGGCGTGGTGGCCTGGCTGCCCGACAGCGGCGCGCTGGCCAGCCCTACGGTCACGGCGTGCACCTGCCAGTGGTAGGTCGTCCCCAGCGACAGCCCGCCGGCCGCGTACGACACGGTACCCGCGGCCGTGGTGGCGGCGAACGCGTAACTCACCCCGTCGGTGGAGCGCAGGATCGTGTAGCCGGCTTCGCCGGCCACGTCGGTCCAGTTCAGCGTCATGGAGGTCCCCGTGACGCTGGTGAAGATCAGATTGGTGGGGGCGCCGGGCGCCACCGCCGGCGGCGTGAAGGTGTAGAGCTGATCGGTGGCGGGCTTCGCCGCCAGGTTCGACGCCTCGGTGGCGGAGCTCACCGTGGGGGCGGCCCCCGTGGACTGCAACGACAGGAAGTTGCCCGAGCCGGTCCCTGTGGCCGCCAGCCCGATGGACGCCGACGCCGCGCTGACCGCTCCGGCCTCCTGCCTGTAGGCGAGCTCGACGCGCCCGTCGGTTTCGTGCAGACGCACCTGCATGGAGATGACCGGCGAGAGGGCCGTGCCGCTCCACTTCCAGTTCAGCCACTCGAACGTGAAGACGCGCGAGCCGGGATCCCCTGATGTCAGATACGACGCCACGCCGGAGGAGGCCCCGCTCAGGTCGTCCCACAGCGGCGCCACCAGAGGCCGCAGCGCGGCCGGGCTCCCCGAAAGGGCGTTGGCGCGCATGTTGGCCGTGGAGGTGGTGGGGGCGGCCGCGTTGAAGGACAGGAATCCGTTGGAGTTGGCCCACACCTGGGTGTAGGGGACCCCCATGTACCAGAAGGTGAATCCCACCGGGATGGCGTCGGAGCCTGCGTCATTGCCTTCGATGCCCGCCACCCGCGTGGCCCCCGACAGGGCCACGAACGGAGCGCTCGACCCGGTCATCCCGTAGCTGGTGATCGCTCCCGCGTCGGCCGGCGGCGCAGCCTGCCCAGCCGCGGCCCCGGCGCACGACACCAGGATGTTCAGCAGGATGAGACGCGTCTTGTCCAACTCTGGCGCTCCGCGCAAAAAAACCGGGGCGGGCTGATCGCCCGCCCCGGCATCTCACTCAGTTGCTTTCATCACCAGAGCTACTGCTGTGTGCTCGGCTTCTTGGCAGCAGCCGCGGCGCAGTTCTGTCCGCCCTGCCCCGGCACGTTCTTGCCGATCACCACGCCGCCACCATGGGCAGCCGTGAAGGCCGACGGATCCGCGCCACTCACGTTGCCATGGTCATCGATGGGGGCCTGATCGAACGGAGCAGGCGCCTGATCGAAGCCCGTGTCCTCGGAGTTGTTGAACGCGTCGAGCGCTTCGATGCAGCCGCTTCCGCTGATCTGCGACTGGCTCTTGTCGCAGAAGCCCTCGCACTTGCTGATCCACTCCTGGATCGAGAGGCCGGCGTATTCAAAGTCGGAGCAGGTCGCGCCCTCGGCCACCGCCGCGGTGGCGGCCAGGCTCAGCTTGGCCGCGGTCAGCTGCTTCACCATCGCGATGTAGGCAGAGCCGTTCCTCAGCTCACCACCGACCGAGCCGAGACCTTCCATGACGTCGTTGCAGGTGCCCGAGCCGCACGAGGGATTCGACTCCCCGTTGTCCGGACCGTCGCAGACCAGCTCCTGGCCGCACACCGTGACCGGCACGTAGTTGTTGGTGATCCAGGGATGGGTGCCCCAGAACCCGAGCGTCCGGGTCAGGCACTCATCGCCTTCGTCGGTATCGTCGTCGCAGCGCTCGCACGACGGGCCGGCCAGACAGCTCTCGTTGCAGTCGGTCGATTCCTTGCTCACCACGATGGCGGCGCCCAGGCCCAGCTCGGCCTCTTCACCGCTGATCTGCAGCACCATCTCGATGCAGCTGCCGACCGGGAGCGTGGTGTTGTCGCACTTGGCGACCGTGCCGTCGTTCGGGCAGGAGCCGTCGCCGAAGACGACGACGGGGTCGACCGAGCAGCCGCCGCCGGCCGGCACGCACGCGCAGGTCCCGCCGACGAAGTTGGTGTCGGACAGGCAGGTGTCGCCCAGCGAGGGGAAGTCGACGTCGAAGTGGCTCAGTCCGCGGACGAGATCCACGGCGCACTCACGGTTACAGGTCCCGCCGGGCGGGTTGCCACCCTTGGTGCAATCGTCGTGGTCGTCGCAGGCCGACGTGCCATCGCCGCTGCACACGCCCAGGACCGGGTTGCAGACCTGGTACGTGTAAATCGCATTGCCAGTCAGGTTGGCGGGATCGTCGGCAGCCACGAAGTCGGTCAACGTCACCTTGAAGCCGCCTGCGTCGCAAATCGAGTCCGGCAGAGTGTCGCAGTCGATCCCATCGCACACCGACGGAGCCTGGGCCATCGCCGGCACCGTGAACAGCACCATCACGATCGCCAGGCCGAGCAGTTGAATGCTCCTGTAGCTTCTACACCCCATTATATTTTTCTCCCTTGGCCCCAACCTTCGTGGCGGGGCGAAATGTCCATAGACACACGAACTTGTGGAGACGTACCCAGGTGGATTCCCGTCTGGCGCACCCCTCCCAGGTGGCGCGCGGGACTCGGGGGGTGATCCCCCACGTGCTGTGAAACAGGCCGTGGCGCGGCTGACCAGGAGGAGTTTGCGGAGGGGCGCTCAGAAGAAGACGCTCTCGCGTCCTGCCTCAGTGACCGCCCCCGGTCGCGAACGACCCCCCAGTCACGTTGGTGCAGCAGGTGGACGTCTTATACTCTTTCGCCGAAAATGTGTCAAGAGCATTAGTGAAAATAAAAGTGACGGAACCCATTGCGCAGGTGACCTCCCTTGCGCTTCCCTGTTCACCGTAGAATGAGCCCCGCCACTTTCCGTGAAGGATCACCGCCTGGCTCTGTCGATCGGAAGCCGCATCGGTCCGTACGAGATCGTCGCCCCCCTCGGCGCCGGAGGGATGGGAGAGGCCTACCGCGCGCGCGACCCGCGGCTCGGCAGGGACGTCGCGATCAAGGTGCTGCCCGAGACCGTGACCCTCGACCCCGAGCGGCTCGCCCGCTTCGAGCGGGAGGCCCGCGTGCTAGCGGCCCTGGGCCATGCCGGCATCAAGATGGCTACCATTATCCCGTCCAGCACATGGCCAGCAGAAGTCCGAGGATGCCGCCCGCCACCGACATGGTGCCGGGGCTAGGACTCGATCTTAAGTCCCCTGCGTCTGCCAGTTCCGGTCGATTTATACTTTGCCGGGCGATGCCCGAGCCGCTGGAGCTTGCGTGACAAGAAGACTGGCCCTGTTCTGGCTCCTCGTCATGATGGTCACCGAGACACCGGCGGTCGAGCGCCTCACGCGCCGCTTCGATGAGCGCGACGGTCTTCCTGCGGGGGCGGTCTACAGTCTCGCCCAGGATGCAAGAGGTTTCCTCTGGGTGGGAACCGGCGGCGGTCTGGTGCGGTACGACGGCGTCCGGATGCGCCGGTGGGATCAAGGCCGTCTTCGAGACGTCGTGGACCGGGTGACCATCGGATCCGCAGACGAGGTGGTCGCGCTGCAGCGAGGCGACATGTTCCGTGTCGTCGACGGCGAAGTGGAACCCTATCACGGTCCGGACGGACGGCCGCTCACGAAGGTGCGTGATGTCCGGTTCTCGGAGCCGGGAGATCTCTGGATGCTGTGCGACGCGGAGCTGCTCGTGCACCGCGCGCAGAAGGACTGGGTGGTGGTGGACGGCCGCCGCTTCGCGTCCGAAAGGCCCAGGCTCCTGCGGGGCGCCCCCGGCGACGGTATCCTCCTCCTGACGAATCGCGGCGTCCACCATCTCACGCTGACGGGAGACGACCGGCTCCTCGCCCGGATCGATAGCCCCGTAGACGCCATCCTTCAGCCGGATGGGTCCCTTCTGGTGCTGACCTTCCTGGGCTCGCTGGTCCGGTTCTCACACGGGCATGCCGAGACGCTGTTCTCGTTCGGCGCGCGGGGGATCGATCTGGAATCGAGGGGGGACACCGTGTGGGTCTCCATGGATCGGTTCCTGGCTGCGGTGCGTCCCTCGGAGCCTCCGGAGATTCTCGGACCACAGGATCGACTGCCGAGCGGCGGTCCTCTCGTGGTCGACAGGGAGGGGTCGCTCTGGCTCGGCACCTACCTGGGGCTGCTGCAGTTCCCTGAGCCGGAGACGGTCCTCTTCAACGATGCGGACGGTCTCCCGGCGCATACCCGGTTCGTGGCGCGCACGGACGAGGCAATCTGGGTCTCGACCTGGCAAGGGCTCGGACGCCTCGACAAGAGCGAGGGCCGCTGGCGCGCTCACGCCAGCGAGATGGCGCGGGATCGAGCGTGCGTGGATGTCAGCGGCCGCCTCTGGACCGGGGGGGCCGACGGCGCGATTCTGGAACGGACGCAAGGCCGCTTCATACGGCACCGCCCGCCCCCCGGCTGGAACGCCGGCGGGTCGTGCTCTCAGGCTCAGGACGGCGGCGTCTGGATGGTGGGCGGGACCGTCATCCTCCGCGTCCCTCCCGGAGCACGATCGCCAGTGGAGGTCTCCGGCCCTGCTAAGACGGGTGTTCCTCTTCCCTATGAATCGATCCTCGAGACCTCAGACGGCGCATTGTGGGTCTCCCAGGGCGATCGGTTCTGTCATGCTCCGGTCCGGGAGGCTCTCCTGGCGCCGACGCCGGATTCGTGGTCCTGCGAGACGGTGCCCGGAATCGAGCACGTGTACTGTTTTGTCGAGGCAGCCCCCGGCTCGCTGTGGATGTCAGGAAGAAGCGGTGGCCTGCACCGGAGAACGCGTGACCGGTGGGAGAGGGTGCCTGGCTCCCTCGAGCTTCCTGCCAACCTGGTCCGCTCATTGCGTCCAGCGGTCTCGGGCGGCGTGTGGGTGGCGGCGCAGAGCGCGGTCCTGCGCGTGACGGACCGCCCCGACCTGCCTGCGGGCTGGCAGGTGCTGGAGCGGCTGACCTGGTGGCACGGCCTGCCTTTCGGAGGCAGCAGCGACGTTCTCGAAGCTCGGGATGGCACGCTGTGGCTCGCGACCAGCGCCGGCGTGGTGAAGGTGCCGCCTCAGGCTCGCCGCGCCCCCATGAAGGCGCCTCCGGTGGAAGTCACCGACGTTCTGGTGGACGATCAGCGGCTGGACCCTCACGGCCGGTCTCTCCTTCCGTACAGCAGGAACCGTCTGGAGCTGCAGTTTGCCGCGCTGTCGTTCCGCGATCCGACCTTGCTGAACTACCGCGTGCGACTGCGCCCCGATGACCCCTGGTCGCAATGGACGCAGCAGCCGGTGATCCGGTTCGTCGATCTTCCCTCCGGCCCTTTCTCCGTCGAGGTGGGTGCCTCCCTAGACGGAGAAAGCTGGACTCCGGAGCCCGCACGCTTTGCCTTCGACGTGGACCGGCCGTTCTATCTGCGTGTCTGGTTCCTGTCGTCGTCGGCGGGGCTGCTGGTCGCTGGGGCGTTCGTGACCTACCGGGCGCGCGTGGCCTTTCTGATCCGGATGGAACGCCAGCGCGCGCGCATCGCGATGGACCTTCACGACGAAATGGGCTCCACGCTCGGCAGCATCGGAATTCTGGCCGGCACGATCGAGGGAGGGGGGGTTGATGACGGACGCCGTGGCGAGCTGGCGCACCGGATCGCCGAGGCGGCGTCGGAGCTGGGCAACGCGCTGTCGGACATCGTCTGGTCGCTGCGTCCCGGCTCCACGCGTCTGGTGGCGTTGGCGGACCATCTGGCCGAGAGGGCCTCGCGGCTGTTTCCGGGCAGCCGGCCGGCCCTGGCGATCGACTTCCCCGAACACTGGCCACATGAGGCGCTGCCCCTGGGCGCCGTGCGAAGCCTGCAGATGATCGCGGTGGAGGCGCTGCACAACGCCGCGCGACATGCGGGCGCGCATCGCGTCACGCTCGGCATGCGGTGCCCGGAGGGCGATCGGTGGTGCCTGTGGGTGGAAGACGACGGCGCGGGTCTGCCCGCCGGCGCGGCCCCCACGCGCGGGATGGGCCTTGCGAGCATGCGGCGGCGAGCCGAGGAGATCGGGGGGGACCTGACGATATCGGCGCCCGCGGCGGGCGGCACGCGCGTGCAGGTGCTCTTCGAGACCCGCACGGCCGAGCGCAGGCTCAAGCGCCGCGGGATCGCATGATTATGCGAGGCCGCCCGGTCGCGTCCCGCGCCATGATTGCGTGCAGGACCGGCAGCCGCGATCCGCGGGGGGGTGACGTGGCACTGAACGTGGCGATCGTCGAGGATGATGCCCGCTACCGTGAGAGCCTCGAGACGCTTCTGTCGGCCGCCGAGGGGTTCCGGGTGGCTGGCACCTTTGGCGCGCCCGACGCGGCGCTGCAGGAGGCGGCGCGCCAGGCCGCCGCGTACCAGCCCGAGTGGGGGCTGGTCCTGATGGACCTGCAGCTTCCCGGCATGAGCGGCATCGAGGCGACACGTCGCCTCAAAGGGCTGCTGCCGGACGTGATCGTCGTGGTGCTGACGGTGTTCGAGGAGCCCGCCACGATCCTGGAGGCGATCTGCGCCGGCGCGGACGGCTACCTGCTCAAGAAATCCACCGCGCCCGAGCTGCTGGCGCAGCTGCGCGCCATTGCCGCCGGGGGAGCCCCGCTGAGCCCGGCCGTCGCCCGCACGGTGCTCGAGATCGTGCGCGCCGCGCCGCGCGGGAATCTCTCGGTGCTGCTCGCCACGAAGCCTGCAGGGCCGACCCGCCTCGGCCTGACCGACCGCGAGCAGCAGGTCCTCCACTGCCTGGTGCGCGGGATGGGATACAAGCAGGCGGCCGACGGGCTGGGCGTCAGCGTGGACACCGTGCGCGCGCACATCCGCTCGATCTACAGGAAGCTCCAGGTCCACAGCAGCGCGGAGGCCATCGTCCGGGCCATCCGCGACCGCCTCGTCTGAACGCTCCCCCCACCCCTCCAGCCGGCGTCTCGCATGAACATGCGATGGACCACCCTCTCGCAGTCGCGTAAAAGCGTGGAGACCTGACGTTCGCGACTCCCCGAAGGAGGAACGCCCCATGAAGCTGCCCCGCTCTCGTCACTCATTGCTGGCCACCGCCCTCGTGGTGGCGGCTTTCTGCGCACCGCTGGTCGGATCCATCGCCTCACAGCCCCTCGCACCGGCACCCGAGGCCGCCGCCACGATCGCGGTGCGGGCCGCCGGGCGGGGCAACCCGTACGTGAACCTGGGCGACGCCGTCGGACTGCGGCCACGCTACGCGGGCCATCGGGCCGCGGCCGCACAGCTGGAGGCAGGCACCGCCCGGCCGCTGGCACTGGCCACGGCCGACTTCGACAAGGACGGCGTGCCGGACGTGATCGCCTCCTGGGAGGCGGCAGGCAGCGGCATGGTCAGCCTGCACCGCGCCAGCTTCGACGCAAGGTACCCCTACAGCGAGCAGGCCCGCAGGCACCGCGTGGATGGGACCTTCGTGGGTGAGCGCTTCATGCCCGAGGCCGCGGTGTTCGAGGTCCCCGAGCCGGCGGAGCTGATGGCGGCCGGCGACTTCGACGCGGACGGCAACCAGGATCTGGCGGCCGCGCCACGGCACGCGAAGAGCCTGACGGTTCTTCACGGAGACGGCGCGGGAGGCTTCCGCCCCCCCGAGAGCCTCGAGCTGCCCGGCACTCTTACCGCGCTGGCCGCGGTCGACTTCAACCGCCGGGACGGCTACGAGGACCTGCTGGCCGCCGTCGTCGGCCCCGACGGCGCGCGCCTGCTGGTGTACCAGTCCTATGAAGGGGCCGTGAAGGCCGAGCCGGAGGCCATCCCCCTTCCGGCTCCCGCCACGGCCATCGCCACTGGCCGTCTGGACGCCCACCCGCTGCGCGACCTGGTCGTGACGGCCGGGGATCGGCTGGTTCTCGTCCCGGGGCGCGATCGGCGGTTGTACGCCACCGGCCGGATCCGCGAGCAGGCCGACAAGCTGTCCGTGCAGGAGGTGGAGCTTCCGGGGCCGGCGGAATCCGTGGCGGTGGGAGACTTCGATGGGGACGTGAAGGACGACATCGCCGTGCGGCTGGCCGGCGGCAGCCTGTGGGTTCGCCTGGCGGCCGACCCGGGCAAACCGCAATCGATGTCGCTTCCCGGCGGCCCCGCCGGCCCGATCCACACCGCCGCCGTCTCGTCGCGCCCCGGCAGGAATCTCGTGCTGATGGAGCCGTCGGCCCGACGGCTGCGCCTGCTGATGCCCGAAAAGGCGGGCCCCGCACCCGAGCCCATCGACCTCGACGTGGCGGGCCGGCCGGTGGCCGTATTGCCGATCTTGCTCAACGGAGATGGTCTGAGCGACCTGGTGGTGCTGTCGGAGGCGCCCGCGTCGCTTTCCGTGTCCGAGTCGATGCCGCTCACCACCCTCACCGTCACCACCGTGGGCGATCTCGGACTTGGCACCC
>JBOGOC010000023.1:0-49094 GCA_050747525.1 Candidatus Polarisedimenticolia bacterium | reverse complement strand
CTTTTGCGCG
Organism: Candidatus Polarisedimenticolia bacterium; assembly: GCA_050747525.1. Taxonomy (GTDB): domain Bacteria; phylum Acidobacteriota; class Polarisedimenticolia; order JACPZX01; family DASXTC01; genus JBOGOC01. The sequence continues at coordinate 49,084 of JBOGOC010000023.1, read as the reverse complement.
GCCAACGCTCGCGCGAGGCGAGGAGGGAATGGAGCGAGTCGGCGTGGCCAACGCCACGCCGGCGAGCGCGCCTCGGAGACCACTCCCCGCCGGGCGGCCCGCAGGATAAAGGAAGGGTCAGTCCAGCTGGTAGTTGGGAGCTTCCTTGGTGATCACCACGTCGTGGACGTGGGACTCCTTGAGGCTGGCCGCCGTGATGCGCATGAAGCGGGCCTTCGACTGGAAGGTGGGGATGTCCTTGCATCCCGTGTATCCCATCCCGGCGCGCAAGCCACCCACGAGCTGCCCGACCACGCCCGAGATGCTCCCCTTGTAGGGGACGCGCCCCTCGATCCCCTCGGGCACGAGCTTCTCCTCTTCGACATCGGCCTGCATGTAGCGATCGCGGCTGCCGTGGCGCATCGCTCCCAGCGAGCCCATCCCGCGGTAGGCCTTGAAGGTGCGCCCCTGATACAGGATCGTCTCGCCCGGCGCCTCCTCGGTGCCGGCGAACAGGCTGCCGATCATCACCGACGACGCCCCCGCGGCGATGGCCTTGGCGATGTCGCCCGAGAACTTGATGCCTCCGTCCGCGATGACGGGGATATCCTTGCGCCGCGCGGCCAGGGCGCACGACCCGATGGCCGTGATCTGCGGAACGCCCGACCCCGACACGACGCGCGTGGTGCAGATGGACCCGGGGCCCATCCCCACCTTGATCGCGTCCACGCCCCGATCGATGAGCGCCTGCGCCCCCTCTTCGGTGGCCACGTTGCCGGCGATCAGCTGCACGTCGCCGAACCGTCCACGTACCTGCTCGATCATCTCCAGCACCCCGACCGAGTGGCCGTGGGCCGTGTCGATGCACAGCACGTCCGCGTGGGCTTCCACCAGCGCGGCCGCACGGTCGAGCGCCTCGGGGCCCACGCCAACGGCGGCTCCCACGCGCAGGCGCCCCAGGTCGTCCTTGCAGGCGTCGGGGTAGCGAATCTGCTTCTGGATGTCCTTGACCGTGATGAGCCCCTTGAGCCGGCCCTTCTCGTCGACCACCGGCAGCTTCTCGATGCGGTGCCGGTGCAGGATCATCTTGGCCGCCTCCAGGGTCGTCCCCTGGGGGGCGGTCACCAGCTTCTCGCGGGTCATGACGTCCGCCACCCGGATGTCGGTTCGCGTCTCGAAGCGCAGGTCACGGTTGGTGAGGATCCCCACCAGCGAGCCGTCCTCGCGGGTGATGGGCACTCCGGAGATGCGGTACTTGCTCATCAGCTCGAGCGCGTCGGCCACCTTCTGCTCGGGCCGCATGGTGATGGGGTTGACGATCATGCCGCTCTCGGAGCGCTTGACCTTGTCGACCTCGTCGGCCTGGACCTCGATGGGCATGTTCTTGTGGATGAAGCCGAGGCCCCCCTCCTGGGCCATGGCGATGGCCAGGCGCGACTCGGTGACGGTGTCCATGGCGGCGGACACGATGGGGCTGTTGAGCGTCACGCCCCGGGTGAGCCGCGTGGCCACGCTCACCTTCGCCGGGATCACGTCCGAACGGGCGGGCACCAGCAGCACGTCGTCGAAGGTCAGTCCTTCAGGGATCGAGCTCTCCAGCATCACGACCCTCCCGAGGTCTCGAGCACATCCTTCCGGTTGACCACCTTCAGCTCGATGGCGGCGAGGGTCCCTTCCACCTCGCGCAGCGTCAGCGTGCCGATGGTCTCGTACTTCATCCCCATGACGTCGCGCTGCAGCAGCTCCATGTCCTCCAGCAGCTGCAGATCGTATCCCGACACCAGCTCGCGGTCGGCCGGCGAGACCTCGCCGCGGCCGGCGAACGCGGTGGCCTCCCCCCCGGCCAGGGCGTCCGCGGTGCGCTCCATGCGCTCACCGATGCGGCCCAAATCGTCGCGCATGTCCTCTTCGCCTTCCTCTTCGGCCGCGCGCATCAGCTCGTCGATCTTCGCCCGCAGCCGGGCCATTTCCTCGACCAGCCCGTCGCGCAGCCGGGCCTCCGTGGACGTCCGCGAGGCCTCGTCGCCGTAGCCGGCGGCCCCCGCGGCACCGGGGTGCAGGGCGTTGAGCTTCACCAGGAACCTGCGCTCCGATTCGCTCATCATGCCGCCGCGTGGCACTTCTTGTACTTCTTGCCCGACCCGCACGGGCACGGGTCGTTGCGGCCGATCTTGGACTCCGCTCCCACGGTCACCGGCGCCGGGGCCGCCGCCTCCTTGGGCGGGGCGCTGAACATGAACTGACGCTCGCGGACCTTCTGGCGCCGCTCCTCTTCCTTCTGCTCGTCCTTCTGCGTGACCGGCTCGAGCTGGTACAGGAACCGGATGATGTCGTCCTCGATCCGCTCCTTCATGGACGAGAAGGTCTCGAAGGACTCGCGCTTGTACTCGGTGAGCGGGTCGCGCTGGCCGTAGCCGCGCAGGCCGATCCCTTCCTTGAGGTGGTCCATGGTGAGCAGGTGGTCCTTCCACTGCCCGTCCACGATGTTGAGCATGATGAGCTGCTCGTGGCGGCGCATCATCTCGGAGCCGATGACCGCCTCCTTCTCGGCGTACTTGCCGCGCACCTTGCTCAGCAGCGCCTCGCGCAGGGGATCGAAGTGGATGGTCTCGAAGTCGATGTCCCCGGGCTCCAGCCGGATGTTGTAATAGTGCAGCAGCTGGCCGGCCAGCTCGGCCGGCTTCCACTCCTTGGGGCTGGCGTCCTCGCGGGTGTACTCCGACATCAGCCAGTTGAGGATCTCTTCGGCCTTCTGCTCGACGTACTCCCGGGTCCCCTTCCCTTCGAGGATCTCGCGGCGCCACCGGTACACTTCGGTGCGCTGCATGTTCATGACGTCGTCGTACTCGAGCAGGTGCTTGCGGGCGCTGAAGTGCTGCGCCTCCACCTGCTTCTGCGCGCGCTCGATGGCGCGCGTGACCATCCCCGCCTCGATGGGCTCGCCTTCCTCCATGCCCAGACGCTTCATGAGCGCCTTGAGCCGGTCGCCGGCGAAGATGCGCATGAGGTCGTCTTCCAGCGACAGGTAGAAGCGGGACGACCCGGGGTCCCCCTGGCGCCCCGCGCGGCCGCGCAGCTGGTTGTCGATGCGGCGGCTCTCGTGGCGCTCGGTCCCCAGGATGTGCAGCCCGCCCAGCGAGACCACCTCCTGCTTCTCGGCCTCGCACTCGGCGCGGCACTGCGCCAGCATCGCCTCGCCCGTCTCCGGGCTGGCGTCCCCCTCGGGGTCGTGCGCCGCCATGGCATGCAGCCTCTGGCGGGCCAGCATCTCGGGGTTGCCCCCCAGCAGGATGTCGGTGCCGCGGCCCGCCATGTTGGTGGCGATGGTGACCGCGCTCTTGCGCCCCGCCTGGGCCACGATCTCGGCTTCCTTCTCGTGGTACTTGGCGTTGAGCACCACGTGCTGCACGCCGCGTTTGCGCAGCAGGCCCGACAGGTGCTCGGAGTTCTCGATGGAGATGGTGCCGACCAGCACCGGCTGCCCCTTGCTGCGCAGCTCCACGATCTCCTCCACCACCGCGGTCCACTTCTCGTCGCCGGTGCGGTAGACGAGATCGGAGTGCTCGTGGCGGATCAGGGTGCGGTTGGTGGGGATGACCACCACCTCCAGCTTGTAGATCTTGTCGAACTCGGCCGCCTCGGTGTCGGCGGTGCCGGTCATGCCCGCCAGCTTGCCGTACATGCGGAAGTAGTTCTGGAAGGTGATGGTGGCCAGCGTCTGGTTCTCGCGCTCGATGCGCGCGCCTTCCTTGGCCTCCACGGCCTGGTGCAGCCCGTCGCTCCAGCGCCGGCCGGGCATCAGGCGCCCGGTGAACTCGTCCACGATGATGACCTGCCCGTCCTTCACCATGTAGTCCACGTCGCGCCGGAACAGCGTGTGGGCGCGCAGGCCCTGGTTGACGTGGTGCAGCGTCTCCATGTTGGACGGCTCGTACAGGTTCCCCACCCCCAGCGCGCGCTCGGCCTTCTCGATCCCTTCCTCGGTGAGGGTGACCGTGCGGGCCTTCTCGTCGATGGTGTAGTCGGTTTCCTTGGTGAGGCGGGGGATGATCTTGTCGATCTTGTAGTACTTGTCGGTGGAGTCCTCGGCGGGGCCGCTGATGATGAGCGGCGTGCGCGCCTCGTCGATCAGGATGCTGTCCACCTCGTCCACGATCGCGAAGTTGTGGCCGCGCTGCACGTAGGAGGCCAGGCCGTACTTCATGTTGTCGCGCAGGTAGTCGAACCCGAACTCGTTGTTGGTGCCGTAGGTGACGTCCGAGCCGTAGGCCGCCTGCCGCTGGGCGTCGTTCAGGTCGTGCACGATCACCCCGACGCTCAGCCCCAGCGCCTGGTAGATGCGCCCCATCCATTCGGCGTCGCGCCGGGCCAGGTAGTCGTTCACCGTGATCACGTGCACGCCCTTGCCTTCCAGCGCGTTGAGGTACACGGGGAGCGTGGCCACCAGGGTCTTCCCTTCCCCGGTCTTCATCTCGGCGATCTTCCCCTGGTGCAGCACCATGCCGCCGATCAGCTGGACGTCGTAATGCCGCATCCCCACCACGCGGCGCGCGACCTCGCGCACCACCGCGAAGGCCTCGGGGAGCAGGTCGTCGAGGGGGGCCCCCTGGGCGAGCTTCGTCCTGAACTCGGCGGTCTTGCCCTGCAGCTGGCCCATGTCCAGGGGCTGGAGGCGCGGCTCGAACTCGTTGATGGTCGCCACCAGAGGGGTCAGGCGGCGGACGTCCCGCTCATGCTTGGTGCCGAGAATCTTGGTGAGGATGGTGTTGAACATCTGTCCCTTGTGCGCCCCGGATGCACCTTCCCCCGTGACCGATGCCCAGCGTGTGGAGGAAGCCGAGATGCGAGGTGGCCGGGTGGAGAACGGACCGTCTGCCCGGACTCGATGGGCGCACTCTAGTCAATTAGTCCAGCAACGTCAAGGGGATGGGGGCTAGTACGATACCGTGTCGTCGAGGATGTACTGGCTGGGGTCCACTTTGGTGTTGTTGACCAGGACCTCGTAGTGCAGATGGGCGCCCAGGCTGCGCCCCGTGTTGCCCACGTAGCCGATGACCTCGCCGCGACCGATGTCCTGGCCGGGCCGCACGGAGAAGCCGTCCAGGTGGGCGTAGCGCGTGACCAGGCCATTGCCGTGGGACACGTAGATCACGTTGCCGTAACCGGGCTCGCGGCTGGCCTTGATGACCACGCCGTCCGCGGGGGACTTGATGCGGGTGCCGCGCGGGGCCACGATGTCCAGCCCCTTGTGGAACGCGCGCTCGCCCGTGAAGGGGTCCTTACGCCACGCGTAACCGTACGCGATCATCCCCTTCACCGGGGCGATCGACGGGGTGTTGGCCAGCAGCAGGCTCTGATCCTGATAGACCTTCTCCAGGATGGAGAACGACTCGCGCAGGACCCCCGAACGTTCCTTCAGGTTGTCGATCTCGTCCTTGACGATGGACAGATCCGCTTGAGGCTCCTGCCTCAGCCCGCCCCCTCCGTCCGCCGACGGGATGCTCTCGACGCCGGCCATCAGGGCGAACTTGTTGGCCTTGTTCTCGAAGAAGGCGACCTGCTCGCGCAGGGAGGCGATCTCTTCGGATGCGGCCCGCAGGGTCCGGTTCTCCTTGCGCAGCTCGGACAGCTGACTGGTGCGGCGGGCGACGCTGTAATAGAGGATAGGGAGCAGAGCCGTTCCCACGAGGCCGAATGCCGCGACAGAGACAATCGCGGCCAGAACGCTCTTGCGGACTCTCAGGCGCAGGATCTTCGCTCTCGATCCGGGCACGATCATGATCGTGTAGTGCCGGTCGGGCACGACGCCTCCGCTGATTGGGTCGCAAATCTAGCACAGCGACCCTCCAGATAGTCCAGGAAATCCCCGTGAAGATAATGCCCATGGAGACCCAGGGCAAGGGCCGCTTGACGACCGTCGTGCTTTTTGCGAGATTCGGCCCGTGAATACGCGCGATCTCGGGCAGCTTCTTTTTGTCGGATTTGACGGCGTTGAGCTCTCCGGCGAGCTCCGCGGTTTTCTCTCGCGCATCAGGCCCGGCGGCATCATCCTGTTCTCCCGCAACCTGGTGGATCCCGATCAGGTGATGCGCCTCACCGCGTCGCTGCGTGAGATCTGCGAGCCACGCCCGCTGCTGGCGGTGGACGAGGAAGGGGGCCGCGTGAGCCGCCTGCGATCCATGACCCCCACGCTGCCTCCCGCCGCGGCCCTCGCCGCCCGCGGGAATCCAGAGCTGGTGCGCGATCTGGCCGAGCGCCTCGGCGCGATGCTCGCCACATTGGGATTCGACATCGACTTCACGCCGGTGGTGGATCTGTGCGGGCCCGAGGCCACCAACGGCGTCGGCGATCGATCGTTCGGCGAGGATCCCGAGCAGGCATCGATCCTGGCGGGGGCGGTGCTGGACGGGCTGGCCCGCGCGGGGGTGACCGGATGCCTCAAGCACTTCCCCGGGCTGGGCCCCACCACGTCCGACTCGCACCTGCACCTGCCCACCGCCACCAGGGACGAGCAGGAGCTGCGCCGCCTCGACCTGGTCCCCTACCATCGCCTGAAAGACAGCGCCCGCGTGGTCATGATCGGCCACGGGCACTACCCGGGCTGGGCGGGGCCCAAGCCGCTGGCCGCCACGCTGGTGCCGCGGATTGCGACGGATCTTCTGAGACGCGAAGTGGGGTTCGAGGGACTGGCGCTGGCCGACGATCTGGAAATGAAGGCCGTGGCCGATCACGTCCCGTACGAAGATCTGGCGCCCCGCGTGCTGGTCTCCGGATGCGACATGGCCCTGGTCTGCCGGCATCCCGACGCCATTGAGCGCAGCCTGGCCGGCCTGAGGTCGTGGGCCCAGGACGGCCGGCTGCCGGCCGCGCGGATCGACGAGGCGTTCCGGAGGCTGGATGCACTGCGCGCTGCGGCGTTGCGGCCCGAGGCCGGCCGGGAAACCTTCGCCTCGGCGCGCGACGCGCTGGCGTCGCGGCTGACGGATCTCGCCTAGGCTTCGAGCTGTTTGCCCGTCAGTCGGTGATGGATCTCCAGGTACCGCTGCCTCGTCCCCTCGACGATGTCCTTGGGAAGATCCGGGACCGGGGGCTTCTTGTTCCAGGAGATCGATTCCAGGTAGTCGCGCACGTACTGCTTGTCGAACGAGGCCGGCGACTCTCCGGGCTTGCGATCGGAGGCCTCCCAGAAGCGCGACGAGTCGGGGGTGAGCACCTCGTCGGCCAGCACGATGCGTCCGTCCACCACGCCGAACTCGAACTTGGTGTCGGCCAGCAGGATCCCCGCGCGCTCCGCCAGCTCGCTCCCCTTGCGGAAGACCGCCAGGGACAGGTCGCGCAGCCGGCCCGCGGCCTTGTCGCCGATGAGGCGCGACATCTCCTCGTAGGTGATGTTGATGTCGTGTCCCGAAGTCTCCTTGGTGGCGGGAGTGAAGATCAGCTCGGGAAGCTTGTCGGCCATCTTCAGGCCCGGCGGGAGCCGGTGGCCCGACACCGCGCCGGTCTCCTTGTACTCCTTGTGGCCCGACCCGGCCAAGTAGGCGCGCACCACGCACTCCACCGGGAACATCTCGGCCTTGTGCACGAGCATCGACCGGCCCGACAGCAGGTCCGCGTGCGGCCGCAGAGCCTCCGGATAGCGGGCCAGGTCGGCGGTGACGATGTGCGTGGGGACGATGTCGCGCACCACGCCGTACCAGAAGAGCGACAGGGACGTCAGCACCTTCCCCTTGTCGGGGATCTCGGTGGGGAGCACGAAATCGAACGCCGAGATGCGATCGGTGGAGACCATCAGGAGCTGGTCCCCCATGTCGTAGACGTCGCGGACCTTGCCGCGGCTGTGAAGTCTGATACCCTGAAGGTCAGTTTTGTTCACCATGGGGCCTGATGGTATCAGATATGGACAACACCCGTCGCCTCATCGCTACAGGACATCTCATCGACACGGGCCTGATGTCGAAGTACCTCGACATCGTGGTCGAGAACGGCGGCCAGTACGAGCTGCTGAGCTTCGACATCGGGCGCACGGTGCACGACTTCTCCCGCGTGGAGATGAAGGTCACCGCCCCCGACGCCGGCCGGCTGTCGCGCATCCTGGAGAACCTGGTCGCCCTGGGCTGCCACCCGGTGGAGCCGGAGCGCCCGGTCACGCTGCGTCCTTCCGAGAAGGACGGCACCGTCCCGGACGACTTCTACTCCACCACCAACCACCGCACGCGCATCTACCACCGGGATACATGGCTCGACGTGGCCGACCAGCGCATGGACGCCGTGCTGGTGGTGGACGCCCGAGGCGCGCGCTGCGTGAAGCTGCGCGACGTGCGCGCCGGCGACCCGGTGGTGTGCGGCATCGCGGGGGTGCAGGTCTTCCCGCCGTTCCGCGACAAGGAAAAGATGGACTTCGTGTTCATGGACAACGAGGTCTCCTCCGAGCGGCGCGTGGAGCTGGTGGCGGCGGCGCTGGCCGGCTCCATGAAGGAGATACGCGGCCGGTCGGGGCGCACGGTGGTGGTGGCCGGCCCGGTGGTGGTGCACACCGGAGGCTCGGCCCACCTGGGCCGGCTCATCCGGGGCGGCTACGTGCAGTCGGTGCTGTCGGGGAACGCCCTGGCGGTGCACGACGTGGAGGCGGCGCTGCTGGACACCTCCCTGGGCGTGGACACGCGCACCGGAATCCCGGTGCACGAAGGGCACCGCAACCACATGCGGGCCATCAACGCCATCCGGCGCGCCGGCTCGCTGGGAGCGGCCGTGGAGTCGGGGGTGCTCACCCGCGGGCTGATGCACGACTGCATCCGCCACGGCGTGGACCTGGTGCTGGCCGGCTCGATCCGCGACGACGGCCCCATGCCCGACACCCTCATGGACATGGTGGCGGCGCAGGAGCGCTACGCGCGATCGCTCGAGGGGGCCGACCTGGTGCTGATCCTGGGCACCATGCTGCACGGCATCGGCGTGGGGAACATGACCCCGTCGTGGGTGCGCACCGTGTGCGTGGACATCAACCCGGCCACCGTCACCAAGCTGGTCGACCGCGGGTCGGCGCAGGCCTCGGGCGTCGTGACCGACGTGGGGCTGTTCCTCAGGCTGCTGGCGGACGAGCTGGAAGCCTAGTTCCCGCTCAGGATGTTCCCGAAGATTCCGCCGCCACGTCCGCCCCCACCCCCCGTGCCGGTGGGCAGCCGCGGAAGGAGCCACGACAGGAAGGCCTGCGTGGAGCGGGTCTGCAGCCACAGCACCCCGTTGCCGCGGAACTCGCACACCAGCCCCTCGCCCGACAGCAGCGTCGACTTCCAGCCCCCCACCTTGCGCACGTCGTACTCCAGCCCCTGGGTGAAAGCCACCACGTGCCCGGTGTCGCAGACGTACGAGCGGCCCGAGCCGATCTCCACCTTGTGGATGGCCCCGTAGCTGCTCAGCACCACAGGGCCGGTCCCGGTGGCGCGCAGCAGGAACAGCCCCTCGCTGCCGAAGAAGGCACGCGCCCCGCCCCAGCTGAGATCCAGCTCCAGGCTGGGATGGCCGGCCAGGAACGATCCGGACTGGATGAACATGGTCTCGTTGGACAGGCTCACGGTGGTCAGGTCGCCGGGGAGCGACGGGGCCAGCGTGATCTCTCCCGGGGTCCCCGCCGAAGTGAAGGTGTTGGTGAAGAGCGACTCGCCGCCCAGGACCTTGCGGGCCACCGCGCCCAGCATGCCCCCCTTCATGGAGGTCTCCACCTGCACGTTCGACGACATGCTCACCATGGCGCCCGACTCGGCCTGGATCGATTCGTTGGCAGCCAGCGACACGATGGCCAGCGAGTAGGACGGCTGGTAGCGGATCTCGATCTGCATCGATGCCCTCCCTTGAGTTGGCCCCGATTATAATGGCGCGCCTCATGAAGATCCCCGTGCTGGTCACCCGCCGCCTCTTCCCCGACAGCGAACGCCTGCTGAGCGATCGCTTCCGCGTGATCCGCTCCACGGCGCGCGCCGCGGGGGCCCTCGGCGCGCTGGTCCAGCTCACCGACCGCGTGGACGCGCGCTTCTTCGATCGGCTCCCCGCCCTGCGCGTGGTCTCGCAGTGCGCGGTGGGGGTGGACAACATCGACCTGGGGGAGGCGGCCAGGCGCGGCATCGCGGTGATGAACACGCCGGGCGTGCTCACCGAGGCGACCGCCGACCACACCTGGGCGTTGATCCTCGCGGCCGCGCGCCGGGTCGTGGAAGGGGATCGGCTCTGCCGGGCCGGACGGTTCCGCGGCTGGGACCTGGAGTTCATGCTGGGGGCCGACGTGTCGGGATCCACGCTGGGGATCGTGGGGCCCGGACGCATCGGCACCGCGGTGGCGCGTCGCGCCGCGGGGTTCGGGATGACGCTCCTGTGCCACGGCCGGCGGCCTCTGGATCGCGCGCAGGCCGCCACCGGGATGCGGGTGGTGAGCCTGGCGCGCCTGCTGGCCCGCTCCGACATCGTCACGCTGCACGTGCCGGCCTCGGCCGCCACCCGGCACATGATCGGCGCGCCCGAGCTGGCCCGCATGAAGCCCGGCGCGATCCTGGTCAACACATCGCGCGGCACCGCGGTGGACGAGAAGGCGCTGGTGACCGCCCTGCGCGCCGGCAGGCCGGGCGGCGCCGCGCTGGACGTGTTCGAGCGCGAGCCCGCCATCCCGGCGGCGCTGAAGCGGATGCGCAACGTCGTGCTCACGCCGCACGTCGCCAGCGCGACCCACCGCACGCGCGCGCTCATGGCCGGGACGGCCGCGCGCAACCTGGTCGACTACTTCGCGGGTCGCCCCGCGGCCGGGCGGATGGTGGTGAAGGGATGACCCTGCGCCGGAGGCTCGAGCTGGCCAGGAGCCCGGTCGTGGTCCGCCGTGCGCTCAAGTACGCGGTCATCGTGGGAACCGTGCTGATCGCCATCAATCACGGCGACGCCATCCTGCACGGGACCCTCGACACCGGCAGACTGCTCCGCATGGGCCTCACGGTGATGGTCCCCTACATCGTGTCCACGCTGTCGAGCGTGGAAGCCATGAGCCGCCGCGACCAGGGATGACCGGCTAGCGCGAGCTGGGGGGCGGGCTGGTGGTCGAGGGGCTGGTCCGGGCCAGGTCTTCGAGCATGCCGCGGATCGTCTGGTCGGCGTTGGAGGTCCCGTCCAGGTAGGGGCCCCAGCGCGATTCGTAGATCTTCAGGTAGGGGGTCATGGATGCGGGGAATCCGGAAGAGCCCTCGGGTCCCACGCGGCGCTTCACCATCTCGCGGGCGTTCCACATGATGAGGCCGTGGATGAACGCGTCGCGCCCGGCGGGGTCGACGCCCCGCGCCTGGGCCACGATGCGGCTCAGCACGGTGTTCTGCCCGGCTGGCTGGTTATCGTCCAGCACGTGGGTCAGCTCGTGCAGGAGCGACTCGAGGATGGGTTGACCCGAGATCGGCAGGACGACGTAGAAGCCGTGGGCGCTCCGGCCCGACCCTCCGGGTCGGGGGCTGCGGTTGATCGGGTAGATGGAGATCGGCTGCTCGAGGGGCTTCAGCTGCAGGCGATCGATCAGCTCGGGCATCAGGAGCGGCTCGGCCTTGCGGGTGAAGCGGCGCTCCAGCTCTCTGGCGGCGTTCTCCAGGGAACCCTGCCGCAGCGCCCGGTCGTGTTTCTCGTAGATGGGCCAGGCCCCAGCCATCGCCTCCAGCAGGGGGCGGGCGGCGTCCGACTCCGGAAGGGCCTTCGCCCGGCCGGCAAGCGCCGCGATGTCCGCGGCGTTCACGCTCACGTCGTGGACCACCTGCCACACCGCAGGCGGGTCGGCGCTGTGCCGGCCGTACACCTGCACGAAGGGGGCATACTCGGGGCGCGCGGGGCCGGTGATGGTCGCCTGCGACAGCAGGAAGCTGTTCAGCTCCACGAAGTGGTTCAGCTCGACGCGGACGGGGGCCTGTGCGGGTGCCAGCAGCCATCCGAGGAGAAGGCACAGCGTGACGGACATGGCGCCATTCTTGATCACGGCGAGCCCCGCTTCCAGGGGCCGGCCAGCCTCAGGCGCGCGAGGGTGGCCAGCGCCCGGATCCCGTCGGTCCAGCGGATCTTCTTCCCTTGCTCGAGCGAGCGGGGCCGGTAGCCGATGGGCACCTCCCGGATCGGGATGCGCCTCAGGGCCAGCAGCGCCGTCACCTCGGGACAGAACTCGAACCCGGTGCAGGTGAGCGGCAGCCCCTGCAGGGTCTCGCGGCGGAAGGCCTTGTAGCAGGTGGTCAGGTCGGTGAGGCGCCCGCCGTAGAGGGCGTTGAACGCCCAGGTCACCGCGCGCCCGCCGTAGTAGTAGCGCAGGTACGAGTGCGGATTACGGCCCAGGATGCGCGAGCCGTAGACCACGGGCGCCCCCTGCGAGACGATGGGCTCGATCACGGCCGGGATGTCGCTCGGGTCGTACTCCAGGTCGGCGTCCTGCACCACCACCACGTCCCCGGTCGCGCGCACCAGCCCGGCGCGCAGCGCCGCCCCCTTGCCGCGGTTGTCCGGCTGGCGCACCACCATCAGATCGGGGCCCGCCAGCCGCTCCAGAGCGCCGGCCGTCCCGTCGTTGGACCCGTCGTCCACCACGATGATCTCCAGGGACCGACCGGGCGCCGCGATCGAGCGCACCCGCGTCACGATGTCCGCGATGGTGGACGCTTCGTTGTAGACGGGGATCAGGACGGTGAGCTTCAACCAGCCGGTTCCTGTTCCTTGCTCACGCCGGACCGATCGGGGGTCTCCTCCTGGTGGGACATCAGGGAGACGAACTCCTCGAACAGGTAGCCGGCGTCGTGCGGGCCGGGGGACGCTTCGGGGTGATGCTGCACGGAAAAGAGAGGATGCTGCCGATGGCGCATCCCTTCCACCGTGCCGTCGTTGAGGTTCACGTGGGTGATCTCCACATCGGACGGCAGCGAGTCGGCGTCCACGGCGTAGCCGTGATTCTGCGCCGTGATCTCCACGCGCCCCGTGGTCAGGTTCATCACCGGATGATTCGCGCCCCGGTGCCCGAACCTCAGCTTGTAGGTCTTCGCTCCCAGCGCCATCCCCAGCAACTGGTGCCCCATGCAGATGCCGAAGATGGGGGCCCGTCCTATCAAGGCGCCCACCTCGGCGGCGATCCCGGCGAGCCCCTGCGGGTCGCCCGGCCCGTTCGACAGAAAGACCCCCGACGGCGCCATCTCCAGCACGGCGGCGGCGGGCGTGCGCGCCGGCACGACCGTCACCCGGCACCCCACCGCGGCCAGAGAAGCCAGGATGTTGCGCTTGATGCCGAAGTCGTAGGCCACCACCCGGAAGCGCGCGCGGCGGCGCCGCGCCATCTCGCCGGTCCACATCGGACCGGCGGGAGGGCGCCAGACCTGGGGTGAGGGCAGCGACACGCGGGCCACCAGATCCTGGTCGGCCATCGGCGCAATCGCCCGGGCCTTGCAGGCCAGGCTCTCCGGATCGTGGTCCACCGTGGACACGATGCCGCGCAGCACGCCGCGCGATCTCAGATGACGGGTGATGGCGCGGGTGTCCACCTCGGACACGCCCACCACGTTGTTCTCCTTCAGGTACTGCGGCAGGTCCTTTCGCGAGCGCCAGTTGCTGTGCGTCTCGCTCACCTCGCGCACCACGAACCCGTCCACCTGGGGACGATTTGATTCCTGATCGAACTCGTTGACGCCGTAGTTGCCGATCTGAGGCGCGGTCATGACCACAATCTGCCCGCGGTAGGACGGATCGGTCAGGATCTCCTGATAGCCGGTCATCGAGGTGTTGAACACCACCTCGCCGCCCCTCTCCCCCACCGCCCCGAAGGATCGCCCCCGGAACGCCCGGCCGTCCTCCAGCGCCAGAATCGCTTCCATGCCTAGATCGTCCTCTTCAGCAGCGCCACGATGCCGCGCAGATCCGTCATCAGATCATCGAACTGGTCGGGATAGATCGCCTGCGGCCCGTCCGACAGCGCCGTCTCGGGGGTCTCGTGGACCTCCACGATGATGCCGTGCGCCCCCACCGCCGCCGCGGCCCGGGCCAGCGGCACGACCGTGTCGCGCCGGCCGGTGGCGTGGCTGGGATCCACCAGGATGGGCAGATGGCTCAGACGCTGCACCGCCGGCACCGAAGCCAGATCGAGGGTGTAGCGCGCATGGTCGGAGAAGGTCCGCACCCCCCGCTCGCACAGCAGGATCTGCTGGTTCCCCTCCGCGGCGATGTACTCCGCCGACATGAGCAGCTCCTCCAGCGTCGCGGACATGCCGCGCTTGAGCATCACGGGGCGCTTCATGCGCCCCACCCGCTTCAGCAGCGAGAAGTTCTGCATGTTGCGCGCCCCGATCTGGATGATGTCGGCGTGCTCGGCCACCTGATCGACGGTCTCGGTGTCGACCGCCTCCGTCACCACCGGAAGCCCCGTCTCCCGGCGCACCCGGTCCAGGATCCGGAGCCCCTCGAGCCCCAGCCCCTGGAAGGTGTACGGGGACGTGCGCGGCTTGAAGGCCCCGCCCCGCAACACGTGGGCGCCGGCCGCCTTCACGCGGCGGGCCACGGCCAGGGTCTGCTCGTACGACTCCACGGCGCATGGCCCCGCCACCACGGTGAAGCCGTCGCCCCCGATCCGATGGCCGGCCACCTCCACGAAGGTGTCGCCGGACCTGGCCTCGCGTGAGACAAGTGGCAGCATGGCGCGCATGTTATCACGGGATGGAAAACCCGCACCGTAGCAGCACCTGGCGGCCGCTTGCGCGAGGCGCGCCGGGTCCATAAATTCGGGCCCCATGCGTACCCTAGCGGCTCTCGTGTTTCTGCTGGCATCCTCTCCCGCCCTGGCCGGGGAGGCCCGCTTGTACATCGCCCCGCAGTATGTCCAGACGCACCTCACGGGCGACGCCCGCGTCTCGGGCGACACCGGCGTGCCACCCACGACCTTCAGTCTGGAAGACACGCTGGGCGTCGACCCCGACGTGCCGGCCCCCACCGTGGAAGGGTTCGTGAAGTTTCTCGGGGCCCGGCTCTCCTTCGGCTGGACGCACAGCGAGGCCGACGGCAGGACGACGCTGGACGAGCTGGTGGTGTTCGACGGCGGAGCGTTCCTGCCGGGGCAGACCGTGGAAACCCAGATCGACATGACCCGCTACAAGCTTCTGTTCGGGGGGGACTTCGGGGTCAAGGTCGTCAACGGCGGGTTCCTGGTCGGCGCCCAGCTCATCGACATATCCGCGGAGCTGACCTCCAGCACGCTGGAGGAAGAAGAGAGCATGCGCCTGCCGCTCCCCGCGGTCGGCGGGTTCATCGGAGTGCATCCCGTGGACTGGCTGGCCATCCACGCCGAGCTGACCGGGATCTCGGTCACCCTCTCGGACGTGCACACCAAGATGCTGGACGGCTTCGCGGGGATCGACTTCCTGCTGGCCTCGCGCGTGGGGCTGGGCGTCGGCTACCGCTACTTCATGCTGGACGCCGACGACGAGGACGAGGACAACGCGGTCGACCTCGTGCAGCGCGGCGTGTACGTCGGGCTCTCGCTGCACCTCTGATCCCGTGCCGGCCTCCTTCGCCTGCCGCGCCTGCGGCGCCCCTCTTGACCCTGACGCGCACGCCTGCGTCCACTGCAACACGCCCGCGCTGCGCCGCCGGTGCGCGGTCTGCTTCGACCTGAGCCTCGCGGCGGATCGCAACTGCCGGCGCTGCGGCACCCTTCTTCCCGACACCGTGAGCAAGGACCCCGCGGCGCAGGTGTGCTGCCCCGGGTGCGGTGCGGGCATGGGTGCGCGAGCGCTGTCGGGGCTCTCGTTCGACGAATGCGAGCGCTGCGGCGGCCTGTGGCTGTCGCCGGCGGTGCTCGACGAGATCAAGGACAACGCCGGGAACCGCGCGCGCATGCGGGCCTTTGATGCCCCCGCGCCGGACGAGCCTGTCGCGGCGGCCGCCGCGCAGGTCGGCTACCGCCGCTGCCCGGGGTGCCGGAAGATGATGAACCGCTCCAACCTGGCCCCCGGCTCGGGGTTCGTGGTGGACGTGTGCCGCGACCACGGTGTCTTCTTCGATCACGGCGAGATGACGCGCCTGTTCGCCTTCATCGAAGGGGGCGGCCTGCAGAAGGCACGCCTCCGCGAAGAGGAGGCCTCTAAGGAGCGCGTGCGCGAGCTGCGCCGACAGGCGATCCGCGCGGGACATGACTCCGCCATGCCGCTCGATCCCTCCCCCGGATGGGAGTCCACCTCGGCCCTGGAGCTGCTGGCCCAGCTCGCCGGCCGCTGGATTCTGGGGCGCTGACTCTCCGTCCACCGTATAATGCGCCGCATGCACCATGCCGATTTGTACCGCTGCCTGAAGTGCCGGGGGTCCCTGACGGACCGCACACGGCCCGATGCCCTCTCCTGCGTCTCCTGCGGAGTCGACTATCCCATCGTCCACAACGTCCTGGACACCCTCACGGACCCCAGCGAGGACGTCATCCAGGAGCTGAAGGCCAACGCGCGGGAGCAGGGGATCCCGGCCGAGGAGTGGCGCTCCTTCAGGGTCCGCGCCGTGGCGAACCTGGCCGACATGCAGGCTCTCCTGAAGGGAAGCGCGCATGAGCCGGCCCAGTACTACCAGCAGGTCACGACCAACTTCTTCGATGCGGTGGAGCGCCTCGGAAGCCGTCCGAACCGGCGCGTCCTCGAGATCGGCTCGGAGTACGACTACCAGTTCCTCGAGCATTTCCGGCGCGCCGGCGCCGAGTGCTTTGCCGTCAACATCCGCTTCTCGTACCTCGAGCCTGACGCCTTCCTGGACTGGCCCGAAAAGGTCCTGGCCGACATGAACGATCTGCCGTTCACCGACGCGACGTTCGACACCTTGGTGCTCTCGGCGACCAGCCATCATTCGGCCAATCTGGACAAGACGATCTCCGAGATCTCGAGAGTCCTGAACGTGGGCGGAGTGGCCCTCCTCCTGAACGATCCCCTGAAGGGGTGGCTGAAGTGGATGGGAGGAGCCACCGAGCCCCACCACGGACGCGACGAGGAGATCCACGAGAACGAGTACACGATCCGGCAGTACGACAGCGCCTTCCGGCGGGCGGGCCTCAGGCCCGAATATCTCTTCTCGGCTTTTCACGATCGGCGCCTCTGCGAGATGGACATTCATCCGGAGATGCGCTTCGCCCGCCTCGCGAAGCTCATCGGGACCATCTGGAAGGCGCCATCCATCCGCGCGTTCGCCAAGCGCAGCCTGCTGCGTCCCGGCCAGATGATCTTCGGATTCCCCCTCAACGTCATCCTCCGCAAGGCTTGACCCGGGCCGAAGAAGACCACTCACATTCCGTGAGGGATGTGCCGCGCCACCCGCCGTTCATTTCTGTAGTGACGGCTGTAGTGACGGCAGTGTCGGCCCCGGTCTTTGGATCCCAGGCGCCACGTCACACCCAGAGGCGACCGGCCGCGGCAGGCCGCCAGATCCCCGTGCTCTCCGCGCAGATGGTGGAAGAGGCAGGCCACCACCAGGTTCTCCGCCTCGTTGCCGCCACCGTGCGAGCGGTACAGCACGTGATGCACCTGAAGCCCCTGGCGTGACGTGCATCCCGGCGCCGCGCATCTCCATCCGAACCTGATGAACGTGTCCGTCACCCACGCGGGACGCCTTGGATCGTTCTCGTCGTGGTCCCAGGTCTCGACGAAACCATCGATCAGGACCAGGAGTCCGGCCCATGCCGCCGGTGCCGTGGAAAACGTCCGGCACGCGACGCGCAGCGCCCGCGTGAAGTCGTTGGCCATCTCCTCGGGGAGCCTCAGCACGAGCGTGGTGTCGGCCACCGGACGTGACAGGGCCATCTCAGCCAGCTGCCGGATGCGCCGTCGCGCCGTCCCCGCGCGCCGCTCCAGGGACCGGAACCACGACAGATCGCTCAGGGGCGCGCGTCGTTCCACGTCGGCCCGATCGTGCCCGGCGAAGATCCCGGCGCGGCGACGCGTCAGCTCGCGGGACTCGTCGCGCAGGCGCTTGACCGTGCACTCCTCGGCCCGCTCCACCCATGCCTCCACCACGTCGTCGGGATTCGGAGCCGTCTTGAGGACGCACGAGATCTTCAGGACCGCCTCCAGGCCGATGGTCCCGCCGTCGTAGGCCTCCCTGAGCCGTGGGTAGCGCCTCAGAGCCCGCGCGGCGCGCACCCGATCCTCGGCCCACGAGCGCGACACACCCAATCGCTGCTCGGCGTAGTGCCCCGCGCCGCCGAACCCGAGCCGCCTCCATCCCCGCAACTCTCCGACACCCAGCAGGATGTCCCCGAGCCGCCGCTCGAGATCGTCCTCGAGCGCCACCAGCGCCTGGATCTGGTCGGCCGGATCCGGCTTCTCTCCCATGGCCAGCGACTGCCGCACCGGCTCGAATCGGGCCAGCGCCCAGTCGGCGCGCTGAAGCGCCGAGGGCTCGTCTCCGAGCCGTGGAAGCTCCGGCGCGGCCCGGTCCTCAAGCTGCTCGCGGACCGGGCCGGAACGCTCCAGTGGCCTGCGCTCAACCCCGGCGGCTCCCTCCGTGGCGCACTCGACGGCTCCACCGGAGGCGGTCTGCTCAGCCATCAGCGCCTCGATGTAGGACGTCACCGGGGCCTCGCCCCCCTCCACCGCCCGGAACAACTCGAGCCCCTCGTCGAAGGCCACAGCAACCGGGAAAGGAACCTGAAGGCTCAGACGGCATCTCTCCTGCGTATCGGGCTCCTCGTCGTCGACCAGCCGCCGCTCCCCGTCATCTTTCGGCGGCCCCGCCCCGGCGGCCGTCGTCGACCGCGCACGGCTGACGTGCCCCCTCAGCTCCGCAACACTGCAGCGGCGCGCGAGAGCGATCCAGTCGTGCAGCGTGCGCGACGTGGCCACCCGCGCGACGAGCACTGCGCGGCACCGGCCCAGAGGCGCTCCCCCATCCGACCCGGTGAAGGCCGCGCGGAGCCGCTCTTCTTTCTTGAAGGCGTCCCCCAGCGCGGCGAGATCGCGCAGCCATCGGCCGGAACGGTGGAAGACTTCGCGGCAGTGGTCCTCGAGCCGAGCGAAGCCATGCCGCCACCAGACCTTGTCGCTCTTGTAGGCCGCCGCGGCGGCTGCGAGCCATGGATCGATCTCCCCCAAAGCCCGCGCGATGCTCATGGCCGCACGATCCGCGTCGAGGATCGGGTCTGCCTCGGGCGGCTTCCGGCGCGGGCGAATCCGCGCCTCCGCACAGGCCCACATCGCGGAACGCGGTGGCATGGAATGCTCGCGGGGCAAGGAATACAGAGCGCTCGACATGCCCAAGATGATACCGAAAGTAAAACGTAAGTCAACAGATTTTTTCATGTTTTCTCGTGCCAATCGAGGCCGGCGATGGACCCTTGTGTTGTTTTCTTGCAACAGCCGCAGTGCCTGTGGGAGCTGTGGGCGTCCGCAGCTTCCACAGGCTCGCCCCCACCCTTGACGCCGCCCCGTCCACCGGGCTATCTTGCACCCTCATATGGGTGCATAGAGCCTTCGCACCCTCCAGGAGGTGCAACCGGCGTGGCGCGCAGGGCACGGTCCGTCGCCGTTCTGACCGCGGATGTCGTGGGATCGTCGCGGTACAGCTCCGCCGACCGCCGGAAGCTCGATCGGATCATCCGCCTGGCGTTCGCCGAGGTGGAGCGCCGGTTCCCCGGGGCCATCCACACGCAGATGGCCTTCCGGATCACGGCCGGTGACGAGTTCCAGTGCGTCATCGCCGACGCGCCGCGCGCGCTGGACATCGTGGCCTACCTGCGCGCCGTGGTGGCTACGGGCGGCCTGACCCCGCCGGTGCGCCTGCGCGCGTCGGTCGGCATCGGGGCGATCACCACGCCCCGGCGCGCCAACCCCTATGAAGAGGACGGCCCCGCGTTCGTCAACGCGCGCCAGGGCCTCGAGGAGATCCACCGGGCCCGCAGTCTGCGGGACACCGCGCTGGTCACGCGCTCCCCGGAGGTGGACGCCGCGGCCGACGCGGTCCTCTCCCTCATGGACTTCATCCAGCGTTCGTGGACCGTCCCCCAATGGGAGGCGGTCCGATGGAGTCTGCTGGGATTCACGCGCGAGGCCATTGCCTCCAAATTGAAGGTCGCCCATCAGAACGTGACCAAGCGGCTGCGCGCGGCCGGGTGGCCTCACTGCGAGACCGCGTGGGCGTTCCTGCGGGAGCTGATCGAACGCGACATCCGCACCCGGCAAAGGGTGCAAAAGCAGGCTGCACCCCGCTGAGGGTTCCGTGCTCATCTTCTTCCAGCTGTACCTCGCCCACCTGGTCGCGGACTTCGTCCTGCAGCCGGGCTGGATCGCCCGCGCCAAGACCCGGCCCGGGCCCCTCGCCGCTCACGCGGGCATCCACATGGCCTGCGCGGCCGCCGCCGTGAACATCGGCCTCGACCGCCGCGTCACGGCGGCGATCGTGGCCGTCGCCCTCGTCCACACACTCATCGACTACACGAAGGCCCGCTTCTCCGGGGACGACTGGATCGCGTTCACGGCCGATCAGGGGGCCCACCTCGCGGTCGTCGCGCTGGCCTCGATCTGGCTGTCGGCCTCGTGGTCGGGCGTGATGGAGGCCGCCCGCTCCACCGCCATGAATCCGCTCGTCTACCTCTACGCGTGCGCCTACGTCGCCGTGGTGTTCGGTGGGGGCTACCTGGTCCAGAAGATCACCCAGTCCTTCCTGGCCGCGATGCACGCGGACATGGCCATGCTGAAGCCGGGCCTCCCGAGCGCGGGGAAGTACATCGGCTGGGTGGAGCGCATCCTGATTCTGACTTTCGTCGTAGGGGGCTACGAATCTGCCGTGGGCTTCCTGCTCGCCGCCAAGGCGCTCGTTCGCTACCCCGAGATCAAGGAAGACACGAAGGGTCACTTCGCCGAGTACTTCCTGATCGGCACGCTGACCAGCGTGGGGCTGGCGCTCGTGGCCGGCATGGCCGTGAACGCGCTGAGCAGCTACTCCACCACCCACTGAGCCGGACGGTCCGCCTCGGCCGGCGCCGGCGGCGCCGACCGGTCGAAGTCCTTCCATGTGAGCGGGCCGTGGACGCCCCACGGAGTGATCACCAGCCTGGGGCCGGCCGGATCGACGGTGACGACCACGAAGCTCTGGAAGAACGGCGCGACGTTGTAGTCGAACATCGCCGACAGCCACTCGGGTGACGAGGGCCACGCGCCGAACCGGCGCGTCCACACCCACGCCGGCCATTTCCACCACGGTGTCTGGCCGTGGATCTTCTCGATGACCTCGCGCTGGCTCGGATAGTACGCCCACTCCGCCGTCGCCGGGTCCGCCGGCCAGGCCAGCGACGTCCCGAAGCTCAGATAGGCGCCGCCGCCGCCGTTCACCCAGTGGTGCATGGTCGCCTCGCGGTAGTACTCGAGATCGTGCGTGTCGCCGGCCATCACGGCGCGCACGCCATGCGAGCGCAGCAGCTCGCGTATGGCTGTGAAGGCCTCGTCGCCGCCGGCCACGTCGTGGCCGCCCGCGAAGAAGGGATGGCCCAGCACCGCCATCACCAGCTTGCCGCGGGCCTCCTCGAGCGCGGCACGCAGCCAGATCATCTGCTCGTCGTCGATGCCGCGGAGGACTCCGGTGTCCACGGCCAGCAGCACGAAGTGAGGCGTCTGGATCTGGAAGAACGGCGCCTGCTGCGCGCCGGTCGGCACGCCGTACTGCCGGCGAAGGAGCGCCGCCTGCTCGACGAGCTCCTCGATCCGGGCATCCGTGGTGCTGCTCAGGCCCTGTTCCTCCGCGATGCGGGCGTGCATCGCGGCCCGGGCGGCAGCGGGCTCGAAGAAGGTGGCGGCGAAGCCTTCGAGCGCGTCGTACCAGTCGTGGTTGCCCGGAATCGCGTAGACCGGCCTGGTCACCCCCTTGAACGGCAGCCAGAACCTCGATTCGTAATGCTTCATCGCGCCGGTCGGGTAAACCACGTCGGATGACAGGACGACGAACCGCACATCCTCGGCGGCCGCGGCGCGCAGCAGCGAATCACGCAGCACGTGCTGGCTGGCGTCCCCTTCGCCCGTGTCGCCGATGACGATGAACGAGAAGGGCTCGTCCCCGCCCACACCGTCAGGGGTCACCGCGAAGCCGCGCCCGTCGAGCGTGGTCCGGCCGGTGTCCACGACCGCACGGACCATCGCCGCGCGCCACGCGTCCGTGCGCGACGCCGCCCAGGAGTTCCAGATCCCCGCCGCCCAGTTCTCGGTGTCGAAGTACCAGCTCATCCCCCAGATGGGGAC
Source organism: Candidatus Polarisedimenticolia bacterium (assembly GCA_050747525.1). Taxonomy (GTDB): domain Bacteria; phylum Acidobacteriota; class Polarisedimenticolia; order JACPZX01; family DASXTC01; genus JBOGOC01. The sequence goes on along the minus strand of JBOGOC010000023.1, from coordinate 26,876 downwards.
GGAGGCCACGATGATGGCCGTGAGCGGCAGCCCGATCTGCAGACCACGGCCGAACGCGGACGGAAGCGAGTAGCGGGCCAGGCGCAGACGGATGGCGAAGCGCATCCGCGACTCGAGCCACCAGCGAAGGACACGTGCCGGCCAGGCGGCCACCCCGGCACGCGCGGGGGCGGCGAGCACGCGATCCCACGCGCCGCGCTCCAGCCACCGCGTGGTCCTCCGGCCGAAGAGCCGGACGGGCACGATGACGAAGTACGCCAGCGCGAGCGCCACGACGATGTCGCCCGCCACCGCCACCAGCGGCGAGACGATGCCGAGCGCCGACTTGTCGAAGCCCATGCGGCTGACGTGAATCGCGAAGAGCACGGCGATGAGCGAGAGGATCCAGCCGCGGTCGGCGGCCGCCCGATGGCGCTCGGCCGCATGGAGCCGCGCGCCCGTCTCTCCCAGCCGCTCGGCCCGATCGAGGCCGATGTCGTCGATGACGCTCTGGTCGGTTTCCTCCTCGGACCAGGCGGGGGTGGTCGTGAGGTTGATAGTCACATGGAAGAGGCGGTACCCCGCCGCCACACCGATTATCCAGCTTGGGGCGTACTTGCCGATGAGGAGCACCACGACCACGGCCGCCAGGTTCCCGGCCGCCGCCCCGGCGTCTGCCAGAAACGGCCTGCCGCTCGCGGCCAGCCGTGCCGCCGCGGCCGCGCGCCGGACACCGTCGAGCAGGAAAGGCCCGGCCACGAAGAGCGCCAGGGCGGTGACTTCGAACCACGACGAGCTGAACAGCACGAGCGCGAGCAGCAGCGTGTAGCCCGCGCTCGCCCACGCGCTCTGCTGAGCGGCCGCGGTCTTGCGCCGGAAGCTCTGGACCAGCTCCGCGCCGACGCCTCCCACCAGCAGCAGTCCCGCCGCGCGATCCGGCTCGGGCGCCCAGAGCGGGACCAGCAACGCGGCGACGGCCGACACACCCGTGAAGATGGCGAGGGGCGTCATGGCCACACATCCTAACCCGTGATAGAGTCGCCGTCCTATGCCCGACGTACGCGAACGGATCCCCGCGCCCGCACCCCCACACGCCGCCACCGAAGTCGCCGAGATGACCCTCAAGGCAGTGGCCGTGGGGATCGGCCTGGGGATCGTGTTCGGCGTGGCCAACGCCTACATCGGGCTGCGCGTGGGGATGACCGTGTCGGCCTCCATCCCCGCCGCCGTGCTGAGCGTCGCCCTGTTCGCGGCGATGCGCTCGCGCGCGACCATCCTCGAGGCCAATCTGTCGCAGACCATCGGCTCGGCCTCCACCTCGCTGTCCAGCGGCACCATCTTCACCATCCCCGCCCTGTTCCTCTGGGGCGTCGTGCCTCCGTATCTTCAGATAGTGGTGCTGTGCTGGCTGGGGGCGGTGCTGGGGCTGGCCGCGATGATCCCGCTGCGCCGCATGCTGATCGTGAAGGCCCACGACGAGCTCCCCTACCCCGAAGGAACGGCATGCGCCGAGGTGCTGCGCGCGACCGCCGGCGGCACGGGAGGCGGGGCATGGATCTTCCGCGGGATAGCCCTGGGCGCGGCGGTGAAGCTGACCGTGGCGCTGCTGTTCCTGATCCCCAACGAGATCGCCATGGAGGTCCCCGCGCTCCCCAAGGCGATCCTGGCCCTCGAAGTGGCCCCCGCGCTGCTGGGGGTCGGCTTCATCCTGGGCTACCGGCAGTCCGCCGTTCTGGTGGCCGGATCAATAGTGTCGTCCCTCGTTCTCATCCCACTCATCGCCTGGCTGGGCCGCCCGCTCACGGCCCCCATGTACCCCGAGAGCGCGCTCACCGTGTCGGCCATGACCACGGGACAGATCTGGGCCCGCTACGTGCGCTACATCGGAGCCGGGGCGGTCGCCACGGCCGGATTGTTCACCGTGGCCAGGAGCCTCCCCACGATGGTGGGCGCGATGGCCGCGGTGGCGCGCGGCCTGCGCAAGCCCGACGCGCAGCCCGCGGACGGCGGCAGCCTGCGCGACCGCGACCTGCCCGGCAGCTTCGTGCTGGGAGGGATCGCGGTGGTGGTGGCCGTCTCGGCGTTCGTCCCGGGCGTGTTCGCTGGCGGGATGGGGCTCCTCCCCCGGATGGTGTGCGCCGCCGGCGTGGCCGTGTTCGGCGTGATGTTCGTGGCGGTGGCTGCCCGCATCGTGGGGATCGTGGGCGTGTCGTCGCAGCCCACGTCGGGCATCACCCTGGTGACCCTGCTGGGCGTGGCCACCGTGTTCGCCGCGGCAGGATGGAACGACATGGGGGCGCGCGCCGCGGTGCTCACCGTGGGGACCATCGTGGCGGTGGCGGCGTCGAAGGCGGGCGACATCTCGCAGGACCTCAAGACCGGCTACCTGGTCGGGGCCACCCCCGCGCGCCAGCAGCTGGGCCAGCTGCTGGGAGCCAGCGCGGCCTGCTGGGCGGTGGCCGGCACCGTGATGCTGCTGGGCAACACCTACACCTTCGGCTCCCAGCAGATGGCGGCCCCGCAGGCCATGCTCATGAAGACGATCATCGAAGGGGTGCTGGCACACGAGCTTCCCTGGGACCTGGTCCTGACCGGAGCCGGCGTCTCCATCTCGGCCATGCTGTGCGGCGTGTCGGGCCTGGCCTTCGCCATCGGCGTCTACCTGCCGCTCGCGTCGATGGCCCCCATCTACGTGGGCGGCTGCCTGCGCGCCCTGGCGCAGAAGTACGGCGGCGCCCCCGCCGAGGGACGCAGCGACCCGGGGATCCTGGCGGCGTCGGGCCTGGTGGCCGGCGAAGGATTGATGGGCGTGCTGGTGGCCGTGCTGGCCGGCACGGGCGTGGTCCCCAAGTCGATGGACCCCCGCATCCACGGGATCACCGGGGAGCTGGTGGCGCTGGGGGTCGTGCTCCTGGTTGGATACTTCCTGGTCCGCGCGGGACGATCAGCCCGGACTGCGGCCTGACGCAGGCCTGCTCGACTACGCTCTACCGCCGCGAAGTCGCCGCCGTACCTCGGCCCAAGGGATCAGCTTCACTTGACCCGAATCGATTTGATGCAACCGGCGAGCTATTTCAAGCTCCCAGGCTGCCTCAGAATCTTCATCGTTCCTTGAGGATTTCTGCTGGGCATCGCTTCATGGCAGAAGTAGGTACTTACCGCAAATCATCGAGACCCTAAGAACACACGGAACCGCTTTGCTTTGAAGTTGACCTCGAAGTGCTCGAAGAAACCGTTGTATCCCAGAACTCCCATGTAGGGGCTTTTGTCCATCCCTTCGCTAAAAAGCACGCGAGCATCCCATGCATAGGTGGCGGCTGGGATCACGAGCTTGACATCAACGCCGTAGCCTTTGCATGGCCCACCAAGGCCGCCGAGATTCATGTCCGGCGCGTTTCGCCAATCGATGCCCAGGTGTTCAGCGATTACGGTCCTGAAAATGCAGGCTCCTGCGCCTGTGTCTAGCAGGACCGGAATACGGACCCTCTTCTTGTCAACGATCACGGTTACGTCGAGTATGGGCGCCCAAAATGGCTCGTTGTTTAGAGCCGCGAAAGCATTCGATGGATCTCTAGGGAGCGCCTTGAAGGCTACTGAGAGGTCAACCTGTGGCTGCTTAGGTGACAAAGCCGCCGTAGGATTCTGATACTTGAGTGATGATCGGGTCCTCCACCTTTTCGCAAGATGGGGCTTCAAGGACTTCAAGCATCGAAGTACCTGAGGCAATGACCTGACCCGTTTCGGGATGGATCGCGACCCACTTCCCTGGATATTCCTTGGAAAGCTTGAAGTAGTCGATCTTCAGTTCGTAGAGAGTAGGCATTGCGGCACCCCGTTGCCTCTAATCTTACTCTCTGCCTGGAGCGCGGACAACCCCTTTATTTATCAGCCTTTCGGCGCTCAGGCTCCGGCCATCCTTCCCCCGCTCCGAAAGGTAACGGTGCCTCAGCCTCGTGACGGCCCCGGTGGCGGATTGAACTCCGCGAACTCCGGGTAGGACTTCAGCGGCGCCCATCCCGCGGCCCCCGGCCGCCAGGCCGAAGCCGACGGGTCCAGCTCGCCGCGCATCACCATGGCGCGCACGGCCTCGTCGGTGAAGGGGCCCGACTGGCGCCCGCCCGCATGGATCGACCACCGCGCCGCGGGGGCCGACGCGACCGGGCCCGGCGACGGCGCGCTCGCGGCGCCCGTCAGCGCCTGCCCCATCATCTGTCCCATGGCCAGGCCCGCGCCCATCCCCACGGCCGACCCTGCCGCCCCTCCCTGGGCCGACGCCGCCATCGTGAGCGCCTCGGCGGCCTGGAGCTTGGTGAAGGCGTCCAGGTGGCCGCCCATCACGCCCAGGCGGCTGCGCTGGTCCACCGCGGCCTGCACCTCCTCGGGGAGCGACACGTTCTCCACGTAGAAGTGCGCCAGCTCGAGACCGACCGAGCGGAACTCCGGATCGATGGCTTTGCGCCCCAGGCGCGACAGCTCGTCGTACTGCGTGGACAGGTCCAGCACGGGGATGCGGCTCTCGGCCAGCGCGTCGGAGAAACGGGCCAGCACGATGGAGCGCAGCTGTCCTTCGATGTCCTGCATCGCGGTCAGCCCGCGCGTGCCCACCACCTGCGCAAAGAAGGTGCGCGTCTCGGCCAGCCTCACCGCGTAGGTGCCGAACGCCCGCAGGCGCACCATGCCGAACTCGGCGTCGCGCGCCAGCACCGGCTGCGAGGTCCCCCACTTCAGATCCGAGAACAGGCGCGTGTTGAAGAAGTACACCTCGGCCTTGAAGGGAGACTCGAACCCGTGCTTCCACCCGCGCACCGTGGTGAGCACCGGGATGTTGCGCGTGGACAGGGTGTACAGCCCGGGCCGGAAGAGGTCGAGGGCCTTCCCCTCGTTCACGAACAGGGCCAGCTGGTTCTCGCGCACCGTCAGGCGCGCCCCCATCTTGATTTCCTGCTCGGCCACCGGGAACCGGTGGACCATCGTGTCGCCGGTATCGTCCAGCCACTCGATGACTTCGATGAACTGCGACGACATGCGGCCCTTCAAGCGGTCCCAGAATCCCATAGACAGTGACCTCCCCTGTAGGCAACGCAAACAGGTGGAAATATGGGCCCGGCGGGCGGCCGCGCAAGGCTCTGCTAGGATGGGCCCCGTGAGAGACAGGATGGACGTCACCGTGGTGGGTGGCGCCGGATTCATCGGCCGGCACGTCGTTCGCAGGCTGGCCATTCTCGGCCACACGGTCCGCACCATCGACCGCCAGGCGCCCGAGGACCCGCAGGCCGGTGAGCGCGCGTTCGCCATCGATGTGGGCCAGGAGCGCGGGGCGGAGGAGGCGGCCGCGGCCACCCGGGGATCCGACCGCCTCATCTGGCTCGCCGCGACGATCCGCCAGACTTCCCGCGTCGACCTGGGGGCGCTCGAGGACCTGCGCGTGATGGTGGAGGCCCCCCTTCGCCTGCTGGCCGCGCTCCCCTCCCCTCCAGCGGGCGTGGTGTACGCGAGCAGCATCCAGGTGTACGGCCGGCCCGAGAGGCTCCCCGTGGACGAGGATCATCCCACGCGTCCGTTCACCGCCTATGGCGTGGCCAAGCTCTGCGGCGAGACATACCTGCGGGTCGCCTGCGGCGCGATGGGGATCCCGATCGCCCTCCTGCGCCTGGCGTTCGTGTACGGCCCCGGACAGCATCCCGGGAACGTCATCCCGCTGTGGCTTCGTGCCCTGCGGCAGGGCGAGGCCCCTCTGGTCCACGGCACCGGCCTCGGTGTCCGCGACGACGTGTACGTGGAGGACGTCGCCCGGTCCATCACTCTGGCTCTGGAGGCCGGCGCCCACGGGACGTTCAACATCGCCGGGGGGCGTCCGCACACGCTGCTGGACGTGGCGCGCGCCGCGTGCCGGGTGGCTGGCTCGCCGGCGGAACCGCGCCATGACGACCTCGACCCCGCCTGGGTCGACCGCTGGTACTCCATCGATCGCGCGCGACGCGCGATCGGCTTCGAGCCGCAGGTCACCCTCGAGGACGGACTGCGGCGGACCTGGGAGGCCCTGTGATCGCCGTCACCGGGTTCGGCGGGCACCTGGGGCAGTGGGTGGTGGCCCGCCTGACAGCCCGGGGCCACGATGTGATCGGCATCTCGCGCTCCCCCCTCGATCGCCCCACCATCGCGGGACTGACCTGGGCGCGGCCGGTGCGGCCGGTCTCCTGCGACCTGTCCGACCCCGGCTCCGTGGCGACGCTGGCGGACGTCCTGACGCCGGCCACCGCGCTGATCCACCTGGCCGCCTTCATCCCCGAGGACACCGGCCGGGGCCTCCCCGCCGACGCCGAGGCCACTCTGGCCGCGAATGTCCGCGGGACCGTCCACCTGCTCGCGGCTCTGAACGCCGTGCGACCAGAGTCGCTGGTCTACGCCTCCACATTCGAGGTCTACGGGGCGCCGAGGTCGCTGCCGATCCGCGAGTCGCATCCCACCGAGCCGTTGTCGTACTACGGAGCAAGCAAGCTTGCCGGCGAGAGCTACGTGGATCTGTTCGGCCGGACGACCGGCACGCCCAGCTGCTCGGTGCGCCTGCCGGCCGTGTATGGCCCAGGGAGCCGCATCCGCCGGGCCCTCGAGAACTTCATCGCGGCCGCGGCCGCGGGCCGGCCGATGGTCATCCAGGGAGACGGCGCCGACCTGCGCGAGCTGGTGTTCGTGGAGGACGCCGCCGAGGCGATCGTCTCGGCCCTGGAGCGGCGCGCGCGCGGCCCCCTCAACCTGGGGACCGGACGCGGCCACTCCATCCTGGAGATGGCTCAGGCGGTGAAGGCGGCGGCGGGAGGGCATGCGACGCTGACGCATGCCGATCGCGTCAAGCCGCGCCTGGACTACGCTCTGGACATCGCCAGGGCGCGCGCGGATCTGCAGTGGGCCCCGCGCACGTCACTTCAGGATGGGATCCGCGCCCACCTGCGCTGGGCCCGGGGCCTGCCGATCAGCTGACCGCCGCCCGCAGCCACCGCAGCGCCTCCCGCAGCTCGTCAGCGGGAAGATCGTGCCTGCCCTCGAACACGCGGAGACGGAAGCGGTCCGCCGCGCCGGCGAGGGCCCAGGCCCGGCGCGCCTTCGCCGCCACCGCCTCGACCCCTTCCAGAGGAAAGATGTCGTCCTCCCGGCCGGCGATCACGGTCAACGGCCGCGGCGCCAGCGCGGGGACGATCGTGTCGAAGTCCAGATCGGGGATCATGCCCGGCAGGTAGAGCGCGGGGTTGTGCGAGAGGGACCGGTCGAACAGAAGTTTCACCAGGCTGAAGCCGCAGGAGACGATGCCGGCCCGGAACCGCGGGTCGTACAGCATGGCGAAGATCGCCTCCTGCCCTCCGAACGACTGCCCGATGACGGAGAGCCGCGAAACGTCCACGCGCCGATCCAGGGCCAGGATGTCGGCGCAGGCGCAAAGGTCGGCCAGGATCCATCCCTGCAGCGTCGCTCCGTGCACGAGAGCCTCCATGGCCAGGAGCCGTTCGTACGCCTCACCCTGCAGCGCGTAGTTTCTCTTGCGCTCGGCCAGAGGACGGCGGCGATCCTCGAAAGCCGGCAGGTCGGGGATCAGGACACCGAAGCCCTCCCGCGCGGCGGCCGCGCCGTACGCGCGCGAGGCCTCACCCGCCAGGCCGGCCACCAGCGACTTGCCCAGCTCGAACTGGCGCCCGTGCGGGTGCAGCGCCAGCAGGGCGGGCGCGGGCCGCGCGGCGTCCTCGGCCATCAGGAACCAGGCCGGTATCTCTTCGCGAGGCCCGCGGAGGCGCCACCTCTCGAAGGCGATTCCCTCCAAGGTGAACCGGCGATCCACGGCGGGCGGCGACGGAGGAACCGGCGCGGGAATCCGGCCGAGCCTGTCGATGAGACGCCGGCGGGCGTCCTCCGGGGAGATCATTCAGCGCCTTTCGGCGGAGCGCGGGTCGACTATCGGGCCGATCGTCTGGTAATCGAGCGGCAGCCGGTTGATGACCACCTGGTACTTCCCGGTGCGCACCATGGGGATCTCCTCCACCTGCTCCTCGCGGATCACCATGTCCGATCCGAGGTACTGACGGAAGATGTCCAGGATCTCCTGCAGCACGCGCGGGTGGAAGCGTGGGGCGGGCACGTAGCGGAAGACGATCTCCGCGGGCGCGGTCTGCTCGATCTGGAACTTGGCCAGCGCGTACCCGTAGTCCTTCAGCAGGTGCAGGAAGAAGCTGCCCGGCATGGCCACGCCGTTGGCCGCCAGGACCACCGACTGAACGCGCCCCTCCACGGCCCCGATGCGCGGAAGCCCGCGGCCGCAGGGGCACGACTCGGTGTTGTCGCAGGCGTACGCCAGGTCGCCGATCTGATAGCGGATCAGAGGCATGACGTAGTTGTTCAGGTCGGTGATCACCACCTCCCCCAGCTCTCCCGGTTGCGCCGGCCGCCCTCCCACCAGAATCTCCACGATGTACCCCTCGGCCACGACGTGATGGCCCGTGCGATGACCGCACTCGTAGGCGATGCCGCTGAACTCGCGGCTTCCGTACTTGTCGTACAGGGCCGCCCCGAACGCCTTCTCGATCGCCTGGCGGCTCTGCTCGTCGAGCGTCTGCGCGCTGGACATGATCCCCTTCACCCCCAGGTGGCCCAGATCCGCGTCCAGACCTTGACGCGACAGGTAATGGAACGACTCGGCATAGCCGTCCAGGAAGACGGGCCGGTGCCGGCGGATCAGCCGCTGCATGGATCGGATCCGCTCCGGGTCAAGGGCGAACGCGGGGACGAACCGGCGCCGGCAAAGAAAGGCGTCCAGCCGCTCCTTGAGGATCTGGCTGAACTCCATGCCGATGGTCTGGTGCCAGAGCCGGACCGTGCGATCGCCGAACCGGTATCCGGTCCATTCCTGGCTGCGCAGGGTGGCGGCCCAGCGGAACTCGAGCTGATGGCGATCCACGAAGAGGGTGAGCGGCTCGCCCGTCGATCCGGAGGTGGAGACCCGGTAGACGTCCTTCTTCCGATGGCTGTCGGACAGCAGCTCGAAGTAGAGGTTCTCGCGCACCGCCTGCTTCGACAGCAGGGGGAGCTGGCTCAGCGCCTCGATGCTCCTCACGGCCTCGGGCCTCAGGCCCAGCCGGTCGAAGATCTCGCGGTAGTACGGAACGTGCCAGTAGGCATGGTTGATGAGGCGCGCCAGCTTGGCTTCCTGAAGGGATCGGATGGCGCCGGAGGGGAGCCACTGGCTCCGGTCCAGGACGTCGTAGTAGTAGCCTGCGTTCTGCGTGATCATCCAGTGATGGAACGGCATCAGGCGGAGATACAAGTTGAAATAGGCGCGCCGCAGCCCACGCTGGACCGGCCCGGGGGCGGACGCCGGGAGCTTCGAGGCGACCACCTGCTCCATCAGCAGATCGCGGTAGCGGGTGAACCGGTACTCGTGGAGCGCCTTGGCGATGTCCACCAGGGCCCGCGCCAGCAGCAGGATCGGCAGCCTGCCCCCGATGAAGGATTGGCCATGGATGCGCCGCTCGAAAACGGTCTCCACCTCGCGGACGGTGTAGCCCCGTCTATGGGCGGCCACGGTGATGAAGCTCTGGAAGTACGCGTAGCGGTGGCGGTGGCGCAGGATCTCCGCCAGGGTGTCACGGCGGCAGAGGACGAAACCGGACTTGTTGTCCCTGGCCCGCATGCCGAAGCAGCGGTTGAGGAGCCAGTTCAGCCCGACGCTCATGATGAAGCGGGTGTCCTTGAGACGGCCGATGCTGCTGCGCGTCCCCTGGACCAGGTCCACGTTGGAGAACCGGATCTCGCGGTAGAGACGGTAGATGTCCTCGGGCTGATACTGCAGATCCACGTCGATGAGGCAGACGTAGCCTCCCCGTGACACCTCGAGTCCGGACCTCCAGCCCTGCTCGATCCCGCGGTTGGCCTCGTGGTAGACGGCCGTGATCCGGTCCGGATGCCGCTCCGCCAGCTCGGCGATGACGGCCGCCGTCCCGTCCCGGCTGCCGTCGTCCACCAGCACGATCTCCCCGGCGATCCCCTTGACGTCGAACACGCGCAGGGTGCGGGCCACGAACTCGCGCAGGTTGTCCGCCTCGTTGAAGCAGGGAGCGATCACGGACAGCTCGCAGGTCATAGAGGCGGGGATTCTACTCCAGCCGGGGTCACTTGGAGGAGCCCGCCCCTCCGGCCGCGTCAGTGCGCATGGGATGGCCGTTGTACAGCAGGAAATGGAGCAGGTTGTCCTGGAAGGTGACGTTCTCGGTGAGGTTCCGATGCCGGTCGCACAGGAACAGGGCGTAGTCTATCTTCAGCCCCGGGCTGGTCTTCGCGCCTGCCGTGTTCATGGCCAGCAGGCTCCCTCGCGTGACCGAGCCGTCCCCAGGCTCGGACATCAGGCGCGCGATGCGCTGCGTGCGCACCTTGTCGGGGACGTCGTCCAGGTGCATGACGGTGCGGAACCTCCCCTTGCCGTCGGGCAGGATCATGGCGCGCGCCGGCGTGGGGATGCAGTCGCCTCCGAAGGCGAAGACCCTCGTGCCGTCGGCGCTCTCGCGATCTTCGGTGTCGAGCGCCAGGTGCACGCGGCGCGCCCGCGCCAGGGCCGCCTTCAGGAAGGCGCGCATGCGCTCGAGACGCTCGCTGTAGCGGGCCCCCGCCTCGCCCTTGTCGAACTGCCGTCTGCTCTCCTGGCGCAGCGACTCGAGCCTTGCGGGGCTGAAGATCGACCAGCCGTATTCCTCCCACACCGCCGGATCGTAGAGGTCCACGTCGAGGCGCGTCCCGTTGGCGTCGATGAACGGCCCCGACTCGGGATGCGGCAGCCCCTGGTACGCGGCCGGCATGGTGAAGATCAGCTCGGCGGGGAGGCGGCGCACCAGCCGCCACCCTTCGTTGAGCGAGGTGAAGGTGTCGAGGCTCCCTTCGCTGGGGACTCCCAGCAGCACCACCGTCTCGATGCGGCGCGCGCCGGCGTTGGTGGGCCGGATGGCCCCCTGCCCCTTCGCGACGTCCTCCACACCGTACTTGAGGTAGTAGCGGGTGACCAGTCCCCCGAGGCTGTGGGCGATGATGTCCACGCGGCCGTCCCCGCCGGGCCGGGCCGCCAGCACGCGATCGATCGCCTCTCCCAGCAGCCGCGCGTTCTCGGGGATGTCGCGCCTCCAGTCGTAGTAGAAGGCGAAGCAGTCCTGGTCGGGCTGGGGGTTTTCGATGTCGCCGACCTTGTAGCCGGCCACGTCGGTCAGCGTGCGCACGATGGCGCGGTAGAACGCGCGTCCGCCCACTTCGTCGAACAGTGAGTACGCGACCAGGTTGTCGCGGTTCTGCGACAGGTCGGCCGAGTCGATCGGCAGGTCGAGCAGATCGCTGGACGCGTTGCTCGGGTTGAGGATGAGCTTGAAACGGCTCGACAGCAGGTTCGAGAAGCGCCCCCACACCACCTCCCCCGTCTCCACGTTGCGCAGCCGCGACCCGAACGCCCCGGGCACGATGATGACCGGCCGATGTCTGCGCGCGGCGGCGTCGGGGTAGACCTCCAGCAGGTTGGGGCCCATCTCGGCGCAGGCGGCCAGGGCGGCGCAGGACACGAGGGCCATCGCGATCCACGAGCCCGTGATCACTTTGTAATTACGTTCGCGGGGCGGGATCCTCATGGGGCTCCCCCGCGCGCGCCCGCACCCGCCGCCGCCCGAGCCTGCAGGCGGCGCAGCGCCGCCGCGGGGCGGGGATCCCCCGGAGGAGCCAGCCGGGCGGATTCGGCGTAGGCCGCCATCGCCTCGTCGAGGCGGCCGCGGGCCTCCAGCACCGAGCCCAGGTTGAAGTGGGTCCCCGCCTGGTGGGGCGCGATGGCCTCCGCGGCGCGGAACTGCTCCTCGGCTTCGGGAAGCCGCCCCAGCTGGTGATACACCGTCCCCAGGTTCACGTGCCCCAGAGCGCTGCGCGGTGAAGAACGCACGGTGGCCTCGAACAGAGTGAGCTGGTCGAACCAGTCGTTCACCCGCCAGGCCGAGCGCGCCGAGAGCGGCACGGCCGCCGCCAGCGCCACCGCCAGCGTGGCCGCCACCGCCTGGCGCGGGGACAGCGCGGAACCGGCCGCGGCCAGGGCCGCGCCTCCGGCCAGACAGGCTCCCACCGAGGGGAGGTAGAGAAGACGCTCCGCCATCATGACGCCAATTCCGAAGAATAGATTGCTGACTGGAAGAACCGCCACGAAGAAGGTGGCCATTCCCAACGTCACGCCTCCGGCGCGCCGGCGGCACAGCATCGCTGCCACACCGCACAGGGCCAGCGCTGCCAGCCCCATCAGGAATCCGGGATGCAGTGGCGAGCCGACCAGGGGTATCTGGTCGTACGAGTAGTCGGCTGAAAGGGTGCGCGGCACCAGCATCAGCGCCAGCTCGCGCCCCAGCACGTCCACCGCGGTCATCACCCGCTGCGCGGCCGGAAGCCCGATGAACGGATCATAGGAGGTCGCAACCCCGAGGCCCACCACCACGGCCCGAATTATCAGGAAGGCCACCGTGACCGCGCCTGCCGGGACCAGGGCGCGCCACCGGATTCGCCCGCCCCGCGCCAGATCTTCGACGGCCAGGAGCCCCGGCAGGACCACCGCGATCTCCTTGCTCAAGAGCCCGGCGGCGAGCAGCGCCATCGACACCACGGGCCGCTCACGCCACAGCCAGGCGGCCAGCGCGCCAGCGGCCGCCATCAGCTCGGCCCGGCCCGCCACGTTGGCCACCGCCTCCACGTGGACGGGGTGCGCCGCGAACAGCAGCCCCGCCGCCAGCGCCGCGGGCCATCCGATCAGGCGCTCCCCCAGCCGGCAGACCAGCCAGGTCACCAGGGCGTGCAGCAGCACGTTCACCAGATGGTAGGACCAGGGGTGGACCCCGGCCAGACGCCGCTGGACCCAGTAGGAGGCCACGGTGAGGGGCCGGTACAGGTTCCCCTCGTCCCACCCGGTCCAGTACGGGGTGGCGAAAACCTTCAGCAGCCCGCCATCTCCGGCGACGGCGGGGTTCTCTACTACAATGAAGGGGTCGTCGAAGGTGAAGCCGTGTCCCAGGGTGCCGATGTGGAGCAGGGCCGCCAGAAGGGCCACGGCCATGCTGCTACGCGCCGCCGTCGTTGACACTTCTTTCAGTCCTCTGTTATATTTCCGGGCCACTTGACACCATTCTCGTGGCCACGGGTTTGCCTGTTGTTGGACGACCCGTCCCCTATGGCCGTAGGCGCGTAGCTCAGGGGGAGAGCACTACCTTGACACGGTAGGGGTCAGCGGTTCAAATCCGCTCGCGCCTACCAGGATTTCACGTGTCGGAACCTCCAGGGACTACGCATCGATGTCCACCACGATCTCGGGTGACGCGATCCTCGTCACGCTGCCGGACGGCAAGCAGCTCTCCTTCCCACGAGGAGTGAGAGTCGAAGACGTGGTGCGAAAGATTGGCCCGCGCCTGGCCAAGGACGCCGTGGCAGCCCTGGTGGACGGCGAGGTGATCGACCTGGGGCGCTCGCTTCAGTCGGGCGTCTCCATGCGCGTGTTGACGGCGCGCGACCCCGAGGCCCTCGAGGTGCTGCGCCACTCCACGGCCCATCTGACGGCCCATGCCGTCAAGGAGCTGTTCCCCGAAGTGCAGATCGGCATCGGGCCGGTGGTGGAAGAGGGCTACTACTACGACTTCCTGCGCGCCGAGCCCTTCACCCCCGAAGACCTCGAAGCCATCGAAAAGAAGATGAAGGACATCGTCGACCAGGACGTCCCCATCAAGCGGCTGGAGATGCCCAAGGACGAAGCCCTGCAGATCTTCAAGGGCCAGAAAGACGCCCTCAAGGTCGAGCTGGTCGAGGAAAAGGGCGGGGCGACCGTCTCGTGCTACCAGCAGGACCGCTTCATCGACTTCTGCCTGGGGCCGCATCTGCCCTCCACGGGGCGCGTGAAGGCCTTCAAGCTGCTGTCGGTGGCGGGGGCCTACTGGAAGGGAGACGAGCACAACGCCCAGTTGCAGCGCATCTACGGGACGGCGTTCTTCAGCCGGGAAGACCTCGAGCAGCACCTCGCCCGCCTCGAAGAGGCGCGCCGGCGGGACCATCGCAAGCTGGGGCGAGAGCTGGGCCTGTTCTCGTTTCACACGGAGTCCCCCGCGGCGCCGTTCTTCCACCCGCGAGGGGCGGTCATCTATAACACCCTCATCGACTACGTGCGGGGGATGTACCGCGAGCACGACTACGACGAAGTCATCACGCCGCAGTTGTTCGACCTGTCTTTGTTCGAGCAATCGGGGCACCTGGCCAACTATCGCGACAATATGTATTTCGCCGAGGCGGGGGACAAGCAGTTCGGCATCAAGCCGATGAACTGCCCGTCCCACACGGTCATTTACCGCACCGAGCGGCGGTCGTACCGGGATCTGCCCATGCGGCTGGCCGATTTCGGGCGCCTGCACCGATTCGAGCGATCGGGGGTGCTGGCGGGCCTGACCCGGGTGCGGTCGTTCTCTCAGGACGACGCCCACATCTTCTGTGCCCCCGAGCAGGTGCAGGACGAAGTGCGCGGCGTCATCCGCATGATCCTGAGCTGCTACAAGGACTTCGGCTTCGAGGCCCGCATCTACCTGGGCACCCGGCCCGAGAAGGCCCAGGGGAGCGCCGAGGTGTGGGAGCGGGCCGAGGCGCTGCTTCGCGGCGCCCTGGAGCAGGAGAAGGTCGACTGGAAGATGAACCCCGGCCAGGGGGCCTTCTACGCGCCCAAGATCGACTTCATGGTGCTCGACGCGCTGGCACGCGAGCACCAGCTGGGCACCATCCAGGCCGACAACACGATGCCCGAGCGCTTCGACCTGAAGTACCAGGCGGCCGACGGCCACGAGGGGCGCCCGGTCATGATCCACCGTGCCATGCTCGGGTCGCTCGAGCGGTTCATCGGCATCCTGGTCGAGCACTTCGCCGGGGCGTTCCCGCTGTGGCTGTCGCCCGTGCAGGTGACGGTGCTGCCCATCACCGACCGCGTGAACGAGGCGGCCGCCAAGGTGCGCGACACGATCAAGGCGGCCGGCTTCCGCGTGACGCTCGACGCCCGCAACGAGAAGATCGGCGCCAAGATCCGCGACGCGCAGCTCGCCAAGGTCCCCTTCATGCTGGTGATGGGCGACCGCGAGGCCCAGGACGGCACCGTGGCCGTGCGCAGCCGCAGCGAAGGTGACCGCGGCGCCATGCAGCTGGCCGAGTTCCAGGCGATGCTTTCCACCCTGGTCACAACGCGGGCCCTCAAGCCGTGACGGCCCCGCGCTTCCCGATCACAACGGCAGACTGGAGATGACGACGTCCACAGATACCAAGATTCGCGTCAACGAACGGATCCGGGCGCGGGAAATCCGCGTGATCGACGAGGAAGGCGGACAGCTGGGGATCATGACACCGGCCGTGGCGCTGGCGCTGGCACTGGAGAAGGGGCTCGACCTGGTCGAGGTTTCTCCGGCATCGGCGCCGCCGGTCTGCCGCATCCTCGATTACGGCAAGTACCTGTACCAGCAGAACAAGAAGCAGCATGACGCGAGGAAGAAACAGAAGACGATCCAGGTCAAGGAAGTGAAGTTCCGTCCCAAGACCGAAGAGCACGACTACCAGTTCAAGAAGAAGCACATCGACCGGTTCCTGGCGGACGGAGACAAGGTGAAGGCGACGATCATGTTCCGCGGGCGCGAGATGGCGCACCCGGAGTACGGGCGGCGGATCCTGAATCGTCTCAAGGTGGAGCTGGTGGACACGGCCATTGTGGAATCCGATGCGAGGATGGAAGGCCGGTTCCTGTTCATGATCCTCGCGCCCAAGAAAAACTAGAGGGATGACGTGCCCAAGCTGAAGACGCACCGCGGAGCCGCCAAGCGATTCAAGAAGACGGCCACCGGCAAGATCAAGAGAGGCAAGGCGTTCAAGAGTCACATTCTCACCAAGAAGGCTTCCAAGAGGAAGAGGCAGCTGGATCAGCCCACGCTCGTCAGCGAGGCCGACAGACGCCGCATCACTCGCATGATCCCCTACTAGGGGCAGGAGCAGACGGTGCCCAGGGTAAAAAGAGGAACGAAAAGAAAAGACCGGCGCAAGAAAATACTTGCCCTCGCCAGCGGGTTCTATGGCGGCAAGAGCCGGATGCACCGCATCGCCAAGCAGGCGGTCGAGAAGTCTCTCGGCTACGCCTACCGTGACAGGCGCGCGAAGAAGCGCGACATGCGCCGTCTGTGGATCATCCGGATCAACGCCGCCGCTCGGCTCAACGGGCTGTCGTACAGCCAGCTGATCAACGGCCTCAAGCAGGCGGGCATCACGCTCGACCGCAAGGTGCTGGCCGATCTGGCCGTGAAAGACCCCGCGGGGTTCGGCGAAGTGGCGGGCAAGGCCCGCGCCGCGATCGGGAGCAGCGCCCCGGCCGCCTGAGCGCATGCCACCGAGCGATCCACTTCAGGAGCTCGACAGCCTGCGCGACGGCTTCGCCCGGGATCTCGCCGCGGCGCGCTCCGCGGCGGACCCCGCACGTCTTCAGGAGCTCCGCCACGACTACCTGGGACGCTCGCGCGGCCGCCTGACCGCCTGGCTGCGCCGTCTCAAGGACCTGCCCGCGGACGTGCGCCCCGAAGCCGGGGCGCGCGCCAACCAGGTGAAGCTCGAGATCGAGCAGGCGCTCGCCGCCGCCGAAGCCGAGGTGGCCACGCGCGCCGCAGGGGCCACGGCCCTCGACATCACGCTCCCCGGGGTCCCCCACCCGCCGGGCTTCGTGCATCCGCTGGCCATCCTGCAACGGGAGATCGAGGAGATCTTCCTGGAGATGGGCTACCGGGTGGAGGACGGCCCCGAGGCCGAGACCGACTACCACAACTTCACGGCCCTCAACATCCCCCCCGACCATCCGGCGCGCGACAGCCAGGACACCTTCTACCTGGAAGGCGGAGGCCTGCTGCGCACGCACACCTCGCCGGTGCAGATCCGCACCATGCTCAAGACTCAGCCCCCGCTGAAGATCATCTGCCCGGGGCGGGCCTACCGGCGTGACGCCGTGGACGCCACCCACTCCCCCATCTTCCACCAGGTGGAAGGGCTGGCCGTGGACCAGGGGATCGGTCTGGCCGACCTCAAGGGGACGCTGCTGGAGATGGGGCGCCGCCTGTTCGGCGAGCGGGTGCGCGTGCGCCTCAGCCCGTCGTACTTCCCCTTCGTGGAGCCGGGGGCCGAGTTCGCCGTCTCGTGCTTCGTGTGCGACGGAGCCGGGTGCCGCACCTGCAAGCGGTCCGGATGGATCGAGATGGGGGGCGCCGGCATGGTGCACCCCGCCGTCTTCGAAGAGGTCGGCTACGACGCCGAGAAGTACACGGGCTTCGCCTTCGGCTTCGGCATCGACCGGCTGGCCATGGTGAAGTACGGCATCGACGACATCCGCCTGCTGTTCGAGAACGACCTGCGCTTCCTCGAGCAGTTCCGGGGTGGCGCGTGAAGTTCCTCCTGTCGTGGATCCGCGACTTCGTGCAGGACGGGGCCGACCCGAACGTGCTGGCCCGCAAGCTGACCTCCGCCGGGATGCCGGTGGAGACGGTGACGCCACTGGAAGGCGGCGACACCCTGCTGGACATCGAGGTCTTCACCAACCGCCCCGACTGCATGAACATGTACGGCATGGCGCGCGAGGTGGCCGCCGCCACCGGCAAGCGCCTCCTCCCCTATCCGGGCGACGTGCAGGAAGACGCGGGCGCCCCGGCGGCGACTTCCTCGGCCCAGGTGATCATCGACGAGCCCCCCCTGTGCGGGCGCTACACCGCGCGCGTGGTGCGCGGCGTGCGCGTGGGGCCGAGCCCCGACTGGATGGCGCGCCGCCTGACGGCGCTGGGCCTGCGCCCCATCAACAACATCGTGGACATCACCAACTACGTCCTGTGGGAGCTCGGCCATCCCCTGCACGCCTTCGACCTGGCCACGCTGCGCGGGGCGCAGGTGCGCGTGCGCCGCGCGCGCCCCGGCGAGCGGCTGGTCACGCTGGACGGCGTGGGACGCGAGCTGGACGACTCGATGCTGGTGATCGCCGACGCCGATCGGGCCGTGGCCCTGGGCGGGGTGATGGGGGGCCAGGCCACCATGGTGACCGAGCGCACCAAGGACATCCTGCTGGAGTCGGCCTACTTCGACCCGGTCAGCGTGCGGCGCACGTCCAAGCGGCTGGGGCTGTCCACCGACGCCTCGTACCGGTTCGAGCGGGGGGCCGACATCGAGGCGGCCTCGGTGGCCATCGGCCGGGTGGCCGAGCTGCTGCGGGCGCACGCCGGCGGCACCGTGAGCCCGGGGCTGATCGACGAGCGCTCCGGGACGCCGCCCACCCGCCGCGTGAAGGTGCGCCCCTCGCGCACCGCCGTGCTGCTGGGGATGCCGCTGCCGGCTCTGGACGTCATGGGGTCCCTGGCCGCCCTGGGGTTCCCTGTGGAGGCAACCGAGGGGGACGAGACGCTCGAGGTGGAGGTCCCCTCCCACCGGAAGGACATCGAGCGCGAGGTGGACCTCATCGAAGAAGTGGCCCGCCACATCGGCTACGACGCCGTGCCGGGGAGGCTCCCCACCATCGCGGGGACGGGCGGGATCGACCGGCCGGGGCACGCCCGCGAGGAGAGGATCCGCCGGTCCCTGGAGGCCGCCGGCTACAGCCAGGCCGTGACCCTGTCGTTCACCTCCCCGACGGTCGACTCGGGCATGCGGGATCCGATCGACCCCGACGAGCCGGGCATGTCGCCCGTGGAGCCGGTCGCCCTGACCAACCCGATCGCGGCCGACCAGGAGATCCTGCGCACCACGCTGCTGCCGTCGCTGCTGGCCTCGGTGGCGGGGAACATCAACCGCGGCGTGCGCGACGTGCGTCTGTACGAGATCGGACGGACCTTCCGGCGGGCCCCCTCCCCGCCACCCACCCCCGACGGCCGCAAGCATCCCCTGGCCGGAGGCGTGGACGAGGTGGTCATGCTGGCCCTGGCCCTGACGGGGTCACCGCGCGGCCGGCACTGGTCCGAGCCGCCGCGGGAGGCTTCGTTCTACGACCTCAAGGGGGCGCTGGAAGAAGCCCTGCGCGAGGCCGGCTGCCCGATGGAGGTCGAAGAGATGCCCGCGTCGGAGTCGCTCGACCCGGGCCGCCGGGCCTACGTGGCCTCGGATGGCCGGCGCCTCGGACGTCTGGGTGCGTTGGCGACCCCGTGGCTCCAGAAGCTCGACCTGCGCCAGGAGGTGTTCGTGGCCGAGGTGAGTCTGTCGGCCCTGGTGCGCCTGCCCGAAGCCGCCGTCGTCTACCGGCAGCTCCCCCGCTTCCCCGCCGTGACGCGCGACCTGTCGCTGGTGGTCCCGGCCGGGCGTGCGTACCGCGAGCTGGAGGCGGCCGTGCGCGGCGTGGCCCCCGACCTGGTCTCGCGGGTGCACGTGGTGGACCGCTACGAAGGGAGCGAGCTGCCGGCCGGGACGTCGGGGCTGACGCTGCGGGTCACCCTGCAGCATCCGGACCGGACCCTGGCGTCCGACGAGGTCCAGCAGGCGATGGACAAGATCGTTGCGGCACTGAAGGGCGATTTCGGGATAAGCTTGAGGCGCTGACCCCTTAGGAGAGCGATACCGATGGAGAAGATGGAGCTGCTCGAAGAGAAAATCCGCAAGGCCGTGGACATGATCCGTTCCCTCAAGGAAGAGCGCGGCATCCTGGAGGCGCAGCTCAAGAGCGCCAAGGAAGAGATACGCCGGCTGTCGCTCAAGCAGGAGGATCCGGAGCTGTCGGGGCGGCTCGAGCGGCTCACCAAGGAGCGCGTGGTCATCGCCGAGCGGGTCGAGCGGATGATCTCCATGATCGAGGGGTTGGACGCCAACTAGGGGGGGTGGGGTCGTGGCCAACGAGAGGGAAGCACAGCTCACGCAGGTGGAGATCTACGGTCAGTCCTACAGCCTGCGCGGGGACGGGGATCCCGCCTACGTGCACGAGCTGGCCGCCTTCGTCGACTCCAGGATGAACGCCATCGCGGACTCCACCTCCACCGTGGACTCCCTCAAGGTGGCCATCCTGGCCGCGCTCAACATCGCGGACGAGTACCATCAGATGAAGCGCGAAGCCGAGCGCCAGCGCATGGACCTCGCCGTGCGCGCCGCCGAGTGGGAACGCCTCCTCGACACCGCCATCGGGAAGTAGCCAAGATGCTCGGGCCGGTCGGAGCGGTCTCCGAGGCGCGCTCACCGGCGTGGCGCTGGCCACGCCTTGTTCGCTCCACATCGGCCCTCGCCGCCCGCTCGCTGCTCGCGCCCAGACCGCGCTCGCAACGCTCCCGTGCCCCAGCTCGGGCCGCAGAGGGCCTCGGAGACCACTCCGACCGGCCCGCCTCCGGATCTCATCGCCGCGGGGTTCTCGGGGCGGCCCATCGTACGCGCGCCCACGCTGGTCGCAGGGCCGCTTCCAAAGGACGACCAATTACTCTCTTCCACTTTCCATCCCTGCTATTCCCCCAACCTCATGCGGTAACCGCCGCGGACCACCGTCCATGACGATGGCACCTCCCAACCATCCGCGAGGTTCACTTTGGGGTCGCTGGGACCTGCACGTCCATACTCCGTCCTCTCTCTCTCAGCAATACGGAGGCGACACTGAGCACACATGGGACCGATTCGTGGCTGCCCTCGAGGCTCTCCCTGAAGACTTCCGCGTTATCGGTATTAACGACTATCTGTTTTTGGATGGCTATAGAAGAATCATCGAATACAAGAGTCAAGGTCGCCTAGCGAATATTGCTACTTTTCTGCCAGTTGTGGAGTTTCGGATAGCCAAGTTCGCCGGCACAGAAGGTCACCTACGACGCATCAACTATCACGTCATATTCTCGAACACCCTCACGACAGATCAGATTGAACAGCAGTTTCTGAACCAACTTCATGCCAAGTACACCTTGGCACCAGGAATCGAGCAAGCCCAATGGGCTGGCGTCATTACTCGCAAGAGCCTAGAGGACTTGGGTCACAAGATCATAGCCACTGCCCCCCCAGAACGTAAGCGCGAGTATGATACGCCGCTCATTGAAGGCTTTCACAACCTCAATCTCAGCGTCGAGAACATTCGTGCCGCTCTCGACAGTCCCTACTTCACAGGCCGCTATGTTACCGCCATCGGCAAGACAGAATGGGCCTCCCTAAAGTGGAATGACCAGTCCATAGCTGAGAAGAAAACACTCATCAATAATGCCGATTTGCTTTTCACCTCAGCAGCCACTCCTGACGCCTATCACCACGCCGTGGAGGCTCTTCGCAGACAAGGTGTCAACGACAAGCTTCTCGATTGCAGTGATGCCCACACTTGGCACAATCCCAGTATTACCAACTCACTTGGAAGGTGTGATACTTGGATCAAAGCGGATCCAACATTCCGCGGATTGCAGCACGCGCTCTTTGAGTTCACCGACCGTGTCTTCATCGGAACTATCCCACCCAAGCTTGCAGACGTGCGTAGCAACCCACATAAGTACCTTGATGCCATCCAGATAACTAAACGTCCTGACTCAACCCTGGATGAGACTTGGTTTGACTGTGCCGTTCCCCTCAACCCCGGCCTTGTGGCAATCATAGGCAACAAAGGTAGTGGCAAGAGCGCACTTGCTGACATCATAGCTCTCGGTGGGAACAGTCTTCAGGAGCCCAATTACTCTTTCCTGAATTCGAGCAAATTCCGTCGTGCGCGACACAACAAAGCGGAGCACTTCGCGGCGGTTTTGAAGTGGTGTAGCGGGGATACGACTGCGTATGATCTCAGCCACTCTCCAGATACTGAGAACCTTGAACGCGTCAAGTACATACCACAGAGCTATCTTGAGACCTTGTGTAACGAGTTGATCATCGAGGGCGGCGGGGCATTCGACGAGGAGCTCCGAGCGGTCATTTTCTCTCACATACCTCCCGCCGAGCGACTAGACAAGGCAAGCCTAGGTGCACTCCTCGACTACCTTGGTGAGGAAACCTTTGATCGAATCAATAGCCTAACGGGTGAATTGTCGAAGGTGAACCGCGAACTGTCGGCCCTCGAGGACGACGCCTCCCCTGACCATAAACGCGAGATCGAGAAGCGCCTCACAGGTCGATTGAAGGAACTCGAGACACACAAGGCTGCCAAACCTCAAGTAATGCCCAAGCCGGACGCTGACCCCGCGACTCAGAAGCAGATTGAGGCAATACAGTCTAGCATCGAATCTCAGCGTGTCCTCATCAAACAGTTTGAACAGACAGTTGAGTCAGCCCGCCAGAGGAGGAAGGAACTACTAACTCGTTTGGCTACCATCGACAAGATGGCTCAGCGCATAGCCAACTTCGTCTCAGGCTATGCCGACTTGGCTCGTGAATCAGCCGCTGATCTCGATGAACTCGGATTTCTGTTTGAGGACCTAGTCAAATTAGAGACGAATACGGATGTTCTCAAGAAGATGCGCCATGAATTGGCCATGGAAGAAGGAGTCGCCAAAGCTCAGATCGCAGCAGATGATCCCAAGAGCGCCCATTCGAAGTTAGTCCTCGCAAAACACCGTCTCACCGAGCTGCAGAATCAATTGGATGCCCCGACACGTCGCTATCAGGAGTACCTCACTGCATTGAAGCAATGGGAAGATAAAGCAACACGAATCGAGCGGGATGCTGAGGACCCCGACTCGATTCTCACCCTTCGCGCCGAACTGACTCGAATCGCTGGACTCCCCCAGCACATTGCAGTGGCAGGCTCAAATAGGCTCTTACTCTGCCTTAGCATTTACGAGAGGATCACGGAGCTCAAAGAACACTACCGACGGTTGCATCGGCCCGTGCAGGACTTCATCCAAGGTCATAGAACACTCGCAGAGAGCATTCATCTGTCCTTCGATGTTCAGATTGGCGAGCAGGGTCTTGTCGACGGTGTGGTCGACTGGATTCATCAGGGCCGCACCGGTTCATTTCAGGGGAGCGATGAAGGAACGGGACGTCTCAGAGCGCTGGTGCAGCGCCATGGCTTTGACAGCAAGGAGGGAGTTGAAGCATTTCTGACAGAGTTCATGCAGGCGCTTCACAACGACGACCGCCACGGACCTTCGAAACAGATGTCAACGAAGGCACAGTTGAAGGCCAATCGCTCTGTCGCTGGGTTCTATGACTATTTGTTCTCCCTGTCCTACTTGAAGCCACGGTACGCTCTCAAGATGGAAGGCAAAGAGCTGTTTGAGCTCTCTCCTGGCGAGCGAGGGCTTCTTCTACTCCTGTTCTATCTCCTTGTGGAGAAAGGAGAGAGTCCACTGTTGCTGGACCAACCAGAAGAGAACCTCGACAACGAGACGGTTCACGGCGTGTTGGTTCCATCGGTTCGCCTAGCGAAGGGACGCCGACAGATCATTATCGTGACGCATAACCCAAACCTTGCCGTCGTGTGCGATGCCGACCAGATTATCGCCGCCAGCATAGATAAGGCTGCTGGTTGCCGAGTCGCATACCAGAGCGGTGCCTTGGAGAACCCGTCCGCGAATCAATACGTCGTTAGATACCTGGAGGGAACGATGCCTGCTTTTATGAATCGCGATCTGAAGTACATTCGGCAGGACGCTCGATAATCGAGAGTAGCTCGTCATGACAGCACCAGAGAGGCCGCGCAGTGTCTGGGGATGTCTACGAACACGCTTCGGACAGGAGCCGTGAGGCAAGATCGCGACAAACCGGAAGCCAGTTGACTGGTACCGGCTCTTTCGCCGTGTCAGATTTCGAAGCGCTTCTCCGGCCAACACGAGCATCCGTCAAAGCAGCGCGCTGCCGGGAAAAAGCCATGGGCCAAACAGAATCATCATCCCAGTCCGATCAGGTGGTGATAACCGACTACCACGCCAAGTACCTCGCGCACGAGCTCACAAGGCGGTGCGCTTCGGACAGTCTCGAGAAGCTCGCCTCGGTACTCGCCGATGCGCAGGTCGATCTAAACCCCCATCAGGTCGAGGCTGCGCTCTTTGCGTTCCGTAGTCCTTTCTCTAGGGGCGCGATCCTCGCGGATGAGGTCGGCCTGGGCAAGACAATCGAGGCCGGCCTTCTACTTGCGCAGAAGTGGGCCGAACGAAAGCGGCGGCTCCTCGTCATCCTTCCCGCCAGCCTGCGCAAGCAGTGGAGCCAGGAGCTTGAGGACAAGTTTTATCTGCCCTCGGCGATTCTCGAAGCTCGCAGCTTCAACAACGCCGTTCGCGCGGGCAACCTGAATCCATTCCAACAAGACGCAATCGTCCTCTGCTCCTTTCAGTTCGCACGAACCAAGGAACCATATCTTCGTCAGACCGCTTGGGATCTCGTCGTCATCGACGAGGCTCACCGCCTGCGCAACGTCTACAAGAACTCGAGCAAGATCGCCCTGGCGATCAAGCAGGCTGTGGCTCCCTTCCCGAAGGTGTTGCTTACCGCGACCCCTCTCCAAAACTCGCTTCTGGAGCTTTACGGGCTAGTCAGCATCATCGACGACTTCGCCTTCGGCGATTTGCAGAGCTACCGCTGCCGATTCGCGCGTCTCGGCAACGACACCGACTTCGCCGAGCTGAAGGAACGCCTTGCGTCGATCTGCAAGCGTACTCTCCGCCGCCAAGTCCTCGAGTATGTGAAATACACAAACCGCCACGCACTCGTGCAAGAGTTCGTGCCGACATCTGAGGAGCAGCAGCTCTACGATCTTGTCTCCGGGTACCTTCAGAGGGACACGCTCTATGCCCTGCCGGCGAGTCAGCGCCAGCTTGTGACTCTAATCCTCCGAAAGCTCCTGGCTTCCTCCACCTACGCAATTTCTGGCACCTTGGATGGAATGGTCCAGCGACTTCAAGCGGCGGCCGCGGGGGCAGAGACGCTAGAAGCACCTCCTGGCAATCTGCTTGAAGACTGCGAGCACCTCGACGAGCTGGCTGACGAGTGGGACGAAGACGACGAGGATGCTACGCTACTACAAAAGGTTCGCCTCACCTCTGAGCAGCTCGCTGACCTCAAACGCGAGATGGCCGAACTGCGGGAGTTTCATGCGCTCGCCAAGTCGATCCTCAAGAATTCGAAGGGTGAAGTTCTTCTCACCGCGCTGCGTCGTGGCTTCGCCGCTGCAGCCGAGGCGCAGGCCGCACAGGGTAGCCCCGCCCTCCAGCAAAAGGCGGTTATTTTCACGGAATCACGCCGCACGCAGGAATACCTCTTTAGACTCCTCGAGCAGACCGAGTTCGCCGGCCGCGTGATGCTGTTCAACGGCACCAACAACGACCCGACATCGAGAGCGATATACCAGAAATGGCTAGACCGATACGAGGGAACCGACCGGATCAGTGCCTCACCCAGCGCCGATATGCGGGCGGCACTAGTCGAGCATTTCCGCGACGAGGCCGCAATCCTGATTGCCACGGAGGCCGCAGCCGAGGGCATTAACCTTCAGTTCTGCAATCTGGTAGTGAATTACGACCTGCCGTGGAATCCCCAACGCATAGAGCAGCGCATCGGCCGATGCCACCGCTATGGCCAGAAGTTCGACGTCGTCGTCGTAAACTTCCTTAACAAGGCTAACGCCGTCGACCAGCGAGTGTATGAGCTACTCGACGAGAAGTTCCGCCTCTTCAGCGGCGTCTTTGGCGCCAGTGATGAGATTCTCGGCGCGGTCGAATCCGGCGTTGACTTCGAGAAGCGCATAGCGGCTATCTACCAAAGGTGCCGAACGCTGGAGCAGATCCAATTCGAGTTCGGTCACCTCCAGCAAGAGCTCCAGACGCAGATCGTCGAGGGTCAGCGCGACGCCCGTGAAAAGCTCCTCGACAACTTCGATCAGGAGGTTGTCGAGAAGGTACGCATCCAGAGCCAGTACGTGCTTGACCAGTTCAACGCCCGCCTATGGCGACTCACACGCTACCTACTTCGCGAGTACGCACGGTTCGAGGACGCAGATTTCAGTTTTCTACTCCACACCAACCCTTTCGCCGGAGAGGCCATTCATCCCGGTCCGTACCGCATGGGCAAGCGCGCGGACGACGCTAACACTTTTCGCGTGGGCCACCCGCTCGCGCAACGCGTGCTCGCCCTCGGGCGTGGCCTCACTACACCTCCCGTAGAAGTGTGCTTCTGCTATCGCGATAGCGGGAAGAGAATCGCCATCCTCGAATCGCTCGTCGGCGCCTGTGGCTGGCTCACTTGCATCCGTCTAACGGTGAACGCGATGGAGACGGAGGACCACCTCTTCTTCGTGGGCGCGACCGACTCCGGCGATCCGCTAGACGACACCCAGTGCCGTCGGATGTTTGACCTTCCAGGCATCGTGGAACGGTCATGGGGCGCGCGTGACACCATTGCACACAGTCTTACAGCAGCGCACTTGCGACGACAGCGCGAACTTCTCGATGCTCTCGCCACGCGCAATGGCCAGTGGTTCGACCTGGAGATGGAAAAGCTCGACCGCTGGGCTGAAGATCGCCGCGAATCCCTCAGGGCCACCCTCAGCGAACTGGATGATGCCCTCAAGGAATCGAAGAAAGCGGCGCGGCTCGCCCCGAACTTGCCGGAGAAGTTGGAGCGGCAGCGCGAAGCTCGGGTGCTCGAGGGGAGGCGCGATGAAGCGTGGCATACCTTCGACCAGGCAAGCCGCGACATCGATCGTCAGAAGGATGACTGTTTGGATGTAATCAGCAAGAACCTAGAGCAGAAGCTTGAACACGAGGAAATCTTCACTTTGCGGTGGCGCCTGACATGAGCACGGATGAAGCCATATCCACCTATAGCCCTGACAAGGTTGACCTCCGCTCGCACGACACTGCCGAGGGGAAGCGACAAGAACTGCTGCGCCTTTTCCCCGAGACACGCACCGAGGGTGGCAAGGTCGACTTCGACCGACTCCGCCTAGCGTTGGGCGAAGCAGT
>JBOGOC010000022.1:0-4602 GCA_050747525.1 Candidatus Polarisedimenticolia bacterium | reverse complement strand
GCGCCGGCGACCGGCGCCTCCGGACCCGCGGCAGCCGCGTCGTGCGAGCCGGGCGCCTGAGCCTTCGCGGGCACAGGAACATGAGCGTGCCTGGCGGCCAGCTTGACCGTGATGTGGCAGGTGCGATGCAGGATCCGGAAGGCCCGCCCGAAGGCACGGCCCCGTGCCCGGCGGAAGCTCGGCCCGGGCCCCACGAACGCCTCTCCCACGTACAGCGTGTCGACATCCACTTTCTCGCCGCCCTGTCCCGCATTGGCGACGGCTGATTTCAGAAGCTTCTCGATGGCCTTCGAGGCGACCTTGGGAGAGAAATGCAGCAGCGACAGCGCTTCGTTGACACCGCGGCCGCGGATCTGGTCGATCACCAGGCGGGCCTTCTGCGCCGACCCGCGGTGGTACCGCAGGGTGGCGTGGGCCACCGGGGGCTGAACGACCTGCTTCGTGGACGTCATGGCCATGATGTTCATCGTCTCCTGTGCTCGCCGGATCACGATTCCGCGGCGGCCGTGCTCTCTCCCTTGGTCCGGTGTCCCTTGAAGGTGCGCGTGAACGCGAACTCTCCCAGCTTGTGCCCCACCATGTTCTCGGTGATGTACACGGGGATGAACTTCCTGCCGTTGTGCACCGCGAGCGTGTGCCCCACCATCTCGGGCGTGACGTCGGAGCGACGCGACCAGGTCTTGATGACCTTCCGCTCGAAGCGCCGGTTCATGTCTTCGATCTTCTTCATCAGGTGGGCATCCACGAAGGGGCCCTTCTTGATCGAGCGGCTCATCGCTTCCTCACTTCTTGTGACGGTTGCGCACGATGAACTTGTCCGTGCGGGCGTTGTTGCGCGTCTTGTAACCCTTGGTGGGAGTCCCCCACGGTGTCACAGGGTGGCGCCCCCCGGAGGTCTTTCCTTCTCCACCGCCGTGCGGATGGTCCACGGGGTTCATGGCGACACCCCGGTTGATCGGCCGCCGGCCCATCCACCGCTTGCGTCCCGCCTTGCCGATGGAGATGTTCTCGTGGTCCAGGTTGCCCACCTGCCCGATGGTGGCGCGGCAGTCCATGTGCACCCTCCGCACCTCGCCCGAGGGTAGCTTCAGCTGCGCGTAGGTCCCTTCCTTGGCCAGCATCTGCGCGGCCGCTCCGGCGCTGCGCACCATCTGCCCGCCGCGCCCCTGCTTGAGCTCCACGTTGTGCACCATGGTCCCCAGAGGGATGTTGCGAAGCGGCAGGACGTTGCCGATCTGGATGTCAGCGTTGGTTGCGGCGATCACCACGGCACCAACCTGAAGCCCCATGGGGGCCAGGATGTAACGCTTCTCCCCGTCGGCGTAGTGCAGCCGCGCGATGCGCGCCGAGCGGTTGGGGTCGTACTCGATGGTGACCACCTTGGCCGGGATGTCCACCTTGTCGCGGCGGAAGTCCACCACGCGGTACATCCGCTTGTGGCCGCCGCCACGGTGCCAGATGGTGAGATGCCCCTTGTTGTTGCGACCGCCGCACCGCTTCTTGGGCTCCAGCAGGCTCTTGAGCGGCTTGCTCTCGGTGATCTCCTCGAACGTCGCCACGGTCATGAACCGGCGGCCCGGCGATGTCGGTGCGAACTGTCGAATGCCCATTGGCCTCAGGCCCCCTCGAAGTACTCGATCATCTTCTGGCCCTCGGCCAGAGTGACGTATGCCTTCTTCCAGTCCGAACGCCGCCCCGCGAAGCGGCCCATGCGCTTCACCTTGCCGTGCGCGTTGATGGTGCGCACCTGGGCCACCTTCACCTTGAACAGGCTCTCCACGGCGTTCTTGATCTCGATCTTGTTGGCTTTGCGGGCCACTCTGAAGCAGAGGATGCGCCCCTCCTCCTTCAGCCCCGTGGACTTCTCCGTGATGACCGGCGCCAGGATGACGTGCGATGCGTGCTTCATGACGCCAGCACCTCCTCCAGCCTGCGCGCGGCCGCCTCGGTGACGAGCACCCAGTCGTGGCGCAGCAGGTCCACGATGTTCACCTGCGAAGCCTGCACCACCTTGCAGGTGGCCAGGTTGCGTCCGGCCAGGGTCAGGTTGCGGTTCACCGGATCGTCCAGCACCAGCGCGCTCCCCTCGATGCCCAGCCTGGCGATGGCCTCGCGGAATGCCTTGGTACGCGGCGAATCGAGCGACAGGCCGTCCACGACGAGCAGGCGCCCTTCGCGCAGCTTCTGCGACAGGGCCGAGCGCAGCGCCCCGGCCCTCTTGCGGCTGGGGAAGTGGAAGGCGTACGAGCGCGGCGTGGGGCCGTGCACGGTGCCGCCATGGCGCCACAGCGGCGACCGCACCGAGCCGATGCGCGCCCGGCCGGTCTTCTTCTGCTTCCACAGCTTCCGTCCGCTGCCGGCGACCTCCGAGCGCGTCTTGGTGTCGTGCGTGCCCCGGCGCCCCGCGGCCATGTAGGCCCGCACGGCCTCGTACACCAAGGCGCGGTTCGGCTCGGCGCCAAACACGTCCTCGGACAGCGCCAGGTCCCGCAGCGCCTTGTTGTCCAGATTTCTGACTTTCACCGCAGCCATGATGTCACCTGGCTCACGCCGTCTTCTTCGCGGCGCCGCCATCCTTGCCCGGCTTGCCGGCCCGGGCCTTGCGGATGATCAGCAGCGCGCCGCGGGCGCCGGGCACAGCGCCCCGCACCAGCAGCAGGTTGTTGTCGAGATCCACGCGGACGACCTGAAGGTTCTTCACCGTCACGCGGTCGTCACCCATGTGCCCGCCCATCCTCATCCCCTTGAACACCCGGGACGGGTATGCCGACGAGCCGATGGAGCCGGGGGCGCGGTGGAACATGGACCCGTGGGTCGCCGCGCCGCCGCGGAAGTGGTGCCGCTTCATGACGCCGGCGAACCCCTTGCCCTTGCTCACTCCGATGACGTCCACGAAGCGCGCCTCGTTGAACAGGTCCACCTTCACGGGGTCCCCCACCTTCGGGCCCTCGGAATCGCCTCCGCCCCCCAGCAGACGGAACTCGCGCAGCGTCTTGAGGGGAGCCAGGTTGTTCTTCTCGAACTCGCCGCGCCTCGGCTTGGTCAGCTTGGACTTGGAGAACCGCTCGACCAGCCCCAGCCGCACCGCCTCGTAGCCGTCCTTCTGCCGGGTGCGCATGCCCATCACGACGCAGGGGCCGGCCTTCAGCACCGTCACCGGCACCACCACTCCGTCGTCACGGAAGACCTGGGTCATCCCCACCTTCCGTCCGATCAGCCCTTCGATGCTCACGCTCCCGGCCACGCCTTCCTCCCGCTATTGACCGAATGCCTTGATCTCGACGTCGACGCCCGCCGGCAGGTCGAGCTTCATCAGCGCGTCCACCGTCTGCGGCGTGGGCTCGAGGATGTCGAGCAGCCGCTTGTGCGTCCTGATCTCGAACTGTTCGCGCGACTTCTTGTCCACGTGGGGCGAGCGCAGCACGCAGTACATGCTTCGGACCGTGGGCAGGGGGATGGGCCCCGCCACACGAGCGCCCGTCCGCTTGGCCGTGTCCACGATCTCCGAGGTCGACTGATCGAGGATCCGGTGATCGTAAGCCTTGAGCCGGATCCTGATCTTTTCCTTCACGGGCATCTGCTGCGCTCCTGTCGTCGGCTACTGCAGGATGTCCACAACCGTGCCGGCGCCCACGGTGCGCCCACCCTCGCGGATGGCGAACCGAAGCCCCTTGTCCATGGCGATGGGGGTGATCAGATCGATGGTCACGTTCAGGTTGTCACCCGGCATGACCATCTCCACGCCTTCGGGCAGCGACGCAACCCCCGTCACGTCGGTGGTCCGGAAGTAGAACTGAGGCCTGTATCCGGTGAAGAAGGGCGTGTGGCGGCCCCCCTCCTCCTTCTTCAGCACGTACACCTCGGCCTTGAACCTGGTGTGCGGCGTGATGCTGCCCGGCTTTGCCACCACCTGCCCGCGCTCCACGTCGGTGCGCTCCACCCCGCGCAGCAGCAGGCCCACGTTGTCGCCGGCCAGCCCCTCGTCCAGCAGCTTCTTGAACATCTCCACGCCGGTGACCACCTTCTTCTGCGTCTCGCGGATGCCGACGATCTCCATTTCCTCGCCGACCTTCACCTTGCCCTGCTCCACGCGACCGGTCACCACCGTGCCGCGGCCCGAGATCGAGAAGATGTCCTCGACCGGCATCAGGAACGGCTTGTCCAGCGCGCGCTCCGGGATGGGGATGTACTCGTCCACGGCCTTCATGAGGTCCAGGATGCACTTGCACTTGGCGCAGTCATTCTTGCCGCAGGCGCACTGGCCGGCCTGCAGGGCCGAGCCCTTGACGATGGGGAGCTCGTCGCCGGGGAACTGGTAGCTCTTGAGCAGCTCGCGCACCTCCAGCTCGACCAGCTCCAGCAGGTCCGGATCGTCCACCATGTCCACCTTGTTCATGAACACCACGATGCGCGGCACGCCCACCTGGCGCGCCAGCAGGATGTGCTCGCGCGTCTGCGGCATCGGGCCGTCGGCCGCCGACACCACCAGGATCGCGCCGTCCATCTGCGCCGCTCCGGTGATCATGTTCTTCACGTAGTCGGCGTGGCCCGGGCAGTCCACGTGCGCGTAGTGCCTCTTGTCCGACTCGTACTCCACGTGGG
>JBOGOC010000021.1:0-5531 GCA_050747525.1 Candidatus Polarisedimenticolia bacterium | reverse complement strand
GTGCGCGTCGAGGGCGATCGGATCTACGGGGACCCGATCCACGTCGCCGCCCGATTGCAGACCCTCGCAGAGCCGGGCGGCGTGTGTGTCTCGGCGGCGGTGCAGGATCAGCTCGGGGGCCGGCTCGCGGTGCGCGTGCGCGCCGTCGGCTCCCGCCAGCGGGGCCACCGCCGCGCGCGCAGTCTGGGCGAGCGCCGCCTCGGCCGGCTCGAGAGAGAAGGTCACGGCCGCCCGCCTCAGCCGGCGGCGCCGAAGCGGGCCGGCCTCTTTTCCAGGAAGGCCGTGTAGGCCTCGTGGAAGTCGGGATGCTTCATGCACATGGCCTGGGCTTCGGCCTCCACCTCCATCGCCTCCGCCAGGCTGAACCCCAAGGCGCGGTTCATCATGAGCTTGGTCATCGCGAGCCCCATCCGCGGCCCGGCCGCGAGCGACTCGGCCCACGCCGTCGTCTCGACGGCGAGATCGGCCGGAGCCACCACGCGGTTCACCAGCCCCCAGCGCTCGGCGGTGGCGGAGTCCACGAACTCGCCGCGCAGCAGCATCTCGGCCGCCCGCCCCACTCCGATGAGGCGCGGCAGCAGGTGCGCCACCCCCATGTCGGCGCCGCACAGCCCCACCTTCACGAACAGGAACGCGATGCGCGCCGTGTCGGCCGCGATGCGCAGGTCGGAGGCCAGCGCCAGCGCCGCGCCGCCCCCCGCTGTCACGCCGTGCAGCGAGGCGATGATGGGCTGCGGCGCCTCGCGCATGCGCAGCACCACCTCGCAGGTGAGGCGCGTGAAGGCCAGCAGCTCCTCGTCGGAGCGCCCCTGCAGATGCCCGATGATCTCCTTGACGTCGCCCCCCGAGCAGAACGCGCGCCCCGATCCCCGCAGCACGACCACGCGGATGCCGTCGTCGTCCTTGAGGCGGGCGAACAGGTCGCGCAGCCCCTCGTAGGTGCCGAAGGTGAGCGCGTTGAGCACCTCGGGACGGTTCAGGACGATGTGGGCCACGCGCCCTTTCACTTCGTACAGGAAGTCGGTCATCGGTGTCTCCTCACAGAACGGCGGTGGCCTCCATCTCGACCTTGCAGTTGGGGACGAACAGGCTCTGCACCTCCACCAGCGCCATGGCGGGGAAGTGCTTGCCCATCACGCGCTGCCAGGCCTGACCCAGCCCCTTGAGCCGCGCGCGGTACTCGACCATGTCGGTCACGTAGATGGTGATGCGGGCGATGGATTCGGGAGTCCCCCCGGCCTCGGTGACCGCCTCCACCACGTGGCGCAGGGCCAGCTCGAACTGCCCGACCAGATCCGAGGAGACCATCGCCCCGTTGACATCGCAGCCTATCTGCCCGGCCACGAAGACGAGGGGACCCGGAGGCGTCACCACCGCGTGGTTGAACCCCTTGGGCGGCGGCAGGGTCGACGGATTGATCAGCTTGAAGCGGCTCATACCTCCACCGCCTGTCCCGTGATCGCTTCCGACTCCGGCAGCGCAAGCCGCAGCGCCGCCTCGGCCACCTCGTCGGCGGTCACCATCCTGCGCGACGGGTTCAGCTCCGCCAGCTGCTCCATCACCTGCTCGATCGGACGGCCGGTCCTGGCGGCGATGTCCCGAGCCGCGCGCCGCGTCATCTCGGTGTCCACCTGCCCGGGACAGATCGCGTTCACGGTCACCCCCGAGCCGGCCAGCTCGATGGCCACCGCGCGCGTGAACCCCACCACCCCATGCTTGGCGGCCACGTACGCCGACACGTAGGCGTACCCCACCAGCCCCGCGCGCGACGCCACGTTCACGATGCGCCCCCAGCCCCGCTCCCGCATGCCCCCCACCAGCTGGCGCGTGCACAGGAACACGCTGGTGAGGTTCACCGCGATCATGCGCTGCCACAACGACTCGTCGGTGCGCGCCAGCGGGTTCGACTCGGCGTCGCCCGCGCCGTTGATCAATATGTCCACGCCGCCCATCGTCTCCGTGGCCTGCGCGGCCATGCGCGACACCGAGGCCGCGTCGGTCACGTCGACGTCGAGAGCGAACCCCAGCACGCCCAGGCTGCGGATCTCCGCGGCGGCCTCCCCGGTCTGCGCGGCGGAGCGCGCGGCCACCGCCACGTCGGCCCCCTCGCGCGCCAGGCACAGGGCCGTGGCCCTGCCGATCCCGCGCCCCCCGCCCGTCACCAGCGCCCGCCGTCCCGCCAGCCGCCCGGCCGCCATGCCACCTCCACCCGGGATAGTCCGCCAGAAGCCGCACTTTACACCACATCCCGGAGCATCCGTGACGTAGACTCTGACCATGGGACGACTGAAGAAGCTGGAGCGTGACGAGGTGCCGCCGGAGATCCAGGCGATCTACGACACGTACCTGAAAGAACGCGGCAACGTCCCCAACGCCTTCAAGACCTTCGCCCACATCCCCAGCTACCTCACCACGCAGATCGCGCACTACCGCGCCGTGATGTTCACCGGAGAGGTCCCCTTCAAGCTCAAGGAGCTCCTCTTCCTGCACGTGTCGAGGCTGAACGCCTGCCGCTACTGAACGGCCGGACACACTGCCTTGGCAAGGCAGCTGGGCTACACGGAAGAGGAGCTGGAGGCGCTGTCGAACAGCCAGGCCAGCGCGCTGTTCGACCCCGCGGTGAAGGTGGCGCTGCTCTACGCGGAGAAGATGACCCGCGACGCCCACACCGTGACCGATGCCCTCTTCGAGGAGCTGCGCCGGCACTACACCGACACGCAGATCCTGGAGCTGACCAGCGTGATCGGCCTGACCAACTACTGGAACCGCTTCACCACCGCGCTGCGCATCGACCTGTCGGGGACCAACGAACCGTACGATCCGCCGAGGTCATCGGGACAGGGGTCAACCGGGCGGTAGGGGCATCATACAGGCGGCAGGGGCGACTGCCACGCCACGCGCCCCACGAAGAACGGCCCCATGTGCTCGATGTGCTCGGCCGTCTGGCGCGTGTGCCTCATGTCCTTCACCAGCCGCGACAGCGGGTGAAGCTTCGCCGACAGCAGCCCCAGCACGAAGTCGTTGTCGTTGCGATCGAGCCCGTGGCACTCGAGCCGGATGTCGTAGGCGTGCCCCCCCTCGCCGAACGCCTTGCCGATCACCGCGTGCTCCAGCATCATCTTGCCCTGCTCGTCGCGCGACAGCCGGTTGAACTCCCCCGAGCGCCGCAACGGATACCAGATGTGCCACCGCCACTCCGGGTTGAGCGCGTTGCGCAACGGCTTGCGCAGCAGCCAGTCCTCCAGGTTCTCCTCGCGCCCCGAGCCGTACGAACGCCCCATCATGGTGAGGTCGGGGCGCGGCGTCAGCCCCGCGAACGGGTCTTTCGACAACAACGCACGCCCCCGCCCAGTGAAATCCTCCTCGTTCTCGGACAGCAGCAGCACGCCGATGCCCCGCGGATCGTTCACGTCCAGGTAGACCACCGCGTGCATCCCGCTGCCCTGCACCGCCGCCGTGACCGGCGCCGGGTCGAAGCAGCCGGTGAAGACGTGCAGCTGCAGGAACATCCGCCGGTCGAGCGACTGGGGGACCCCTTGACGCGGCGCCCCCTTCTCCGCCATGTCCGGCGGCCCCGCGTGCAGGCTGAAGTCGAGGCCCCCGCGAGGCCGCGGCGCTGGCGTGTCTTCGCGCTGACGTTCGTCGGTCACGATCGGATCTCCTCTGCTTGATGCCGCACAGTGTACACCGCGCCCACACCCAAGGCGCATCTCGACGCCGTCCCCGGGCCGGGGTATCGTGGTCGCGGCATCCGAGACGGCGGCGACCCATGACGCAACAACCCACCAGGCTCCTCGATCAAGTCCGCATCGCCCTGCGCACCCGGCGCTACAGTCCGCGCACCGAGCGCGCCTACGTCGAGTGGATCCGCCGCTATATCCTGTACCATCAGAAACGACACCCCCGCGACATGGCAGAGCACGAGGTGAACGCCTTCCTCTCCATGCTCGCGACCCGCGAGCACGTCAGCGCCTCGACCCAGAACCAGGCCCTCAGCGCGATCCTCTTCCTCTACCGGGACGTCCTGGGGCAGGACCTCCCCTGGCTCGAAGAGGTGGTGCGCGCCAAGAAGCCGCGACGCATCCCCGTCGTCCTGAGCCGCGACGAAGTGCGCGCTCTGATCGGCCGGCTGAACGGCATCAGCCGCCTGATGGCGATGCTGCTGTACGGCACCGGCATGAGGCTGATGGAATGCCACCACCTGCGCATCAAGGACGTCGACCTCGAGCGCCTCCAGATCACGGTGCGCGGCGGCAAAGGACAGAAGGACCGGATGACACTGCTCCCCGAGGCGGCCGCCCCGGATCTCAAGCGTCACATCGAGTCGACGCGGCAGCTCCACCTCAAGGACCTCTCCCGCAACGGCGGATGGGTCGAGCTCCCCGAAGCCCTGCACCTGAAGTACCCGAACGCCGGCCGCACCTGGCCCTGGCAGTGGGTCTTCCCCGCGACCCGCATGTACTATCACCGCGAGACCGACCAGCGCCGCCGCCACCACCGCCACGAGACGGTGCTCCAGCGGGACGTCCAGCACGCCATCCAGGCCGCAGGCATCGCCAAGCACGCCGGCTGCCACACCCTGCGGCACTCCTTCGCGACCCACCTGCTGGAGGACGGCTACGACATCCGCACCCTGCAGGAGCTGCTCGGCCACCGCGATCTGAACACCACCATGATCTACACGCACGTCCTGAACCGAGGCTGGGCCGGCGTCCGCAGCCCGATGGACCGCCTCCCCCCCGCCCCTCCACGCGGCCCTTCCCAGGCATAGATAGGCCATGGTCTGCAGCCTATCCCCACCCCCCGAACACCATGGCCGACAGCGCAGGATCAGGGTATAGAATGACTTACAGTGATCGGCGCCTGGCCGAACGCCCCAGTTAGATCGGGTTCACACCGGTCCGGAGCCTGCAAACACAGAACCATCTACTTGTAGTTAGAACGACTAACAGAATGAGCGAAGAATTCGACCGGTCACGCTGTCTGGATGATCTCGAGGGGGTTTCCTCGGGCGAGCCTGAGTTCGATACCGTCCTCGTCACTCGCTGTTACGCCTTACGCAAGAAGCCGGTCGGCGAGTTTGGTGTTGAGGACCTCCGAATCATGATCGGCCAAGAGATTGGGCTACCGTTCCTCATCCCGCTTGCGTTAGAAATTCTCGAAGTGGAGCCGCTGGCTGAGGGCGACTACTATCCGGGGGACCTTCTTTCAAACGTGCTGCGTGTCGGCGAGACGTTCTGGGTGAGGCGACCCGACTGTCATGCCCGGGTTGGCCAGATTCTCCGTCGCCTTCAGACTGTTCCATCCGAGGTGTCAGAAGCTGCAAGGAGCTTTACTCATGGAGCGTTCTAACTACACCATGAACCCGGCGGCGGGCGGACGGCGCCCTGCGGCAGTCAAGGCAGCGTTCGCCCGCCGCGGGTTATGGTGAACGTTAGACGACTGAGAGTGAGATGGCGTTTCTGGATGCTTTAGCCGCCCGGGCCATTGGGCTGCTCTCCGGAGAACAGCTGCCGCAAGTGTGTGCAGAT
>JBOGOC010000020.1:0-9357 GCA_050747525.1 Candidatus Polarisedimenticolia bacterium | reverse complement strand
ATGCGCGTCTCATCGAGGAGGTGCTGGCCGGCTTCATCGCGGACGAGACGCGCCGCGCGGGGCGCTCGAGGGTTGTGGTGGGGCTGTCGGGCGGCATCGACTCGGCCGTGGCGGCCGCCCTGGCGCGCCGGGCGCTGGGGGCGGCGGGCGTCATCGGCGTGATGATGCCGTATCGTCTCAGCGATCCCACCAGCGTCACGCACGCGCGCGATCTGGCGCGGCGGCTGCGCTTCCGCACCGAGACGTTCGACATCTCGCCGATGGTCGACGCCTGGTTCGCGTCCGACTCCGCCGCCAGCCGCGTGCGCAAGGGGAACAAGATGGCGCGCGAGAGGATGAGCATCCTCTACGATCGTTCCGTCGTGCACGACGCTCTGGTGCTGGGGACCAGCAACAAGACGGAGCTGTTGCTGGGCTACGGGACCGTGTTCGGCGACATGGCGTCGGCGCTCAATCCCCTGGGGGACCTCTACAAGACGCAGGTGCGCCAGCTGGCGGCGCAGCTGAAGATCCCGCCGGTCATCCGGCGCAAGCCGCCTTCGGCCGACCTGTGGGCCGGACAGACAGACGAGAAGGACCTGGGGATCACCTACGATCTCGTGGATCGGCTCCTCTACCTGCTGGTGGACGAGCGGGCCACGCGCGAAGATGCGGTGCGGGCCGGCTGGCCGGCGCGCCAGGTGGATCGGGTGCTCGCCAGGGTCCGGGCCTCCCAGCACAAGAGGCGTCCCCCGCTCATCGCCAAGATCTCCTCGCGCACGGTGGGAGTGGACTTCCGGTACCCGCGCGACTGGGGCACCTGATGCCCGCGGGAACGCTGTACGTGGTGGCCACCCCGTTAGGAAACCTGCAGGACGTCACGACGCGGGCTCTCACCGTCCTGAGGTCGGTGGCCCTCGTGGCCTGCGAGGACACGCGCCGGACGCGCGGGCTCCTCGCGCATTTCGATATCCATCCTCCGCGGGTCATCTCGTGCCATGGGTTCAACGAGCGCAGGCAGGCGGAGACCATCCTGGCGGCGCTGCGCGGCGGGGACGACGTGGCGCTGGTGAGCGACGGGGGCACGCCGTCGGTGTCCGACCCCGGGGCCGTGGTCGTGGACGCGGCGCTGGCCGAAGGGCTGGCGGTGAGCCCGGTCCCCGGGCCATCGGCCGTGGCGGCGGCCATCTCGGTGTGCGGCTTCCTGGGGACCGGGTTCCTCTTCGCGGGGTTCCTGCCGCCGCGGGCCGCGGCCCGGCGCCGCGCCGTCCAGGACCTGGCGCAGGAAGCACGGCCCATCGTGCTGTTCGAGGCGCCCCATCGGGTGGCGGCGGCCGCCGCCGATCTGCACGCGGGGCTGGGGGACCGCCCCGTCACCGTGCTGCGCGAGGCGACGAAGATTCACGAGGAGGTGCGGCGGACCACCCTGGAGTCGTTCGCCCGGGCGTTGTCCGAAGGCGAGACCCCGCGCGGGGAGTTCACTCTGGTGATTGCGGGGCGCCCGCCGGCGGCGCGCACGCGCCAGGCTGACCCGACGGCCGAGGAGGCCGAGGCGCTGGCCGATAGGCATCAGCGCCTGCTGGACTCGGGGATGGAGCGCCGCGAGGCGTTGCGGCACCTCATGCGCGAGACCGGCCTGTCGCGCAGGCAGGTGTACGAGGCCGTGCGGAAGCGGTGATCCCTGGTCAGGCCTGACCCTGGTCAGGCAGACGGCTGCGCCGCCTCCCCCTCCCGCGCCGGGGCGCCATCGTCGCCGCGGTCCTCGTACTTGAGGCAGCACATCAACCGGCCGCAGCGGCCCGAGATCTTGGAGGGGTTGAGGCTCAGCCCCTGCCGTTTGGCCATGCGGATGGAGACGGGGGAGAACTCCTTGAGGAACGTCGTGCAGCAGAGGGGCCGCCCGCAGATGCCATAGCCGCCCAGCGCCTTGGCCTCGTCGCGCGGGCCGATCTGGCGCATCTCGATGCGGCTGTGGAACTGCTGGGCCAGCTCCTTCACCAGCTCGCGAAAGTCGACCCGCCCTTCGGCCGTGAAGTAGAAGGTCAGCTTACGCCGGTCGAAGCTCTCCTCCGCGTAGACCAGCTTCATCTCCAGTCTTCGGGTCCGCACCCGCGCGGCGCAGAACTCGAAGGCTTCCGCCTCGCGGCGGACGTTCTCGTCGTTGCGG
Organism: Candidatus Polarisedimenticolia bacterium; assembly: GCA_050747525.1. Taxonomy (GTDB): domain Bacteria; phylum Acidobacteriota; class Polarisedimenticolia; order JACPZX01; family DASXTC01; genus JBOGOC01. Next base: position 7,211 of record JBOGOC010000020.1, on the reverse strand, counting down.
GAGACGTCTTCGCCGGTGGCCTGGCGCAGGACGCGCTTCAGGCTGGAAACTCCCGCGAAGCGGCGGGAGGGTCCGGTGGGAAGCACGACGCGGGCGAACTCTTCGCCGTGCTCGGTTTCCACGATGACGGCGTCCCCCTTGCGCAGGTCCAGGCCGGCCGAGTCGTGGTAGTGGGTTCTGGCGGTGTTGTTGAACTTGATGCCGACCACCTCGCGGGGAGGGCCTTCGGCGCCGGTGCCGCACCCTCCGGCCCCGCAGGGGGAGCCGGATGTGGAGCCGTCGCCGGAAGAACCGCACCCACCAAGGCCGGCCGGGCAGCCTCCTGATCCGCAGCCCATGAGCGACCTCTCTATGTGAACGGCCCGCCCTGCCTAGCTGCGGGCCGGAGAAAGAACGCCTGGAGTATACCGTGCCCGGGCTAGGACAGCTTGTCCAGGCAGTCCAGGGCCGCCGCCTTGTAGGCTTCGGCCAGGGTGGGGTAGTTGAATACGGCGTTCACGAAGTAGTCCAGCGTCCCGTCCAGGGTCACCACCGCCTGGGCGATGTGGATGATCTCCGTGGCCCCGGTGCCGATGGCGTGGGCGGCCAGCAGCCGGCGCGTCTCACGGTGGAACAGCAGCTTGAGGAAGCCGGTGTCATCGCCCAGGATCTGCCCGCGGGCGATCTCGCGGTAGTGGGCCACGCCCGCCTCGTAGGGGACCGCCGCCCGGGTCAGCTCCTTCTCGGTGGGCCCGACCATCGAGATCTCCGGAATGGTGTAGATGCCGAACGGGAACAGCGCGGGCATGGGAAGGGCCGGCACGCCGAAGGCGTAGGCGCCCGCCAGTCGCCCCTGCTCCATCGAGGTGGAGGCGAGCGCCGGGAAGCCGATGACGTCGCCGGCCGCGAAAATGTGCCGCACCCGGGTGCGATAGCGCTCGTCCACCAGCAGCCTCCCGCGGCCGTCGGCCGCCAGCCCCGCGGCGGCCAGGTTGAGCGAAGCGGTCGCCCCCACCCGCCCGGCGCAAAAGAGAATCATGTCCGACACGATCCGTTTCCCGCTGGCCAGCTCCGCCACCGCCCGGTTGTCCGGGCAGCTGATGCGCAGCACCTCCTCGCCCAGCCGGTAGGTGGTGCCGTGCTGGCGGAGATGGTAGGAGAGGCTCTCCACGAGCTCCTCGTCCACGAAGTCGAGCAGGTCCTCGCGCATGTCCACGATGGTCACCTCGATCCCCAGCGTCGCGAAGATGGAGGCGTACTCCATCCCGATCACGCCGGCCCCGACCACGGTGAGAGTGCGCGGCAGGCGCTTCATCTCGAGAATGCCGTCGCTGTCGATGAGCACATCGGATCGGCATGCCACCCCGGGCGCGGGGGCGGGGCTGGTCCCCACCGCGATGACGGTCGAATCGGCACGGACCAGGGTGGTCTCGGTGGCCGTGGAGATGGAGAGGGTGTGCGGATCCACGAACGACGCCTCGCCGTGCAGCAGGTCAATGCCGTGACGCCTGAGCTGGGCCCGCGTCACGTCGATCTCGCGCTTGATCACGAAGGACGTGCGCAGCAGCAGGTCCTCCAGGGTGATGTGCTCCTTGACGGCGTAAGCGGTGCCGTAGATGGCATGCTGTCCGTAGCCGGTCAGGTAGAGCACGGCCTCGCGCAGCGTCTTGCTGGGGATGGTGCCCGTGTTGATGCACACGCCGCCCACCACCTTCCGCTTCTCGACCACCGCCACGCGGCGACCCAGCTTGGCCGCCTGAAAGGCGGCGTTCTGGCCCGCGGGCCCCGAGCCGATGACGAGCAGGTCATAATGCTGCATGGGTGGAACCCCTCGATGGGACCGTCCCCGGAGCGCACATGGGTTACGAGAAGACGCTCGCGACCAATCGCCAGGCGTCGTTCAACTACATCTTCCTGGATCGTATCGAGGCGGGAGTGGTCCTGCACGGAACCGAGGTGAAGTCTCTGCGCATGGGCCTCTGCAACATGAAAGATGCCTACGCCAGGACGCAGGAAGGCGAGCTGTGGGTGTACAACTGCCACATCGGCCCGTATCCGCACGGCAACCGGATGAACCACGAGCCGCTGCGGCCGCGCAAACTGCTGCTGCACAAGCGGGAGATCCTGCGCCTGGAGAAGGAGCTGATCCGGGGCGTGACGCTGGTCCCGCTGAAGTTCTACCTCAAGGGGAACAACATCAAGATGGAGATTGCCGTGGCGCGCGGGAAGAAGACCTACGACAAGCGCGCGGCGCTCAAGGAAAAGGACCTCAAACGCGAGGCCGACCAGGCCGTGCGCGAGCGGCGAATCAGATGAGCCCTTCGAGCGGGCTCGACGCGGTGGCGTAGAGCTTTCGCGGGATCCGTCCCGCTTCCCAGGCCAGTCGCCCCGCCTCCACGGCGTGCCTCATGGCGGAGGCCATCGCCACGGGGTCTCTCGCGCCGGCGATGGCGGTGTTCATCAGGACTCCGTCGCATCCCGTCTCCAGGGCCAGCGCGGCGTCCGAAGCGGTCCCCACGCCGGCATCCACGATCACCGGGACGTCGGTGATCGCCTCCAGCAGGAGGCGCAGGTTCACCAGGTTGCGCAGCCCCAGGCCGGAGCCGATGGGAGCGCCCAGCGGCATCACGGCCGCCGCCCCGGCGTCGCGCAGCTTCCTGGCCATGACCACGTCGTCGGTCGTGTAGGGAAGCACGACGAACCCTTCCTTCACCAGGACGCGCGTGGCCTCCAGCAGGGCCTCGTTGTCGGGAAACAGCGTCTTCTCGTCGCCGATCACCTCCAGCTTCACCAGGCTGGACAGCCCCGCCTCGCGCCCGAGCCGCGCCGTGCGGATGGCATCGTCCGCCGTGTAGCAGCCGGCCGTGTTGGGGAGGAGCGTGATGCGCGACGTGTCGATGTGGTCCAGCAGAGATCCATCCCGTTGGGCCAGGTTCACGCGGCGCACCGCCACGGTCACCATCTGCGCGCCGGAGGCCTCGTGAGCGCGGCGCATCACGTCGAACGACTCGTACTTGCCAGTCCCCACGATCAGGCGCGAGCCGTACTCGCGCCCGCCGATCGTCAGCGCACCCTTCATCTCAGCCGCCTCCCACCAAGGTGACGATCTCGAGCCGGTCGCCGGCTTCCACCCGCGTGGACCCGTACCGCTCGCGGGGCACGACATGCAGGTTCCGCTCCACGGCCACGCGCCGATCCGGCAGCTCGAGCCGGCGGAGCAGCTCGTCCAGGGTGAGCCCCGCTTCGACCTCTTTGTCCTGGCCGTTGAGCCTGATGGTGATGCTCATGACCCTTCGATCTGGAAGGCGGCCTCGGCCGAAGCCCCTTTCCTGCCGGCCGCCTCGATGACCAGCGTCCCCCCGGCCGCATCGCGCGGGATCTCCACGCCTGCTTTGGCCTTCCCCTCGGCGTCCGCCGCCCCCTCGAAGAGGATGATGGAGCGGGCGCTCCCTTCCGGGCCGATCACGGCCTTCACCGTGAGATGGGCCGAGCGCTCGGGTGCGCCGCCGTCCGCCTTGCGGACGAGGAGATCCAGGACCGCCAGATCCCCCGCCCGAAGCAGGGGAGGCTCCGTCACCACGATCTCGAGCCCCATCGCCATCGCATGGGCGCCCAGGAACTCCAGGACGAGCTCGTCGAACCCACGCTCCGAGATGAGCCCGGCCCCGAACGGTGGGGGGCCGCCGGGGCTGTACTTCCCCCCGTGGATGTCCCTCATCATCTTGCGGTGCTGGCAGTCCAGAAGGTCCTGGACCACCTTCTCGTCGTATCCCTGGCGCACGAGCCAGGCGTAGGAGTACTGCCGGGACGCCACGATCTTCCCCCCGGCATAGATGAGGGACTCGATGGTGGGGTTGGAAAGCCCCTTGTCCTCGGTCTGGACGTGGAAAACCAGCCCATCGTGCTTGACGTCCGTGTTGTAGCCGGTGATCACCCCTCATCCTGGATCAAACCGTCCGGCGGGATCAACCGGCGGACCCACCGCGCGTATGATCGGCGGCATGCGCGAACCGGCCCTCTCGATGCGAGGAATTCACAAGAGCTTCGGAGACAGGCAGGCCGTCGGGGGCCTGGATCTCGAGGTCCCCCGGGGGTGCCTGTTCGGGCTCCTGGGCCCGAACGGGGCGGGCAAGTCCACCACCATCCGCATCGCCCTCGACATCTACAAGCCTGACGCCGGTGAAGTGCGAATCCTGGGGCAGGCCCCCTCACCGGACGTGGCGTCACGGGTCGGATACATGCCGGAAGAGCGCGGCCTCTACACGAAGATGCGGGTCATGGACGTCCTGCTCTTCATGGCCGCTATCCGGGGGCTGGCCGCCCGCGAGGCGTCTCCCCGCGTGGGCCGCTGGCTGGCGCGCATGGACCTCGCGGACTGCGCGGCAAAGAAGGTGCAGGAGCTGTCCAAGGGGATGCAGCAGAAGGTGCAGTTCATCGCGACTGTCCTGCACGAGCCCGACCTGATCGTCCTGGACGAGCCGTTCTCAGGGCTGGATCCCCTCAACACGCAGATTCTGAAGGACATCATGGTGGAGCTGCGGGGGGCGGGCCGGACCATCGTGTTCTCCACTCACGTGATGGAGCAGGCCGAGCGCCTGTGCGACGCGCTGTGCCTCATCAGCGACGGGCGCAAGGTGCTGGAAGGGACGGTCGACTCGATCAAGGGGAGCTACGGGCGCAACACGGTGGCGGTGGCGTTCGACGGAGACGAGGCGCAGGTGCGCGCGCACCCCCTCGTGGCGTCGTTCAACAGCTACAGCTCGTCCATGGACCTCAGGCTGGTGGACGGCGCCGATCCCCAGCAGCTTCTGGCGGATCTGGTGCGATCGGTGCGCGTCAGGCGCTTCGAGGTGGTGGAGCCGTCGCTGCACGACATCTTCATCGAGCAGGTGGCGGCCGCCCGGCTCCGGGTGGCTTCATGAGACGGTTGAGCCGGATGTTGGCCATCATCCGCCGCGAGTACGTCGAGTCGGTCCGCACGCGATCCTTTGCCCTGTCCACGGTGCTGGTCCCCCTGCTGATGGGGGCCATGATGTTCATTCCCGGCCTCCTGGCGCGCTCAGCGTCCGACGAGACCCTGCACGTGGCGCTGGCCGACGGGACCGGGGTCCTCTTCGAGCCTCTTGACAAGGAGCTGGCCAGCAGCAGTGAGAACGATTTCCTGAGCAACGGTGAGCGGCGCTACCGGCTGTCGAGGACGGAGGTGAGGGAAGGAGCCCCACCCGGGAAGGGGATCGCCGCGCAGGGGAACGCGGCTCTGGTGGTGCTGCCGCCGGGCCTTCTCGACGGAACCGGGGAGCCGGTCTACTACTCCACGAACGTGGGGGATTTTCAGCCCGTACGGCGGATCGAGCGGGCGCTCATCAAGGCGGTCATGGCCCAGCGGCTGCGCGACGCGTCCGTTCCAGAGAGTCACACCGAGGCACTGCTCCGGCCGGTGGACCTGAAGGTTCGCAAGATCAGCCCTGATGGCACGGTGCAGGATCGGGATTTTCTCCAGGAGTGGATGACCGCGCTCTTCTTCACCATCGCCATGTACTCCACCACCCTCATGGCCGGAATGGCCCTGTCCCGGGGATTGCTGGAGGAGAAGGCCAACCGGGTGATGGAGGTGCTGGTCAGCTCGGTCACCCCGTTCCAGCTCATGACGGGCAAGATCGTGGGGCAGGGCCTGGTCATCCTGAGCCAGTTCGGCATCTGGATGCTTGTGGGGATCGGCCTCTATCTGAAGGGGATGGGGGGAGCGGGGGTGGGCCAGGTGATGCAGGCCATGACCCCCTCGCTGCTGGCGTTCCTGACGGTCTACTTCCTTCTGGGCTATTTCCTTTATGCGGCCCTGTACTCGGCGGTAGGGGCCATCTGCACCTCCGAGCTGGAGGCCCAGCAGACCCAAACCCCTCTCCTGCTGATGCAGCTCCTCCCCCTGGTGGTCACCATGGCCGTCGTGCGCCGCCCGGATGGGGCCCTTTCCGTCGGGCTGTCGATGATCCCCTTCTTCTCGCCCAGCGTCATGATGATGCGCCTTGCCCTGAAGCCCCCGCCGCTCCCTCAGGTTCTCCTCTCAGTGGCCATCCTGGCCGTCACCATCCCCATCGTCTTCTGGATGGTCTCCAGGATTTTTCGGGTCGGCATCCTCATGACGGGGAAAAAGATGACCCTCCCGGAGATGGTCAGATGGCTCCGAGCGTCGTAGATTACCCGGCGAGCGGCGGCTCCCGCCCGGGGGCCTGTTGTGCAAACAAATATTAGCTCCTGCCTCGGTAAAGATTTTCCTTGACGCCACTCCCCAGACACCGTATTTAACCGCGCAGTCGCTACTCTCCGCATAGCGCGAGTGCTGGACCTGCGAAGTGGGGGCGTTTTGTCCAGTTCGTTTCACTTGCCTTGCCGAAATTCGAACCACAGCCTGCGTCCGGGGGGCCGCTGGGGGCAGACCCGTGACGTGTCATCCCAAAATCCGTCTCTATCTACAGGAGGTGGCGGCAGTCGATGACTGGGGGGTCTCGTCGTCCGTTTGCGCCCGGCACGAAGGCGCTTTTTTCCTTTTTTAGTTCCGCGCGGCCCGCCGAGAGCGGGCGCATGTTTGTCACTTGGGGGGGAACACATGTTGAATAGCCACACCAGAGTCGTCTCATGGAGGAATCTCGGGCTGCTGGCGCTTGCCGGCCTGCTCGTGATCCCCGTGACGCTCCTCATCGGTGCACCGGCCGATCGCGCGTCGAAGAAAGACACCACGACCGTGATCACGCCTGGTTCGCGAGATGGGCGAGAGCCGGGAATGCTCGAAGCCGAGCTGCGCTTCCTCGATAAGACGAGGAGGACGACGCATGCGAGGCCTGAATGGTGGCAGTACGGCGTGGACGGACTGGGCTTGGCGCCTTACGGCCAGGTGAAGAGGTCCGAGCTGGGTGCGTCCGACGTGTTGCTGCTTCCGCAGGACAAGGGCTCGATTCGCGTGAACAAGTCGAAGGTCCGCGAGACTCTGCCTGCGGACTTGAAGATTTCGATCCAGCCGGGCCGCCGCGGCTACTACATCGTGCAGGTGACACCAAGCGTCGCGTCGCAGGGTTCTCTGGCGATGAGGCAGACGGTGGAGTCGCGCGGTGGGCGGATCATCGACTACATCCCGAACAACGCCTACCTGGTGGGAATCGACACCAAGTCGCGCAAGAACTTCGACGACCCGGGCGTGTTCCAGTACGTGAGCGGTTACCAGGCGTCGGACAAGATTC
>JBOGOC010000019.1:0-3659 GCA_050747525.1 Candidatus Polarisedimenticolia bacterium | reverse complement strand
ATCGACGCGCCGCACCTGGCCGCCGAGGTCTATCGCGGCGTGATGTTCGACAACGGAGTGAAGATCACGAAGTCGAATCAGAGGGCCGCCGCCTGAGCTCGTTTACACACCTCTTGACTCAAGCCCCTCGCGACGCTAGGCGGAGTAATCGGCAGTGAAGTACAGGAACTCCTCCGCAGAGAGAGGACGCGAACCAAACTCATGCGTCGCGTCGCCATGAACCTCCGTTTAATTCGCGACACGGGCGAGACGTTCGCCGAGCGTGACGCGCACCTCGAGATTGACACCGCGTCCATGCAGGGCCTCATCGACGGGTGGCGCTCCTATCAGCGGCTGGCAGACGACATCGGGCTGCTTGGAAGCATAGAGCTGGAAATTCAGGTCGACGACACGCAACAACACGCCTGGCTCGTGGCCGAACAGGCGATCGTGAATGAAGAACGGTGCGTGCGTTTTGCGACGTTGGCGAACCAACTAGGGCACGCTGATGCGGTCGAGTTCGCGCTGTCACAGGGCCGCGAGAAGCGAGCCTCGACGATCGGCATGCTGGTCGAACTCAGGGACAGGGCAACTGAGCTTCTCCCTAGACTCGTGCAGATCGAGGGACTGCCCTGGTACGAACGGCTGGTTTCGACGGACCGTGACGAACCTGGAGCACGTCGTCCGTGATCCGTGTTAGTGGCAGAGGAATCCGTCAAGGGCTAGGGACAGCGAAGATCCACACCTCAGTGCGTTCGGGGGAACTGTCGGCGACTCCGAAACACTCGCTTTGAACTCCGCAGAACGAATCGCAGGTCGTCGTCTTCGTACAAGTAACCGGTAAAGGCATCGGTGATGAGCTTCGCCACGTTCTCAACATCGGGGCGCTGGCGAGGGACTGCCGTCCGGCGAACTTGCCAGTAGACGCGGAGGACGAAGAGATAGGTTCGCCCGTCTGGCCGGCTCGAAGACAGGCCCGAGGCCTGGACGGCTTCGGCCTTGTACGGCGCGTCGGCGACGGTCCCGCTACCCCAAGTGCGGACCCAACCCACGGAGAACGATGCGACCTCGACGAGACCGACGGGGAGGGTGAGGAGCGGAGAGGAGGTCGAGGCGCGGAGGGCCATGGCGGAGGAAGCTTAGGCGGGTGCGGGAGGGAGTTCCACCTTCAATGGATCACCCGCCATGGAGCGATAGAAGCGCCCGGCCCATTTCGAGCTGGGCACCCTCGGTGCAGGACGCCTCAAGAATCTCCGGGGGGTCCTTCCAACGCCATGTGGGCGGGTGATCAGCGACAATTAGAACTCCCGCGCGACGACAATTAAAACTCCCGTCTGGAGCACCGGGTGGTGGGCGTCTAAGTTCCTCACGAAGAGGGACTTACATGGTCACCGACAGGCAGGTGAGGCTCCTGATGAAGCGGATCCAGACGGAGAAGTCCCTGGCGGTGGCCGCGGCGAAGGCCGGCATGAGCGAGAAGACCGCGCGTCGGTACCGGGACCTGGGCAAGCTGCCCGGGCAGGTGCGCGCGAGTCACGACTGGCGAACGCGATCCGATCCGTTCGAAGGGGTCTGGGACGAGGTTCGCGCGCATCTAGAGCGTGAGCCCGGGCTCGAGGCGCGGACGCTGTTCGATGTGCTGCAGCGCCAGTACCCGGGCCGCTTCGCCGACGGGCAGCTGCGGACGCTCCAGCGCCGGGTGAAGACGTGGCGCGCGCTCGAGGGCCCACCGCGCGAGGTCTACTTCCCGCAGGTCCACGCGCCTGGCCGGCTGTGCGAGTCGGACTTCACGCACATGACGAGCCTCGGGGTAACGCTCGCGGGGCGCCCGTTCGAGCACCTGATCTACCACTTCGTCCTCACGTACTCGAACTGGGAGACCGGGACGATCTGCTTCTCCGAGAGCTTCGAGAGCCTGAGCGATGGGCTCCAGAACGCGCTGTGGGAACTCGGCGGCGTCCCGGCCGAGCACAAGACCGATCGGCTGACCGCGGCGGTCCACAAGACCGATCACCCCGAGGAGTTCACCCAGCGTTACGAGGCCGTGCTCCGCTACTACGACCTCGTCGGGCGGAAGATCCAGGCCGGCAAGGGCAACGAGAACGGCGACGTCGAGCAAAGCCATCACCGCTTCAAGCGCACCGTCGACCAGACGCTGCTCATGCGCGGCAGCCGGGACTTCGCCGATCGCGGCGCGTACGTGGCGTTCCTCCGCGCGCTCATGGCGCGGCGCAACGCCGGTCGCAAGGCGCGCTTCGCCGAAGAGCTGGCCGTGCTGGGGCCGTTGCCGCTTCAGCGCCTCGATGCCGGCAAGCGGATGACGGTGAGCGTGGGTCCGAGCAGCACGATCCGGGTGCAGCACAACGTCTACTCGGTCCACAGCCGGTTGATGGGCGAGAACATCGAGGTCCGCCTGGGCGCCGAGACGCTCGAGATCTGGTACGCCCAGCGCCGGGTCGAGGTGATGCCGCGACTGCGCGGCGAGAAGAAGCACCGCATCGACTACCGGCACATCATCGACTGGCTGGTGAAGAAGCCCGGCGCGTTCGAGAACTACCGCTACCGCGACGACCTCTACCCGACGAGCCGCTTCCGCATCGCCGCCGATGCCTTGAAGCAATCCCTTGGGCCACGCGGCGCGCGCGAGTACTTGCTCATCCTCCAGCTGGCCGCCCGGGAGAGCGAGGTCGGCGTGGACGACGCACTTCGCCATCTCATCGATCACGGAGAGACGATCTCGGCGAAGGCGGTGGCGGCGATCCTCGGCTCGGCGGTGCCGCCGGCGCGGCCGACGGCCGTGACGATCGCCGAGGTTGACCTGTCGTCCTACGACGACGCTCTCCTGGGAGGGGTGTGATGGCGCTGACCGCTCCGCTGCGCGCCGAGCTCACCCAGCACCTCAAGGACTTGCACCTGCCGACGATCCGCGAGTGCTTCATCGAGCAGGCGGACAAGGCGCGCAAGGAGGAGCTGGCCTACGAGCGTTATCTGCTCGAGCTGGCCCGGCGCGAAGGCGAAGTCCGGCGCGACAACCGGATCGCGCGACTGATGCGCGAGTCGAAGCTGCCGCTCGAGAAGAGTCTCGCCACGTTCGACCAGAAGCGGCTGCCGAGCCGGGTCAGCCAGCAGGTCCAGGTGCTGCTCGACGGCTCGTTCCTCGATCGCCACGAGAATGTGCTGGCCTTCGGCAACCCGGGCAGCGGCAAGACGCACCTGTTGTGCGCCATCGGCCAGGAGCTGATCCAGCGCGGGCGCCGCGTGCTCTTTACCGCCTGCAGCCTGCTGGTCCAGGAGCTCCTGATCGCCAAGCGCGACCTCAGGCTCGCCCGGGTGCTCAAGCGGTTCGCCAGCTTCGACGCCATCATCATCGACGACATCGGCTACGTGCAGCAGAACCGCGAGGAGATGGAGGTCCTGTTCGCCCTCCTGGCCGATCGCTACGAGCGGGGCAGCGTGCTCCTGACGAGCAACCTGCCGTTCTCGAAGTGGGAGGCGATCTTCAAGGACCCGATGACCACGGCGGCGGCGATCGATCGCCTGGTGCACCACAGCGTCATCCTCGAGCTGAACCTCGCGAGCTACCGGCTCGAAGCGTCGAAGAAGGCCAAGGAGTAGGGCGGAGGGTCAGCAGGCGGGAGAACTGGTTGTCGCTGCTCGGAAGAAACAGTTGTCGTCGATCA
>JBOGOC010000018.1:0-4188 GCA_050747525.1 Candidatus Polarisedimenticolia bacterium | reverse complement strand
CGCAAAAGCGCGCGCGGCCAACGCTCGCGTGACCCGGCTCGGGCTCCTGAGGGTCGCTTCGACCACTCCCCGCCTCCGGCGCTCGCGAAGAGACTCGGAAACCACCCCTCGTGTGGCCGCCTCGCTTCGATCTCCCGGGCCGTGCCGCACCACCCCTCGGAGTGATTGCTAGATGAAGGGCGTCGGCGCCACGGGCGGGCCGACGACTGCGCCGGAGGCGGTCCTCACCCGCGAGATGATCCGGCGGATACGGCGGATCGAGATCCGCACGCGGCGGCTGGTGAACGATTCCATGGCGGGCGAGTATCACTCGGTCTTCCGCGGGCGCGGCATGGAGTTCTCCGAGGTGCGCGAGTACCAGGTAGGGGACGACATCCGCACCATCGACTGGAACGTGACCTCACGCATGGGGCATCCCTACGTCAAGAAGTACGTGGAGGAGCGCGAGCTGACCGTGGCCCTGCTGGTGGACGCCTCGGGCTCCGGGGGCTTCGGCACCTCGGGTCGCCTCAAGGGAGCGATGGCCGCCGAGGTGTCGGCGCTGCTGGCCTTCTCCGCCATCCAGAACAACGACCGCGTGGGCCTGGTGCAGTTCACCGACCGCATCGAGAAACACGTCCCCGCCAAGAAGGGGCGCAACCACGTGCTGCGCGTCATCCGCGAGCTGCTGTGCTCGCGGCCCGAGTCGAAGGGGACCGACATCGTGCAGGCCCTCGACTACGCCATGCACGTGTTCCGCAAGAAGTCGGTCATGTTCCTGATCTCCGACTTCCTGGCGGCAGGCTACGAGAACGCCCTGCGCCGGGCATCCCGCCGCCACGATCTCGTGTGCCTGGTGGTGAGCGATCCACGCGAGGAGGATCTGCCCGCAGTGGGGTTGATGGAGATGGAGGACGCCGAGACCGGCGAGGTGGTCGTGGTGGACACCTCGCACAAGGCGCTGCGCCGCGAGTACCGCGCCCGCGCGCTGCGTCGCCTCGACGAGCGGCGGCGTCTCTTCCGCAAGCTGGGGATTGACGCGGTGGAACTGCGCACGGACCGTCCCTACGACGTCCCCCTGGTGCGGTTCTTCGAGATGCGCGCCCGGAGGGCCAGGGCGTGAGGGGCCGGCGGGTGGTGGCGGGGGCTCTGGCCATCGTGGGCGCCGCCTGGGTGGCGGGCTGGGCCCAGGGGCCGGCCGCTCCCGAAGCCGAAGGACCGGTCCGCGCCGTGCTGACCGTCCCCCCAGGGCAGTACACGGTGGGCGACCCGATATCCATGACCCTCACTCTCACGCACCCCCAAGGGACGCAGCTCGATCCGCCCGATCTGTCCTCCCTGACCGCGCCCCCCGCGGGCTCCACCGGGGACAGGGGCGCGGCGGGCGGGGGAGACTCTCCGGCTGACCTGACGATGGAGCCCCCGCGGCTGCAGACCCCCGATCCTCCCGATCCGCGCAGGACCACCTGGATCGTGACCATCCGGCCGTTCCGCACCGGGGAGATGCCCGTGCCGGCCGTTTCCGTGCGCTATCAGCTGGCCGGATCGGCGACGCGCGGGACCGCCACGACCCAGCCCACCACGATCCGCGTGGCCTCGGTGCTGAAGACCGAAGACGAGCCGCCCGCCGACATCCGGGGTCCGTGGAGGCTTCCCGCCGTGTGGTGGCCGCTGGCGCTGGGCGCGATCCTGGCCGCGGTTGCGGCCTGGATGGCCTGGAAGGGATGGAGACGCCTGCGCGCCCGCCGCGTCGTCAAGCCTTCCGCTCCCCCACCTCCGCCGCCCGAGCCGGTGGAGAGTCCCTACGACCGCGCGCAGCGCGAGCTGGCCAGGCTCCTCGCCTCGCGGCTGCTCGCCGAAGGAAGGATCAAGGAGTTCCACGTCCGGTTGTCCGAGATCGTGAAGGCTTTCCTGGGCAGGCACCTGGGATTCGACGCGGTGGACCGCACCACCGAAGAGGTCCTGCGCGACCTGGCCGCGGCGGGGGTGCGGGGCGAGGTGCGGGAGCCGACACACGCCTTCCTGGAGGCCTGCGACCTGGTGAAGTTCGCGAAACATCGCCCGGAAGGACGCGAGATCGATGAGACCGTGGCGCGCGCCCGGCTGTTGATCGAGACGGGTCGCCCCGTGGCGCGTCCCAAGGAGGAGGTGGCCGCATGATCCGCTTCGCGTCACCGTGGCTCCTGCCGGCCCTGCTGCTGGTCCCCGCCGTCATCGTGCGCTACTGGCTGGCGCACCGGCGCGGCCGGCGCAGCGTCGTGCTGTCCAGCCTGGGGTTCGTGGGCGGGATCCCCCCCTCGTGGGCGACGCGGGCCCGCCATCTGACGTTCGCCCTGAGGGTCGCGGCGCTGGCGCTGCTGCTGGCGGCGTTCGCCCGCCCGCAGTCGGGGGCGTCGCAGGAAGAGATCCTCACGCGGGGCATCGACATCCTCATCGCCCTGGACAACTCCACCAGCATGGCGGCCGAGGACTTCAAGCCCAAGAACAGGCTGGTGGTGGCCAAGGAGTCGGTGGCGCGGTTCGTCAGCGCGCGCAAGAACGATCGCATCGGCCTGGTGGTGTTCGCCGGGCGCGGCTACACGCGCTGCCCGCTCACGCTGGACTACGAGATCCTGAAGAACCTGCTGTCGCAGGTGGAGATGGCCACCCAGGACGAAGGGACCGCCATCGGGATGGGGATGGTGACCGCACTGAACCGGCTGCGGGACAGCGACGCCAAGAGCCGCGTGATGATCGTGCTCACCGACGGCCGCAACAACCGTGGCGAGATAGATCCCTCCACGGCGGCCGACCTGGCCAAGACGATGGGGATCAAGGTCTACACCATCGGCGTGGGGAGCAAAGGAGAGGTCCCTTACCCGATCCAGGATCCGTTCTTCGGCAAGCGCTATTTCTACCTGAAGGCCGACATCGACGACGAGTCGCTCACGGCCATCGCCGAGGCGACGGGCGGGCATTACTTCCGCGCCACCGACACCGAATCGCTCAACCGCATCTTCGGCGAGATCGACGCGATGGAGAAGACCGACATCAAGGTGCGTCACTACACGCGTTGGACCGAGATGTTCCCCTGGCTCCTGGCCCCGGGCCTCGGCCTGCTGGTGCTGGAGACCGGGCTCTCGGCCACGCGGCTGCGGAGGCTTCCCTGATGCGATTCGCCCAGCCGATCGTCCTGTGGCTGCTGGCGCTGCTCCCCGTCCTGGCCATCTGCCTGGCCTGGGCGTACCGCCGCAGGCAGCGGGCGCTTCGGGCGTTCGCCGATCGGGCGCTCCTCGATCATCTGGTGCGCGCACCGGGCGCCGGGATGGCCTGGGCCAAGGGGTCGCTGCTCGTCGTGGCGGTGGGGTTCTTCGTGCTGGCGGCCGCCCGGCCGCAATGGGGGGCCACCACCGAGGAGGTGAGGCGCGAAGGGGTCGACGTGCTGGTGGGGATCGACATCAGCGAGAGCATGCTGGCCGAGGACATCGCTCCCAGCCGCCTGCGCAAGGCGCAGGAGGAAGTCTCCCGGCTGCTGGAGAAGCTGCGCGGCGATCGGGTCGGGCTGATGGCGTTCGCCGGCTCGGCCGGCGTGCTGTGCCCGCTCACGCTGGACTACAACGCCGTGCGCATCTTCCTCGACGAGCTGACGCCCGACATGATCTCCTACCCGGGCACGTCGCTGGCCATGGCGGTGGAGGTGGGTTCGAAGGCCTTCGCCGCGGAGCAGCGCCAGCACAAGGTCATGATCCTCTTTTCCGATGGCGAGGATCAGCTCGACGCCCAGGAGGTGGAGCGGATCGCCACCGAAGCCGCGTCGCAGGGACTGATCATCCACACCGTGGGGGTGGGGACCCCTTCGGGGGGACCGATCCCCGAGCGCACGCGCGAAGGGGCGCTCATCGGCTACAAGAAGGACGCTGGGGGGCGAGTGGTCACCACGAGGCTGGACGAGAAGCTGCTGGCGCGCCTGGCCGAGATCAGCGGAGGGCTCTACCATCCCGCCACCGCGGCCGAGGGTGAGCTGGACCGGCTGGCGGAGGAGATCGCCGGGATGGACAAGAAGAAGCTGGGAGCGCGCCTCACCACGCAGTACGAGGAGCGCTACCAGGTCCCGCTGGCCATCGGCCTGCTGGTTCTTCTGATCGACACGCTGCTGACCGGGCGCAGGCGCGCGGCCTTGCCCGCGCGCGCAGGCGCGCCGGCAGGCCCGACCGCTGCGAAGGCACGTGC
>JBOGOC010000017.1:0-11851 GCA_050747525.1 Candidatus Polarisedimenticolia bacterium | reverse complement strand
TCCCGAACAACGCCTACCTGGTGGGAATCGACACCAAGTCGCGCAAGAACTTCGACGACCCGGGCGTGTTCCAGTACGTGAGCGGTTACCAGGCGTCGGACAAGATTCATCCGACGGTGGGGACGCGCCCGCGGCTGAACCCCGAGTACGCGACCAGCGAGAGGTTCGAGCTGGTGGTGCGCGTGATGGAAGGCGAGGACGCGGCGGACGTGGCCAACGAGGTCGAGCGTCTGGGCGGCACGGTGAGGCTGACCCAGGAGGTGGCCGGCTCGCAGTTCGTGTCGGCGTCGCTGCGCAACGACAAGGTGGTGGAGCTGGCGCGGCATCCCGGTGTGCGGGCGATCAACGAGACACCCGACCTGGTGCTGATGAACCTCACGACGAGCCAGCAGACCGAGATCGGCCGCATGCTGGACAACCGCGACTTCGGCGCGGTGCTGATGCCGTTCCGTGATGCGGGAGTGGACGGCGGCGGGACGTACACGGGCCCGGCGGTGAACTTCAAGGTGCCCGGCGTTGGCGGCTCGCCCATCGCGTTCAACTCGGACCTGGCGAACTTCTCGGTGGCGCCGCAGTTCCTGGGCATCGTGGACAACGGCCTGACGATGGACTCGCCGGCGTTCTCGCACGACAACGCGAACCCGTGCCTTGGCACGGGCAACTGCGTGGGCGGCGCGGGCGGCCTGAACGTGGGCCAGAACCACCGCAAGGTGGAGGTGTACACGAAGGCCAGCGACGTGGACAACAACGGCGCGGCCGACGACGCAACGGCGGCCGGCGACTTCTCGACCTGCGACGCGATCGCCTCGGGCGGCGACACGCACGGGACGGTGGCGGCCAGCGGCGCGGCGGGGAACCCCAGCGACGGTGTCTTCGGCCTGGGCAAGAAATACGACGACCTCGACTCGCTGGACCTGTTCGTGGGCTTCTTCAACGACTCGAACGAGATCAACCTGTCGCTGGACGGTCAGGCTCCTGGGGCGCGCGTGATCTTCCTGGACGCGGCGAACACGCCGCTCACGTCGCCCCCGGCCTGCTCGATCAACTTCCTCAGCGACGTGGATGCCGGTGACGTGCCGGCGGCCCGCCTCGAGGACATGGCGTTCCGTCGTGACCTGAATCCGGCCAGCACGGCGCTGCATCCCCGCGGAGCGAGGGTGACCCTGTTCGCCTTCGGGTCGCCGAACTTCGACGATGATCTCACGAACGGACAGGGGAACTACGCCAACGGCGCGAGCGACATGGACCGGTTCCTGTTCCTCAATCGCCGCGTGACGCACGTGGGCGCCATCGGAAACGACGGAGCCGATCCGCTGACGGGCGCCGACGTCGACCCGGTGAACGATCCCAACGGGTTCGAGGAATCCGACATCCAGGTGAACGACCTGGCGACCGGCAAGAACATCGTGTCGGTGGGCGCGGTGGGAGCCGACGGCTTCCGTCAGAGCCTGGACCCGGGCGAGGCGGTGTCGAACTACACGTCGAAAGGGCCGGCGACCTTCGCGTCGCTGCGCGGCGCGCCGCTGGTGATGGGCCCGTCGACGGACACGGGCGGCGGGTTCGAAGGTCGTGACGGCCGGTTCAGCGACGACATGTTCATCTCGCTGGCCGCAGTGGTGTCGCTGGACAACGAGAATGACGGCGCCGAGGGCGTCGAGAACATCATGATCCAGGGCCGGACCGGGACGTCGGTAGCCGCCTCGAAGGTGGCCGGCGCGGCGGTCCAGATCCGCGACTACCTGGCCAAGGGGTTCTACCCGACCGGTCAGGCCAGCGTCCCCGATCGGCTCCCGGACGTGTCGGGGATGCTGGTGAAGGCGCTGCTGATCAATTCGGCGAACTTCGCAAGCACCGGCAACCTGGCGTCGTGCCAGGGAGCCGGCCCGCTGATGTGCCCGACGGAAGAAGGGTACGGCAAGGTGGAGCTGGCCAACACGCTGCCGCTGGCGAGCTACCGCGCGGAGCGCAGGCCGGCCAACACCACCAACGTGGCCCCGGTTCCGAACGTGCCGCCGGGGCTCATCCTGGTGGACGAGTACTTCGACGGCGGGGCGCGTGGGATTGGCTCGGACGGCAGCACGACGGGCCTCGGCGTGGTGCGGGTGGGCGGCTCGGTGTCGTTCGACTTCTACCGTCGTGACGGCCAGGACCAGCTGAGGGCGTCGCTGGCCTGGTACGACGCGGAAGGCGACACGCTGCGCAACGATCTTGACCTGGAAGTGATCTCGGGCGACTACGACATCACAGACGGCGGCAAGGGGATCTGCAACACCCTGACACTGCCCGACGGTATCCTCCATCCGGAGCTCTGCGGGAGTTGCCGGTATTCCGCGCTGGACAATCAGGCGCCCTACTACGACCCGACGGCCAACAACCCGTTCGTGAAGTTCTGGCGCGGCAACCAGATGCGTGAGTTCGCCGGCCAGTTCACGCTGCGCGCCGAGTGCAACCAGAACGTCGATCCGGAAGCTGCCTGCTTCACCACAAGCAACCTGGGCGCCCTCTGCTCCGACTTCGGCGCGGCGCCGCAGAACGAGCCCGACACGATCAACACGACCGAGCAGGTCATCCACCACTACTTCGGCGATGGCGGCGTCTTCGGCGCCACGCGCAACGGCGGCGAGCACGGGTTTTATCGCGCGCGCGTGCGGTTCAAGAGCACGGGCAGCTCGACTCCCGTGCCCAACGCTCCGGCCATCGCCCGCGGCAACGACGGCCTCCTCCAGACGGCTCCCGCGGGAGACGACTCGGTGCTGACCACGGGGGCCAGCGTGACCTACATCGGCGCGGGCGCTGACGGGATCGTCCAGACGACGGCCAACGGGGCCGACGTGCAGCTGATCCCCGTGGGGAGCTTCGGCCAGCCGTTCGCGCTGGCCATCGCGGGGCCCGTGTACGGCGCCCGGATGGGGAGCACCGTCTCGCTCAGCCGCGACGTGTACAACTGCTCGGACCGGACGGTCACCATGCGCGTTGCCGACGGCAGCCGCATCCTGGCCAATCCGACGCAGGCCGAGACGGCGGCCAACGTGGGCGCGCGCAGCCGCATCGAGGCGCTCGACCCCAACGGTGTCCTACAGGACACGGAGGCCGGCCTGACCTTCACGCCGGATCCGGGTCCGGCCGCGCTGCGCGTGGCGCGTGCCAACCACTACACGTCCAACAACGTGCGGCTTCAGTTCATCGCCAGCCGTCCGGGAGCCGCCAACCCGATCAGCAACAACGGCATCCTGGAGGTGAAGAGCGGCTGGAGCCTCAGGGCGACCTACGACGACCAGTCGCCGACCTCTCCGGGCGGCCCGGTCCCCAACGACGCCGTGTCGACATCGCGCGTGGACTGCGCTCCGCTGCTCGGTCCCGTGCTTCTGTTCCCAGCGGGTGGAGCGGCGTCGGGTGACCCGTTGCGCCGCACGCTGGTGACGGGCGGGTGCGACGTGGGACGCAACCTGGGTGGCCGCGGCGACTTCTACTTCGACGCCGGCGAGTCGATCGTGTACCAGGTCGGGTTCGCCAACCAGAACCTGGACACGGCGATCAACCTGAGGGCCACGCTGAGCTGCACCGACCCGGTGCCGGGCGGGGCGAACCCCTGCTCGTTCCTCGGCCCGCTGCCGCAGTCGGTGGAGCTGGGCGAGATCCCGGGCGGACGGGAAGGGATCGCGGCGTGGACGCTCAACGTGGACGCGGGCGTGAAGACCCTGGCCACGGCCGACCGGGCCGTGGATCTGGTGGTCAGCTTCTCGTCGCGCGGGACCGACTGGGGTGATCAACTGGCGGCCCAGAGTTTCACCTTCCGCGAGGCTCTGCAGGCCGACACCGAGTTCCTCAACTATCACACCGACTTCCCGGGCGGCGGCACGCAGGCGGTGGACCGCAACCGCGATGGCAACATCCAGACGTCGGCGGCCGGGTCCGAGGCGAGGAACCTGGAGCTGCTCACCTTCAAGCCGCTCAACGACACGGGAACGTGCACGGCCGGCAGGTGCTCGAACATCTCCAGGACGTGCTCCATCAACGCCGACTGCAACAACCCCAACACCGCCATCTCCATCCAGATGCCATGGCGGTTCGACACCGACGCGGGCGGCTTCACGGCGAAGCGGGCGCCCGACATGAAGACGGGCGCTCCGGGGTCGGTGCAGAACAGCCTGGCATGGTTCTACAGCACGGGTGGCGGATGCGGCTGGCAGACGCAGAACAACGGCATCGTGGGCCTCTCGTCCACCCTGCGGAAGGGAACGTGGCATGCGGGGCATGGGCCCGTCGGCAACTTCCGCGCCCCCGGGGCCTGCCCGCAGTACACCATCCCGACCGACCCGACCACCGCGCCTCTGGTGGAGTTCGTGCACGACATGCTCGATTCGCCGGTCATGGAGCGGATCAACACCGCCCCCGATGCGCGGGGAATCCCGTTCGACATCCGCATGGAGAGCGTGGGCTGGAACGAGACGCAGTCGTTCACCGACACCTCCAGCTTCACCGATATCGAGGTCGACTCCAACATCGAAGACGGCGGTCCGGTCACCCTGGGCGATTCGTACACCTACCGCTCCCCCGCGCCCACCACGATGCTGGGCCCGAAGACCAGCGCCGCCAACTCGCAGCGCACCTTCGGTCCCATGAGGGACAGCGACGCGTCGCTGGCCACCAAGATCGGAGTGAACGGCGACGAGGTGGGGGTGTCCGAGCCGGTCATCCAGCGCCGCGAGACCAACGTCATCGAGAGGCTGCTGATGCCCTTCCCGGTGGCGGACGTGGACGGCAACATTCGCGGGTTCCAGAGCAACACCGCGGTGGACGGCGCCACCGGGCTGCCCATCATCCCCGGGGTCTGCACGGCGGGTTTCTGCACCGCCGGCGGCGACGCCATGATCGGGCTGGCCTGCCCGACCCACGCCTTCTGCACCGGCCCGGGCACCCGCATCGGGCACACCACACCGTGGGGCCCGCTGCGCAACCGTGAGCTGGACCTCCCGGCCGGCAGGTTCGAGGAGTTCCGCGGCGCCACCGGCAGGCGTTTCCAGTTCGAGCTGAGCTGGTGGCTGCTCGAGGGTGGTGCGGGGGGGAGCCTGGGCTGGACCATCGACGACGCCTATTTCCACTGGTCGGAGAGGCACCCCACCGATCAGAGCAACAGCAGCGTGAACGATTGCGCCAACATCCCGACCCGCGTGGGGGCCAACCTGGCGGCGAGGCAGTGCGGCACGATCACCTGGGAGCGGCTGACCACCCACAACTGCACCACGGGGATCAAGGTGAGCGTCACCGACTCCACCCCTGCGGCGATACCGGCCGGGACCTGCTCGGACGTGGACCCCGGACCCGGCGTGAGCCTGAAGTGCACCGCCGGCCTGGCGTCCCGCATCAACACCGGCTGCGCGGTGAACGCGGACTGCACCTGCGCTCCCGGGAATGTCGCCATCGACGCCCGCAGCACCACCGAGCCCCTCGGGGAGAGCGTCTGCCTGGCTCCCCAGGGTGGCGGGATCTTCTCCGGCGTGGTGCAGGTGAGCGCGGTGGTGGATCAGAAGGGGATCCTCAACGTCAACGCGACGCAGGGAGAGAACTTCAACATCGTGGCGTCGTACGCGGACCCGGAGTGCGACCAGGACAGCGACGGCGAGCTCGCGGAGAACAACTTCCGTGACGTGGACGGCGACGGCATCCTGAACTTCGGGGCCGACGGAGTGTCCAACGACGTCAGCGCCACCGACTTCCTGGCCCAGGGGCAGGGGTCGTCCGACGACGACAACTGCTTCGATGACGTCAACCTGTTCGACATCTTCAACCCGGCCAGCACACCGCAGAGGGACAACAACGGCAGCGGCACGATCACGGCCGCCGACTGCGCGCCCTCCCCCAGGAACGGGCAGTGCGACTGGGACGACGACGGCCACGGTGACCTGTGCGACAACTGCCCGGTGGTGGCGAACAACGATCAGCTCGACACCGACGGGGACGGCGTGGGGAACATCTGCGAGAACCAGGACATCGACGCGGACGGTGACGTCAACGCCGCCGACAACTGCCCCACGCTGTACAACCCCAGCCAGCTCCCCACGGGGGCCGTCCGCGGGCAGTTCTGCAACGACACGCTGGACAGGGATGGTGACGGCATCACCGAGGTCAACGACAACTGCCCGAACGAAGGACTGGTCGAAGTCCCCGGCCCGCCGGCGCCCACGTTCGCCGCGACGTACAACCCCGATCAGACCGACAACGATGGGGACGGGATCGGAGACCGCTGTGACGACGAGGACTTCGACGACGACCTCGTCCCGAACTTCGTGGACAACTGCCCGACGTTCTACAACCCGGCCGACCCCACCTTCCAGTTCCAGACCGACAGCGACCTGGACGGCACGCTGCCGCCCGCGGTGCGCCGCTACGGAACGGGAGACGACCGCAAGGGGATCGACACGATTCCCGGGGTGGCCAACTACTGCGACCCCGACTCGGACGACGACAACATCTCGGGGGTCCCGGATGATCTTGTCCAGGTGGCCTCCGAGCTGAACTGCGAGCACTCGCGCAGCGGCATCTCCAACATGGCGGCCACACCGGTGTCCGTGGGGAACATCGCCGTCTCGTCCGTGGCCCTGACCGACGACGGAACCACCGATTTCTTCTGCGTCTCGGGAGATCCGGACCCGAACACCGGCCCGATCGTTCCGGAGCCCTGTCCGCAGGAGAACCCGGGAAGCCCGAACAACGACGCCTTCTGCAACACGCCCCCCAGCGGGACGGACGGGATCTGCGCGGCGGTCCCCGACGGGAACGCGGATCCCGGCGAGCTGGCGTCGGTGCGGTTGACGCTGGCCAACAGCTCGGTGGACAAGCAGGGGGCTCCGATCCCGCTCAACAACCTGACCGTCGGGATCCGGCCCCTGACACCGTCGGTCGGATGCACCCCCAAGGCGCAGGTCTTCATGGGGAACATGGTGGCCGGCGCCACGGGAATACAGACTCCTGCCGGAGCGCTCAACTTCATCATCGACCCCGCCAACCCGGGGCCGGGACGCTCCTCAGCCGCGAAGCTGGCGGAAGCGGAGTTCACGATGACCGCGGTGGCCGACGCGATCGAGGGGGTCCCCGAGCAGAAGTTCAAGTTCTTCGTGGACGTGGATCGCAAGGACGGACCGCCGATCGCGGCCAGCTGCCCGGCTGTTCCGGGCTCGCCGCCCGGCACGCTGTGCGAGAACTTCGACACCAACCGCAACGGCACTCCCGGCATCCAGTTCACCCGACTGCCGGTCGGCACGACGCCGGGAGACATCCTGCGGGCGAACGGCGACCCCAACGACGACATCCTCGGCTACACGATGAACACGGGCGCCAGCCCGACGGGCACCGACGGCCGGACCTGCGCGGACGACAACGGAGGGTTCTTCGGGTGCCAGGCTCCGGTGGCCGAGGAGAACGACTGGCACCTGCACTCGGTGTTCGAGTACCCGGGCGCGTCGTACGACATCGCGGGGCTCGGGCCGGGCGTGGGAGCTCCCGACGGCGGCAAGGCGCACCTGGGTCTGCGCTCCATGCACATGGGACGGCACCTGAGCGCGACGTCCACGGTGGTCGACACGCTGAGGCTGCGCCAGGTGTCGGCGTTCGTGCTCGACTCGCAGGGGGATCCCAACATTCCCGGCGTGGTGCTCGGCCCGGCCACCTCGCTGGAGTTCTGGCACATAATCTCGGTGCCGGACGACGAGAACTTCGGCAGCGGATTCGTCCCGCCCGGTACCTCGTTCGGCGGCGGTCAGGTGCAGGTCAGTCTGCTGGGCTCGGACGGCAAGTTCGAGAGGTGGCAGCGGCTCACGCCGAACTTCAACGGCTACGACTCGACGATCCAGGAGATCATCAGCCTCTGCGGCTTCGACCCGGGTGACGATCAGATCCCGCCCAACAACGAGACGATGTGCGATTCCAGCCCGCTGTACGTCGACAAGGGGGACGTCTTCGGAACCGACGCCTCGTGCACGAACGACACGGACGACAACGACTCGGTGCACAAGGACTGCGGGGACATCACCTGCATCGGGGGCCCCGGCTGCACGGCGCCCAGCTCCACCGCCAGCGGCGGGGTGTGGACGCGCACGGCCTTCGACATGTCTCCCTTCGCGGGGCGCGTCGCGCGCCTGCGCTGGATCGGCATGGTGGAAGGAGGCTGGACGTTCGGGAGCACGCGGTCGGCCCTCGAGCCGGACGTGGGCGAGATGGCCTATCAGTACTTCGATGGCGACGACGGCTGGTTCATCGACGACATCAAGCTGACCGACCTCCGCCAGTTCGCCTCGATCATCGGGCCGGACACCGTGACAGGGCTCAGCCGGTGCACCACGGGCCAGGCCACGGCCAACTGTGGCGCGGTCGCCATCAGTGTCGCCGGCTCGGTGCCGTTCGGCGCCAGGCGCCTGATCGGCCTGGACTCGATGCTGCAGCCGACCGCTCTGGACGCCCGGGGCTCGACGGCGGGCGACGACCCCGGCACGCCCGGGATCGTGGAGGGCGCGTGCGAGAACGGCGTGCTTCAGTTCCAGTGGGAGCAGCTCGACCTGGTCACCCTGGCGGTGGAGGACGTCATCTCTCCGTTCTCGCCCCAGGGCCGCGTGCAGGTGGCTCCCGGCCGTGACAGCCTCTACCGCGTCAAGGCCCGATGCTCGTCGGATCTGACGTGCGAGGCGCAGCAGGAGGTCGTGCTGAAGGTGTACACGGGCGACGGAGGCGACCTCGGGCCTCAGGATGGCCTGAACGCCGGCGGCGTGGACAGCGAGGTCGGACTGGACGTCGTCGGTGGCGCCACCGCCACTCTGCAGTGGCCGGCGCGGCCGCAGCCGCCGGGAATCAGCGGCTACGACGTGTTCCGCTACCTCTACACGGGCGACCTCACGGGGGTCGACGTGTTCAGCGGCAACACGTTCGACGGGGCCTGCTTCGCCAATGCGGTGCCGCAGGGCGCGCTGGGGACGCTGATCACCACGAACGACGCGGCGATTCCGGGAGTGAATGAGTCCTACTTCTACCAGGTGGGGCACTCGTCCATCAATCCGACGGCCCTGGCTCCGCTGGGCCCGAACAGCGACCCGATGGGGGCGCCCTACATGGCGGGGGTGACCTGCCCGTAGAATGGAAATCGACTGCACTCCGACGCGTCCCCGTCCATCGGGGGCGCGTTTTTTTTTGAAGGCCTGGCTTGAGCCACGGAACCGGATCCTCATGCCGATCAATACAAATACGAAGGTACGTGCCGATTTCCGCCTGGTGCGGTGTGGGGGTGTGCCGATGAATCGTCATGCAGGAATGACTTCGTTGCTCGGGCTGGCCTGCCTGCTGGTGGCCCCCATGACGCTCCTCACCGGCGCACCGGCCGATCGCGCCTCCAAGAAGGACACGGTGAGCGTGTTCACCCCCGGCGGGCGCGATGGACGGGCCCCGGGAATGGCCGAAGCCGAGCTGCGCTTCCTGGACAAGACCAGAAGGACGACGCACGCCAGGCCGGACTGGTGGTCGTACGGCGTGGACGGATTGGGCCTGGCCCCGTACGGGCAGGTGAAGAGGTCCGAAGCGGACTCTTCGGATGTCCTGCTGCTTCCGAACGACAAGGGCTCCATCCACGTGAAGACGTCGAGGGTCCGCGAGAGCGTGCATGCGGATCTGCGGGCCGTGCATCAGCCTGGCCGTCGTGGCTACTACATCGTGCAGGTGACGCCGGGCGCGGCGTCGCAGGGATCGCTTGCGATGAGGCAGGCGATCGAGTCGCGCGGTGGCCGGATCGTGGACTACATCCCGAACAACGCCTGGCTGGTGGGGATCGACGCCAAGTCGCGCAGGAACTTCGACGACGCGGGCCTGTTCCAGTTCGTGAGCCCGTACCAGGCATCGGACAAGATTCACCCGACGGTGGGGACGCGTCCGCGCCTGAACCCCGAGTACGCGACCAGCGATACGTTCGAGCTGGTGGTGCGCGTTATGGAGGGGGAAGACGCGGCGGACGTGGCCAGCGAGGTGGAGCGTCTGGGCGGCACGGTGAGGCTGACCCAGGAAGTGGCGGGAGCCTCGATCGTGTCGGCGTCGCTGCGCAACGACCGCGTGGTGGAGCTGGCTCGCCATCCCGGTGTCCGGGCGATCACCGAGACGCCCGACCTGGTGCTGATGAACCTGACGACGAGCCAGCAGACCGAGATCGGTCGCATGCTGGACAACCGCGACGTCGGCACGATCCTGCTCCCTTTCCGTGACGCCGGTATCGACGGCGGCGGAACGTACACGGGCCCGGCGGTGAACTTCAAGGCGGCGGGGGTGGGTGGTTCGCCCATTGCGTTCAGCTCGGACCTGGCGAACTTCTCGGTGGCACCGCAGTTCCTGGGTGTGGTGGACAACGGGCTGACCATGGACTCGCCGGCGTTTGCGCACGACAACGCGAATCCGTGCCTGGACACGGGCAACTGCATTGGCGGAGCGGGCGGTCTGAACGTGGGCCAGAACCACCGCAAGGTGGAGGCGTACACGAAGGCCGGCGACGTCGATGCCACGGCCTCGGGCGACTTCCTGACCTGCGACTCGATGTCGTCGGGCGGCAACACACATGGGACGGTGGCGGTCAGCGGCGCGGCCGGCAACCCCGGGGACGGCTTCTTCGGCCTGGGCCGCAAGTACGAAGACGTCGACGCGCTGGACTTGTTCGCCGCGTTCTTCAACGATTCCAACGAGGCGAACCTGTCTCTGGACGGTCAGGCACCAGGGTCGAGGGTCATCTTCGTGGACGCGGCCACCACGCCGCTTGGCTCCCCTCTGGCCTGCTCGATCAACTTCCTGAGCGACGTGGATGCGGGCGACGTGCCCGCGGCGCGTCTCGAGGACATGGCGTTTCGCCGTGACCTGAACCCGGCCAACGCGACGCTGCATCCCCGCGGTGCGAAAGTGACCCTGTTCGCCTTCGGGTCGCCCAACTTCGACCATGACGTCACCAACGGCCAGGGGAACTACGCCAACGGCGCGAGCGACATGGACCGGTTCCTGTTCCGCAACCGGCGCGTGCTGCACGTGGGTGCCATTGGCAACGACGGAGCCGACCCGCTGACGGGGGCCGACGTCGACCCGCTGGCCCCTCCGGACCCCAACGAGTCGATTTTTCTGGACATCCAGGTGAACGACCTGGCCACCGGCAAGAACATCGTGACGGTGGGAGCGGTAGGAGCCGACGCCTTGCGCGCGAGCCTGGATCCGGGCGAGGCGGTGTCGAACTACACGTCCAAGGGCCCCGCCACCTTCGCATCGCTGCGCGGCGCGCCGCTGGTCGTGGCTCCCGGGACGGACACAGGCGGAGGAACGCTGGGCCGCGAAGGGTTGTTCGTCGACGACATGTTCGTCTCGCTGGCGGCGGTGGTCTCGCTGGACAACGAGAACGATGCAGCCGAAGGCGTCGAGAACATCGTGATCCAGGGCCGGGCGGGGACGTCGGTGGCCGCCTCGAAGGTGGCCGGCGCGGCGCTTCAGGTCCGCGACTACCTGGCCAAGGGGTTCTACCCGACCGGCCAGGCCAGCGCCTCGGACCTGGTTCCCGACGTGTCGGGGATGCTGGTGAAGGCGCTGCTGATCAACTCGGCGAATTTCGCGAGCACCGGCACCCTGGCGTCGTGCGAAGGGGCCGGCCCGCTGCTGTGCCCCACCGAAGAGGGATACGGCAAGGTGGAGCTGGCCAACACGCTGCCGCTGACGTCCTACCGCGCGGAGCGCAGGCCGGCCAACACCACCAACGTGGCCCCGGTTCCCAACGTGCCGCCGGGTCTCATCCTGGTGGACGAGTACTTCGACGGCGGGGCGAGGGGCGTGGGCTCGGACGGCAGCACGACGG
>JBOGOC010000016.1:0-25166 GCA_050747525.1 Candidatus Polarisedimenticolia bacterium | reverse complement strand
GTCGTGGCCAACGCCACGACGCCGAACGTCCCCGGAGACCACTCCCGGCCGGCGGCGTCCCGGGCGACCTACGAGCGGCCGTCACGCCGCCGGAGTGGGTCAGCCTTCCTTGTGGAACTGCTCCTTCTCCGTCGAGCCATCCATGCTCAGGATGGAGGAAGACCCGCCGGTGGCCACCTGGGTCACCTCGTCGAAGTAGCTGGTCCCCACGAACTCCTGGTGCTTGATCGCCTCGTAGCCGTTCTTCTCGGCTTCGAACTCCTTCTGCTGAAGCTTCGAGTAGGCGCTCATCCCGCCCTTCTTGTACTCGCGCGCCAGCTCGAACATCGAGTAGTTCAGCGCGTGGAAGCCCGACAGGGTGATGAACTGGAACTTGAAGCCCATGGCCCCCAGCTCCTTCTGGAACTTCGCGATGGTCGCGTCGTCCAGGTGCCGCTTCCAGTTGAACGAGGGCGAGCAGTTGTACGCCAGCAGCTTGCCCGGGAACTTGGTGTGGATCGCCTCGGAGAACTGCTTCGCTTCGGCCAGGTCGGGCTTGCCGGTCTCGAACCAGAGCAGGTCAGCGTACGGCGCGTAGGCCAGCGCACGCGAGATGGCCGACTCCACCCCCTTGCGGATCCCGTAGAAGCCCTCGTGGGTCCGATCGCCCGTCAGGAAGGGGCGATCGTAGGGGTCGATGTCGCTGGTCAGCAGGGCCGCGCTGTTGGCGTCGGTGCGCGCGATGAGCACCGTGTCCACGCCGCACACGTCGGCCGCCAGGCGCGCCGCCACCAGCTTGGTGGTGAACTCGCGGGTGGGGACCAGCACTTTGCCGCCCAGGTGCCCGCACTTCTTCACCGAGGCCAGCTGGTCCTCGAAGTGCACGCCCGACGCCCCATCCTCGATCATGTCCTTCATGATTTCGAAGGCGTGCAGGGGCCCGCCGAAGCCGGCTTCCGCGTCAGCCACGATGGGGGCCAGCCAGTGCGTCCCGTTTTCGCCCTTCATGTGATGGATCTGATCGGCGCGCAGCAGGGCGTTGTTGATGCGCCGGATCAGATAGGGGACGCTGTCGCTGGGATAGAGGCTCTGGTCGGGGTACATGTGCAGCGAGTTGTTGTTGTCGGCGGCCACCTGCCAGCCGCTGGCGTAGATCGCCTTGAGGCCGGCCCGCACGTGCTGGATGGCCTGGTTGCCGGTGATGGCGCTCAGCACATGGACGTACGGCTCTTCGTTGAGGAGCTTCCACAGGCGGCCCGCTCCCAGCCTGGCCACCGAGTACTCGATGTCGTAGGAGCCTCTCAGCCGGTAGACGTCCTCGGCCGAGTAGGGGCGGGTGATCCCTTTCCAACGGGGTGACGTCTTCCACTCCGTGGTCGCCTTGATCACGAACGCGCTCATTTCCATGCTCGCTCCTTCGAGTGAACCAGGGTCAGTCGAGATGCTGGTACGCGGCCAGCGTGAGGAAATCGGGCAGCTCCTCGGCCAGCGTCATCTCCCGGAAGATGCGGGTCGCCAGGTCGAGTTTCGGCAGGCGGTCAGCGGGCAGCCGGCCCGCTTCCTCGGTGATGATGCCGGTGACGTACTCACGGGTCACGGGGCGGCCGTCCGCCAGGCTGGCCTCGTGCCGCACCCACTGCCACAGCTGGGATCGGGAGATCTCGGCGGTGGCAGCGTCTTCCATCAGGTGGTACAGGGGGACGCATCCGCTCCCTCTCAGCCAGGCTTCCAGGTACTGGATGCCGACGCGCACGTTGGCGCGCACGCCGTCTTCGGTGATCTCGCCCGTGGGGATGGCCAGCAGGTCGTCCGCGCTCACGCGCACGTCCTCACGGCGGGCATCCACGATCTGGTTGGGCCCCTTCATGTGCCGGTCGAACACCTCTTTGGCCACGGGGATGAGCCCCGGATGCGCCACCCACGTCCCGTCGTGCCCGGCGCGCACCTCGCGCAGCTTGTCCTCGCGCACGCGCTGCAGGGCGGCCTCGCTGGCCGCCGGGTCGTTCTTGATGGGGATCTGCGCGGCCATCCCGCCCAGGGCGTGCACGCCGCGCCGATGGCAGGTGCGGATGAGCAGGCGCACGTAGGCGTCGAGGAAGGGGCGGTCCATGGTGACGCGCCAGCGGTCGGGCAGCACGAAGTCGGGGCGGTGGCTGAAGGTCTTGATGAAGCTGAAGATGTAGTCCCAGCGGCCGCAGTTCAGGCCCGCGGAGTGCTGGCGCAGCTCGTAGAGGATCTCTTCCATCTCGAAGGCGGCCAGGATGGTCTCGATGAGCACCGTGGCGCGCACCGTCCCCTGGGGGATCCGCAGCGTCTCCTGGGCCTTGAGGAACACGTCGTTCCACAGCCGGGCCTCGATGTGGCTCTCCATCTTCGGGAGGTAGAAGTACGGGCCGGTCCCGCGCTTCAGCAGCTCGCGCGCGTTGTGGAAGAAGAAGATCCCGAAATCGAAGAGGGACGCCGAGACGGGTTCTCCGTCGAGCAGGGCGTGCTTCTCGACCAGGTGCCAGCCGCGAGGGCGCACCATCAGGGTGGCGTGCTTGGGGTTGAGGGCGTAGCGCTTCCCCTCCGGGCTGGTCCAGGTCAGCGATCCACGCACCGCGTCGATCAGGTGCCCCTGCCCTTCCACCACGTTGGCCCAGGTGGGGGAGTTGGCGTCCTCGAAGTCGGCCATGAACACGCTGGCCCCCGAGTTGAGCGCGTTGATGATCATCTTGGCCTCCACCGGCCCGGTGATCTCCACGCGCCTGTCGCGCAGGTCGTCGGGGATGAGGGCGCCGCGCCAGTCCGCATCGCGGATGCCGCGCGTCTCTGCCAGGAAGCCGGGCATGCGCCCTTTGCGGATCTCCTCGCGCCGGCGCAGGCGGCGGGTCAGCACCTCGCGGCGTGCGGGCTCGAAGGCGTGCGCCAGATCGGCCACGAAGGCCAGGGCCTGGGGGGTGAGCACGCGCTCGTACCCCGGCTGCAGGGGGGCGCGCACCTCGATGTTTCCGACCCGATGTCCAGCGTCGGCGGAACCCATCGGCTCACCTCGTGAAAAAGGGGATAACACACTCTAGCAGTCCGGGCCCGCGAGGCACACCGGGCGGTTCCCGATGGGCGGGCTCGACGGGCATAACATGGGGGCTTCCGGGGGACGAGTCAAACCATCGTGGCGCGGAAATTGTTCCTTGTGCGCGAAGGAGCCGCTTTCACCCCTTTTTGGAGGCTTCGGGTCAGGCACAATCTGCGCGCCACGATGCTTGACGTCCGAGACACCCACGTACAAAGATGACCGTACGGTCATCCTACGGGAGATCATGGAACAGGCGACGATTCGGCCTTCACCGCCCCCATTCCGCGTGATGGACGCCGCGATGGCGATCCTGTCCACGGGACGCAGCGCCCAGAGCCTTCGGGAGTTCCGCGATCACCTGGCCGCGGTGCCGGCCAGCAGTCTCTGGCACCATGTCTGCGACGTGCTGCTTCGCCCCAGCCTGGAGAATCCCGAGCTGCGCAACGACTTCGCCCGGTGGGCGCACCGTCGCCTTGGCGACGATCCGCTCGCGGAACGGCTCGCGGTCATCGACGTGGGAGGCTTCCGCGACGGCGAGCTGCTGCGCCAGCACGTCGTGGACATCGTGGAGGAGCGGCTCTCCGAAGTAGCCACCGTTCCCGTGGCTCCGCGCGGGCACGAGTTCCACTTCCTGAGGTCCCAGTTCATCATCTTCGACACGAACGCCGAGGCGGCCGATCCGGATGAGCTGGGACGCATCATCCCGTCGCTTTCGACGGGCAGCATCTTCTTCCACTTCGTGGAGGCCCGGCGTCATCCGGTCCGCGGTGTGGACGATTTCTCCTCCTGGCTGGGGAAATGGGGAGAACCGTTCGCGGCGCTGCGCGATCGGCTGGCCCGCGTCGATTTCAACCAGTTTTCCCTGATTGAGCTGCGCGAGCGCATCTCCGCGTGCTTCGAGCCAGAGGGCCAGCCGCCATGATGCCGCGCCTGGACGACTACGCCGCCCTGGCCGGCCCCGAGGTGACCCGGCAGCTTCGGGCGCTGGCCCGTCCCCTGGAGGGACGCACCGTCGTGCACGTCAACTCCACCCGCACCGGGGGCGGCGTGGCCGAGATCCTCATGCGGCTCGTGCCGCTCATGCAGGAGCTGGGGATCAGGGCCTCCTGGGAGGTGATCGAGGGAAACAAGGACTTCTTCGACGTCACCAAGGGATTTCACAACGCGCTGCAGGGCAAACCGGTGAACCTGTCCTCGCGGCAGCTCGCGGTGTACCAGGAGGTGAACGAGGCCAACGCCGCGAAGCTGCGCGATCGCCTGGAGGATGCCGACTTCGTCTTCGTGCACGACCCCCAGCCCGCGGCGCTGATGGGGCACATGCCGCGCCGCCGCGGCCGGTGGCTGTGGCGGTGCCACATCGATGTGAGCCAGCCGCACCGTCCCGTCTGGAGGTTCCTGCGCGGGTACGTGGAGCCCTACGACGCCAGCATCTACTCGATCGCCCCCTTCGCCCAGCCCCTGAATCATCCGCAGTACATCATCCCGCCCAGCATCGATCCGCTCTCCATCAAGAACGAGGACCTCGCCGCCGCGGTGATCGATGAGGTGTTCGAGCGCTTCCTCGTGGACCGCGGGCGGCCGATCCTGCTGCAGGTGTCCCGCTTCGATCAGTTCAAGGACCCGGTGGGGGTGATCCGTGCCTTCCGGATCGTCCGGCGCCAGGTGTCGGCGCAGCTCGTGCTGGCGGGCGGCACGGCCGACGACGATCCGGAGGGAGAGGCGGTGCTCGCCTTGGTGCGCGAGGAAGCGGCGGGCGACCCGGACATCCATATCCTGCTGCTGCCTCCCGACGCGCACCGCGATATCAACGCCTTGCAGCGTGGAGCGGACATCGTGCTGCAGAAGTCGCTGCGCGAGGGATTCGGGCTGACGGTGACCGAGGCCCTGTGGAAGGGGAAGCCCGTGATCGGCGGAGAGACCGGCGGGATCGTGCTGCAGGTGGTCAACGGGCTGACCGGATACAGGGTCAACACGCCCGAAGGGGCCGCGTTCCGCATTCTCCATATGCTGAGCCGTCCGGCCCTGCGCGCGGCGATGGGAGAGCGCGGGCGCCTGCTGGTGCGCGAGAACTTCCTGCTGACCCGTCACCTCAGGGACTACCTGACTCTCATGCTCGCCTTCGAGCACGGCTCGGCGGAACGCGTGGTGCTCGAGTGAGCCCTTCCGGGGCCGGCGGACTGGAGAGGATCGCGCGCGCTTTCTGGCGGGGGGTCTCCACCGCCAGGCACCGGCTGTTGATGCTCGACTACGACGGTACCCTCGCCCCCTTCCGCGTGGACCGCCTGCGGGCCCGGCCCTCCGCGCGCACGCAGCAGGCGCTGCGCGCGAGCGCGAGGGACGAGAGAACGACGCTGGCCATCATCTCCGGCCGGCCGATCGCGGAGCTGGACATTGTTCTCGAGCCTCTGAGCGCGATCCTGATCGGCGAGCATGGCTGGGAGAGTCGCCGGCCCGGAGAGCCCCTCGTCCAGCATCCAACGGACGAAGAGGCGGACGTGATCCTGGATCGCGCGGCCGCCTGGCTGGAGGTGGAAGGAGGCGCGGGGCTGCTGGAGCGCAAGCGCACGGCGGTCATGTTGCATACGCGCGGCCTGGCGGGGATGGAAGTCCGGCGATGGATTCAGAGGGCGCGCACCGCCTGGGGGGCCGAAGCCGCAGCCGCCGGAGGCCGCCTGCGTCTGATGCCCGTGAACGGCGGGATCGAGCTGCGCGCCACTGGGCGCGACAAAGGGAAATCGGTTCGCGAGCTGACCGCGGGGGCGCCGGCGGGGACCTTCGCCGTCTACCTGGGAGACGACGCGACCGACGAGGACGCTTTTCGCGCCATCTCGCCGGTGGGGGTGGGCATCCGCGTCGGCTCGAACCATGCCCGGACCGCCGCGCGTCATCGTCTGGCGTCACGGCTGGAGGTAGAGCGTTTCCTGCGCCGCTGGCTCAGCGCGGCGGCCGAGGCCCCGGCCCTGGTGGCGCGACCATGAGCCGGCTGGTCGTGGTGTCCAACCGGCTTCCGATCCGGCGCTCGGCGGAAGAGCTGGCGGGCTTCGAGATCTCCGCGGGGGGCCTGGCCACCGCCGTGATGGGGGCCCTCCAGCGCACGCCGGGGAGCATCTGGTTCGGATGGAGTGGACACATCGTCGATCCGGATCGCGCGTCACGCATGTCGCGCAGCAGCATCCAGGGGATCGACCTGGTGGGTCTGCCACTCACGGCCGCCGAGATGGAGGAATATTACCTGGGATTCTGCAATCAGGCTCTGTGGCCCATGTTCCATTGCTTCCAGGGGCGGGTCCGCATCCGCGCCCGGCACCTTCAACGCTACGAAAGCGTCCAGACGCGCTTCGCCCGGGCGCTGCTGCCCCTGCTGAGGCCCGGCGATCTGGTCTGGGTCCATGACTACCACCTCATCCCGTTCGGCAGGGAGCTGCGGTCGCTCGGATGGCGCGGGCGCATCGGCTTCTTCCTGCACATTCCCTTCCCGCCCTACGAGCTGTGGGAGATCCTCCCCGATCCGCGGCGGTTCCTGCAGGCACTGTTGGCCTACGACCTGGTGGGTTTCCACGTGCAGCGTTACCTGCAGAATTACATCCGGTGCCTGCGCGAAGAGATGGGTGCCGCCTGGGATGGCGCGACGGTGAGTGCCGAAGGGATCAGCCGGCGCGCCGGCGCCTATCCCGTGGGGATCGAGCCGCGGGATTTCCTGCCGTCCGCATCCGCCTCGGGCCCGGCGCCCGCGCGGCGCGTGGACCGCAGGCGCACGACCCCCCGGCGCCTCGTGCTGGCCGTGGACAGGCTGGATTACTCAAAAGGGATACCCGAACGACTGCGGGCGTTCGAGATGCTCCTGAAACGGTATCCGCAGTGGCAGACGAAGGTCAGCCTGCTGCAGGTGGCATCGCCCAGCCGGACCGGCGTCCCGGAATACGAGGATCAGAAAAAGCGCATCGAGGCCCTCATGGGGCGCATCAATGGTGAGCTGGGGGAGCACGACTGGGCCCCCATACGGTACCTGTACCGGTCCTACCCGCGTGATTTCCTGGCCAGGCTGTACCGGCAGGCCGAGGTGGGCCTGGTGACCCCTTTGCGGGACGGGATGAACCTCGTGTCCAAGGAGTATGTCGCCTCGCAGGACCCCGCGTCTCCAGGAGTGCTGGTCCTCAGCCGGTGCGCGGGATCGGCCGATCAGCTGCGCGAAGCCGTGATCGTGAACCCCTATGTCCCCTCCGATGTGGCGCGCGGGATCGACATGGCTCTCACCATGCCGTTGGAGGAGCGCCGTGAGCGCCACGCCAGCCTGCTGCGCAGCGTCACCACCGAGACGGCCGGTGAATGGGGCCGCCGCTTTCTGGCCGACCTGGAGAGCACCCCCGGCGGGACGCCCGAGGCACAGCCGGATCGGGCCATCCTGTCTCCCTCCGGCTTGCTCAGCTGAGCGAACGGGAACGCGGGGCTATTCTCCGGGCGCCACGACGCGGGGCCGCCGGGCGGCGACGCGCAGCCAGCCCACCACCGCGGCCCGGATGTCCAGGCTCAGGCTGAACATGGCGGGGACCACGAAGATGGTGAACACCGTGGAAAGGACCAGGCCCCCCAGGACCACGCTTCCCAGGCCGCGGTACAGCTCGGATCCCGCACCGGGGAACAGCACCAGCGGCATCATCCCGATGACCGAGGCGGCCACGCTCATGAAGATGGGGCGGATGCGGGTGCTGGTGGCCTCGCGGATCGCATCGCGCGGGGGCATGCCGTCCTGCTTCATATGGATCAGAGACTGGTGCACGATCAGGATGGCGTTGTTGACGACCGTCCCCACCAGGATGATGAACCCCAGCATCGTCAGCACGTCCATCTTCTGGGGGGCGATGAAGGCGTCCACCGCCGCCAGCCCCAGGATCCCTCCCAGCCCGGCCAGCGGCACGCTGAACATGATCACGAACGGGTAGAGGAACCCTTCGAACAGCACCGCCATCAGGAGATACGTGATGATCACCGCCAGGACGAAGTTCCACCACAGGGCCCGCCCGGTCTGGGCCAGCTTGTCGGCGCTGCCGCCCAGGTGCACCTGGTAGAGGCCCCCCAGGCGCCCGTCCCTCCGCATCGGGTCGAGGATGGAGGCTTCGATGGTGTTCATGGCCGACTCGAGCGAGACGTCCTGAGGCGGGCTCACCTGGATGGTGATGGCGCGCTGCCGCTCGCGCCTCCGGATCTCCACCGGGCCGCTGGCCACCGTCACCTCCGCCACCGACCCCAGCGTGACCAGCTGCCCCGCTGCGGACGCGATGGGCATCTGCTCGAGCAGGTGGGTGCGGTGGGCGAAGCTTCCTTCGGCCGCCTTCAGCGTCAGATCGATTTCCCGTCCCTGATGCTGGTAGTCGCTCACCTTGGCGCCGTCCACCAGCGCGTCCACGGCGAAGCCCAGGTCCCGGTTCGACACGCCCAGCTCGGCCGCGCGCCTCCTGTCGGTCACCACGTGCAGCTCGGGGTTGCCCAGGTCGAGGCTGGGGATGGGTCGTACCTGCGACCCGGGAAGGAGCTGCATCACCTTGCCGAACACCTCCCCGCCGCGTGCGATCAATTCACCAAGGTCGGGCCCCGTCAGCTCGATGTCGATGGAACGCCCCGCGCCGATGCCGCGCTGGAAGATGCTGGCCTGGGTGATGAACCCGATGGTGCCGGGGAGCTTGGCGTTGGCCTGTGAGAACTCGGGGATCAGCTCGGCCACGCGCTCCGGGTCGTTGGCCCGCACGCCCATGAAGGCCATGTTGTTCAGCGCCACGTAGAAGAAGCGCTGAACGCCGCCGCCGGGCAGCGCGGGATCCTGCCGCGTGAGCGGCTGCAGCGTCTCTTTGAACACGTCGTGCGCGGAGGTCACCTCGTCCAGGCTGTACCCGGGCGGCGGCAGCAGGATGCCGAACAGGAAGTTCTGGTTCCCCATCGGCAGGTAGTCGGTCTGCGGCATCAGGAACCAGCTCAGGGCCATGGGGACCGCAGCCAGGATGAGGATGATGGCCACGCGCCGGCGCGTGTTGGCGTTGATCCAGTCCACCGAACCGGTGAGCCACTGGTTCAGCCGCGTGGCCAGGCCCACGCCTCCCCAGAGGTTGTGGAAGCCGGGCCGCTCGTCGTCCTGCTCGGCCGGGTTGACCATCTTGGCCGCCAGCGCGGGGACCACGGTGATGGAGACCAGAAGGCTGAAGATCGCCGAGCAGCTCAGCGCCACCGCGATGTCGCCGAACAGCTGTCCGGCCTCCTCTTCGATGAAGACCACGGGCACGAACACGGCGACGTTGACCAGGGTGGCGAGGAGCACCGCGCCCCACACCTCGATGGTCCCTTCATAGGCGGCCTGGAAGCGCGGCTTACCCAGCTGGCGGTGCCGGTAGATGTTCTCGAGGATCACGATGGTGTTGTCCACCGACATCCCGACCCCGAAGGCCATCCCGGCCAGGCTGATGACGTTGAGCGTGCGGCCGAACCACGACATGGCCAGGAAGGCCCCGATCACGCTCAAGGGGATGGACAGGGTCACGATGAAGGTGCTGCTCCAGCTGCGCAGGAAGAGCAGCAGCACGATGACCGCCAGGATCCCTCCCTCGTACAGGTTCTCTTTCAGAAGATCGATGGCGCTGCGGATGTACTCCGTCTCGTCGTAGGCCTGATACAGCCACAGCCCGCGAGGCTTGAGCATCTCTTCGTTGATGCGGGCGACGCGCTCCTTCAGCGCCGTCATCACCTCCAGCACGTTGGAGCCGGTCTCGCGGACGGCGTTCATGGCCATCACCTGCCGGCCCTGAGCGAAGACCTTGGCCCCCGGCTTCTCGTAGCCGAGCTCGGCGCGCGCCACGTCGCGCAGGTAGACCGGGACCCCGTTGCGCACCGCCACGACGATGTCCTCCACGTCGGCGGGCGAGGCGTACTCGCCCATGGTGCGCACCAGGTAGCGGCGTTTCCCCTCGTCGAAGTCGCCGCCGCTGTAGTTGCGGTTCTCGGCCTCCAGGGCCGCGCCCAGCTCGTTGAGCGTGATCCGATGGGCCGCCAGACGCGCCGGATCGACGATCACCTGAAGCTCGTGCTCGCGGCCGCCGTAGACGTTGGAGGCAGCCACCCCCGGCACGCGCTCGAACTCGGGTTTGATCGAATCGTCGACGTAGTCGAACAGCGTGGAGATGTCCCCGTCGAAGCCGTTCTCCTGCGTGGGGGCCAGGATGAACCAGGCGATGGCGTTGGCGTTGACGTCCACGCTGCGGATGACGGGCTTCTCGGCGTCGTCCGGATAGCGGGGCACCTGCTCCAGGCGGTTGTTCACCTTCAGGAGCGCCGCGTCCATGTCGGTGCCGGGAGGGAAGGTGAGCGTGATGTTGCCCACGCTGTCGGAGCTGGAGCTCTCCATCTTGGTGAGCCCCTCGAGCGACTTGAGCTGCTCTTCCTGCTCGTCGACGATCTCGCGCTCCACCTCGTGGGGGCTGGCTCCGGGCCAGACGGTGGAGATGGTGATCTTGGGCTCGTCCACGTCGGGAGTGAGCTGCACGGGGAGGCGGAACAGGGCGATGGTGCCGAACAGGACCAGCAGCATCACGCCCACGGCCGTGGTGACCGGGTAGCGGATCGATCCGGAGATGAAGTTCACGGCAGCTCGTACTCCAGCGGCTCTCCCTGCACCGCCATGCCGGGCTGGAGGCGCTCGTTGCCGCGCGTGATCACCTTGTCGCCCGCCGCGATCTCGCCTTCCACCGCCACCCAGGATCCCGCTCCCTGGCCCGGCGTGACGGGGACCATCTGCGCGGTGCCGTCCGGCTGCAGCCGGTAGACGAAGCGGGCTTCGCCTTGGGTGACCAGCGCGTCCTTGGGCACGATGATGGCGGGGAGCGAGGCGCCCGAGAAGAACGACACCTGCACCAGCATCCCGGAGCCGATGTTCCCCTCGGGATGCGTGAGACGGATCTTCAGGGGGAAGGTGCGCGCGGCCCGATCGGCCCGTGGCACCACCGCCGACACACGTCCCGTGAGGGTCATGCCGTCGAGGGTCGGAAAGGTGACCTTGGCCTCACCGCCGGTCTCCAGCGCGCCGAAGTAGCGCTCGGGAACCTCGACGCGCACCTCCATATCGTCGAGCGCCATCAGCTCGACCACGGGCCCTCCCACCTGCAGCCACTGTCCCGCCTGGCTGCGCTCGGCCACCACGCGGCCGGCGAACGGCGCGCGGATGACGCAGCGATCGATGTCCAGGCGGATGCGGTCGATCTGGGCCTGCAGCGATTCCACGCGCCCCTGCCAGGCGGTGGATTCGTAGGTGGCGTTGTCCAGATCCTGCCGCGACACAACGTCGGAGGCGGCCAGGTCGCGCAGGCGCGAAAGAGTCACTTCGGTCATTTTCAGCCTGGACTGGGCCTCCTTGTGCTGCGCCTCGGCGGAGTGAAGCTGCAAGGTGAGGGCGTCGGTGCGGAGATGGGCCAGAGGCTGCCCTTTGCGCACGGTATCCCCCTCGCGCGCGTCCTGGCTCTGCACGAGCCCTTCCACTTCGCTGGCCACGATGCTCACCTTGGGAGACTCCACCGAGCCGGGGAGCTGCAGCGTGCGGGCCACGGCGTGCTCGCGCGCTTCGGTGTACCGGACCGGGCTGGGACGCATTCCGGGCGGGCGAGCTCCTGCCGCGGCCTCGCCGGCCGGAGCCTGGCCCTCGGCGTTCACTGCGGGGCGCCCGCCGACAGCGACCCACACGAGGGCGGCGGCGACGAGCAGGGCGAGCGCGACCAGGCCCAGGCGCATGGAGGTTCCTACGTGTCTGGATGGAACGGGTTCGAGGGACATGGGAAGCAGGCACGAGGGTAGCACGGAGGCCGGGCGCTCGGGCCGCCCGGCCGAGGCTACGGCAGGGTGACGCGCGCGGTCGACCCGGAGGCGATGGTGACGATCTTCTCGGCGGAGACGCCGCCCGGAAGAGCCGCCCTCACGCGATAGCTGCCGGCCGGCAGGTCGCGCAGCGTCGTGGGAGCTCCGGGGCGCAGCAGGAAGGTGGGATCCGACAGGAACATCTGCCAGTGGAGCGGCAGCCCCTCGTCGTTCAGCACAACCGCGCGGGCGGTCTGCGCGGACTTCAGCGTCGTGGTGTCCACTTCGAGGGTCCCTCCCGGCTCCATGACGAACGACGCGTCCTGGGCCGGCACGGTGATGCCGCGCATCGTGCGGGTGGCCAGGCCGGCCCCGCCCAGCACCACCGTGTAGTCCCCCGGGCCGAGAGAGTCGAGGTGGAAGGTGCCGGATGCGTCGGCCGACAGCTCGCCGCGGAACAGCGCGTTGGGCGGCGGACTGGTCAGGGGATCGCCGCCGCCGGGAGGCAGGACGAGCGCCGCGAGACGGCTGAGAGGCGTGCCGGATCGCGCGTCGGTGGCCCGAAAGGTGAGCCCGTCGGCGCGCGACAGCTCGAACACGATGGGCTCGGGATCGGCGGTGGGGACGATGCGCACCGCGCGCGACTGCACGGCGTAACCGTCGCGGCTGGCGCTGAGGTTCCACACGCCTTCGGCCAGCCCGTCGAAATCGAAAGCCCCGGATGCATCGGTTGCGCTC
This sequence comes from Candidatus Polarisedimenticolia bacterium, assembly GCA_050747525.1. GTDB lineage: Bacteria > Acidobacteriota > Polarisedimenticolia > JACPZX01 > DASXTC01 > JBOGOC01. The sequence goes on along the minus strand of JBOGOC010000016.1, from coordinate 12,568 downwards.
TGGTCGCGGAAGATCATGCCTCCGGTCCTGCGGCCCCCTTCAGGCTCGATGAGGACGGTGGCGTGCTCCAGGGGCTTCCCGCTCGACGCGTCGAGAACGGTCCCGGCGAGCCGCTTCGTGGGAAGCTCGATGTCGAAGGTGCGATCGGACTTCACGCTCACCTTCGTGCTGTGCGACAGGCCCGCCGACAGCTGCATGACGTTGACCGAATAGTCCCCTTCGTCGAGATCCTCCACCGCGTACCGTCCCGCGGTGTCGGTGGTGGCGCTCGCCGTGGACCGGGTTGCCTCGAGGCTGAACATGACCGTGGCCTCTGCGATGGGCTGGTCCCCTCGCGTCACCACCCCCTCCACGCGCCGTCCCCGCGGGAATTCGAGCGTGGTCTCGAAGGTGGGTACCCCCTCGGGAATCTGCACCGTGCGGGTGACGGATCGGCCGCCGCCGAGCATCGACGCGCCCGCGCGCAGCGTCAGCGTTCCGGGAGGAATCCCTTTCATATCGAAGCTTCCCGAGGCGTCAACCGCGGCCGTGGTGGTGAACCCGCCCGTTCCGGGCGTGAACGCGGTGACCGTCATGTTGGGCAGCTCCGACTCCTTGAGGCCCACAAGCATCCCGGAGAGCGCAACCCCTCCCCCGAGCCGCAGCTCCACCGGCGGCAGGGGAGCGCCGGGGGAGACCACGATGTTCTGCGGCCCGCCGAGAGGCCTCAGCCCCGTTGCCGAGGCGGAGATCATGTAGCTTCCGGCGCGGACGCCGTCGATCTGGAAGGCCCCGTCGGGGCCGCTGCGCGCCGTCATTCCGCCCGAGAGGCCTCCCGAGCCCGCCGACTGGGCGACGATGGTGGCCGAGGGGACGGGAGAGCCGTCCTCGTCGCGCAGCACGATCCCGGTGAGCGCCGCGCCGCGCGTCATGGCCACGCGCAGGTTCGTGACATCCTGGGCCGCGTCCACGTCGCGCTCGGCCGGCTCGTACTCCGGATGAGTGAACGACAGCGTCACGGGGCCCGGCTCCAGGCCCTGCACGGAAAACCTTCCTTCGCCGTCCGACTCGTTGCCCCCCGCATCGGGGCCCAGCATCATCCGGAAGCCCCCGCGGCCGGACGAGCCTTCCGATTTCGCGACGCTCACCCCGGGGATGGGCCGACCCGCGTCGTCCACCACGACGCCCGAGATCGACGCCGCGCGATCCACCAGCAGCGAGAGCCCTTCCACGTCCTTCCCTTCCGGGATCTCCACGTCGCGCAGCGTGGCCTCTTCATACCCGGGGGCCCGCACCGTCACGACCACCTTGCCGGGAGAGATCCCCTCCACGGTGAAGGCGCCGTTCTCGTCATGGAAGACCTGCTCGGGGCCCAGGTTGCGGCTCATCTGCACGAAGCCGCCGCCCCCCATGGAGCGCTCGCGGGCGACGGAGATCGAGAAGTCCTGCACCGGCCGCCGAGACTCCTGGTCCGTCACCTGTCCGGACAGGCGGGAGGCCACGGGCAGCGTGATGGTGAGGTCGTCCACGGGGGCCGTCACGCCGGTGACCTCGCGATCGCCGTGCCCGTCGGCCGTGAACCCCAGCGTCATGGTGAGACCGGGCTCCAGGTCTTCCACCACGAACGTGCCGTCCGGGCCTCCGGTGATCTCGGCAAGGATGTCGAAGTCCTTGCGGGCCACGCCCCGTGCGTAGGGGATCGGCTGGCCCGAGAGGTCCACCACGCGTCCTTTCACCGCGGCGCCCGGCTCCATCACGATGTCGCCGGCGTCCAGGGTGCGGGCTCCCTCTTCCAGCTTGAGTCCGGAGACGCTCTTCGGCGCGAAGCCGCGCGCGCGGGCCTCCACCGACCACACGCCCGGGCGCGCACCGCGCACGCGGAAGACGCCATCGTTGCCGCTGGTCACTTCGGGAAGCGACTCGACCCCGCCGACGCGCGTGTCGCCCCTGCGGCCCGCGCCGCCTCTCGATGCCATCCGCATGACCACCATGCCTCCGGCGCCTCCCTGCTCGGCGTGATGGGTCGCGGTGAGGGCCGCCCCGGCCACGACGGTCCCGTCCTTGTCCACAAGGCGGCCCGTGATCATGAGCCCGGCATCCAGCCAGATCTCCATCCCCGTGCGGTGCTCGGCGGGACGCAGCCGCATGTCCGTCGCCTCCCAGGGAATGAACCCCTCGACCTCCACGGCGAGACGCAGGGGACGGCGCGCGGGGAGCTTTTCCAGCAGGAAGCGCCCGGCGGAATCGGTGGCCACGGGCTCTCCGTAGGGGATGTTGATGGGGATGGCTATCGGCAGCCGCATCGCGGGGCTGGTCGACACCGTCACGCGGGCGCCGGGCACGGCATGCCCTGCTGCATCGCGCACCGTCCCTTCGAGGGTGGCGGCCCCGGTCAACGCCACCGCCAGATTCCACGTCTCGCCCGCGCGCAGCGGGCGGGGGCCTTCCATCTCGTCGATGCGCCCCTCCGCGGACGCCAGGACTCGCGACGCTCCCGCGGGAACCCCGGTGAAGACGACCTCGCCACGCTCCGCGGCGACGGCGGTTCGCGCCTCGCCCTCGCCGGCCTGATCGAGGGCGAGCCATGCGCCCGCCACCGGCGACAGCGTCTCGGCGTCCAGGGCACGCGCCCGGACGACGGCGCCGGGACGAAGCGCCAGACGGGGCGCCGCCGCCCCGGTGGCCTGGGGAAGCGTGAACTTCTGGGGAGAAGAAGCCGCCCACGAAGGCCCGGCGGGGATGGCGGTCTTGTCGCCGTGAGGAACCACGATGGCGTCCCCCGTGGCCACAAGCGTGCGCTCGCCCGGTGCCAGCCGCTCGAAGCGGAACTGTCCCTGTCCGTCACATCGGACCGTCCCTTCCAGTCCGTCTTCACCGGCCAGGACCCATGCTCCCGGAGCCGGCTCGCCGGCGGGAGTCACCACGCGCCCGGTGAGCGGGAGTCCCTGCGTCAGGTGCAGCGTCAGCGGGCCCCCCGCGCGCGGTTCGGGAAGGGTGTGAGGAGCGAAGCCCGCGGCGTACGCCCGCAGCACGACGGGCCGCTCGGGAAGGCCCTCCAGGACGAAGGACCCGTCCTTTCCGGTCGTGGCGGCGGGAGGCGGGGCGGTCTCCTGGCTCGCGCGGGTGCGCATCGCGAACGGCCCCATGCGGACCGTCTGGCGTGCCGAGCCCGTGACACGGACTCCCGCGATCGGCTTGCCCCCCGGATCGACCACGCGGCCCTGCAGGCGCCGCCCTCCGGCCAGCTCGGCGCGCCCCAGATCCTTGGGCGGCTCGCCCGCACCGGGCGTGACCAGCGAAGCGATCCGCACCGACCCGCGTCCCGCGCCGCGCGCGGCCACCAGAACGCGCATCCCGGGCGGAACCTCCACGCTGAAGCGTCCCTTGCCGTCGGTGACCCCCGTGGCGATCGGGTCCTCCACGAACGAGCCGGCTGCCCGCCGCTCGCGCCGCGCCTCGGTGTCGAGGCTCTGGTAGACGTCCACGCGGGCGTCCTTGAGGGGCGCCCCTCCCTCGGCCGACACGACCGTCCCCGTCAGCGAGGGGGGGGACGGAGCCGGCGCGTCGGGGACTCCGACACGCACGGTCAGGACGACGACACAGCTCACCGCGGGGATCCAGGCTCTCATGGTGTAACCCTCCGTCGCGGGGTATTACGCCCGACCCGGCGCCCGGGACGCAAAACCTTCCATCGTGGCGCGGAGATTGTTCCTGGTGCGCGAAGGTGCCTCTTTCACCCCTTTGTGGCGGCTTCGGGTGTTGAAACGGACCAGGACCGTGTTGAAACGGTCTTCATACAGCGGCAGGCACAATCTGCGCGCCACTATGGTCATCGCCGCACCATCAGCACCAAGGACAGGTCGTCGAGGGGCCGCATGTCTCCCATGTACGCCCGCACGCTCTCCAGCAGCCGCCGGCCGGCGGCCTCCGCGTCGAGGCCGCGCAAGGACTCGGCCACCGCCCGCAGGCGCGATTCGCCGAACTCCTCCTCCCGGTCGTCGAGGGCCTCGGTGACACCGTCCGAATAGATGACCAGCATCTCGCCGGGGGCCAGGTCGCGCGTCTGCTCGGCGTAGCGCGATTCGGGCAGCATCCCCAGAGGAGGGGAGTCGGCCCGCAGCGGCTGGACCGCGTCGCGTGTGACGAGAAACGGCGGGTTGTGCCCGGCGTTGAGGAAGCGCACCGTGCCGCGCCCCGGCTCGATCTCCACGTAGAAGAGGGTGGCGAACCGGTTCTCCAGGCCGTCGCGCACGAGGATGGTGTTGATCCGATCCCCCAGCTCGGAAAGGGACGCCGTCGTGGGGGCCAGGGCTCGCAGCGTCGCCTGAAGCTTGGACATCAGCAGGGCGGCGCCCAGCCCCTTGCCGGCCACGTCACCCAGGGCGACGCCGAGCCTCCGCTCGTCCACATGGAGATAGTCGACGAGATCGCCTCCCACGTCGTTGGCCGGCTGCGTGTGGCTCCAGATCGACCAGCCTTCCAGGTCCGGATGCACCCGCGGCAGCAGGGCCAGCTGCACCTGGCGTGCGACCTCGATCTCGTCGCGCGCGAGCAGCTTGTCCTTGAGCTCCAGCATCAGCACGATGACGATCAGCACCACTCCCACGAGCGTCATGTGAACCACGAGCTGCACCTCGCCCAAGCGCGCCCGTATCTCTCCCATGGACAGCAGCAGGGCCGCGGCCACCAGCGCGAGGCGCCGCGCCGGGGTGAGCTTCATCAGGAGGCTCTTGATCAGCCATCCCCAGAACCAGAAGATGCCGCGCACCGTGCCCATGCGGGACAGCTCGGCGCGGCGCTCATCGGTCAGGTAGAAGCGGTAGATCTCGCGCAGGTCGCGCCGGAAGGAGCCGGGCAGGTCGGTCTGCTTCAGGTCGGTCAGGACCGTGCGTCCGAGGCTGGGCTCGGAGGGACGGGTCTCGCTGGCCGCAGGCGCACCTTTCTTCATGGCGCGCACAGGATATCGGATCTTCCTACGGGTGCGAGCCAGCCTTCCACGACGACCCCGGCGGGATGCGCGCCGTGTCGGTGAGCGGCAGGAAGTACCAGTGGAAGTCTCCGAAGTCCACCTCCACCGCACGAGGGGGCCGGTCCGCGGGGCCCCTCGAGATGACGGGGTCGGCCACCAGGTAGGTGATCCCCCGGGCGCGGGCCACGTCGGCCTCCACCCGCTTCTCGTGCCCCACGTTGCGCCCCGGGCGAGCCGGCAGGCGCGCGATCTCGCGATCGTTGATCCCCAGCATGTCGAGCGTGCGCAGGCCGGTGAGATACGGGATGACGCCGGCGGGCGTGACGGCGATCGACTCGTCCGATGCCGCATGATCGCGCAGCCAGTCGCCGATGCGCTCCCAGTAGGCGAGGTAGGCCGCCTCGGTCTCCGCCGAAACGATCGAGACGTAGTGGCTTCCGCCCGCGAAAGGGACCTGCCGATCCACGCCCGCGAAGCCGGTCAGCGAGGAGAGCGCGGCTCCCCCCAGGAGGAGCGCCGCGACCACTCCCGCGGCCAGGGGCGGAGCGGCCCGCAGGGCACCTCCTGCCGCCGCCGCGGCCGCCAGGAAGGCGAGCGGAAGCAGGACGTCCACGAAGCGGAACTCGAAGTGGTCGCCTCCCACCAGAAGGGTGTAGACGACGAACAGCGCGGCGAACGGGACCGCGAAGCCAGCCAGCGGAAGACGGGGCCACCGTCTTCGCCAGGCGCAGGCGGCGGCCGCCACCAGAGCGACCGCGAGCAGGTGGTGGCGGGCGAAGACGGCCAGATAGACGACTCCGCTCACCAGACGCGGGCCGGCCACCTTCGCCCGGAAGGAGTTGGGGACCCAGTCGCCGTAGTACGAGAGCCTCCAGGCCTCGTGCGCTCCGCACACCACGCCGATCACCGCGCCTGCCAGAAGGGCGTGCCGCCTCGGACCCCGCCACGCCATGACCGCCAGCGCCACCGCGGCCGCGAGATAACCTTCGGGCCGGGTGAGGCAGGCCAGCGCGAGCAGCACCGCGGAGAACGGGAAACGTGATGCCGCCTGCGCCGGCGGAGCCGTCAGCTCACGCCCCACACGCCACGCGCCGGCGACGACCAGCAGGGTGAACAGCCTGGTCTCCAGGCCCCCCGTGGCCCACACTGCGAACGATCTGTTGGCCGCCAGCATGGCGGGAGGGAGGATCGCCCAGAGGCCCTCCAGTCCCAGATCCCGTCCCCACCTCCAGACCACCCACAGCAGCGCGGCCGATGAGGCCAGCCCTGCCCCCCACGAGAACGACGCCGGGTCCAGGCCGGCGGACATGGCGCCCGCGGTCAGCAGGGTCCAGAGGAAGTTGGTGTACCCCTCGACCCGCTCGCCCGCATTGAACACGAGGCCATGTCCGGAGGTCAGGTTGGCCGCGTAGCGGAAAGAGATGAAGGCGTCGTCGATCAGGAAGCGCCGGTGCCAGGAGTGAGCCGTGGCCGCCGCCATCACCAGGAGCAGGAACGCCCGCTGCATGCGACCATGTTGTCTCACGAGGCGAGCGGGCCGCCAGTGTCTCGAGGAAAAGGAGCCAGGCATGACAGATCAGAATCGTCCCCCGGTCGGAACGATTGGATGGACCGATCTCACCGTTCAGGACGCGGCGCGGATCAGGGACTTCTATGCGGGTGTGGTCGGCTGGGAGTCCAGCCCGGTGGATATGGGAGGGTATGAAGACTTCAACGTGATGCCTCCCGGCAGCGCCACACCCGTGGCGGGCGTGTGCCACGCGCGAGGCGGCAATGCCGATCTTCCCGCCCAGTGGCTGATCTACATCATCGTCGAGGACGTGAAGCGAAGCGCGGCGCGATGCCTCGAGATGGGAGGCCAGGTCATCGCGGGCCCGCGAGACATGGCGGGTGGAGGGTTCTGCGTCATCCGCGATCCGGCCGGAGCGGTGTGCGCTCTGTACCAGCCTCCCGCCTGAGCTACGACGGGGCCGCTCCCGAAGAGCGGCCCCGCCCGGATCCTAGGCTCCCGGCGCGATCACGATGTTGCCGCTGCCGGTGCTCACCTTGATGTGGGACTTGAGGCTGCCGCGCCGGTAGCCGACGATCTCCTTCCTGTCCATGATCGGGTCGGCGTCGTCGTAGCGCGAAATGATGTTGCCGCTGCCGGTCTCCGTCTTCGCCTCGAAGGAGGCGTCGTCGCCCAGGCGCAGGGTCACGTTGCCGCTCCCCGTGCTGGCCTGGACCGTTTCCAGCCGGCTCGACGCGGCCTCCAGCTCGATGTTGCCCGAGCCGGTGCTCCCGTCGAAGTCGGACAGATCGCCGTTGATCACCTTGATGTTGCCCGAGCCGGTCCCGGCCTTGACCTTGTCGGAGGCGAAGCTCTCCAGGCGGATGTTCCCCGAGCCGGTCTCGCAATCCAGCATCTCTCCCCGGAAGGCGGACACGGTGACGTTGCCGCTCCCCGTGTCGGCCCGGAACATGCCTTCCATCGACGCGGCCTCGATGTCGCCGCTCCCCGTGTCGGCATCGACCTCGCCGCGAATCGCCTTGAGATCCATGTTCCCGGAGCCGGTGTCGAACTTCAGCTTTCCCTCGAGGGAGCTGGCCGCCACGGGGCCAACGGCATTGCGGAACCGCCCCTCGGCTCCCTTGGGGACCTGCACTTCGACGTCCGCGTACAGCAGCACGCCGTCGCCGCTGCTCACGCGCACCTTCTCGCCGGCGTAGGTCGTTCGCGTGTTGTGCGAGCCGCCGAACATGCGGGACCAGAAGGAGTCGTCGCTCTTGCCGGGGTAGCGGAACGTGCCGTACTCCTCGATGGGATAGATGAGACGCAGGGTGGGGACGCCCTCGGTTCCCCGCACCTGCTCGAGCTTGATTTTCCCGGCCACGTTGTCGTCCTGGGCATGAACGGTGGCCACCACCACGACACCCGAGCCGGATCCCTGCGTGATGCGCATGGTTCCGGCGAGGTTCTCCACGCCGAAGGCGCCGGTGGGGGTCATCTCCTGACGCAGAGTGCGTGTGACCTCAGCTGCGACCGGCGAAACGGACACCACCAGAGCCAGAAGCGGCAGTATGTGACGGATCTTCCTCATACCTTCCTCCCTCATTGAGCGGTCCACGACTCCCCTATAACGCGCTGCCCGGGTCGCTGGTTGCGTCTGAATCGAGGCGCCATGTTAGAATCATGTCTCCTCAGCGTGCCCGGTGCGTGGAGATGAGCCCATGGCCGCCGCCGCATCAGAACACCCTGCCCGGCGGATCGTCATCGGCCTGGGCATCTTTTTCCTGTACATCCTCGGCGCATGGCCGGCCCTGTATCTCACGCACACCAACAACGCCTCACCCGTATGGCCCGCGAGCGGTGTGGCCCTGGCCGCGGCCGTCTGGCGCGGACCGCGGGTCTGGCCGTGGATTTTCGCCGCTGATGTCGTGGTGGGTGCCCTGTCCTTCCCGCGCGGGGAGGGCACGCCCGGCATCATCTGGGCCATTCTCATCGCGGCCGTGGCGGCGGGCGACACGCTCGAGCCGCTCGCCGTCCGGTGGCTGTTTCTTCGCACGATCAAGCCCCCCGGCATGACGACGGTGCGCGGCGTGTGCCACCTCTTTCGCGCGGCTCCGGTCGGGTGTGTCATCAGCGCCACCATCGGCACGATCTGCCTTCAGGTGGTCGATCCGACCACGCACTGGTTCCCGGTCTGGTTCACGTGGTGGACGGGTGATGTCGCGGGCTGCCTGGTCGTGGGGCCCGCGCTGTACCTGTGGGCCAGACGGCGCAGCATCGGAGGATGGGGATGGGCGCACACGCTCGAATACGCCGCCCTGCTGGTCTGCCTTGCGATCGCCGCCTGGATCGCCTTCGGTGGATGGATCGTCCCCGACCAGCCCCACTATCCACTCGGATTCATGGTGGTCCCGTTCCTGGTGTGGAGCGCCGTGCGCTTCGGGCCACGCGAGGCGGCGACCAGTGTCGCCCTCTCGTCCGGCATCGTCACCCTCTCCACGGCAACCGGCTCGGGCCCCTTCTGGGTCGGGGCGCCCAACATCTCCGTCATCGTCGCCCAGGCCCACATCCTCGTGGTCTGCGGCACCATCCTGACCCTCGCCGGCGCGATCTCGGACCGGCGCCGCGCCCTGCGAAGGGTCAGCGCCGCCCGACACAGGCTGGAACGAAAGGTGGCCGAGAGAACGGCCATGGTGGAGCGGCAGGCCCAGCAGCTCAGGGTGCTCGCCTCGAGGCTGGCGGCCTCGGCCTCGCGCATCCGGCAGCAGATCGCGTCCGTGCTGCACGAGGATCTTCAGCAGCTCCTCGTGGCGGCCCGCATGCAGGCTGCGCGGCAGCAGATCAAGGGGAGCGCCGGCACGAGGGAGGATCTGGATCATCTTCTGGGAAGAGCGATCGCCACGTCACGCGACCTGGCCCTGCAGCTCATCCCGCCCGTGCTCGAGGTGGGAGGGCTGAAGCTGGGACTGATGTGGCTGACGCGCCGCATGAAAGACGCTCACGACCTGGAGGTCGAGCTGGTCTGCGATGAGACGATCGACCGCATGGATCGCGAGGCCAGCCTTGCTGCCTTCGATGCCGTGCGGGAGCTGCTGTTCAACGTCGTGAGCCACGCCGGCGTCGGTGCCGCCCGCATCCAGTGCGCCGCGGGCGCGAACGATCACCTGAGCATCGAGGTCTCGGACCAGGGACGAGGGTTCGACCCCGGCTCGATCGACGAGGCCGGACCACACGGCCCCCTGGGGCTGTACAGCCTGAGGGAACGGCTGCGCGCGGTGGGTGGGAGCCTTCGGGTCGACTCCACGCCGGGCCGGGGGACCCGCATTCTCCTGAGCATGCCTCGCTCGGGAGAAGGCAGCATGACCATCGCGATGAGAGCTACCCTCCGCTGAGCGCGCAGACGATCTGCACCTGATCGCCGGCGGCCAGCGGCCGGTCGATCGAAGGGGCCAGCCGCGCGTTCACGAAGAGCCGGATATGGGGACGCACCCGATCCTGCTCGTCGATGATCCGGAAGCGGAAGCCCGGATACCGGCTGTCCAGGTCGTCGAGAACGTCCCGCAGCGAGGCCCCCTGCGCCTCCACCCGCGACTCTCCCGATGTGTAGGAGTGGAGCGGGGAGGGGATCAGGACGGTCACGCCGCCGTCTCGGCCGCGGTGACGCTCTGGATCTCGGGCAGGTGGGACGCCAGGGTGCGCCAGCTCGCGCCCTCGTCCCCGCTCATCCAGACCTGACCGCTCGTGGTGCCCAGGTACAGGCCCACCGGGTCGCCGGCATCGGCCGTCATCGCCTGCCGCTTCACCGTCAGCCAGGCCTGGTCGCGGGGGAACCCTCGATCCTGCCGCTCCCATGTCCGCCCCGCATCTCGCGTGCGGTATGCGGCCGGGCGGCCTCCCACGCTCGTGCGCGGCCACACCGTGGTGCCGTCCATCGGAAAGACCCAGGCGGTGTCGGGATCCCGGGGATGCGCCACCATGGGGAAGCCGATGTCGCCGATCTCGGACGGCATGGCGCGCCCGATCCGCTCCCAGGCATCGGAGGGCCGGTCGAGGCGGTAGATGCCGCAGTGATTCTGCTGGTAGAAGCGGTCGGGCCGGGCGGGATGCTGGACCACGCAGTGAGGATCGTGGCCGATCTCCGGATCGGGCTCGGGGATGAAGTCGGCCGCCACCCCCTTGTTGAGCGGGCTCCACGTCCGTCCCGCGTCGGAGGATGTGAAGAGGCCTCCCGTGGAGATCCCGGCGTACATACGGCTCGGATCGCGCGGGTCGATGATGATGGAATGCGTGATGGCGCCTCCGGGGACCGGGCCGATGACCGCCGCGATGCGCGGGACGAGACCGTCGTTGAATCCTTCGACGCCGTCCCACGTGTCTCCACCGTCCCTGGAGACGAACAGGCCGGGCGGCGACGTGCCGGCCCACCAGACCCCCGGCTGCGAAGCAGGCCCCGGAGTGAGCCAGAACGTGTGGTCCACGGCGCGTCCGTTCCCCTCCACCTTGGGGAAGGCGGGCGGACGCGTCGCCTCCTGCCACGTGGCGCCCAGGTCCATGGAGCGCTGGATGGTCGGGCCGAGGTGGCCGGAGCGCGTGGCCATCATCAGGGTCCGTCCGTCGCGCGGATCGAGCAGCACGTGGTTGACGTTGTTGCCCAGCATGTGCGGGCCATCGAGACGCCACAGGTCACGCCGTGCGTCTCCCGTGAGAATCCAGGCCCCCTTGCGGGTGCCGACCAGAACCATCGTGCGGCGCGGGCTGCTCCCCATGAGTCCTCCTCGAGCCGCGATCCTACCATGCGTCCCCTGCTAAGATGCTCCGCTCATGCCCGACTGGCTGCAGTCCCTCGTCGACATCTTCCTGCACCTGGACAGGCACCTCACCGAGCTGACCGCCCGGTTCGGCGTGTGGACCTATCTCATCCTGTTCGGGATCGTGTTCTGCGAGACCGGCCTCGTGGTCACGCCCTTCCTTCCAGGCGATTCGCTGCTGTTCGCGGCGGGAGCCCTGGCCGGAGCCGGGGCCTTCGACGTGTGGGTGCTGATGGGCGTGCTGATCGTGGCCGCGGTGCTGGGCGATACGGTCAACTATCAGATCGGCCACTACGTCGGCCCCAAGGTGTTCACCGCGGGACACAGCCGCTGGTTCCGCAAGGAGCACCTCGACCGGACGCACGCCTTCTTCGAGAAGTACGGCGGCAAGACGATCGTCATCGCCCGCTTCGTGCCCATCATCCGCACCTTCGCCCCGTTCGTGGCGGGGGTGGGGAGCATGACGTACGCGCGATTCCTGGCGTACAACGTGGTGGGCGGCGTGCTGTGGGTCGTGTCGTTCGTGCTGGCCGGCTACTGGTTCGGAAGCCGCGAGTTCGTCAAGAAGAACTTCTCGCTGGTGATCGTGGCGATCATCATCCTCTCGATCCTGCCGGGAGTGTGGGAGTACCTGCGGGCTCGGCGCGAGTCCGCCGCCGCTCGCAGATAGTCCCTAGCTAGCGAGGGCGGCGGGTCATACCCCAGGCCAGCCCCGCTCCGAACAGCAGTCCTTCCCAGGCACTCAGCACGACCCGCGTGATGGCGCCCACCTCCGTCTCGCCCATCAGGCGCGCCAGCGGGGCCAACCCGACGTCCGAGCCTTCGAAGGAGCGCGCCATCAGATCGAGGCTCGCCCCGCCGAGGCGTCGTCCCGCCATGGCCAGCAGGACGCATCCCGCGGCGCAGACCATCCCCGTGACGGCGGCCGCGCGCACGCGGTCGGCGCCGCGAGGCGAGGCCAGCCCTCCACCTGCGGGACGCGGCGTTCCCAGCGCGTAGCCCAGTCCCGCCGAGGCGCCGATGACGGTCCCTTCGAGACCACCCCCCACCGCGGACAGGTCGTGGCCGAAGATGTCTTCGAGCGTCCAGCGACCCAGCAGGTGAGCGGCCGCGCCGATGGCGCCGCCCCCCAGTGCTCCGCACACGGTGAGCGCCACGCCTCGCCTCGAGCGCGACAGCGCCTCCGCGATCGCCAGGCCGGCCCCCACGCCGGCCGCGCCGACCCCTCCCAGGATCGCGGCCACCACTCCCAGGGCCGCGGGGATCGAAGCGGGGCCCGACCCGCGCGCCGCCAGCAGAGCGGCTCCGCCGACGAGACCCGCC
>JBOGOC010000015.1:0-33024 GCA_050747525.1 Candidatus Polarisedimenticolia bacterium | reverse complement strand
GCAAAAGCGCGCGCGGCCAACGCTCGCGCGACCCGGCTCGTCGGTCATAGGGCCGCTTCGACCACTCCCCGCCGGGCGGCTCGCGATGCATCGGGACGCACAGACCGCTGCCTGATGCGGCTCGTGGCGGACGCGGCCGTCACGGCGGCCGACTCACCCAGGAAACCATCCTGCAACGCGCGTTGCACGCAAGGCGTCATCTTGTGAAGAGTCGAAGAGCTAGGCTCCGGATCTCGGGTTCGCGTGGGAGGGGGGCGCGGCCGGTGAGGGCACGGCAACTGAGCGCGGCGGCGGCGTTGGCGAAGCTTGCGGCTTCGATGGCGGGCGCGCCGCGCAGCAGCTCGTGCAGGAGGGCGCCGTGGAAGACGTCGCCGGCGCCCGTGGTGTCGAGGGCGTCGACCGAAGGAGCGGAGACGTGTACGGCGGTCGTGTCGTCGTCCACGATCAGGCATCCGTCCGGGCCCAGGGTAAGACCCGCCAGGCGAAGCCCGCCGGGCGCGAGACGGGCGCGCAGGGAGTGAAGGAACACGGCCGGGTCGTGGCGTGCGCCGTGCACGGTGTGCATGTACGAAGCCGACAGGATCGCCACGTCGCACAGGCTCAGCAGCTCGTCCACGCCGGGGCGCGGATGGCCGCAATCCAGCATCACCAGCGCGCCGGCCTCGCGCGCTCTGCGCGCGGCATCGATCTGGGCCTCGGGGAAGCGGGCGTCCACCAGCAGCGCGCGGCACCGGGCCAGCAGGGGATGCAGGGGCGTCAAGTCCTCGGGGCCGAGGGGAAGATCGCGCTGATTCCACTCGCACACGCGGCGCCGGCCGCCGGATTCCACCAGGATGACGCTGGTGGGGGTGGCCAGGCCGTCGCGAACGACCAGGCCTTGCGTGCCGACTCCTTCCGACCGCAGGCCTGCGTTGACGAGCCTTCCGGCGGCGTCGTTTCCCACCACACCGCCCAGCACGCACCGGTGGCCGAGACGGGCCAGCGTGACGAGAGCCGTGGGGACCGGCCCGCCTCCTGACTCGGCAAAGTCCAGAGCGAGCCCCTTGGCGTCGGCCGGGGGGAGCGGGTCGATCAGGACGGTGATGTCGCGTGGCGCGATGCCGATCCCCACCACGTCGAGTGCGGCGGCGTCCACGTCACCCTCGAGCGAGAGCGCGCAGAGCCGCGGGCCCCGTCCCCACCACCGGGTCCCCGTGGGCGAGCAGCAGCGTGTCGAAGGGTCGCTTCAGCAGCCGGCTGTACGCGCGGCGCAGTCCCTTCTTGACCTCTTCCGGGTCGTCGCCCATGAACTCGTCGGGCACGAAGCCGAGCGGGCCGTCGTCGTCGCGCACCGCTCCGTCGGCCAGCGCCGCCATCCCGTGCCCCATCGGTATCAGCAGGGCCATCTCGTCGGGGCACAACGCGCCGATCTCCACCGCCTCGATCCCGCCCGGCAGGAGATCTCCGTTGCGGAACGGCTTCACGCGCTGCCCACTGGTGAACTCGTGCAGGCCGTGCTCGGAGCACCACACGGTGCAGCCGAAGCGGCGCTCGAACTCCGCGCTGTGCCGGTAGTGGTGCCGGTTGGTGAGCAGGATGTGCCGCACGCCGTGAGTGAACCAGTCGAGGCCCTCGGGGGGGATGAGCGGGTCGATCAGGATCCTCTCCGGCTCGAGATGATACGAGCTGACCTGGATGTGGATCTTCGGATGCTTCGTCACCCAGTGATGCACGCCGGGGAGGATCTCCTTCACGGGCGCGCCTCCAGGATCATCGTGCGCACCGCACCGTCGTGGGTGTACGTGAGCACGAGCTGCCCCGGGAGGAATCCGAACTTCGTGACCGCCGCCAGCTGGCGCAGGAACCGCGCCTCGACCTCCATGATCGGCTCGGGGCAGGCCATGAGCGTGCCGAGGGCCCGGGAGATCGACACGTCACCGGGCGACGATCCGTCGGCCACCTGCGCGTTGTAGTGGTTGCATCCGGCCGACCCGCCCAGCATGCCATCGGCAAACGAGAGCGTGACTTCGGGGGTGGCCGGCGCCGCTTCGTCCCAGGACCACCAGCGCAGCACCCACGTCGCCGTTCCGATCGCGCTCACCGTAAGACGCCCGGACGGCTGCGGCGGCCCTGTTTCCAGCAGGCGCCCCGAGGCGAGCGACCAGGACCGCGTGACCAGGTCGCCGGGGCAGCAGGCGGCGTCGGCCGGTCCGGCCTGGACCAGATCCACGTGCACGCGTGCGTCCTGGATGCGCATGGCCCGCACCTGGACCCGATCGCCCACGAAGAGGGTGGCCATGTTCTCGATCCGGCCCCCCGAGCGCCGCACGACCGCGAGGTACGAAAACGACCCGGAGCCCGTGCCGGTGCGCGTCAGGATCACGGCCGTCTCCTCTCCGGCGGCCCCATCCAGATCTCCCGTGGCCACTGCGCCGCGGGTCCAGGTCACCATGTCCTGCGGCCCCTCCCATTTTCCGTCCTTCAAGGTGATCGGCTCCTGCGGCAGCTCCAGCCCGCGGTAGGAGGCGTTCTTCAGCTCGTCCAGCGTCGGGGCCGGGCCGCTCGACCCGGCGCACGCCAGGAGGGGCAGCGCCATCGAAAGGGCCAGGGAGAGAGCGTGCATGCTTTCAAGGCTATCAGAGATCGCGCCTCCGCCTTTCCTGTCCGTTGAGGGAAGATGATGGCGAGCCTTCCCTTCGTGATCCAGGTTCGCCTCATTGAACGACGAAGAAGCGTGGCCGGGTCTCCGCCACCACGCGGTCGAGAGAGAGGGCCCTCACCGACCACAGGTACGTTCCTGGCGGCGGAAGCGGTCTCTCGCCCGGCCAGGTCACGGGTGGCCACGGCCGGCGCGACTCCAGCACCATGATGGTGCGCCCTTGGGCGTCCAGAACGTTCACTTCGTACCGATCCGCCTCCGGAACCTCCGACCAGGTGAAGGCGATCGACGCCACTTCCAGCACTTCGCCGGCGGCCGGGGTGAGGGCCTCGAGTGCGGCGGGCGCGCTCCGCTCGACGGGAACGGGCGGCGGAGGCGGCGCTACCCCCGTGCGCAGCGACAGACCAGCCACCAGCATCAGCAGCCCGATGACGCCCACACCCGCGGGGAGCATCGACCACCAACGGCCGGACGCGGACGCGGTCGCGGGCTCGCGGGCGGGCACGGCCAGGGCGCGCTCCCGCATTTCGCGGGGGACGGGCGGGTTCTCTTCCATCGAGCCCGCCAGCAAGATCACCCCAGCGCGGCATGGAGAGCAGTCCGCCAGGTGCGCCTCCACCCGCGAGCGTTCGGCGGGGGAGAGCGTCCCCTCCAGATAGGCGGCGGTGATCACATCGTCCGGATGCGCCGTCATGTGCGCTCCTGCGTGGGCCACACGGTCGAGAGCGTGGCCGCCTCGAAGTCCTCCGAGGCGAAGCCCGAGCGCGCGAGCTTCTCGCGGTGCCGGGCCAACCCCTGGGACCAGAGGCGCTCCGCCTCCGGCGCGGTGACGCGCAGGATGGGGCGGCTTCGCGCGTCGTCAGGCCGTCGCGAAGCTTCAGCGCCAGCATCAGGCGCTCGCGCGGCTCGAGCTGCGCGATGGCGTCGCGCAGGCTACCAGAGGTCCCTCCCCGCGTCCAGAGCGGCGGGGAAAGAGGGGGCGGCCCTGGAGAGAGCCGCCCCCCATGATGCTCCCGCGGGCCGCCGCATGACCGGGACGTCTCCGGTGAAGTCGTACTCGAAGGGCCCTTCGGCCTCCAGGGCAGCCAGATACTCGTCCCAGGGGATCGCCTTCTTGAAGCTGCGCTTCCATTGGATGGAGCCGTCAGGCCAACGCTCCATCTTGGTGTGAGCCGTCAGATCGTCCAGCGTGGGGCGCCGGATCTTCTCGAGCGGGGCCTTGTCCACCGGGGCGGCCGCCGCCATGTTGAACGCCAGGATGGCCAGAGCCAGCCATCCGGCCTTTCCGCCGTATGGGAACCGCATGCACACTCCTCCCGCCGCAGCCTTCCTGGCGCGGCAGGAGTCGCCGGCCGGGGCGGTGCGGTGCATGAGGCGCGTCGGCCGGGTTGGCGGGACGCCACCGGGCGCGCCTTTCTCGGTTCCTCATGAACGGACAAGAACTGCCTCCAGCCGTGATCGGAGGTCGGGAGCGGACGAGAAGATCCCATCGATGATCCCGTCGGGGCGGACCAGGTAGCCGACGCCGCTCCCGTGCTGGCGGTACAGCCGGCCCACCGGGTCTTCCCACAGCATCCGCCCGCTGAACGAGGTGGGCCAGTCGTGCGCGTGCCGCTCGCGGAAGGACCGCATGGCCTGGTGCTGCGTGTCGTAGGACACACCGAGGATCTCGAACCCTCGGGGGCCGTAGTCGCGGCGCAGGCGGGCCAGCTCTTCGGCCTGGTCCTCGCAGGCGGGGCACCAGGAGGCCCAGAAGTAGAGGAAGACCCAGTGTCCACGCCGATCCCGCAGGCGACGGACGCGCCCCTCGAGATCGAGGAGAGAGAAGTCGGGGGCGGGCCCATCGACGCGCGGAGCCGGGGGGAGCGGCTCCGCGGGAGCGCCCAGGTGCAGGACGAGGCGGCGGCCGTCGGGATCCACGGTGCCGGCCTGGTAGGTGCGCCGGCCCATCACGAAGGGAACGCGCAGGGATCCGAACTCCTCGGACATCTGATCCACCACCACGCGTCCGTCGTCGTCGAGATCGACGAACAGCCCGTCCGACAGGCTGGAGGTGATCAGACCGTCGCCGTCGCCGTCCAGCAGGAACGCGCGGTGAGGCGCCCCTTCCAGGACCGCGGTCCCCATCATGGCGAAGACCGTCTGCAGGCGATAGAGGGGGCCCGTGGAGGGCGGGCCGCCGATCTCCGGCATGGGCTCCAGCACGACGCGCACGGTGGAGTTCACCGGAATGTCCTTGCCCTGGTGGCGCGCCGTCCAGGCAAGCTCCACCAGGAACGAGCGGACATCGGGGCCAGATGGGTGCCCGGCCAGCGGCCGCGGCGGCTCATCGGAGAGGTCGCCGTCCAGGTCGGTGTCGCACCAGGCGCGCGCGGCCACGCCGTTCTCGTAGTCGACCCGGAAGGGTACGAAATGATCCGTCCCCAGCGAGGCGATGTCCTGCTCGAGGCGACGGGGAATGCGCCCCTGCCATGTATCGCCGCCGGTGGCGGGGTGAGGCAGCAGCCGCTCGGTGGACTGCTCGATGTTCCCCACCGTCCGCTCGAACGTCAGCTCCAGACGGTCCGGGGTGGATCCCGCCACCGAGCAGGCGGTGATCAGAAGGAGGCCACACGACGCAGCACGCATGTGACAGACACTCGAAGGATGAAGAGGGAGGGGTCTGCCGGTCGGCCCCTCCCTTGGTCACCTGGATGCGCCGGCTGCTAGGGGAGTGCGCCTCCGCAGATCCAGCCGGTAGACGAATGGAACGAGCAGTAGCACTTGGCTCCCTGAGGGCCGCACCGTCGGCCTTCCTGGTAGCAGGTGCTCGAATAGATGGAGCAGGGGACGCGCTCAGTGGGTGCCTGCGTGACCAGAGGCGACGCGTCGACGTAGGGATCGTTCGCCGGAGCGGTGGGCTTGGAATCCGGAGCGGCGACGGCGAACGTCACCAGCAGCATGACAATGGCCGCGGACACCAGCTTCCCATGTGATCTCATCTGCTTCCTCCTGTGTGCCGGTCGTTGGACGGTCACACCTGGAGCGTCGCGGTCTGGACCCGTTGCCCTGGTGCTCCCCTTCAGTGTCGTGGCGATGGAGGAGGTTACAAGTTTGATGAGCCCGAGCCTTCTTGCGCGTATATTGTGAGAGCCCAAAGGAGCGAGCATGACCACGCCGCCCGATCTTCCAGGACCCGACGCGTTTCTCAGAGGGGACATCGACGCCGTGTCCTCCATCCGCAAGACGGTGGAGACGTCGGTGCGCGCCTTCCGGTTCGGCCCCTCCGTCGAAAGCGATCTCGTGCAGGATGCCTTGATGCGCCTGCTGGTCAACCTGGGAGCGGGACAATTCCGGGGTGAGTCGTCGCTGCGCACCTACGCCGCCCGGGTCGCGCGCTACACCTGCCTCGAGCACCTGCGCAGGCGCCGCGACGAGCAGCCGCTCGATCCCGAGGCGGTGCCGTCCGTCGCGAGGTGGTCCCATCCCGAGGAGTCGTTTCTCTGGACCGAGGAGCACCTTCGCAATCTGGACATCTTCTCGCGGCTCCCCGCCGACTGCCGCGAGCTGCTCCGCTGGATCTTCGTGGAGGGGCTTTCGTACAGGGACGTCGGTGCGCGGCTGGGCGTGAGCGAAGGGGCCGTGAAGGTGCGTGTCTTCCGCTGCCGCCTGGCGTTCCGATCGGCGGCCGGGCTGGTCTCCATCAATGGCACGCGCAGCAAGGAGCAGAAGGAGAAGCCATGACGGCGGACGCGGCGCATCCTCATCTGCTGGCCTGGCACGTGGCGGGCCACCTGGATCCGGAGACCAGCCTGGGCATCGAGGCGCACCTGACGGAGTGCCCCGCCTGCCGCCAGGAGGCCGAGGCCCTGTCGTCCATGGCGAAGAGCCTGATCCTCCAGAGCTGCAAGGACCATGTCCCGGCCGAGCGTCTGGTCCAGTACGAGGACGAAGAGAGCGCGGTGTCGACCGAGGAGCGCGCCGCGCTGGGGTCCCATCTTGAAGGATGCGCCGCCTGCCGCCAGGACCTGCAGGCTCTCCGCTCGGCACGGGTTGACTCCCTGGAAGTGTCTCCGCGCAGACGCTGGCCTATGTGGGCTGCCGCGGCCGCGGCGGTGGCCGGCCTGGCGGTGAGTCCCTGGCTCCTGGCGCCGCGCGGTCGTCCGGCGCCGGTGGGGGCCTCACCGGGCGGGACGGTTCTCTTCGCTGCTCCGGTCAGAGGCGCTCATGTGCATCCCGTGCTGAAGGGGAGCGGCCCGTGGCCGGCGCGGGTGCTCCTTCCGCTGGACGTGGACGAGGGGGATCTCGACGTGACTCTGCGGCGGGGCGACGGCAGCCTCGTGGCCGGGTTCGGGCGCCTGGCGCGCGTGGATCGCGAAAGATCCTTCTTCATCGACCTGCCGGTCCTCGAGGCGCCAGGAGCGTACGTGATGGTGATCCGCCTTCGCGCGGAGAGCGAGGCCGAGCCTCTTCTGTACGACTTCGAGGTGCTGCGCCCCGGAGATCCATGACGCCCGCGGATCGGCCTGGCTGGAGATCGGCCGCCCTGGCCGTCGTTCTTCTGATCGCCAGCACCGCCACATCCCGTCTGGGAGGATCGGCGGGCCTGCGGCCGGGAGTCTTCCAGTCAGGCGGATCGCCTCCGGACGCGGCCCGCATCGAGGCGACCTGGTGGGAGGCACGCGCCCGCGCCGATCAGGCCGCCTCCGGGCCGCAGAAGGGAACCCTCGCGGAGGCCGAGGCGATCGACGATTTGATGAAAGCTGTCTCGCTGGATCCCCGGCCCGAACGCCTTCGCGAGGCGATCTCGCGAGCCGGGGCCGCCATCGCGCTCAAGGAGAAGCTCCTCTCCACCGACGATCACCGCCTGGCCGACACGCTCGCGCATCAGGCGAACGTACTCACACTGGCCGAGGATTACGGCAGCGCGCTCGTCCAGGCCGAGCGGGCCCTGGCGATACGCCGGCTCCGGGCGGGTGCGAGGGCCCCCATCACCGGGTCCAGCTGTTACCAGGTCGCGGAGATCCTGCGCCTCGAAGGCAACTACGCAGCCGCCATCGCGCTGCACGAGGAGGCTCTTTCGATCTGGAGGGATCATCCCGACTTCGATCCGGCGGGCATTGCGGCGTCGCTCGACTACCTGGGAGTGATGCACGGGATCCTGGGTGATCTGGACAAGGCGAGTGGCTATCTGCAGGCTTCGATCACCCAGCGGCAGCGGACCGCCGGCCAGGACAGCCCGCAGGTGGCCATGTCGCTGGACCGTCTGGGAAGTCTGGCCCTGCGCAGGGGCAGACCCCTGGATGCCATGCGCCACCTCGATCGTGCGCAGGCGATCCGGGAGGCGCGCTTCGGGCCCCGGGATCCGAGGATTGCGCTCAGCCTGGAGAAGCTGGCGGGTGTCCTGGAGGCCACAGGGAGCCCTCGCGCCGCGCGGATCCGGCTGGAGCGCGCCCTCGACATCCGCACGCGAGCTTTCGGCCCGGACCATCCGCTCGTCGCCCGCTCCCTGGCCCGCCTGGCTCGACTGGATACGCGCGAGGGGGCGTGGGAGAAGGCGGAGAGGGGCTTCCGCCTGGCGCTGGCGATCCAGCAGGCCGACCCACGAACCGGATTGCGCGAACGGGCCGATACCCTCGCGCAGTATGCGCTGCTTGCCTGGGCCAGGGAGGACCTGGCCGGGGCTATCGACGTGGCGCTGCAGGCCGAGCGCACCGCGCGCCAGGGGTTCGTCGCCACGGCGCAGCGTCTGTCGGACATGGACGCCGTGCGTTACGAACGCTCACGGACCACCGGCCTCGACGTGGCCCTCACCGCGCTGGTCTCGAGCCGCGGCGGCGCGGCGCTGCCGTCTTCCGTGACGAGCGAGGTGTGGGACGAGCTGATCCGGTCACGCGCCCTCGTGTTGGACACGATGGTCTCGCGGCAGCGATCCGGAGTCCCGGACACGGCGGCCGTCGGCCTGAAGGAGGTGACCGCGTCGCTGCCGGAGAACGCGGCCCTGGTGTCGTACGTCCGCTACAGTCATCTGGCGTTGAAGGGGGCCCCCGACGAGCCGCGCTACCTGGCCCTGGTCCTGCGTGATGGCCGCGCCGCTCCTACTGTCGTCGAGCTGTCCACAGCCGACGCTCTGGATGCGGCGATCCACGCATGGAGAACAGAAGCAGGAAAGGACCCCAGGACTGGGCCGCCCGCAGAATCGGAGCCACGCTATCGCAAGGCGGGAGAGCGGCTCCGGGAGCTTCTGTGGGATCCCGTCGAGCCGATGATCAAGGACAGGCACCTCGTTCTTCTGGTTCCCGACGCGGCGGTCGGACTGGTGGCGTTCGACTCCCTTCCCGGGGCCGAGGGAGGGTATCTGATCGAGGATGGCCAGCGACGCCAGTGCCTGTCGGCCGAGCGCAGCCTGACCAGAGAGAAGGGAACGCCACGGGAGGAGTCGGTGCTCGTGATGGGCGGGGCCGATTTCGACGCGCCCGATACCGGTGATCCCGGAGGTGGAGGCCTGCCCGCCCCGGCATGCCGTGCGTTTGCCTCGCGCAGGTTCGAGCCTCTCCCCGGGACGCGGCGCGAGGCGCGACATGTCGAAGCCCTGTGGCGAGGGCGGGCAGACGTCACCGTGCTCGAGGGCCGGGGGGCCACGGAGGCCTCGTTCCGGAAGAAGGCGCCTGGAAGCACGCTTCTTCACATCGCGACCCATGGGTTCTTCCTGCAGGAGTCCTGCCCGTCGTCCTTCGATGCGCTTCAGGATAACGAGGACGTGCCCCCCGCGGACCCGCCACTCAGGCTCTCGGGCCTGGCGCTGGCCGGAGCCAACCGGCGCCGCGCCGCGGCCTCGGGACAGGACGACGGACTGCTGACGGCGGAAGAGATCGCCATGATCGATCTCGAAGGCGTTGACTGGGCGGTCCTGTCGGGTTGTGAGACGGGGACCGGGGAGATCGTCGGTGGAGAAGGACTGCTAGGTCTGCGCCGCGCTCTGGAGATCGCGGGGGCGCGAACCGCCATCATGAGTCTCTGGGCCGTCGACGATGGGGCGGCGGGCATATGGATGAAGCACCTGCACGAGGGGCGCATCGCCGGCCTGTCCACCGTCGACGCGGTGCGGCAGGCGGGGCTGCGGATGATTCAGGCGCACAGGGAGCGTGGCGCGGCCACGCATCCCTTCTTCTGGGGCGCGTTCGTGGCTTCCGGAGACTGGCGGTAATGCTCGCGGACATCGTGCTCGTCCTGCACCTCGCCTTCGTGCTGTTCGTCGGCGGTGGCCTGGTGCTCATCTGGCTGGGGGCGATCGCGGAATGGGCATGGGTGCGTCACTTCTGGTTCCGCGCGGCGCACCTCGCGGCGGTCGTGTTCGTTGCCTGCGAAGCCCTGATGGGCATCTGGTGCCCGCTGACCGTCTGGGAGGACGCGCTGCGCGGCGCGCACGGCGAACGCAGCTTCATGGCGCGCTGGATCCACCGCGTGATGTACTACGACTTTCCAGAATGGGCGTTCACGGTTGCCTATGTCCTGTTCGCGTTGGCTGTCGTGGCAACCTGGTATCGAGTGCGACCGATGAAAAGGGATGTCTAGTCGTCCTTGACCACCGACCCGTTCGCCATCACGAAGGGGACGCGCCGCAACGCCTTCAGGTCGCGATCCGGAGCGCCATCCACGGCGATGATGTCGGCGAGGTAGCCCGGAGCGATGCGCCCGAGGTCCTTCCCGCGGCGCAGAAGCTCCGCGCCCGACACGGTGGCCGATCGGATCACCTCCAGGGGGCTCATCCCGTACTCGCCCATACGCTCCAGCTCACGCCATCCCTCGCCATGCGGCACCGCCCCGATGTCGGTGCCGAAGGCGATCCGCACGCCGCGGCGCATGGCGCGGGTGAAGGTGTCACGGTGGCGCTCCACGATCCGGTTGCGGAACGCGCGCTCGGTCTCCGAGGCGTCCTCGCCGGGCAGGTAGACGGTCATGGTGGGACTCCACCACGTCCCGGAGGAGGCCATGAGATCCAGCGTGGCGTCGTCCAGCATCATCCCGTGCTCGATGCTGCGCACGCCCGCGGCCGCGGCGTTGCGCGCTCCCGGGCCGCCGTAGGCGTGGGCGGCCACGTCCTTCCCCCAGCGCGCCGCCTCCCGCACCATCACCCGGATCTCCTCCTCGCTGAACTGGGCGAGCGTGTCGAGTGTCTCCGGATCGACGTGAGACAGGGTGCCGGTGGCGTAGATCTTGATGAAGTCCACGCCCGCCTTCACCTGGTCGCGGATGGCGGCCAGCATCGACTCGGGTCCGGTCACCATGATGGCGAGCTGCGGCAGCCTGCGATCGATTTCAGGGGCCAGGCCGGTCAGGTTCATGTGGCCGCCCGTGATGCTGAGGGCCCAGCCCGAAACGAAGAGGCGCGGGCCGGGGAAGAGGCCGCTCTTGATGGCGTCGCGCACCGCCACGTCCGACATGTCGGCCCCCTCGTTGTCCAGATCGCGCAGGGTGGTGAAGCCGGCCATCAGGTCGTCGTGCGCGGCGCGCATCCCCTCGAGGGCCCTCTGGGCGGCGGTCTTGGTGAGCACGGGATTGCGCCGCGTGTAGTCGGGGGTCAGGCAGATGTGCGTGTGCGAGTCGATGAGGCCGGGCAGGACCGTGCGCCGGCGCAGGTCGATCTCGCGCGCCCCGGAGGGGACGCTCCGGATGGTGCCCACCTGCACGATGCGGTTCCCCTCCACCAGGATGTCCACGTTGTCGCGCACGGAGCGATCCAGCAGCCGCCCGGCCCGCAGCAGGATCTTCTCCGGGGCCGCGGCAGCGGCGGGAATCGCGGCGCACGCGAGGATCAGACCGACGACCATGACCACCGACCGTCCTCTCATGCTCCCCCCGCAATTTTCGCCCATGTGTCGCGCAGCGCGACGATCCGGTTGAACACCGGCCGGCCCGGGCGCGAGTCCTTCGCGTCGGCCACGTAGAAGGCCTTGCGCTCGAACTGCACCCGATCCCCCGGGTTCGCGTTCGCGAGCGACGGCTCGGCGCGCGCGCCCGTGAGCACCTCGAGCGAGGCGGGATTCAGGTGCGCCTTGTAGTCCCCCCCGGATGCCGGGTTGGGGACACGGAAGAGCCGGTCGTACAGGCGCAGCTCCGCCGGGATGGCATGGGCCGCCGAGACCCAGTGAATGGTCCCCGGGACCTTGCGCCCCTCGGGAGCGGCGCCGAGCGTGGCGGGATCGATGCGCCCGCGAAGCTCCGTGATCTCGCCGGAGGCCGGGTCCTTCACCACCTCGTCGCACCGGATGACGTAGGCGAAGCGCAGCCGCACCTCCTTCCCGGGAGCCAGCCGGTGAAACTTCTTGGGTGGATCTTCCATGAAGTCCTCCCGCTCGATGTACACCTCGCGCGAGAAGGGGATGCGGCGGTGCCCCATGCGCGAGGGATCGTCGGGGAAGTTGGGAACCTCGATCTCCCGGACATCGTTCTCGCCGACGTTGGTCAGCACGACCTTCAGCGGGCGATGCACGCACATGGCGCGCGGGACGCGGGTGTTGAGATCCTCGCGCAGGGTGTTCTCCAGCAGCTCCATGTCCACGAGGCTGTCGGCCTTGGCCACCCGGATGCGGTCGCAGAACAGCCGGATCGCCTCGGGCGTGAAGCCGCGCCGCCGCAGGCCGGCCAGCGTGGGCATCCGCGGATCGTCCCAGCCCGACACCGCCCCGGTGGTCACCAGCTCGTTGAGCATCCGCTTGCTCAGCACGGTGAAGCTGAGGTTCAGGCGCGCAAACTCGATCTGCCGCGGACGGTGCGGCAGGTCGAGCTGATCCAGGAACCAGTCGTACAGCGGCCGGTGGTCCTCGAACTCCAGGGTGCACAGGGAATGGGTGATCCCCTCGATGGCGTCGGACTGGCCGTGCGCCCAGTCATACGTGGGGTACAGGGACCAGGCGTCTCCCGTGCGATGGTGCGGCGCGTGCAGGATGCGGTACATGACCGGGTCGCGCATGTTCAGGTTGGGCGAGGCCATGTCGATCTTCGCGCGGAGGACGCGGGCGCCGTTGGGGAACTCGCCGGCGCGCATGCGGCGCAGCAGATCGAGGTTCTCCTCCACGCCGCGGCCGCGGTAGGGGGACTCGCGCCCCGGCTCGGTGAGCGTGCCGCGCGTCTGACGGATCTCGTCGGCCGACAGGTCGCACACGAAAGCGGCCCCCTTGCGGACCAGCAGCTCGGCCCACTCGTAGAGGCGCTCGAAGTAGTCGGCCGCGTGATAGAGGTGCTCGCCCCAGTCGAACCCCAGCCACCGGACGTCCTCCTGGATCGACTCGATGTACTCGACGTCCTCCTTGACGGGGTTGGTGTCGTCGAACCGAAGGTGGCACCGGCCGGCGTAGTCGCGCGCGATGCCGAAGTTCAGGCAGATCGACTTGGCGTGCCCGATGTGCAGGTAGCCGTTGGGCTCGGGGGGGAAGCGCGTCACCACGCCGGCATGCTTGCCCGAGGCCAGGTCGGCCTCGACGATCTGCCGGATGAAATTGCTGAAGCGCGCTTCGTCGCTCACGAGCTGCCCTCCGGGGCGGGTCCCGTGGAGGTGGCTGGGGCGGGAGGAGTCGAACCTCCAAATCGCGGATCCAGAGTCCGCTGCCTTACCATTTGGCCACGCCCCATCCGATGCCCGGAGGGCCGCCGAACCCCCGTACTTTAGGGCAATTGCCCGCAGACGGTCAAGGAACAGGGGCGGCCCGGGCCGCGTCAGAGTGCGCCGGTTCGCTTGATGTCCAGGTAGCGGTTCACCAGGGCCACCGGAAGGTCGCGCGGAGCGACGTCGCAGTAGCGCAGGCCCCGTCCCCGCAGGGACGCGTGAGCCCGGTGGCGAGCCTGAAGATAGTGGTGCGCCGCGGCGCGGCGGCGGGCCTGCTCGAAGGTGCTGACGGGAGCGTTCAGCTCGTCATCGATGGCGGTCTCTCTGAGGCTGGCCAGGAGCACGAGATGGCGGCGCGCCATGAGACGCATGGCCGCCGAGATCTCGCTGCCGTCGTCGTCCCTCAGGTTGGAGATGAGCACGACCAGCGAACGCCGGCGCTGCTTCGTCAACAGACGCGCGGCCGCCGCGAGGTAGTCGCCCGCCTCCGTGGAGGTCTTCAGGTCATGCAGAGCATCCAGAATCGATCTCATGGCGGAACGCCCCTTGACCGGAGGAAACCACATGTCGTGGCCCGCGAACGTCAGCAGGCCAACGGCGTCTCCCTGCCTGAGCGCGACATAGGCCAGCAGCAGCAGGCTGCGCAGGGCATGCTCGAAATGGGCCTCGCCCTGATCGACGGCGCGCATGGTCCGGCCGCAGTCCAGAAGGAAGACCACCTGCTGGTTGCGCTCGTCCTGGTATTCCCTGGAGATGAGGCGCATGCGCCGCGCCGTGGCTTTCCAGTCGATCTGCCGCAAGGTGTCCCCGACGCGGTATTCGCGCAGGTGATGGATCTCCAGGCCCTCGCCGCGCCGTGGACGCAGACGCACGCCGAGCTGGCTGGTCCTGTTGTCGACCGCCAGGAGAGCGTAGCGGGTGAGCGGCCGGAAGTCCGGCAGGACGCGCACGGTCACCGGCTCTCCCGCGAGGCATCGCCTCTGCCACATCCTCCAGGGACTGAGCAGACGGAGGTCCACCGGGCCGAACCTCGCCGGCCCTCGCTCCAGCGGGCGCAGCCTGTACACGATGGAGGTGAGCGTCCCGGACGACAGGCCGGCGCGCGCCGGCAGTCCCTGCGTCTCCGCCGCGGCCGGATGGTGATCGAAGATCTCCACCATGACCCTCCCCGGGCGCGGCCATTCCACGGTGAGGCTCACCGGGGTCCACGAGCCGACAGGGAGGGAGCCGATCACGCTCCGCCGCACGAGAGGAACGGGCCTCCGCATAACGCGCCACGCATCGAGCAGCGCCGCGGCCGCCAGGCCGACGGCGGCGGCCCCCCATGCGCCCGCGGAGGCGGGCCAGAAGGAAGCGGCCAGCCCCAGCCCCGCCAGCACGGACGCTCCGGCGATGAGAGGCGGGGCGGGGAGGATCATCGCCGCGGCACCTCGACGGTCTCCACGATGCGGGAGATCACCTCGTCCACCTCCTGTCCTTCCATCTCCAGGTCGGGGGCGAGCACCACGCGATGGCGCAGGGCCGGAAGCGCGGCTCTTTTCACGTCGTCGGGGGTCACGAAGTCGCGCGACTGCATCAGGGCGAAGGCACGCGCGACGCGCAGAAGCGCGATGCCCCCCCGCGGCCCGGCCCCCAGGAAGATCCCCTGCCACGTCCGAGTGGCGCGAACGATGCGCACGGCGTATCCCGCGACCCTCTCGTCCACCGTGAGGCCGGCCACCACTTCCTGCAGGCCCGCCACCGTCTCAACGTCAGCAACCATCCCGACCATGGAGACGTCCAGCGCGTCCCCCACGCGCCCCTGAGTCACTCCGGACACCAGGGCGATCTCTTCCAATTCCTCGGGATAGGAGATCCGCACCTTGAGCAGGAAGCGATCGAGCTGCGCCTCGGGAAGCGGGTAGGTCCCTTCCAGCTCGACGGGATTCTGCGTGGCCAGGGTCATGAAAGGCCGTGAAAGAGGGAAGGTCTGGCCTTCGATGGTGATCTGGTGCTCCTGCATGACCTCGAGCAAGGCGGACTGTGTCTTGGCGGGAGCCCGGTTCACCTCGTCCGCCAGGAGCAGATTCGTGAAGGCCGGGCCGAACCTGACACGGAACTGACCGGTGGCGGCGTCCAGCAGAGTGTGCCCCACGATGTCGCTGGGCATGAGGTCGGGCGTGAACTGGATGCGGGCGAACTTCCCGCCGAAGGCCCTGGCCAGCGCGAGGATGGCCAGGGTCTTGCCGAGGCCCGGGACCCCTTCAAGCAGAACGTGCCCCGCCGCGAGAAAGGCCGCGATCACCTGGGACACCACCTCCCGCTGCCCGACGATCGCCTTGCTCACCTCCCCCTCGAGCGCGCGCGCCACCTCCATCGCGCGCTCCACGGGGAGCGTGGACGTGCGTCCATCCATCACAGGGCCCTCCTGATGGTCTCCAGAGTGGAGACCCAGCGTGTGAACTCCTCCGCTCCGGCGGCGCCGGAACCCTCCAGGGCGCGGCGCGCCAGAGGCGCGCGTTCTCCGGCCAGGCCCGCCAGCGCCTCGAGGCGATCGGCCGCCGGCAGTCTCATGAGCTGGGGCCGCCTCGCGGCTGCCCTCCGAAGCATGGCCTGGCGTGCCGCCACCAGAAGCGCCTCGGGCCTGAGTCTCCACAGCAGCGCCCCCACGGCGTCGATGTGATCCAGAAGGCTGCGGCTTCCCGCGGCGGGCGACGGGAGGCCTGGACCGAAGCGCGCGCCGGCCCGCCATAGAAAGAGGCCCAGCGCGAGTCCCGCGGCCGTCAGAGCGCGCCATCCGTGCCGCCACAGGAGCCCGGCCAGATCGGGAGTTCCGACGTCGTGCACCAGCCAGACGCCGGCGGGAGGCCCGTGAAGGGTGACGAGACGCTCGAGCAGCCGCGCGTGATCGAGCGACCGGATGCGATCGTTCACGAAGACGCCCGCGTCGCCCAGCAGCGTGATCCGCCCACCGCCCCGGGTCAGGCTCGAAGCCACGACGACGCGGAAGCCCTCTCCTTCGGCCTTGTCGGTGACGCCGATCCAGGGACTGTCCACGTTGAGGGACTCGTCGGGATCGGTGAACAGGACCTTGATCTGCTCAGAGACCTCCTCGTCCTCGAAGCATCGGACCTCCAGACCGAGCTCCTCCAGCAGGTCCCATCCGGCCACGGGCTCCTCGTCCTCGAAGACAAGGCCCTGGCAGGGAGCGGCGATCAGGTGCCCGCCCCCACGCACCCAGGCGGCCAGCTCTTCGACCAGGCCTCCGGGAAGATCCGCCGCGGGATCGGCAAGCAGCAGGACGTGGCCGGGAGGAGGAGGCTGATCCAGCCGCTCACTCGGGTTCGCCGGGATCCCCTGCCGGACGAGATAGCGTGACGCCGCCAGCAGGGGGCGGCGCCTGGCTTCCAGCCCCGGCGGAGAGACGATGTCCTCTTCGACACGCTCGAGACTGATGGCGACCCGCCACGCCAGGGCACCGGCTCCCAGGAGGAGGATGGCCAACAGGACGAACCGGGCGCGCGGCGTCACGATGCGGACCGGAAGTGCAGATCCCAGCGGTCGGCGAGATCCTCGATCCGCGCGGGCCCGGGGAGGCGATGACCGTATGCCGCGAGCGTCCAGGCGGAGGCCAGCTCTCCGAACAGATCGGCCCGCGCCGGGGACGCGTGGGATCGCGCCATGGCCGCGCATTCCGCTTCGGTCATCCCCTTGCGCAGAGGAAGGCGATCGGTGGCGGCGAGCTCGGCAAGAGCCCCCCGGAGCAGCAGGCTGATCGCCTCGGCTTCCTGGCCGGAATGGAGCAGGCGCCGGGCCGCGCGCGGGATGTCCTGGGGCAGAGAGGCCGGGCGCACGTCCAGCCCGAGCACTTCCGCCGCCGCCTCCAGCTCCAGCGAGGACAGCTCGTCGTGCCGCCGTCGCATCACCACGAAGGCGACGAGGCCGATCAGGACCGAGGCCCACAGGACCGGCTCGATGGCGCGCCCTAGCAGCGCGCCGGCTCCGAGGACCCAAGGCTGCCCCGGCTCGGACGGTTCGGAGCGGAACCGCCAGCGCGCGAGCTTGCGGGTCGATCCGAACACCGGATCGGAGAGCACCTCGGCGATCTCGTGGTTCGCCTTCCGGCACCCCTCGGTCAGGCAGACGGTGACAGGGTACGCAGGCGCCGCCTGCCCCCGCTCCTCTTCCAGAATCGGCCCCGCGCCCGCGGCGGGCTCCTGGGCCAGGGTGGCTCCGCCGAGCAGGGTGGAAGCGATCACCATCACGGCCACACCGGCCGATCGGAGCCTCGGGGCCGGTCGCCTCGCCGCCATGTTCCGGAAGGCCAGCTCGAGATCCCAGGCCTCGAGCTGCGTGCGCCGATTGAGGTAGAGGCAGAAGCCGCCCGCCACGTAGCAGGGCTCCAGCAGGAGGATGGCCGCCATCTGGCAGACCAGCACGAGGAACGCCAATCCTCCCAGGTCGGTCATGGAGCCGTAGAGGAACAGGCCTTCGAATCCCTCCTCGATCCGATCCCGCAGCACGGAAGAAGGCAGCATGAAGATCAGCGACGTCACGAGGCTCATGGTCAACGCCGCCTCGATGGAGGCCGAAAGAGCCGTGAGACGGGCGGCCTCCGCGCGCTGCCGGTTCCCGATCAGGCGGATCCGCGCGCGCAGCGCAGAGCCGGTCACTCTCTCCAGCTGATCCACGGGCATGGTGAAGGAGCGGGCGGCATCGAAGCGCCGGGCGATCAAAGCCGAAGCCAGGGACCTTCCCCAGAGGCGCGGCAGCATCCGGAGGACTGATCGCCACGTGGGAACGTCCCCGAACAGCGCATGGCTCAGCACGTGAAGCGGGATGCGATCGAGCAGGGGCTTGAGCCACCACAGGATCAGGCTGGCGACGAACGGGTGCCGCCATCCCAGGGAGGCCAGCAGGAGCATGACGGGCAGGGCCGCTCCCAGCCACGGGCGGTAGACCGGCCCGCGCCAGGCGGCGACCATCGCGAACCCGAGATCGACCGCCTCCCAGGGACGGCGAGGGCGGATACGCGCCTGCACGCGCTCAAGATCCACGGCGCCCCGCCCTCAGCAGCCACAGGCTCACCATGACCCACAGACAGCTTCCCACGGCGTACTTCACGCCCGCCGGCACGGAGATCCGGGGAGACCAGTAGGCCTCCACGAAGGCGGCCAGAACGAGCAGCGCGAAGGCGCCGGACACGAGCGTGGCCCCGTCACGGGCGGCCTGCCTGAGCGACGCGGCGCGGGAGAGCCGGCCAGGAGAGAGAATCGACCAGCCGAGCGTGAGCCCTCCAGTCCCCGCGACCACGATCCCGGTCAGCTCGAACGCCGCATGCCCGGCCACGAACGGATAGAAGGTCGCCCCGTATCCCACCTGCGTCAGGTGTCCGAAGACCGCTCCGAGCGCCAGGCCGTTGTACATCAGGACGAACAGGGAGCCCACTCCGCCGGTCACGCCCCAGGCGAAGGTCTGGAAGGCGAGGCCGACGTTGTTCGCGATGTAGTAGCCGAACATGGCGAGGTTCGTGTCGGAGGCTCGCTCGCGCGCGAAGTGATCCGAGGACGGGTCGTACATGCGCTCGTAGGATCGGATCTCCTCCTGCGCGTGGATGGCCCGCGCCAGAAATGGATCTTCGTGGACGGCCAGCCCGCCGGCCACGAGCGGAATGAAGAACGTCGCCGCGCAGATCGCCACCATGCGCCAGCGTGCCACGATGGTGGCCGGCACGACATCCAGGAGGAATCGCGCCAGCGTCCTCCCCGGGCCGGGGCGGGCGCTGTAGAGGTGACGGTAGGCCCGCAGCGCGAGCCCGTTGAGGCGCGCGATCACGTCCTCCCCGTACTCGCGGTGACGGGCCAGGGCCAGATGGCGGCAGACGAGACGGTAGAGGGTGTCGAACTCCTCGGGCGCGGGTGGCCGGCTGGAGAGCCACAACCATGAGAGGTTCTGGCGGCGGCGGGGCGTCTCGAACAGCCTCAGGAGATCCTCCAGGCGGTTCCACGATCCGGTGTGCCTGGCCAGAAACTCCTCGCGCTTCATCGCCGTCCCACGATCCAGGCGGCGTATCCCTGCAGCGTCCCGACGGGATCGAGCGGGCCGGTCAGAGGCTGCAGCAGGCGCGCCATCTCCTCGGCCCGCTCCGGCGTGAGCGCGGGGAGCCGTCTGGCGAAATCCACGATGGCGCGGCGCTCCGATGTCTGCAGCGCCACGGGAGGAGCGATGGGCGCGACCGTGAGCTGAATCCCTTCCAGGGCCTCCCCTTCCGTGTGGACCACGACCGTTCCCGCGGCGAGGTCGCCCAGGCGCCGGAAGTCGTTGCTGAAAAGCATGCAGATGAAGCCGGCCGCGTAGCCGACGGGGAGGCAGTCCGCGGCGCGCAGAAGGTTCCGGATGATGGACCCCGTCCATCCCACCG
Source organism: Candidatus Polarisedimenticolia bacterium (assembly GCA_050747525.1). Taxonomy (GTDB): domain Bacteria; phylum Acidobacteriota; class Polarisedimenticolia; order JACPZX01; family DASXTC01; genus JBOGOC01. Next base: position 13,401 of record JBOGOC010000015.1, on the reverse strand, counting down.
GCGTGCCGTCCTCGTGCACCACCTTGAGCCGCAGAGCCCGCTTTCCCGGTGTGGCGCCGTCGTTGAGCACCTCGAACAGAATGGGATAGAGCCAGGAGAGCCCGAACACCAGGAGCATGTACAGTCCGGCTCCCGTGACTTCCAGGAAGGCGAGTCCCATCGCTCCCACGGCGATGACTGCGAATCGCAGGAAGGAATCCAGGAGGAACGCTTCCGCGCGCGCCATGGGGCCGGCCGGCACCAGGTGCAGATCGACCCCTTCGGGGGTCTCCACGTGCCGCTGGGTGTCGATCATGCCGTCTGGACGACCACGGTGCCCGCCATGTAGTCGTGCAGGCAGCGGCGTGCGGGCAGGAAAATGGCGAGCATGTTGGCCAGGCCGAAGATCACGCCCAGAATCGGGATCGACCCAAGAACTCCCGGAGCAACAATCCGCAGCAGGAAGATCCGGCCCAGGTAGGCGCGGGATCCGTCCGGCCTCGCGATCCGGATCCCCAGGAACTTCTTGCCGAGCGACTGCGCGTCACGGTGAAGGAAGTACAGGTTCACCAGGAAGACGGGGATGCAGAACGCGTAGGCCGTGAGCAGGAAGCCCCAGCCATCCATCTGCTGGATATCCGGAGGCCAGAAGATGAACAGCGCCACAGCCAGGCCGGGAAGGTAGAAGAACCCGTCCACCCACGCGGCCGCCAGACGGGTGAGGCGCCGGGCCATCGGCGGCATCCCTTCCACAGGCGCATCCGCGACCCTGCCGGTCGGAGCCTCGTAGGGATTGACCGAAACGGGCTGTTCCATGGGGCTTTTCCTCCGTGCGTCCCGCTGCAGGCTCGAACCCTACCACAGATTCCGGCTCGCGCACGAAGTGGAGTGAAAAAACACGGGCCCTGACCGTTCGTGCGGCCAGGGCCCGTTTGTCATTGCTCGGCTCAGCTCAGCGGCGCAGTTTCGTCTTCCTCACCTCGACGGTCGTGGACGCCTCCGCCGTGTGCCCCGAGCCGTCCGTGGTCCGGTAGACGAGCGTGTAGATACGTGTCTGGCCCGTCTTGTCGGCCTGCAGGCGGACGTCGAAATCGGGCGTCCCGGGATCGGCGTCCAGGATGGCGTCCGGATCGGGCTCGCTGCTGGTGATCGAAACCAGCGCGACGGAGACGGGCCCGCACGCGTCGTTCGCGTCGGCGGTCACGTGCACATCATGGTGGTCGCCGTTGGGGGGCCAGAGCAACGCGGGCGTGGCCGCGACCGTCAACGAGGGAGGCGCCGTGTCGGTGACAAGCACCAGGATGGTGCTGGTGCCGGTCAGGCCTCCGCCGTCCGTCACGCGCAGCGTGATCTCGTGCTCTCCGAGGGGAAGCTCGACCTGCAGGATCGCCCCCTGGCCCAGGAGTGTCTCGCCGAGGAGCCACTCGTACGAGACGATCCCCTGGTCGTCCGAGGACCCGGTGCCGTCCAGCAGCACCGGGGTGCCGCCGGCCGACGCGCACTCGACCGGGGAGGGGGCCAGCGCGACGGCGGTCGGGGCGAGGTTGGGGAAGGGGCCGTTGTTGAGATGGACGGACAGGCCGCCCGTCACCAGGTCCAGCCGTCCGTCCCCGTCGAAGTCGGCGGCGGCCAGCCCGTCGGACACAGGGGACGCCGCGAAGAGCCGTGCCGGCGAATCGAAGCGACCGTGCCCGTCATTGATGGTGACCACCAGGACGGGCGCGCTTACCACGTGGGTCGCATCAGCCACATCCAGGTCGCCGTCCCCGTCGAAGTCTCCCAGGCGATTGGCAGCCATGATATCGGTCGTGAAGAACTCGCCGGCCGTGAGCTGCCCCGAGCCATCGCCGGAAAGCAGGAAGGACCTCTGATCCTCCACCGGGAAAGGAAGCAGGAACGTGTTGGCGACCAGCAGGTCGGCATGACCGTCGCCGTTCATGTCCCCCGCGAGGACGGTTCCGCCCAAGCTGGATTCCAGCAGCCGCCTCTCGGGCTCGAACGTGCCGTCTCCCCGGCCGTCCAGAATCGAGATGCGCCCGGGGTTGAGCGTGTCGAAGCGACCATTCGTCGTCACGATGTCCAGCGCCCCGTCTTCGTCGAAGTCGGCCGTCTGGAGACGATCGGGGTACGGCCCGGCCCCGTAGCGCTGCTCGGGACCGAAGGTGCCGTCGCCCTGACCGAGCCGGATCCCGACGTCGCCGTCGTCGATTTCCGCGGGGGCCGAGTAGCCGAGGAGGAGGTCGAGGAGCCCGTCCCCATTCACGTCCGCAAGTGCGCCGCTGATCGGCACTCCGGTGGAGGGTGGCTGCGTGCCGGGAAGGAACGTCCCGTCACCCTGGCCCAGGAACACACGGGCAGCGCTCCCGAAGCCCACGAGGTCGGGATAGTCGTCACCGTTCAGGTCGCCAAGAACCAGAGGGTGCGGGAAGGTGGACAAAGAGTCCGCCTGGACGAAATGGCCGTCCCCCTGGCCGAGCAGGGAAACGATGGCATAGGAGGGATCGTTCACAACGGCGATCAGGTCCTGCCTGCCGTCTCCGTCCAGATCGCCTGCGGCCAGAGGTTCCGAGGACCCAAGCTCGGTGACCACGGGCGGAGGCGGGTCGCCTTCCGTCGAGGATCGCCTCACCAGGAGCGCTGGGCCCATGCTCCCGGGGTAGGGAAAGTCGAGGCTCCCTGACCTGCTGGCCAGCAGGTCCTGCACGCCGTCTCGATCCAGATCGCGGACGGCCACCGCGGCGATGTCCTCGATGCCGAGGCTCACGGGAGAGGCGAAGGTCCGGTTTCCGTTGCCGTGGAGGGAAGCTCCCAACGCACCGCCCTGCGTGAAGAATCCGGAAACAGCCACCACCAGGTCGGGAATGCCGTCTCCTTCCAGATCACCGGCGGCCAGCGAAGACCCGGCGATCCCCGAGATCACTCGATGCTCGGGGTCGTACGTTCCGTCCCCTCGCCCATACAGGATGGAGATGTCGCGGCTGAGGTTGTTTCCCGCTGCGAGATCGAGCGAGCCGTCCTGGTCGAAGTCGGCCGCCGCGAGCGACTCTGGAGTCCGCCCCACGGGATAACGGATCTCCGGGTGGAACGAGCCGTCTCCGACGCCGCGGAACACGGAAACGTCGTTCATGGCGGAGCTGGCCACCACCAGATCGAGTGACGCGTCGCCGTCGAGGCGCTGCAGCAGGCAGGCCGACGGCGAGACCAGCGCGGTGAGACTGCCGGCGGGCACGAAGGCACCCTGACCATCGCCTTCCATCAAAAGGATGGTGCTGTCCCCCTGCACGATCACGGCCAGATCGGCCCGCGCATCACCGTTCAGGTCTCCTGCGCAGACGAAAACCGGGAAGCTCCCCACGGGCGTGCGCGCTTCGGGGAGGAAGGTGCCGTCTCCCCGGGAAATCAGGACCGAGATGTCCGAAGAGCCGAAGTTGGCCACCACCAGGTCGTCGTTTCCATCGCCGTTCAGGTCCACGGCGGCGGAGCCGAACGGCTGCACTCCCGTTCCCGGGTTGCTGGAGGGCGTGAGATGACCGCCCCCGTCGCCCAGGAAGACGCGCACGTCGCTGTTGTTCGTAACGAAGAAGTAGACCCTGTAGCTGCTCACGGCCGCGTCGGCCAGGCCGTCCCCGTTGAAGTCTCCCGTGGTGATCCAGAGCGGTCCATCGCCCGCGCGGTAGACCGGGTCGGGAAACAGGGGAGCGAGAGCGGCCTCTCCATGAGGACAGAGCAGGATCGACGAAACCATGACAAGAGCAACGGGAAGCGTCATGCGCAGACAGGACATGAGTCACCTCATGGCATCCCGGGCCGGGTGCGCGAAGTGGGCAGGCTCCCAGTAGACCCGCCGTGGCGTAATTTGATTACGGGGCTCGGTGCTGCGGTTCCCGCCGGCCTGGTCTCACCGCCAGCACCACGCCCGCCATGACCAGGGCTCCGCCCGCGATCGTCCGGCCCGTGATCGGCTCGTGCATGACCAGGGCGCCGAACACCACAGCCACCACCGGGATGGTGAAGGCCAGCAGAGCCACGCGGGTGGCCGGGATGCGCGCGAGCATCCAGTAATAGAGGCTGAAAGTGATGGCCGACCCGAACAGGGCCAGGTACAGGATCGCGGCCAAGGGCCGCGGCGCCAGCAGCAGTGGGCGGTCGCGCTCCACCACCGCGGCCAGCACGCCCATCATCACGGCGGCGATGCCCATGGGAACCGCGGTCATGGAGAAGGGATGGATGCCGGCGCCCCAGCGCTTGGCCCCCACGCTGGCGATCGCCGAGACCAGCGGAGAACCCAGCATCACCACGGAGGCGAGCCCCACGTGCTGGCCTCCCAGACGCGTGAGATCCTCCGAGAAGATCACCGCCACGCCCGCGAACCCGATGGCGATCCCCGCCCCGCGCGCGGGCGTGATCCGGTCCCCTGGCAGCGCATGATGGGCGAGGATGGCCACAAACAGGGGGAAGGTGGCGAACAGCACCGAAGCCAGCCCCGAGGGGACGTACTGCTCGGCCCAGTGGACGATGCCGTACGAGCCGGCGAACGCGAGAGTCGCGTTGAGCAGCCAGACGCGCCGTTCCTGGCGCGACCACGTGCAGCGGATCCCCATGGCCCGCATGAGTGCCAGGAGCAGGATCGACGCCACGCCGAAACGCAGCGCCACGCCCGTGAGCGGCGGGATCCCTTCGAGAGTGACGCGGATGGCCGCCCAGGTGGTGCCCCAGATCAGGGTGAGCACCGCGAAGACCAGGACGACGAGCGCGGGGGCGGGGCGGCTCACAGCTCCGCCAGCATCCTCTGGTACTTGTCGGCCGGCCAGCGCCGCGCCTCCAGCGCCTTCACCAGGGCGCGCAGGCTGTCGGGGCGGTGCAGCAGGAGCTGCGCATCCAGGAGCACCGTTTCCACCGGAGTGGACGCGATGTGCGCGAAGACATCGTTCTCCTGCGGATCCTCCTGGCGAAGCACGCCCGCGGGGGCGCGGAACTCCACCAGCATGTTGTCGTCGGTGTTGATCCGGCCGGCGGCCGCCATGGCGCGCACGTCGGCGGGGCCGGTCACGAAGTGCGCCAGCAGGCTTTCGGGGCGCGGAAGGCCGACGCGGGCCATCTCGTTGCACGCGGCGGGGTCTCTCCACCGACTCTCCATGCCGGCCAGGTCGATCGGGACGGGCTGCCGTGAGCCGATCAGAATGAGATCGGTCCCCACCGAGCGGAAGATCATCACTTCCGGGAAGACCGACTGGAAGGTGGCCAGGATCGACTGGAAGGTCTCGGGCGTGATCTGGTAGGTCTGCAGCCACTGCGCGAAGACGCCTCGTTCGCGCAGCCTTCCGGCCGCCAGCCGGAAGAAATCCTGCGTGAAGAGGTTGGCCACGCCGGAGACCCACGGGTGCGACGGCTCGGAGACGATCACGTCGAAGGTCTCGTCGGAGGCGACCAGGATGTGGCGGGCGTCGTCGGCCAGAAGCCTCAGCCGCGGATCACTCAGGGGCGCGTGGCTGTCGGCGTCGAACAGCCGCGAGGCCTCCACCACGGCGGGCTCCAGCTCCACCACCGTCACGCGCCGCGCCGGTGACTGCAGCGCCGCTCCGGCCGTGACCCCTGTCCCCAGCCCCACCACCAGCACGTCGTCGGCCCGCGGCGCCAGCAGGAGCGGGATCTGCGCGAGCAGGACGTTGGTGGCGATATCGCGAAAGCCGTTGCTGCCGTTCACACGCCCGTTGATGCGCAGATAGCGATCTGCGGGAGGGCGGTCCATCACGATCACGGTGGCGGTGGGCCCTTCGCGATGGTAGGCGATGGTGTCCTTGCGGTTCTTGTCCCTGGGATCCAGGCCGGCGCGCGGCTCGTAGATCGCCGCGTTCAGCAGTTTCTGGTCCCAGGCGGGGGCCAGGAACAGGGCCGCCGTGACGGCGGCCACGCCCAGGCCGATCGCGGGCCTCAGCCGCGCCGAGTTGATCGGGGCCGCGCAGAAGCCGGCGAAGATCGCCGTTACCCAGGCGAGCGCCTTGAGCGATCCGGACGACCCGATCCATGGCACCAGCACGAATCCGCCCAGCACCGATCCCAGGATGGCTCCCACCGTGTTCACGGCGCACAGCCGACCCACAGCCCCCGCCGCGTCACGAGGGTCGCCGGCCCGTACCGCCGCGAGCGTGAGGGGGAAGAGGGTCCCCGCCAAGAGAAGAGGAAGCATCAGGATGATTGAGATGCAGGCCACGTTGACGGCCACCACGCCGGGGATGCTGCCGGGATCCACCGTGCTGAACACGCGCCAGTACCAGGTCGGCCAGTGATTGACGGCGATCACGGCGGCCGTCAGGGCCGCCGCCGCAGAAAGGCTCAGGATCGCGAGTTGCCGGCGGGAGCCTGCCGGGTCGCCTGCCCGCCGCGACACCCAGGCGCTCCCCGCGGCCAGCGCCACCAGGAAGACCAGCAGCACCGTGCTGAAGGCATAGGTGGTGGACCCGATGAGCAGCGAGACGAGACGCGTCCAGGCCACCTGCGACGCCAGGCAGGTGAACCCGGAGACGAAAGCCGCGGCGAGCAGGAACGTCGCCATGCGAGGCGATCGTGGCGCGGGCGACGGGGTGGCAGCCGGTGCGGCGGCTGCATCGGCCCGGCCTCCCTTCGATGCGAAGGTCAGCACGACGGCCCCCACGCCGATGTTCACCAGGGCACCGACCGCGATCGTCCCGCGCACGCCCAGCAGGGGGAGCAGGAGGAAACCGGCGGAGGCGACTCCCAGCGCCGCGCCGGCCAGGTTCACCGTGTACAGCCACTCGGGTGCCGCGCGGCGGCCGAACCGTCTCGCGAAGTGTTCCACCAGCAGAGGAAGCGTGGCCCCCATCATGACCGTCGGGGCCAGCAGCATGCCGCCGGCCAGCACGAAGCGCACGGCGCTGAACGCCAGGAACGAGACGTGGAAGCGGCGCCACAGCCAGCCGTACAGGGGCTCGATGGCATCCAGCAGGAAGGGGACCGCCACCGCGAACAGCCCGATGCCGATCTCGATCCAGGCGTAGAGACGCGCGGGAGCCTCGAGGCGGCCGGCTCGCCGCCCGGCGAGCCACGCTCCCAGGGCCAGCCCTCCCATGTAGGCGGCCAGCACCGTCCCCACGGCGAAGGCGGTCACCCCGAAGACGTGCCCCAGGAGCCGGACCCAGACCACCTCGTGCATCAGGCCCGCGGCGCCGGAGAGCAGGAACGCTCCCGCGAGCAGGCCGACGGCCGACTGCGCCGGACGGTCCTCTCTGTCTGCCTTCGTCACGCGTGTGCCCAGATGCCGCCGCCTTCCTGACCGGTAAGGGGACAGTATGCCTCCGGCGGAAGCCCGCGTCATTCTTGAAGCCGCGCGCGGGCGGCCGTAGACTGCAGCGATGTCCAGCTTCGGCGAACGGCTGCGGCAAGAGCGCGTGTCACGCGGCATGACCATCGAGCAGATCGCATCGGCGACCGGGATCGGACTCGACTATCTCGAGGCGCTGGAGCGAAGCGACTTCCGCGCGCTTCCGGGCCGCGCCTTCGGCAAGCTGCACATCCGCGCCTACGCCGAGACCCTGGGCTTCGATCCACGCGCGATCATCCAGCAGTACGACGAGGAGCGGGAGGCGTGCCAGGGCGCCACGGAGGAATCACCTCTGCCCGATGCCGGCCCCGCGGCTCATGCACCGATCGCCGGGAAGGGCCGGAAGATCCTGATAGGCCCGCTGGCGCTGGGGATGGCCTCCCTGGTGATCCTGGCGGGAGCCGCCGGCGTGTACGGCCTCTTCTTCCGGGCGCGTGCCGAAGCGGGGGTGGCCGAGCCGATGGCGCCGCCCGCCGAGGCGGCCCCCGCTCCGCCGGATCGGGTCCCGCCCATCGTGCTTCCGGATCCGGCCACGGCGCCTCCGCCCACCGTCGTGCCGAAGCAGGCCGCCGTGGCGAAGAAGGCGGCCGTTCTCCGGTCCGCGCCGCTCGGCGTGCCCGAGTATGGAGTGGGGAAAAGAATGGAGATGCGGCGCCTGGTGAGCGAGGAGAACCGGTTCAGGAGCGGTGAGGCCGCGCTCTTTTCGACCCGCGTGGTGGGTGGCCGATCGGGTGGCAGCATCCGACATGTCTGGCTGCACGAGGGACGCGTGCAGCAGACCATCCCGCTGAAGCTGGGAGGGCCCGACTGGCGCACGCACAGCCGGAAGACCCTTTACCAGACGGGCGCATGGGCGGTGGAGGCCCGCGACGAGAACGGGAGCGTGCTGGCGCGCGTCGATCTCGTCTGCGAGCCGGCAGGGTCCTGATCGCCGGACCTTGCCGGTCAGCCTTCCCTGGGATACCCTCCCGCGCTCATGAGCCTGCCGCCGGGAACCAAGCTTGGGCCGTACGAGATCGTCGCGCCTCTCGGCTCGGGCGGAATGGGAGTGGTTCACAGAGCCCGCGACACACGCCTCAACCGTGACGTCGCCATCAAGGTGATGCCGGCCGCGCAGGCGGGTGACGAGCAGCTGCGTCTTCGGTTCGAGCGCGAGGCCAAAGCCATTTCCTCGCTCAACCATCCGCACATCTGCACGCTGTACGACGTGGGCCACCTGCCCTCACAGGCCGCCGAGGCCCGTCCCGCCGGTCTCTACCTGGTGATGGAGCTGCTGGAAGGGGAGTCGCTCGCCGACAGGCTGCAGAAGGGGCCGCTGCCGATCCACGAGGTCCTCCGGTACGGCCGGCAGATCGCCTCCGCGCTCGAAGCGGCGCACCGCCAGGGGATCGTTCACCGCGATCTGAAGCCGGGCAACGTGATCCTGACACGGGGGGGGGCCAAGCTGCTCGATTTCGGGCTGGCCAGGACCGCCGCCGCGGAGCCCCCGCCCCTCAGCGGACTGGCAGGCAGCTCCTCGCTCATGCAGACGGCGCTGGCTCCCGAAGCGCGTCCGCTGACGGCCGAGGGGGCCATCCTGGGGACGTTCCAGTACATGGCGCCCGAGCAGCTCGAAGGGGCGGAGGTGGGGCCCCGCACCGACATCTTCGCGCTCGGTGCCCTTCTCTACGAGATGGCGACCGGGACCCGCGCCTTCCAGGGGAACTCGAAGACCAGCCTGATCGCGGCCATCGTCTCGGGCCAGCCGTCCCCCATCGGCGCGGCCATCCCCGCGACGCCGCCGGCGCTGGATCACGTGGTCAGGAGATGCCTGGAGAAGGATCCCGACGATCGATGGCAGAGCGCACACGACGTCGCCGTGGAGCTGCAGTGGATCGGGGAATCCGGATCGCAGGCGCAGAGCCTGGCGGCGGCACCCATCGCGCTGCGACGCCGGACGCGTGAGCAGATCGCCTGGGGTGTCGCGGCGCTCCTGGGCGTCGTGGCGCTCGGTCTCGGCATCGCCAACGTCTCACGCCCCGCGCCGGTCCAGCGCGCCCTGCGCGCGACTCTCACGCCTCCGCCCGGTCACGCGTTCCTGCCGTTCGACGAGCTGGGCCTCACGCTCTCGCCGGACGGGAGCACCCTCGCATTCGTGGCCGTCGCGCCGGACGGCCGCAAGAGCATCTGGCTGAGGGGTCTCGCGGAGATCGACGCACGCCCGCTGCCCGAGACCTACGACGCCTGGTACCCCTTCTGGTCGCCCGACGGCCGGTATCTCGGCTACTTCGCGGATGGGAAGCTCAAGACCATCGACCTGAGAGGCGGCTCTCCGCGCGTCCTGGCCGACGCGCCCACCGGCCGCGGCGGAAGCTGGAGCCGCGAGGGCGTCATCCTGTTCGCGCCCAACCTGACCTCTCCTATCCATCGCGTTCCCGCGGCCGGCGGGGCCTCCGAACCGGTGACCCGCTACGATCCGAAGACCGAGATCACGCATCGCTGGCCCCTCTTCCTGCCTGATGGCCGCCATTTCCTGTACGTGTCGCGGGCCAAGACATCCGGGAACCGGGAGGTGGGGCGCCTCATGCTGGCGGCGCTCGATGCGCCCGATGCCACCGTGCTCGTGGAAGACGCCACCAACGCGCAGCTCGTCGAGCCTGGTTTTCTGATTTACGGCCGGTCCGGAAACCTGTACGCCTGGAAGTTCGACGCCTCCTCGCTGCGGCTGGAGGGACAGCCGCTCCCCATCGTTCAGGAGAAGCTGAGCTACTGGGAGCCGAAGAACTTCATTCCGTTCACGGCGTCGGATGACGGGACCATCGTCTACCTTCCTCAGGCGGTCCGGAGCAACGAGATGCGGTGGTACGACCGCGGAGGCCGTCCGCTGGGCACGCTGGGCTTCGCCGGCTATCACATCAACCCGCGGATCTCTCCAGACGGGACCAAGATCGTCTACATGAAGGCCGACTCGCCCCAGTCGCTCAGCGACATCTGGATCCGCGATCTCGAATACGACCGGGCCTACCGCCTCTCGCAGCAGAGCGGCCTCTACGCGGTCCCGGCCTGGGCGCCCGATTCGGACCGCATCGCCTTCCTGTGCCAGCCCAAGGGAGTGCAGGATCTCTGCATCACCTCGGTGAGCGGCGGGGGCGAGATACGCACGCTCTACGAATCGGCCACCTGGAAGGACACCGGGACCTGGCTCCCCGACGGCAAGTCCCTGCTGTTCGGGCTGCAGGACCCCCAGACCAACCAGGACATCATGCTGCTGCCGACCGCGGGAGGCGAGCCCAGGTACGTGCTGCGCACGCCCTTCAGGGAGGAGAATCCCCAGGTCTCGCCCGACGGCCGCCGCATCGCCTACGCCTCGAATCAGACCGGCCGCTTCGAAGTGTACGTGCGGAATCTGGACGGCACGGCCGGCCAGTGGCAGATCTCCAATGAGGGAGCGTATCAGCCCAGGTGGAGCCAGAGCGGGCGCGAGCTGATCTACGCTTCGTATGACGGGTATCTGATGAGCGTCGCGCTGCAAGGCGGCGATTCTTTCAGGCCCGGGACGCCCGTGAGGCTCTTCCTCATGCCGGAGCGGCCCGAGGCACAGAGCTCGGTTCTGGAAGACGTCACCCCGGACGGGCAGCGCGTGCTGCTGAACGTCCCCACCACCAGCCGCGGCAGCATCGGCTTCCAGGTGATCGTCCACTGGTCCGCCCTGACCCGGGCCGGACAGACGTCGGCGGGAACCGGTCCCTGAAGGCGACGCGCGGTGCTTTGACATCGCGCGTGGGCCGTGGAGGCCCGCGACGAGAAGGGGGCCGTGCTGGCGCGCGTCGAGCTGACCTGCGTGGCGAACTAGCCGGTTTCAGCTCTTCAGCTCTCCATCGGCCGATATCACGATGGCCAGCGGCCGGGTGGCCTCGAACTGCGAGCAGACGATCATGATGACCACCATGAGGGGAACGGCCAGGAACATGCCGACCAGGCCCCAGATGGAGCCCCAGACGGCCAGCGACAGGAGCATGACGACCAGGCTGAGATTGAGCCCCTTGCCCATGATCCTCGGCTCGAGAATGCTCCCGATGGAGAACTGGACCAGGGTCAAGGCCACGAACGTCAGCAGGATCGGCCTCAGCGAGCCGAACTGGACCATCGCCAGCAAGGTCGGCAGGATCACGCCCAACCATCCCCCGATGTACGGAATGTAGTTCAGCGCGAAGATCAGCAGGGCCCAGAATCCGGCCATGTTCACGCCGACCGCCCAGAGGACCACGTAGCTGAGGAAGGCGGTCAGCAGGCTCAGCAGGGTCTTCAGCCAGACGTAGGTCTGGATCTCCGCACCGATCCGATGCAGGACGCCGTTCACGCGAGCCTGTCGCCCCGGATCCGGGAACAGCGCGGCGATCTTACTGGGGAACATGTGCTGCTCCACCAGCAGGAACACGACGTAGATGGCCACCGTCCCCATGCTGCCGATCATGCTCATGAGAACGGCGGTGAACTCGCGCACCATGCTGGTGACGCTCGCTCCCTCGAGCAGATCGTACGAGGCGGGGAGCTCCTCCAGGCCCAGCCACCCGGCGACGAGGGTCCCCATCTGCTGGAGATTCTGCTGATACACGGGGGCCGCCGCCATGAGCTGGCCCACGTTGTGGACCACCAGGTTCACCACGAACCACCCGAGCAGCGCCACGAGGACGAGGGCCCCGGCAAGACGCAGACCGGCAGGCACGGGTCTGCCCCCGATCCGCAGGCCGCTGCTCACCTTTGCCAGAGCGTTGATCAGGTGCCACAGGAAGATGGCGATCACCAGAGGCAGCAGGATGGGCTCGCACACGACCATGAGGTACACGATCAGCGCGACAACGCCGGCCGCGGCGGCAAAGCGAACCACCTTCATGGCCGGAGTCCCGTCGTGAATACGCTCTTCGCCATGGTCTCACCGTGGCCGGAGTGAACTGGAGACTCTCTGCGGACGTGCCTGACGGGCGCCTGGTGCGAGGGTGTTTCGAGCAGCCTAATCAGGGCGCGTGGTGACTGTCAAATCCCGCGCTCCACGGGAGCGTTGACATCCCATCCCTGCAGCCTAGATTCAACGGCGTGCCCGAAACCCACTGGCCCGAGGAGGATCCCACTCTCGTCGAAGTCACCGACAGCGCAGGCCGCTACCTGCTGCGCGAGCGGCTGGGCAGGGGCTCGATGGGAGAGGTCTGGCGCGGAGAAGACCCGCAGATTCAGCGCACCGTGGCCGTCAAGCTGCTTCGAGTCCCGGACGGGGTCACCGAATCGCACCGGATCGAATGGCAGCAGCGTTTCCTGCGCGAGGCGCGCGCGGCCGGCCGCCTGTCGCATCGCGGCATCGTCTCCGTTTACGACGTGGGACAGACGACCGAAGGCCGCCCCTTCATCGTGATGGAGCTGGTGGAGGGGCGCAGCCTGGAGGCGATGGTGAAAGGGGGCGCTCGTCCGTCTCCCGCCACCGCCCTGGAGTGGGGAGCGCAGGTGGCCGACGCCCTGGAGGCCGCCCATCGCCGCGGCGTGGTCCACCGCGACATCAAACCTGCCAACATCCTGATCGACGCGGAGGGTCAGGCCCGCATCGCGGACTTCGGCATTGCCCGCCTGGCCGAATCGGACATGACTCACGAAGGGCTGTTTCTGGGCTCGCCCGCGTACGCGTCGCCGGAGCAGCTTCGTGGCGGGACTGTGGACGGCAGGTCGGACATCTTCTCGCTGGGGGCTTCGTTGTACGTTCTTCTCACAGGGATGAGGCCGTTCGGCGGCGACGACGTCGCCGGCGTGGCCTACGCCGTGTGCCACGTGGAGCCAGCTCCCCCCAGCCGCCACGTGCCGTCGCTGCCTCCGGCCTGCGACGAGATCCTGTTGGCCATGCTGGCGAAGGATCCTTCACGCCGGCCCGGCAGCGCCGGCGAGCTGGCCGCGGATCTGCGCGCCGCCGCGCGGGGCGAATCGTCCCGCCTGACCGGCCGGGGTACCGGGCCGATCGAGCATCGGGCGGCGGTCCTGGGATCGAACGTGGCGACTTTCCTGGCGCGGACGCTGGTGGCCGGCGCCGGCGCCGCGAAGAGGGCGGTCGCCTGGTCGGGGGC
>JBOGOC010000014.1:0-10659 GCA_050747525.1 Candidatus Polarisedimenticolia bacterium | reverse complement strand
CGCTTCATCAGCTTGTCGAGCTCGCCGAACTCGCGGTAGATGCCCAGGTGGACGAGGCGGTAGCGATCGGCACACGGGTCGCCGCCTTCGGGCTCGAGGATGACGGTGTGGAGCGCCTTGCCGGTGTCCACCCCCATGACGCAGTATTCTGCAGACGTCTCGGGCATCACGTAGTCCGTGCACAGCGTCAGCACGGTGGAGGCATCCACGCGGCGCTGCACGTCCGCCCAGGGGATGCCGATCTTGAGGTTGTAGAAGTTGTCCGGGTAGCGGGTGATCTTGTAGTCGCTGAGGATCTGACCCGGATCCACAACCGGGGAGATGAGCTGGCTGATGCGGTAGCCGTGGATCGGCCGGCCCGGGAAGTCCGCCACCCACTCGCCCGCGGCGAGGTCCATCTCGTGGCAGCAGTGAGGGCACGCCCGGTAGAACGTGCCATCGGCTCGCGGGAGGATGATCTTCACTTCCTTGCCGAGCTGGATGGGAAACTCCTTGTCCAGCGCCACCCACTGACTGCATCCGGGGCATTTCAGGGTCCAGTGCCTCTGGTCGGATGCCTGGTACGCCTCGTCGATCCCGAAGCCCGGCAGGCTCGGGTTGCTCAGCTCGATGATGCGCCCGTAGGCCGAGTGCGCCAGGCGCTCTCTGGCCATGGCCTTGGCCTCCGGGGTGGCTTCATCGAGCTCGTCGAAGGCGACCATGTCGGCCGGAACGGACTTCAACCCCACCGTGGACTGCATCCCGCGCAGGTAGAGGAACCCTTCTCCCACCCGCTTGAGCCCCACGGCGTTGACGTCAGACATCTGCTTGGCCAGGAAGGGGTTGTCCTCAACCAGCGGCGAGATTCGTGACCGGGAGAAGTCGTGCACGTCGGTCTTGGTGGGGAAGTAGTACACGACGTTGAGCCCGCACAGACACGCGTGCAGGCTACGAAGCACCGCCCAGGTGGTGCCTCCGATCTGGGCGGCCTTCATCAGCACGACGTGGGGGCTGGTGTCGTCGTAGATGCCGCGCAGGAACTCGTGGCCGGCAAAGGAAAACGGCCGGCCTTCGAGTCTGATGCGCTGGCACGCCCATTCAGCCAGCGGATCCGTCAGCGCCCGGCTGGTTCTGGTCCGCAGCTCCAAGGCTCTCTTGCCGAGGTAGGGCTGCCATGAGCCGCTGGCCGATCCGCTCCCGCGTTTCCTCATCCGGCACGGTCTCCTTCACGGTGTCGATGAACAAGTCGATCATCTTCCGGTGGGTGGCGTACGACTCGGCGCGGATCTTCTCCTCGGTCTCGCCTTCCAGGTTCAGCCCGCGCCCGAGACGCTGGCCCCGCTGGGTGAGTTCGAGGATCTTCGCCTGCCGATCCAGCATCTTCACCCGGACGGGGTCTGGCTTGTAGAGGGTTTCCACCAGTTGGCCGAGGATGATGTCCCAGGCCTTGAGGTGGGTGTCGTTGGTAACGACCACCTTGGATCGGATGGATTTGGCCTGCTTCTCGGCGTGGTGGCGCTCGGCCTTGCGCCGGACGTCGTCCCAGCCCTCTTCCTTCCGCCAGCGCCCCACGGTGTGGGGCTTCACCTTCAGATGGGCGGCGATCTCGGCGTTGGTGTCCATCTCGCCGGAGAGAAACAGGCGGCGAGCTTCCTTGCGGATGTCAGACGGTGCTCGACTCATGGTCTTGTCCCTCCAGGAAATGCTTGGCGAGGTTGGCGAGCCCGCGGGCCTTGCGGTCACGCCCCGGCGTGCCGTCTGAGGCGGCCTCGACGGCTCGCTCGATGAGTGCCTGCTGCTCGGTGGTGACCACGTAGGTCAGAACGTGCGGCAGGACCTTCTCGGCTTCTTCGGCCTGTTCAGCGAGCATCCGCTCGATCTCCCCGGCCGGAAACTGCAGCAACGAGAGGAGCTCTTCGATCTGCTTGTCGGTTTCTGGCAACAGGCCGGCGAGGTCCGGCACGGCGGTGTCGGCCAGCAACTCGTGGATGAGCTCGGCCCGGCGGATTGGCTGGTCCTGGCCTTCGAGCCGGTTCAGTGTCGCCAGCAGGATGCGGGCTTCGCGATCGTCGACATCCCATACGTCACATCGCGCTTCCCGGTGTCCGAGTTCCCGAAGCACGGCTACCCGGTGGTGGCCATCGAGGACCTGGAAGCGGCCCGGCTCATCCGGATGCGGCCGGACCACCAAGAAGGGATACCGGCCCGTGCGCTTGATGTGGGCCTTGAGCTTCTCCTGGAACTCCGGCGGCATGATGTTGCTGTTGAGCGGGTGTGCCACCAGGTCGTCGAGCGGCACCATGCGCGGGCCGACACGGGCGTCCTTGAGATTGCGGTCTGTCATGCTGCTTCTCCTTTGATGAGGGCCGAGTCGGAATCCACGCCGACGACCAGAAACTCCAGGTTCGTCGCCTTCTTCTCCTCGGTGGCCACGGCCGGCAGGTGCTGGTACCGCAACTGGATCGACTTCACACGCCGGCCGAACCGCAGCATCTTGGCTTCCAGTTCCTCGACCCCGACCACGGCGTTCCCGAGACTCAGCACCCACACCGGGATGTGCTGCGCTCGCTCGAAGAGCCCGTCGATCATGTTGGCGCCGTCCTTCGCGGTGAACGGTGACGTCGGCCTGCTGGCGCCTTCGAAGATCTCGTCGATCACCTTGTACTCGCGCTCGTAACTCATCACGCCCGGGTACGGCGGGTCGAAGTAGGCGACGTCGGCCTGGATCGTGGGCAACGCTTCGAGGACCGACTGCTTCAGGATGGTCCCGCGTCCCTCGAACACGCCGGCGTTGAGCTGCTGGGCCAACTCCCACAGCTTTGGAACCGTCGCCAGCCGCAGTCCGTCGACGTAGTGATAGACGGCCGATTCGGTGATCGACTCGAACTCGCCGGTCGAGACGCGATGGATCGTCCCCTTCCTCACCTGCGCGTAGGCGTGGCACAGCAACGCCATCCGCATGGCCAGCAGCCGGATGAGCGCGGCCTTGAACGGGTCCGGCGTCTCGCTGGCCACCCGTAGCGCCGAGTCGATGAACCGGGCCTGCTCCTTGGTGAAGACGGACGGCGCCATCGTGGTCTCGATGCGCCCGGGCGGGCCGTCGTCTGGACGCAGCATGCGCAGGACGTCCTCACGGGTGAGCTTCACGCGGGTGTTCTCGATGAGCGCCCGGCCGATGATGACGGCCCGCTCCGCGATGTCGCATGCGATGACGCGGAAGGCCTGCGCCTTGGCGAAGAGACTGACGCTGCCGCCGCCGTGGAAGGCGTCCAGAAACGTCAGGGCTCGCCACAGACGCCTTGGGATGAGCCGGTCGATCTCGCGGAAGATGATCGGGCACAGCCGTCGCTTCCCGCCCAGGTACGGCGGGAGCGCCGACCACATCGTCAACCTCTTACGCGACCGCAGCATGGTGCCCTCCACTGTGGCTGAAACGCGACAATCGCTGGCCATTCGCCTGCCTCACATTTCTTCCCGATTGCGCTTGATATACCGATCGCGTCAGCGCACTCATTGCAGCGTCATGAGGAGGACGACGATGACGAGCATGCAGACGCACAGGGCACTCGGAAAGTTCCTGGTAACGGTCAAGGATGCGGTCAACACGCGGACGTACACCTTCCTCGCACTGGACGAGACGGACCTCTGGAAGCAGATCGGGCAATGCGTTCTCTGGCTGGGCGGACTCGAGTCGATTCACATTGAGAGGGTGAAGTAACCGATGGCCGCCGTCACCGTGGGAACCGCAAACGAGCTGATGCGCATCGTGGACGACGCCATCCGCGAAGCTCTGGCCGCCCGAGGGCTGGAGGCGTTTCGATTCGACGCGGTCGTCAACACCGAACACGGGTGGGTCAGGGTGAAGGTCAAGATTCGAGAGAAGGATGCGAGGTGAACGATGAAGGTCTGCACTCGATGCGGGCAGGAGATTGACGGGCGCGACGGCGAGAACCTGTGCCGTGACTGCGAGCGCATGACGGACGTTCGGCAACGGCGGGCCACTCGCAGGGTCCGCCTTCAGCGCGAGTCGGTCCTGCGGGACCTCGGGCTCACCAAGGTCCGGGGCCGGCTCGGCGGCACCTACTGGGAGTGAGGGATGACGACGGAGACAAAGGACGCGGAAGCGATGGTCGAGTTTCTGTATGAACTGATCGACAACGCGGCCGAGGAACATGAGGCCCCGGTCCGGAGCGTTCAGACCTTCGAGGAGGTTGGGATGTTGACCAGGGACGCCGGCCTGGTTGTGACCATGACCGACGGCACAGAGTACCAGGTGACGGTCGTGCAGTCCCGCATGGCGCGGGGCTGAACGGCCATCCCCATCACGGCGGTTCAGTCCGCCGAGGAGGAAGCAATGGACGACGGAACGAAGAGCAAGGCTGAGGGCGTCGAGGCACCCGTGAAGGCGAAGGGCAAGACCAAAAAGGCCGCCCCGAAGAAGGCCGCCACGAAGAAGGAGAAGCCGGCCATCGAGCGCACGCCTCGTGTGAAGGAGCAGTTCGATGGGGAGGTGGTCGTGTTCGCCTTCAGGCTCGGGTCCAACGACCGGGACCGCATCCACGCCGCCTCCGGGCCCGCGGGTGCCACCCGGTTCGTGAGGTCCGCAGCTCTGGCAGCGGCCGGGGGCGACCGGGGCGCGTTCGACACCCTCGTCGAGCAGGCCCGCAGCAACCTGAAGTAGCTTCACCATGCACCACCCGCCCGGGGAGACCCGGGCGTTTCTGCGCTGAGCTGAAGTTCTCCCGAAATCAACCCACACATGCAAGAATCCTTCTCCTGAAGCGGTGGACAAACGAAGCAATGAAACCGAATGCTCCCACCCGAACTCACAGACGACGGCATACACGAACGCCGTCTAGCCCTTGGTTCACGTTGTGGGACCTCATCGGTCGACGGCCCTCAGAAGTGCCTCATGGCCGCACACTTCACGTCATCGAGCACCAGGCGTGGCGAGGCCGAGCGGTGTTTGCTTGCTGCAGCAGCACCTGGACGTTGAGATGCAGCGGCGCACCGGGCATCGTGCTGAGCCGAATCGTGACGGGCGACATTGCGGAATCTGAAACACTTGGCGGGACACAGGTAGGCAACGTAAGAGTTCTCTTCGGCCATCGCGATCCTGTGATCGTTCGTCATGGGATCAGCCGCGCCCGACGCATTGGTAAGGGTAAATGTTTCCGACTCGGTCCTCTTGGTTCGTATGGTCGCCGGATCGGCGTCGCCTCAGAATTCCGTCTTTCATCTGAGCAGCTGAAGATCGTGAGTGAGTTGCACTTCGCTCTCGCGGCGGATCCACGAAATAGGCTTGTCGAAGTTCCTGGTAGGACGCCATCTGAGAAGCCAACGGTTGCTTTTGAATCACGTCCAGGTATCCCATCTCTCTGGGCCGAGTACGTCACCGCTCACCGCGTGAAGAGTGGTCGAGACAGAGACCGCGTACTCGACCCCATCTGCCAGGAGATATGGGACCTGTGCCCGTTGCTACCTAAGGCGCCAGGGCCCGCACGAAAACTGCGAGCCGAATTTCTCACCATTCTGAAGGCCAGAAGCTCTACTGGTCTTGGCCGCTCCAAGCGGAAGTACCTCCACGCCAAGGATCTTGCCTACGCGCTGGGAAGCAAGACGCTGAATACGGATAGCAAGACACTCCGGCGCGTCGTCTTCCTACACTCACCTTACGAAGCAAGCTTCCGCTAATCCAGGCCTGACACTTTGCCGTCCCACCTAACCCCCTAGGTCGGGGTGCATCCTGCTGGCCGTGTGCGGCATGCCACACCGACCCATAGGAGGATGGGATGAGCCCTACCGACTTCATGTTCGATCCAGCGGAACTGCGCGTCTGGCGTGCACGTCACGGTGTACGGCAGCGGGATCTGGCCAAGATGCTTGAAGTGGCACCGCAGAGAATCTCTGACTGGGAGACGCAACTCCGGCGCCCCACCCCCACTCAGTTGGTTCGGCTCTTCGCGGTACTCCACGAGCAGAGCCAGTCGTGAACCGTTCTGAAGTCGCCGGGTACCGAATGCAGCAGGCGCTCAAGGCCCTCGCCAGGGGATGGGCCTTGACGCCGCTGCGCGGGAAGGTCCCCATCATTATCGGGTGGCAGCGTGCGCGCTTTCCGACCGAGGCCCAGGTCACCGCCTGGGCCAAGGCCGGAAACGTGGGCCTGCGGACAGGCGCCGTATCAGGCATCGTGGTTGTCGACGTGGACGCCGGCGGCGACGTCACGCCATTGCACTTGCCACCTACTGTGACGGCCATCACCGGTTCTGACAACCTTCATTTGTACTTCAGCCACGCGGGCGGCACCGTCCCCAACAGCGTCGGAAAGCTGGTCCCACACGTGGACGTCCGTGGCGACGGCGGCCAGGTGGTGTACGTGGGGAGCATCCACCCCGAAACCGGGAAGATGTATCGGTGGGCTGAGGGACAGTCTCCCGACGACATCAGTCTTGCTGTCCTGCCGAGTTGGGTACTCTCCAAGCTCCGCTCGTATCGTTTTGCGGATTCTGCGTATTGTGCGAGGCCACTTCCTCGCCCTCAGCGTGGCCAGTACGGTCGTTCACGGTACGGCCAGGTTGCTTTGAACCGTGAGGTGCAGGCCCTCCAGGCCGCGCCCGGCGGCATCCGCAACACCACCCTGAACAAAGCGGCCTTCAACCTGGGTCGCCTAGTCGCGGCCGGGCACCTCTCGCAGCAGGAGGTGTGGCTCAGGCTCGAATGGACCGCCTCTTTGGCTGGCCTGAGCCCGCGTGAGACAGCCGGCACGATCAGATCGGGCTTGGCCGCGGGGATCAGGCGGTCATGACGATGGCCGGCTGGGAACCCCCCATCCCGTTCGATCAGTTTCAGCTCCCCGCATTCCCTCTTGATGTTCTTCCAGGTTGGCATCGGGAATGGGTCGACGCTGAAGCCACCGAGACGCAGACCCCACCGGACCTGGCAGCGATGGTTTCACTGTCTGTCGTCGCCACCGCCATGGCCAAGAAGGTGGAGGTTTGCGTCAGGGCTGGTTGGACAGAGCCGGTCAACATCTACACGGTGACCGTGCTGCCTCCCGCGAACCGGAAGAGTGCTGTCTTCCGGGACGCTGCACGACCGCTCCTGAAGTTCATGAGGGATGAGGCAAAGCGATTGGGGCCAGCGGTAAGAAAAGCGGTGACTCTGCACCGCATCGCCGCCAAGCGCTTGAAGAGGGCCGAGGAGGAAGCCGCGAGGGCGCCCGCCGAACAACAGGAGGAGCTAGAGGAGAGCGCCACGCGCCTCGCAACTGAATTGGCTGCCATCGAAGTCCCAATGGTCGTCCGCCTCGTGGTCGATGACGCAACCCCCGAACGTCTGGTCAGCCTGATGGCCATGCACGGCGGCAGGATGGCTGTGATGAGTGCGGAGGGTGGGGTGTTCGGAATGCTGGCAGGCCGCTACTCCAAGGATGGCTCTCCCAACTTCGAAGCGTTTCTGAAGGCGTGGGGTGGCGACGAGATATACGTAGATCGGGTGGGGCGTGAGCCCGAGCACATCATCGATCCGGCGCTGACCATCGGGCTGACTGTACAGCCTTCGGTTATCCACAACCTCATGGAGAAGGCCGGCTTCCGCGAAAGGGGGTTACCGGCGCGGTTTTTCTACAGCATCCCAGTGAGCCCCGTTGGACACAGGCAGATCAACCCCCCGTCCATGCATCCCGAGATCCATGCCAACTACCAGCGTCGCATACGAGCTCTTCTTGAGTTGTCGCATGACACTGATGAGGAAGGCAATGCGCGGCCGCACCCCCTCATGCTCACCGCGGATGCTCGGGCTGTCCTCGATCGGTTCCAGGCGGAGCTTGAACCGCGCCTGGGGCCGTCCGGTGACTTGGAGTCGATATCCGACTGGGGTGGGAAACTGGTTGGCGGCGTGGCGAGGAACGCCGGCCTGCTTCACATCATCCGCCACGTCGGCGTGCGGCCTCCCTGGGAGGCTCCAATCGAAGCGGTGAGCGTCGAGAACGCCGTCAAGCTGGCGCGGTACCTGATTCCGCATGCTCAGGCGGCCTTCGCGAGGATGGGCGCCGACAAGGAGGTGGAGAAGGCAAAGAGGATCCTCCGGTGGCTGCTGGACAAGCGGATCACGACCTTTTCGCACCGCGATGCATTCGAGGCCAGGAGAAGCGACTTCGACCGTGCGGACGATCTGGCTGGGCCCATTGCTCTCCTGATGGAGCATCGGTTCATACGCAGGCTTGAGCCGGAAGAGCATCATGGCCCCGGCCGGCCACCCGGCCCTGAGTATGAAGTGAACCCAAAATGCCTCACGCAAAATCCGCAAAATACGCAAAACCCCTCCGAGCGAAGCAATTCTGCGGATTTTGCGGATTCTGCGGATGGGTATCCACCCGAGAAAGACCCAGCCTTGACCGAGCAGGAAGGTGACGCGGAGGTCGAGATATGACCCGCCCCGCCGCCGGCATCATCCTGGAACTCCGCCAGAGAGACATCGAGGTCACCGTCGCGGGCGGCCGGATCCACCTGAAGGCTCCCGCGGGACAGAAGATCCCACGCACCCTGCAGCAAGGCGTCGCTGACAACAAGGCCCATCTCATGGAGGTGCTCACCACCGCCCCGTGGCTGGTCGAGGCCCCCCTCTCTGTCTTCGCCCAGTGCCATGTGGCCCTCGAGGTCCATGTGCCGGGGCTGCCCGAGACCATCTGGTTCGCCTCAGACGCCGCCCAGGTCGATCGGCTCCTCGGGGAGGGCATTCGTCGAGGCCGCATCTGGACCCCAGATGAGCTGCAGAAACTGTGGGCATGGGGCCCCCCATCGAACGAGCAGGCCCTGGCCGTCGCCCGGGCGAAGCTGTGGTCCAACGGCGAGGTCAGCGACGTGGGTCGGGCCGAGGAGGCGCCGCCGACCACGACGCCCGACGCGGAGCCGGAGCCCGACCAGCAACATCTTGACTGGAAGGGCGAGTGACGTGGCCACCGTCCGGCGGGCCAGCACAGGCGCGGCCAAGGACGCGAGCCAGTACGCCGAGCCGATGAAACTGCTCGCGAGGTGGCTGGTCCGGATGAACCTCGCGGCAACCAAGCCCGCCTCCGAGAGCAGCCTTGACTTGCCGCCACAGCCCAAGGCTCCATTGGACCGTGACGAGGCCCGCGAATCTGATGAAACCCGCGCCTGACAAGCTGCCTGCTGGGCGGCCCTGCGTGCTGTACCTGCGGCGCAGCACCGACCGCCAGGAACAGTCCATCGACGACCAGCGCTCCTACCTTCAGCGCTTCGCGGCGGAGAACGGCTTCGAGATCGTCGACGAGTTCGTGGACGACGGCATCTCCGGCACCAACGCCGACGCCCGGGGCGGCTTCCAGCGCATGATCCGAGAAGCACAGGGCAAGGCCCGGTTCCGGGCGATCCTCGTCTACGACATCAAGCGGTTCTCTCGCGGCGATGTGGACGAGGCCGGCTACTACCGGCACCTCCTGCGCCAGCACAACATCGACGTCGTCTACGCCACCGAGAACTTCGGCGACGACTTCGCCAGCGAACTCATCCGCCCGATGCGCCAGTGGCAGGCACGACAGGAATCCGTTGACCTGAGCCGGCTCACCGCCCGCGGGCAGATGTCCTCCGTGCAGGCCGGCTCCTACTTCGGCTCCACGGCCCCCTGGGGGTACGACTACTTGTACTCCAACTCCCGGGGGGAGCCCTTCCACATCGTCCGCTACCTGCCCGCCGGCGAGAAGGATGTCTTCTCCCCTGACGGCACCTTCATGTTCAGGGTCCCCTATGGCGAGCGGCCCCCCAGGATGGACAACGACTCGGTCCGGCTCGTGCTCAGCCTCCCCGAACGGGTCGAAACCGTCCGAAGCATCTTCCACTGGTGCGTCAACGAAGGGCTCGGGGGACGGGCCATCGCCAACCGGCTCAACCGCACGGGGATTACCTCCCCGAGGAGCGGCTGGTGGGGGAACCGCTTCTACCACGGCAAGTGGAACGTCAGCTCGGTGGGCCACCTCCTCAGACGCCCGGTCTACACGGGCGACACGGTCTGGAACCGCTGCACGCAAGGCAAGTTCCACAAGATCGTGGACGGCCGCTCGGTGGCCAGGAACCGCCTCAAGTCGGGCCTGCCCGAGCGAAATCCCCGCGAGAACTGGATCGTGACCTCCAACACTCACGAGGCCATCGTGTCACGCGAAGTGTTCGCCGCCGCGCAGAGGATCCTCGACGGCCGCCGAGAGGCCTCGACCTTCAAGAAACGGCTGTCCGGGCGCGCCCGTAGCTCCAACTACCTGCTGTCGCGCCTCATCACCTGCGAGTTGTGCGGACATCACCTTTCAGGCTGGACCCACAAGATCCGACGTAAGACCACCTCCCCGCCCGCCGAGCGGCCGCAGTACTACCTCTGCCAAGGCTATCTTGCCAAGGGCAACTCCGTGTGCCGCCGCGCCGCCTTCGAGAAGGAGCCTCTCGAGGCGTTCGTCATCGAGCAGGTCAGGGGCCGGCTCATGCACCTACTCGATGGCTCGGGCATGGCGGAGTTGCGCCGATACATCCGCGAGGAGCTTGAACACACGGTCGGCACGCCCGACACCGACCTGAAGGCCGTCGAGGAAGAGATGTCCCGGGTTGCGGCCGATATCGACCGGCTGATCGACAGCATCACGCCGGTCAACAAGGACCTCATCGACGAGCGGCTGGT
>JBOGOC010000013.1:0-26199 GCA_050747525.1 Candidatus Polarisedimenticolia bacterium | reverse complement strand
ATCCCGGACGTGTCGGGGATGCTGGTGAAGGCGCTGCTGATCAACTCGGCGAACTTCGCAAGCACCGGCAACCTGGCGTCGTGCCAGGGAGCCGGCCCGCTGATGTGCCCGACGGAAGAAGGGTACGGCAAGGTCGAGCTGGCCAACACGCTACCGCTGACGTCCTACCGTGCGGAGCGCAGGCCGGGCAACACCACCAACGTGCAGCCTGTTCCGAACGTGCCGCCGGGGCTCATCCTGGTGGACGAGTACTTCGACGGCGGCGCGCGGGGCGTGGGCGATGATGGCAGCGTGACGGGGATCGGCGTGGTGCCGGTGGGCGGCTCGGTGTCGTTCGACTTCTACCGTCGTGACGGCTTTGACCAGATGAGGGCATCGCTGGCCTGGTACGACGCGGAAGGCGAGACGCTGCGCAACGACCTGGACCTGGAAGTGATCTCGGGCGACTACGACCTCGCCGACCTCGGCAAGGGGGTCTGCCAGACCACGAATCTGTTTAATCCACCGCCGCAAGGTCCGTTCCCGGACTTCTGCGGGTTCTGCACGTACGCGGCGCTGGACCCGAACGGGGGGGCGGCGTACTACGACCCGACGGCCAACAACCCGTACGTGAAGTTCTGGCGCGGCAACCAGATGCGCGAGTTCGCCGGCCAGTTCACGCTGCGTGCGGAGTGCAATCAGGACCTCGACCCGGAGCTCCCCTGCTTCGACGACGCCAACCCGGGTGCGCTCTGCTCGGACTTCGATGCGGCCCCGCAGAACGAGCCCGATACGGCCAACACGACCGAGCAGGTGATTCACCACTACTTCGGTGACGCCGGGGGTTTCGGTCTTACCCGCAGCGGTGGCGAGCAAGGGTTCCATCGTGCGCGCGTGCGGTTCAAGAGCACGGGCAGCTCGACCCCTGTGCCCGACGCTCCGGCGATCTCCCGAGGTGTCAACGGCGTCCTGAACACGGCGCCGGCCGGAGATGACACGGTGCTGACGACCGGCGCGGGCGTGACCTACATCGGCGCTGGTGCCAACGGGGTCGTGAATACCGTGGCGGCGGGCGACGACGTGCAGCTCATCCCCAACGGGAGCTTCGGTCAGCCGTTCGCGCTGGCCATCGCGGGCCCGGTGTACAACAACCGGATGGGAAGCACGGTCTCGCTGAACCGCGACGTGTACAACTGCTCGGACCGCACGGTCACGTTGCGCGTTGCCGACGGCAGCCGCATCACGACCAACCCGTTCCCGCAGGCGGAGACGGCGACCAACATCGGACTGCGCAGCCGCATCGAGGTGCTGGATCCGAACGGAGCGATCCAGGACACCGAGGCCGGGCTGACCTTCACGAATGACGCGGGTGTACAGACGTTCCGCGTGTCTCGAGGCAACCACTACAACTCCAACGCCAGGCGTCTGCAGTTCATCTCGGACCGTCCGGGCGCTCCGAACCCGATCTCCAACAACGGGATCGTGGAGGTGAGGACCGGCTGGAGGCTGAGGGCGATTTACGATGACCAGTCGCCGACGTCTCCAGGCGGACCGGTTCCCGACGACGCCGTTTCGACGGCCCGCGTGGACTGCGCTCCGCTGCTCGGTCCCGTGCTGCTGTTCCCGGCGGGCGGTGCCGCATCCGGCGACCCGCTGCGCCGTACGCTGGTGACGGGCGGGTGTGACGTGGGACGCAACGTCGGCGGCCGCGGCGATTTCTACTTCGACGCGGGCGAGGCGATCGTGTACCAGGTCGGGTTCGCCAACCAGAACGTCGACCAGCCGCTCAACCTGAGAGCCACGCTGAGCTGCACGGACCCGGTGCCGGGTCTGCCGAACCCCTGCTCGTTCCTGAGCCCGCTGCCGCAGTCCGTGGAGCTGGGTGAGGTCCCGGGCGGTCGTGAGGGGATCGCGGCGTGGACCTTCAACGTGGACGTGGGCGTGAAGACGCTGGCCACGGCCGATCGTGCCGTGGACCTGCAGATCAGCTTCTCGTCGCGCAGCACGGATTTCGGCGATCAGCTGGCGGCCCAGGTGTTCACATTCAGGGAGGCTCTGCAGGCGGAGACCGAGTTCCTCAACTACCACACCGACTTCCCGACCGGCGGCACGCAGGCCGTCGACCGCAATCGTGACGGAAACATCCTCACGGTTCCGGCGGGTTCGGAGGCGAGGAACCTGGAGCTCCAGACCTTCAAGCCCCTCAACGACACGGGAGCGTGCGTGGCCCTCAAGTGCACGAACATCTCGAGGGCCTGTGCCATTGCCGCCGACTGCAACAACCCCAACACTGCGATTGCCGCCCAGATGCCGTGGCGGTTCGACTCGACCAACGGCGGCTTCACGGCGGTGCGAGCTCCTGACATGAAGACGGGCGCTCCGGGGTCTGTCCAGAACAGCCTCGCGTGGTTCTACAGCACGGGTGGCGGTTGCGGCTGGCAGACGCAGAACAACGGCGTTGTGGGAACGTCGGGGACCCTCAACAAGGGAACGTGGCACGCTGGCCACGGCCCGGTGGGACTCTTCCGCGCTCCAAACGCCTGCCCTGAGTACACCATGCCGACCGACCCGACCACGGCACCTCTGGTGGAGTTCGTGCACGACATGCTCGACTCCCCGGTGATGCAGCGGATCAACACGGCCCCCGACGCACGCGGAATCAACTACGACATCCGCATGGAGGCCATGGGCTGGAACGAGACTCAGGAGTTCATCGACACGTCCAGCTTCTTCATCGTGGAGGTCGACTCCAACGTCGATGACGGCGGTCCGGTCACCCTGGGCGATTCGTACAGCTACCGCACTCTTACCCCGGGCAACAACACCGGTCCCAAGACGGGCCCGCAGAACTCGCAGCGCACGTTCGGCCCCCTGAGGGACAGCGACGGAACGCTGGCCGGCAAGACGGGCGCGAACGGCGACGAAGTGGGCGTGTCAGAGCCGATCGTCCAGCGCAGCGAGACGAACGTCATCGAGAGGCTGCTGATGGCCTTCCCGGTGGCGGACGTGGACGGCAACACGCGCGGGTTCCAGAGCAATACCGCCGTGGATGGTCCAAGCGGCCTGCCGATCATTCCGGGCGTCTGCACCGCCGGTCTCTGCACTTCCGGCGACGACACCAAGATCGGCGTCTTTGTCTGCGCCACCAACGCCCAGTGCACTGGTCCGGGCACCCGCATCGGGCACACCACTCCGTGGGGCCCGCTGCGCAACCGGGAAATCGACATCCCGGCCGGCCGGTTCGAGGAGTTCCGTGGCTCCTCCGGCAACCGCTTCCAGTTCGAGATGAACTGGTGGCTGCTGGAAGGTGGCACCGGCGGCGGCCTCGGGTGGACCCTCGACGACATGTACTTCCAGTGGTCGGAGAGGCACCCGAAGGACCAGACCGACACGAGCATCAACGACTGCGACCGTATCGGAGCCAACTGCGTGGGTGGCGACGGTGTCCCGGGATTGCCAAATCCGGGCACCTGCAACCGGGGCAACATTGGACTGGCGTGCAGCGTCAACGCTGACTGCCAGCAACGCGTCGGCGGCAACAATGCGGCGAGGCAGTGCGGCACGGTCGCGTGGGAGCGTCTCACCACCCACAACTGCACGACGGGGATCAAGGTGGCCGTTACCGATGCCACCCCGGCCGCCACTCCGGTGGGGACCTGCACGGCGCTCAAGTGCACCGCCGGGCTTGCGTCCCGCATCAACACGAGCTGTGCCGTGAACGCGGACTGCACGTGTGCGCCGGGTGAGGTCGCGATCGATGCCCGCAGCACGACGGAGCCCCTCGGGGAGAGCTTCTGCCTGGCTCCCCAGGGTGGCGGGATCTTCACCGGCGTGGTGCAGGTGAGCGGCGTGGTGGACCAGAAGGGGATCCTCAACGTCAACGCGACGCAGGGTGAGAACTTCAACATCCTCGCGTCGTACGCGGACCCGGAGTGCGACCAGGACAGTGACGGTCAGCTCGGGGAGAACAACTTCCGTGACGTGGACGGTGATGCGATCCGGAACTTCGGGACCGACGGGGTTTCCAACGACATCAGTTCGTCGGACTTCCTGGCGGAGGGGCAGGGGTCGTCGGACGACGACAACTGCTTCGATGACGTCAACCTGTTCGACGTCTTCAACCCGGCCAACACGGCCCAGAGGGACAACAACGGCAGCGGCACGATCACGGCCGCCGACTGCGTGCCGTCCCCGAGGAACGGACAGTGCGACTGGGACGACGACGGTCACGGAGACCTGTGCGACAACTGCCCGCTGGTGGCGAACAACACTCAGCTCGACACCGACGGGGACGGCGTGGGCAACGCCTGCGAGAACCAGGACATCGACGGTGACGGCGACGTCAACGGCGCTGACAACTGCCCGACGCTGTACAACCCCAGCCAGGCGGGTGGGGTCCGCGGAACGTTCTGCGACGACACCGGCGACATCGACGGTGACCTGGTCGAAGAGGTGAACGACAACTGCCCGAACGAGGGAGCTGTCGAAGCACCTGGTCCCCCGGCGCCCACCTTCGCCGCTACCTACAACCCCGATCAGACCGACAACGACGGGGACGGTATCGGTGACAAGTGCGACTCGGAGGACTTCGACAACGACCTCGTCCCGAACTTCGTGGACAACTGCCCGGTGTTCTACAACCCGGCGGACCCGACCTTCCAGTTCCAGACGGACAGCGATCTGGACGGAGCGGTACCGCCGGCGGTCCGTCGTTACGGAACGGGGGACGATCGCAAGGGTATCGACACGATACCGGGGGCGGCGGACTACTGCGACCCCGACTCGACCGACGACGGCAACAACGGAGTGCCGGACGACCTGATCCAGACGGCCTCCGAGCTGAACTGCGAGCACTCACGTAACGGCATCACGAACATGTCCACGACGCCGGTGTCGGTGGGCAACATCGCCGTCGCGGCCGTGGCCCTGACGGACGATGGAACCTCCGACTTCTTCTGCACGGCTGGGGACCCGGACCCGAACAACCCACCGTCCCTCCCGCAGTCGTGTCCGCAGGAGAACCCCGGAAGCCCGAACAACGATGCCTTCTGCAACACGCCCCCCGGGGGCACGGACGGCATCTGTGCGGCGGTTCCGGACGGACAGGCGGATCCTGGAGAGCTGTCGGCGGTCAGGCTGACGATGGTGAACAGCTCACTGGACAAGGTGGGCACGCCGATCCCCCTGAACAACCTGACGGTGGGCATCCGCCCGCTGACGCCATCGGTGGGTTGCACGCCGCGGGCGCAGGTCTTCATGGGGAACATGGCTGCCGGCGCAACCGGAGTCCAGACTCCTGTCGGAGCGCTCAACTTCATCGTCGACCCCGCGAATCCTGGTCCGGGCCGCTCGTCCGCCGCGAAGCTTGCGGAGGCCGAGTTCACCCTGACCGCGGTGGCCGACGGTATCGAGGGCGTCCCCGAACAGAAGTTCAAGTTCTTCGTGGACCTCGACCGCATTGACAGTCCGGCGATCGCGAACAACTGTCCGTCGTCCCCGGGAGCTGGCAATCTCTGCGAGGACTTCGACACGAACAGGAACGGCGTACCTGGCATTCAGTTCAGCCGTCTGCCCGTCAGCACGACCCCAGGAGACATCCTGAGGGCGAACGGTGACGCGACTGACGACATCCTCGGCTACACCATGGACACCGGCGCCAGCCCGACAGGCGCCGATGGCCGGATCTGCACGGACGACAACCAGGGGTTCGTCGGCTGTGCCGCTCCAGTGGCTGAGGAGAACGACTGGCACCTGCACTCCGTGTTCGAGTACCCCGGTGCGTCGTACGACATCGCGGGCCTCGGACCCGGCGTGGGAGCTCCGGATGGTGGCAAGGCTCACCTGGGTGTCCGCTCCATGCACATGGGGCGTCACCTCAGCGCGACCTCGACTCTGGTGGACACTCTCAGACTCCGCCAGGTGTCGGCGTTCGTTCTGGACTCGCAGGGGGATCCGAACATCCCCGGCGTGGTGATCGGCCCGGCCACCTCGCTGGAGTTCTGGCACATGATCTCGGTGCCGGATGACGAGAACTTCGGGAGTGGGTTCGTCCCGCCCGACACGTCGTTCGGTGGCGGTCAGGTGCAGGTCAGCCTGCTGGGCACGGACGGGAAGTTCGAAAGGTGGCAGCAGCTCACCCCGAACTTCAACGGGTATGACGGGTCGATCCAGGAGACGATCAGCCTTTGCGGATTCGACCCTGGCGACGATCAGATCCCGCCGAACAACGAAACAATGTGTAACTTCAGCCCGCTGTTCATCGACATGGGTGACGTTTTCGGAACCGACACCACATGCGTGACGGACACGGACAACAACGACGCCGCGCACAAGGACTGCGGGGACATCACCTGCGCCCCGGGCCCTGGCTGCACGGAGTCCAGCTCCACCGCCAGCGGTGGCGTGTGGACACGCTCGGCCTTCAACCTGTCTCCCTTCGCCGGCCGCGTCGCGCGCCTGCGCTGGATCGGCATGGTGGAAGGCGGCTGGTCGTTCGCGACCCAGAGGTCGGCTCTCGAGCCGGATCCGGGTGGCATCGCGTACCAGTACTTCGACGGTGACGACGGATGGTTCATCGACGACATCAAGTTGACGGACATCCGTCAGACTGCTGCGATCATCACGCCCGACACGGTGACCGGTCTGAGCGTGTGCACCACGGGTCAGGCAACCGGGAACTGCGGCGTCGTCGCGGTGAGCGTGGCCAACTCGGTCGCGTTCGGCACGAGGCGCCTGGTGGGTCTGGACTCGCTGCTGCAGCCGGTGTCCCTGGATGCCAGGGGCTCCACGGCGGCCAACGATCCGAACACGGGTGCCACCGAGGGTGCTTGCGAGAACGGGGTGCTCCAGTTCCAGTGGGAGCAGCTCGACATCGTGAGCGGTTCGGTGACCGACGTCCTCTCTGCGTTCTCTCCGCAGGGGAACGTCAACGTGGCGCCGAGCCGCGATGCCCTGTACCGCGTAAGGGTGCGCTGCTCGTCGGACCTGTCGTGCCTGGGTCAGCAGGATGTCGTGGTGAAAGCGTACACGGGTGACGGAAGCGACCTGGGTCCGCAGACGGCACTGAACGCCGCCGGCGTGGCCAACGAGGTCGGTCTGGACGTCATCGGTGGAGCCACTGCCACGATTCAGTGGCCGTCGCGCGTACAGCCGCCGGGAATCAGCGGCTACGACCTGTTCCGCTACACGCATACCGGTGCGAACCTGGGCATTACCGATATGTTCAGCGGCAACACGTTCGACGGCTCGTGCTTTGCCAACGCAGTGCCGGCGACGGCGCTGGGCACGTTGGTGAGCACGACGGATGCGAGCTTGCCGGCGGTGGGGCAGTCCTACATGTACCAGGTAGGACACTCCTCCACCAACCTGTTGGGTATCGCCCCGCTGGGTGTTCAGCCTCCGAGTACCTTCGGACTCTGCGACCCGACCACCTCGTTGTGCCGCACGGGCAACGCGGGGAAGGTCGGTCTGGCGTGCGTGCCTGGTGCGGGCGGGAACAACTTCTGTGGCCGTCCGAACGAGCTCGTGACGGCGGGAGCGACCTGCCCGTAGCAAGCTGACTGCAACTGCAATCCCTGAAAGGGGGGCCGAAAGGCCCCCCTTTTTTTGTCTATACTGGCCCGCGATGACTGCCCAGCGTCTGCGGTTTCCTGGCCTCTGCATCGTGGCCGTGGTCGTGGCCCTCTCGTCGATCGCCCCGCGGGCGGCCGACGAGCCTGCGGCAATCGCCCTGTCGTCGTCATTCAGCGACGACACCGCGGTGGTGACCCTCACCTTTTCCCGCCCCGTGGTGTACCGGTTCGAGGAGACACGGTCCCGCCTGCGGCTGTGGGTGGAAGGCGACGTGGACGCGGCGTCCTTCCCCCAGCGCGAGTTCGACAGCGACGTCCTCAAGCGGGTCCGCCTGGACGAGGGAGCCCGGGGAACCACGGTGGTGTTCCATCTGGGACGCAGGTTCTCCGCCTTCAGCACCTCGGAGCGGAAGGATCCCTTCCAGGTCGTCATCGCCTTCGTGGCCGAGGGGGCGCCCCTCCCTCCAGCCGGTGAAGTGGGGCTGGAATCGCCCGCCGAGGGGGCGCATTCCGCGACGCCAGGAGCTGCCTCCACGCAGATTCCATCCGCCCGGTCCGGCAGGTCGCAGGAAGCGGTGGGCCCGCTTCGTCGCGTGGTGATCGATCCGGGCCATGGAGGCGATGAGCAGGGCGCGATCAGCCAGAGCGGGCTCAAGGAAAAGGACCTCGTTCTGGACATCGCTCGCCGGCTGAGGGATCGACTTGAGGAGGCCGGATACGCGGCCGCCCTGACCCGCGAGGCCGATCGGCGCGTCGACCTGGAGTCCCGGACCGCCACCGCCAACGGGTTCGATGCGGACCTTTTCCTGAGCATCCACGCCAACTCTTCTCTCAGGAGCACGGTGCACGGCGCCGAGACCTACTACCTCTCCTACGAGGCCAGCGACGATGAGGCGCTGCGGGTGGCCACCACGGAGAACGCCCAGGGCGTGTCCCAGGGAACGAAGCAGGGGGAGGGCGAAGACCTTCCCGTCATCCTGTGGGAGATGGCCCAGGCGGAGCACCTGTCCCGTTCGAGCCGGCTGGCCGACCTGGTGCAGACCGAGATGAACCGGGTGGGCGGGACCGCCAACCGGGGGGTGAAGCAGGCGCCGTTTCGCGTGCTGGTAGGGGCCGCCATGCCGGCCGTCCTCGTTGAGGTGGGATTCCTGACCCATCCCGACGAGGAGAGGAAGCTGGCTTCCGGCGAGCACAGAGACCAGATCGCGGCCGCCCTCGCTGCGGCGGTGGATCGCTTCCGCCAGGAGCAGCTGGCCCGGCTCGGCGAAGAGGCGGGAAAGGCTGCCCGTGGGGGTGGCGTTCCATGAGCATCCGGATTCCCCCGGCCCCTGCCGGGGCAGTTGCGCGGGCCCACGTGGCCTGCCTTGCAGTCGTGCTGGCCGCGGTGCCTGCCCCCGGATGCGGCCGCTCTTCCGGAGGGCCCGACGAGGGGGCCCGAACCGCCTCGGTGGCGGGCGAAGAGCCGGGCCAGCCCGCCGCACCGGGAGCCGAGGCGGAGGACCGGCTCGACGCCATCCTGTACTTCGCCGACGAAGAGGGAAGGCTGACGGCCGAAGCGCGCGAGATGCACCGCGAGCCAACCCCCGCCCTGCAGGCACGCGCTCTCATCGAGGCGCTGGCGTCGGGGCCGCGCACCGAGCTGACGCCGGTGCTCCCCTCCGACACCGCCGTACGGGCGCTGCACATCACCGCCGACGGCACGGCCTACGTGGATCTCAACGGCGCCTTCGTGGCCGGGCTTCAAGGGGGATCCGAAGACACGCTGCTGGCGTTGCGGTCGCTGGTGGAGACTCTGGCCGGCAACGTGGACGAAATCCGGCGCGTGAAGGTGCTGGTCGAAGGCGAAGAGGCGCGCGAGCTGGGCGGGCACCTGGACCTGTCGAGGCCCCTGGCGCCGCGCGGCTCGGTGGAGTGACCCCGAGATGAGCGATCCGCGGCCGCTGGGTGTGTTCGACTCCGGTCTGGGCGGCCTCACCGTGCTGCGGGCCGTGGCCGGCCGCCTGCCTGCGGAAAGGCTCATCTATCTGGGCGACACCGCGCGGGTGCCGTACGGCACCAAGTCGGGGGCCACCGTCACCCGGTACGCGCGCCAGTGCGCGGCCTTCCTGAGGGAGCGTGGCGTGAAGGGACTGGTGGTGGCCTGCAACACGGCCTCGGCGCTGGCCATGGACGCGCTGCGGGCCGACCTCGCGCCACACGGCATCCCGGTGATGGGCGTGATCGAGCCCGGTGCCGTGGAGGCCTGCAGGCTCTCGCGCACCGGGCGGGTGGGGGTGATCGGAACCGCGTCGACTCTGCGCAGCGGGGCCTATGCCCGCGCCATCCGCGCCATGCGGCCCGACTTCACGGTCGTGGGGGCGGCCTGCCCCCTGTTCGTGCCGCTGGCCGAGGAGGGCTGGATCGACCCCGACGACCCGGTCTCCCGGCAGGTGGCGCTGCGCTATCTCGGCCCGCTGGTGAGAGAGCGGATCGACACGCTCATCCTGGGGTGCACGCACTATCCGCTGCTGCGCTCGCTGATCGAGCGGGCGCTGGAGGATCTCACCGGAGGTGGCTCAGATGAGGAGATCGCGCTGGTGGATTCGGGCATGGCGGTGGCGCAGGATCTGGCGCGGCTGCTGGAGTCGCGCGGGCTCGAGGCGCCCGCGGCCGGGCGCCAGGCCGCGGGCGAGGCGGGCCGCGCAGGCGAGTATCATGTGACCGACGACCCGGAGAGATTCCGCGAGGTGGGGGCCCGCTTCCTGGGGCATGACATCCCGGGGCCTCACCTGGCCGACCTCACGCAACACGAGCCGGCGCTCCCTGCCACACACGAGGAGACCCGATGACCTCTCGAAAAGACGGGCGCGCCGCCGGCGAGCTGCGCAGCGCCGCCATCACCCTCGGAGTCAACCGCTACGCCGAAGGCTCAGCCCTCATCCAGATGGGCGAGACGCGCGTCATCTGCACGGCCAGCGTGGAGGAGAAGGTCCCGCCCTTCCTCCTGGGACAGAAGCAGGGATGGGTGACCGCCGAGTACGGCATGCTGCCGCGCGCCACGCACACGCGCAACCAGCGGGAAGCCTCGCGCGGCCGGCCCTCGGGACGAACGTCGGAGATCCAGCGCCTCATCGGACGCGCGCTGCGCGCGGTGGTGGACATGACCGCCCTCGGAGAGCGCACCATCTGGATCGACTGCGACGTCCTGCAGGCGGACGGGGGGACCCGGTGCGCGTCGATCACCGGCTCGTTCGCGGCCCTGGCTCTGGCGCTGCAGACGCTGCGGGCCCGGGGGGTCATCCTGATGCGCCCGCCCCTGCTGGCGCAGGTGGCGGCCATCTCCGTGGGGATCGTGGCAGACAGCCCCGTGCTGGACCTGTCCTACGACGAAGACTCGAACGCCGGCGTGGACATGAACATCGTGGCCACCGACGCCGGCCGCTACATCGAGATCCAGGGGACCGCCGAGTCGGCCCCCTTCACCGGCGATCAGATGAACGAGATGCTGGCGCTGGCCGGCCAGGGGCTGCAGAGCCTCTTCGCGCTGCAGCGCCAGACCCTCGGGGACGTCCTGGGAAGCGTGCTGCGGACGGATGCCCCGGCGGCGGCGCCGAAGTCCTGATGCCGGCCACACGGCTGCTGGTGGGAAGCTTCAATCCCGCCAAGGTGGAGGAAGTGCGCGCCGCCCTGGCCGCGGCCGGCATCGAGGTCCCCGTCATGGCGCTCAAGGAAGTGCACGGCGCCCCCATCTACGTCGAGAAGGGGAGCACCTTCGAAGAGAACGCCGTCGGCAAGGTGATCCACTACAGCCGCTACGGCCGCGACCTCACCCTGACCGACGACTCGGGCCTGTGCGTCGACGCCCTGGACGGCGCCCCCGGCGTGCTGAGCGCGCGCTACGGCACCCCCGAGAAGGTGGACGACGCCGTGCGCTACGGACACATGCTCGAGGCGATGAAGGACGTGCCCGACGACCGCCGCGGCGCCTCGTTCGTGTGCGTGCTGGCCCTGGGCCGGTGGGGACGCCTGGTGAAGACCTTCGAAGGGGAGTGCCGCGGCGAGATCCTGCGCGCACCCCGCGGGGCGGGAGGCTTCGGATACGATCCCGTCTTCCATCACAGGGAGACCGGCAGAACTTTCGCGGAGATGACGACCCTGGAGAAGGACCGCGTCTCGCACCGCGGGGCCGCCCTGCGCGCACTGGCCGAGTACCTCAAGGGCCCCGAAAGCCCGCTCACGGGCAAGACGATGACCCAGCCACGAGGCTGAACCAGACGCCTCCTCGAAAGGCCGTGTGAACAGCGGGATCCGCGCGACCGGCGGCGGCTGTGGCGGTTTGACAGGGGGGGCTGGTCACCGCATAATTCCCGGCCTGGACACAACTCTGCGCCCGATCCTCAGTAGCTCAATGGTAGAGCATCCGGCTGTTAACCGGAGGGTTGTAGGTTCGAATCCTACCTGAGGAGCCAAAGCTCACGAGCCACGAGGAATCGTGGTGACGATACCGAACCCCGGCCGGGCAACCGATCGGGGTTCGTCGTTTATGCGCGTGGGGCGTGGAGTTCGGCGGATCGAGGGAACCCGGCAGGCGGCTCTCTGCGTGTTAAGTGGGCGGCGCTCCACGTGCGTCATCGGACCGACGAATCCCCCCTAGACTCTCCCGACTCTCCCCGGATGTTAAGCAAGCCGCTTAACAGCGCAGAGCAGTGCTCTCCGGAGTGTTAAGCGCGGGGGCTTGTCAGATGGCCTGAGTAAGGGCAGAATTGCCGGATGGCGGGCAAGCGAAGATCTTCCCAGCGAAAATCCAAGACTCTATCGGGGCAAGCTCTGCTCGGGCAGAAAGGAATAAATCTTATCGAGGACATCGTGCTTCGCATGGGTTCAAGATGGTCTCCTGCAGGGCCCATGGAAGTTGGGATCGACGGATATGTCGAGTTGTTCGATCCTTCGACCGGCCAGCCCTTGGCGACCACCCTGGCAGTGCAGAGCAAGGCGGTCTCCACCTTCGACCCACCCGGCGCTAATAGCTTTCAGTTTCGATGTGAAAGACGCGACATCGACTATTGGCTGCAAATGAATACGGTTGTCCTTCTAATCGTCTCTCAACCTCGTACAGGCGAGGCGTACTGGGTATCAATCAACGACTACTTTAAGGAGCCGTCTCAAAGGAAAACCTGCACCATTCGATTCGACAAGCGACAACAGCGGTTTCACAAAGACAGTCTAGTCGAACTCCTAAGGCTAGGTCGCCCCACGGACTCTGGCGTCTACCTCGCACCCCAAGTGCGAAGCGAGACTCTCTGTTCGAACTTGTTGAGGATCGAGCAACTACCTGCAGCAATCTATCGGGTCCCAACCGTGTGCAGAAGGCCCCATGAAATATGGTCGTTGCTTGGTCACGAGAGCGGTGCATCGGGTGCGTGGATCGTCCGTGAAGGGGCCTTGATCGGCTTTGAAAACTTGTCGTCACCGGCCTGGGAAGGCGTGTGCACTAGAGACCGAGTGGAGTGCTTTCCGACAACCGAATGGGCCGACTCAGAAGATCCGGATATCGCCCGACAATTCGTGCACCTGTTGAACCAGTCCCTTCGAGACCAAGTAGGCCCACAGGTTAGGTATTGGCCCGACGAAGATTGCTACGCATTCGTCGGAGGCTCTGATGAGAGTGAGATAAGAGTCCCGTATCGATCGCTCAAGCGCACAAGCACGATAACAGTCGTATCACGATATACGAAGACTGGATCGACAGGGAGAGAGTTCTCCTGGTTTAGGCATTTAGCGTTTCGCGGTCAGTTCAGACACTTCGATTCTTCCTGGTACCTTGAGGTGACTCCAACTTACCGGTTCACAGTGGACGGGAATCGACTCGAGCGATTTCACGCCGAACGACTCTCAGGAATTAAGCGTCTAGAAGGCAATAGAGCGGTGCTTAGTGTGGTCCTGTTTTGGTCTGAATATCTGACGGCGCCGAGGTCATTGTTTTCAGGCAAAGTGAAGGCCCTTCACCTTTCGCGGCCAGTATGTTTCGAGTCTGTAGTCGGCCTGGATGATCGAAGTTGGCTCAAACACGACCCGGGCGCTCCCGCGGAAAGGGCAACTGCGTTGGATCATCTTCTGCTGCCATTCATGGACCAGGAGTCTGGTGGATGAAACTGTGGCACCTTGATGAGCCACAACTGGAATTCGGCGGTGGTGGCACTCATATCGATGTTCGTTTCGGTTTAATGCTCCACGGCCCCGTGGATCTTGGGACGGCGAATGCGCCATCCGATCTTCGGCTTGGAGTTGTAGGCACACAGCAGACAATCGAGCAACTCGTGGAATGGCTGGAGCGGTGCCAGAAGGGAGTCCCAGCAAAATCAAGCAGACGCGGCAACCTATTCCCGCGCTTCCCTGGATTCAGTTTGGAATCCTCACTTAGATCTCGGCTCATCATAGACGACCGCTGGGCCGAACCCGTGCACGGTGGTGAGATAAGCGGTGTTGTTCTGGGAGGAGGGCGTCAGGAGGCAGTTAGAGATGCGGCTGACCTGTTCCTCGATCGAGTTCGAAGGTTGCACGATCGTGGTGGCCCAATGGTCGTGGTCTGTGCGCCACCAGAAGAGATGTTAGCGTCGCTCGAGGGAGATGTGAAGGGAGTACAGGACGTGGACGAGGAACTCGATGAGGGCTCTGAGACGCATGGCGATCGAAGGAACGTAACTGGTCCGGCGTTTCATGATCTGTTGAAGGCGAAAGCGCTAAGTGTAGGCATCCCTCTTCAGATGGTCAGGCCCGAGACATACGGGCAGGTAACTCAGTCGTCCAGAAGAAAAGCTAAGTCGAGGAGAGGCCTGCAAGATGAAGCCACGCGGGCATGGAACTTCCACACCGCGTTGTACTACAAGGCGGGAGGTATCCCGTGGCGTCTAAGGAGAGAATCATCCGATCTAACAAGCTGTTATGTTGGGATCAGCTTCTACAAGTCGGCGAGCGGGGACAGGCTTATTTCCAGCATGGCGCAGGTGTTCAATGAGCGCGGCGAGGGTACCGTCGTGCAGGGGGGGCTAGCGCAGATCGATAAGGAAGATCGACAACCGCATATGTCCGAAGGCGACGCCGCAAAGTTACTAGAAGGAGCGATTGCATCATACAAGGTGGAACATCGGACGGTGCCCGCGCGAGTCATTGTCCACAAGACTTCCAGCATGAACAATGCTGAACTGGCCGGATTCAGATCCGGGGCCAAGGCCGAACGGGTTGATACGCTTGAGTTGCTGAGCGTCCGGCGCTCACTGTCGAGGCTCTTTAGGCACGGTACTTACCCGCCGTTGCGAGGCACCTACTTAGAACTGGATGCAAGGACTCACTTGCTCTACTTGAGAGGCAGCGTAAGCTTTTTCGAGACATATCCTGGTCTATACGTGCCGAGGCCATTCGAATTTCGGGTCGTTCAAGGTGATTCCACAGGAAAGGGCTTGGCCGAGGAGGCATTTGCTCTCTCTAAGCTTAACTGGAACAACACTCAGTTTGACGGTGGGGAGCCGATAACGGTGCGAGCAGCGCGCCGAGTCGGCAGCATACTGAAGCATGTTGAATCGGGCGAGGTGAGCACATCAAGATTCAGGTTCTTCATGTAGGCAAGGCCATCCTAAGAGGATCGCCTCTTGGTGGGGTCGAGATAGCAGTGTGAGATTCACGAGTTGGGTGATCCTGGCCCTGCTCAGCCCCGTCAACCTCGCGATCTCCGCGTAGTTCTTGACCTTCCCCTCCCGCACCAGCCGCTCGAAGTGGTAGCCGAGCACCAGCATCCTGGTGATCCGCGGCACGGTTGCCGGGTCGATGTCCGGCCGCTCCGGTGGGGGGGCCGGCTCAGACACCCGCTTATGCCCCTTCCGCCCTCGGGTGAACTCCAGCTTGTAGGTCACGGTGACGGAGCCGTCGGGGTGCCTGATCACGCCTCGTCCTCCGGGACCGCCAGCATGCGGACGCCCTCGGGCCGGAAGACGACGTTGATGTCCTTGGTCCTGCCGTCGTAGTCGATGCGTTCGATGAGTGTCTGGGCGACCTCCGCCTGCTCGGGCGTCGTCATGGCGGCCCACACGGTGTCGAACTCGGCCAGCGCCTTGCGCAGGTCGGCGGCCTGGACGCGGTCGTCCGGCCCGGCGAGGCGGCGGGCCTCCTCGAGGGTGGCGGCCACCAGTTCGGGGTCGGTGCCGATGGCGCGGATGCGGTCCACGACGAAGCGCTCGATCTGGTGGGCCGGCAGGGTGGGGGAGGGGCAGGTCGACCAGCCCTTCCGGTGGGCCTTGTGACAGACGTAGTACCTCCACCGGCGTCCTTGCTTCTGCGAGTACGTCGGGCTCATCGCCGCATCGCAGGCCACGCAGCGCAGCAGGCCGGCCAGGGGAGCCTTGGGGGCCCGGGTGCTCCGGCGTCGAGTGCCGGTCGTCGCTCCGTCACTGATCATCGATTGCACCCGGTCCCAAACCGTCCGGTCCACGATGGCCTCGTGCTCACCCTGGTACACCTGGCCGTCGAAGTGGACCTCTCCGACGTAGAGGCCGTGGCTCAAGAGCCGCCGCAGGGCGTGGACGTCGAAAGCGCCGCCGCCGTACTGGCGTCCCAGCTTCGTGGTCCATGACTTCAAAGTCCACCCGCGGCGGTCCAACTCCTGGACGGTCTCGACCAGGGAGACCTTTTCGAGGAACAGGTCGAAGATGGCGCGGACCTGTTTGGCCTCGGCCTGGTTGACCACCAGCTTGCCCGGCTGGTCGCCACGGTCGTAGCCGAGAAGCAGGCTGCCGCCGGTGAATTTGCCCAGCCGCCGGGCCGCCCAAACCTTGTCCCTCGTCCTTTCGGCCGTCTGCTCCCGCTCGAACTGGGAGAACAGTAGCAACAGGTTCATGGTCATCCGGCCGACTGGGGTCGTCGTGTTGAACGCTTGGGTGACCGATACGAAGGCCACGCCGTGGTTCTCGAAGACCTCGAAGATGCGGAAGAAGTCCCGCATCGACCGGCTGAGGCGATCGAGCTTGTAGACCACCACGGTGTTGATCTTGCCCGCTTCCACGTCGGCCAGGAGCCGCTTGAGGCCGGGGCGTTCCATGTTGGCGCCGGTGAAACCGCCGTCGTCGTACCGGTCGGGCAGAATGGTCCAGCCTTCGGACGCCTGGCTGCGGACGAAGTTCTCGCCGGCCAGCCGCTGCGCGTCCAGCGAGTTGAAGTCCTGGTCGAGCCCCTCGTCGGTGGACTTCCTCGTGTAGATGGCGCAGGCCACATGTTCTGGTGCAGCGACCGCCCGCAAGCGCCGACGGGCCTTCACGCACGCCTCCGGGCGGGCTTCAGGCCGAAGAAGAGGTTGCCGTTCCAGTGGGAGCCGGTGATCGCCTGCGCCGCTGCGCTGAGGGACTCGAAGATCTCGCCTGCGTGCT
This sequence comes from Candidatus Polarisedimenticolia bacterium, assembly GCA_050747525.1. Classification (GTDB taxonomy): domain Bacteria; phylum Acidobacteriota; class Polarisedimenticolia; order JACPZX01; family DASXTC01; genus JBOGOC01. The sequence goes on along the minus strand of JBOGOC010000013.1, from coordinate 9,257 downwards.
CGAACTGGCCGTCGTCGCGCACCAGGACGGCGATGGTGCGGCCCTTGTAGGTGCGGGTCAGCACCGTCCCGGGGGTCGGGACGGTGGTGGCCGTGGCGGGCGGTGGGTCGGCCAGGCCGCGCCTGCCGATCGGCATCCACATCTCAGCGAAGGGGAGCAGCTCCTCGAGGCGGGCCTGCGCCCGGGCGGAAAGGCCGCCGTACTCGCGGGCCTGGACGGCCCACGCGATGCGCTTGTACAGGAACCTGCGGTTGTACGAGGTGGGAACCCCGCCGATCACCTTGCGCCATTCCTGCCGCAGCTGCGCCGTGGTCATCACCTGCAGCTTGGCGATCCTGGCGGCAATGTTCTCAGCCACGGGCGCGTCTCCTCGGAGGACATGGAGCCTTGTTTCCGGGAGCAACATCAAGGCGATTCTGCCCGGCCAGCGCAGCCTTTCTGGCGGCGAGCAAGCGCAGGTAGGAGGCGGCCAGGATGCGGGCGAGGCGGAGGGTGGTGGTGTCCTGCGTCGCTTGCATCAGTCCACCTCCGGGGGCCGGGCGATGCCGAGGTCGAGGGACGCCTGCGTCGGCTCAGCGGCGGTGGTGGCCGGGGCGGTGGGCGCCCGTCGCCCCACGTCCGTCAGCACCGAGTTGAAGGCCAACTTCGTCCGCGCGATCCCAACCACCTCGTCGAACGGCGGCGGTCCGGCTGCCCAGAGTTGCGACAGCTCCTCGGCCGTCCAGATCCCGCCGCGCCGTACCCCCTCGCGGATGAGCCGTTCCACCTGGGCGGCGTCGCTGGCGAACCAGATCGTCTCGGGCAGGTCGGGCACGTGGATCTCGATGGCCACCTGGCACTGGGCGAAGATGGGAAGGGGGGCCTGCAGCATCCAGGACCCGGTGCGCAGCAGCGAGACGACATCGGACTCCACCTTCCGCAGCCGGGCCTCCATCTCGTGCGGGACGCCGGCCGGGCCGGGGACGAGGTAGACGCGATCGCCTTCGAGGCGGATTGCGACGCCGGTGGCGCACAGCGTACGGAGGAGGCTGGGGGCGGTCACCGCCTTCCTCCGGGTGAGTTCAGGTGCCAGAACCACCACAGGCGGTAGGGCCAGGCAGGGCGGAGGCAAAGGGGAGTGCAGCACTGACCCTCTGCGGCGGTGAAAGCAAGTGACCAAGTGCCCGCCACCCTATAAGGAGAATGGCACGTCGGGCACTTCCGCGGGCGGGGGCCAGAGCGCCTGACGGCTTCTGGCGCCCCGGCCGACGTCAAGGATGTGCCGAAGTGACTGCCAAGTGGCTTATTGGGCACTTCGGGCACTTGAGCCTCCTGTTCCCGTCATGGCGTTGCGGGCGTCGTAGGTACCTGGAGCCGCTTCGCCGGGGTCGGTGTTCTGCGGGGGAGTGATGGACTCGTACTCGGGCGACTTCCCTGAAAGTCGGCCGGTTGATCGGGCCAATTTCACCCGCGTGAGGTAGCCCAACGCGTTTTGGACCGAACTGCGCGACGCTCCCGTGGCCTTGATCAGCTCTGCTTGAGTGGCCGTGCCACGCTCGCGAAGGATGGCGTCCACCGCCGCCTGTGTTGGCTTCAATTTCATCGAGAGGGCCGCGCCCTCATAGGTGATCCGGAACCCGTCGGGGCCCCATGTCGGCTTCAGGATGAAAGGAGCCACACGTCCGTCGTCCCGGCACTTTTCGACCAGCACCGTCATGCCGCCACCCTCGTTCGGTGTCAAACCGATCAGCATGTCGGCAGCTCCCCACCAAGCCGTGGGGCCGCGGTATCCCTTCGAGGTGTCGCGACCAGTGTGATGGTTCAGAAACAGGTCCATGTTGTGCAGTACGGCGATGGCGCGAAGCATGAGACAGACCTTGGTGACAGCCGCGTTGTCAGCGTCCCAGCGGATCGCCTCACCACCCATTTCATCCGGGAGAAGTCCAGTCAGCGTGTCGATCACGACGACGTCGAATGGCCCCTGCTGCTCGATGATGTCGTTAAGGTCCATCAGCGTGATTGGTCGCTTAGGATCGGGAGCCCACATGAACATGATCTGACCGGTCAGATGGTCCAGGTCCATGCCGCGCAAGACCATGTCTGCCTTCGCGCGCAACGTGCCGGCGTCTTCTTCACATCCGAGCCACAGAACGCGACGGTACCCATGGTCGATCTCGAGCTTCGGGTGTCCGAACAGGCGTCGCTGACCGATCGACAACAGCGTATGGATGAGGAGGAGCAGGAGGTACGTCTTCCCAACGCCTGGAGCGGCCCAGATGACGTGCAGACCTGTTCGTCTGACAAAGCGGGATACCGTGAATTCGGGAAGCTTGGGGGGCACCGTGTACAGATCGACGGCGGTGGGGATGATCCGCGGTGTGACCTCCACCTTGTCGTTTCCTTTTGGCTGGTGCCGCTCGTAGGCGCGGGCCACCTTCTGCGCCGCGATCTGCACGTCAAAGGGGGGGGTGCACTTCCCCGCGGCATCCGTCACCAGCCGAAGGGCCATTTCCCGTGGAATATCAGCGCGGCGCAGTTTGCAGGCGAGACCGAAGAGAGCGTGGTCACGGCTGCCTTCGGACACCCCTTCAAGTACCACCGCTGTATCGAGCCGAGCGGGGTGGTGACCATTTGAACTTGCGGGCTCCTGAAAGAGACCCTCGTTCAAGAAGTCGGCCAGTTCGTATCGCGGACCACCCTCCTGCTGCACCGTGCACGCGGCATTCCGCTTCAGGTTGAGCGTCTCCGGCACGCGCAGTACCCGAGCCACCTCCGCCACCGTCTTGTCGGAGTGCAGTGACTCCGCGATGCCGCGCAGCACACCCTCCACGGTCGCGATGGTGCCCTCGCCCTCCAGCAGCAGCGGCGAGTTGAGAAGCCACCACGCATGAACCCTGCCGGGGCTGGTCTCGACGACGATGGTGGGCTGCAGCGAGAATTCTTTCAGCCGTGCCACCGACTCCTCGGAATCGCAGTCCGCCCACAATGCGGGAAGCATCTGGACATCCTTCTTGGTCCCGCTGTCCCGCATGCGAGTCCCACAGCCCACATACACGTTGGCGCGGTCACCGAAGGAGTTGGCGTGCGCCGCGGCGCTCTCGGGGGTGCTGAAGTACCTCTGCTGGATCCGACCGCCGGGGAAGATGGCCCGAATCTCAATCTTTCCCTCAGCGGCCGCGAAGACAGTCTTCAGAAACTCAGCAGCGTTCACGACTGCACCGTTAGTCCAGGGACGCCAATGACTTAGTGGCATCCGCCTCCTCAAGCAAGGCTTCCGGCATTTCCAAGGCGGCGGCGATGGCCTGCACCACCGCTGGACGGGAGCGGCGATATGCCTTGGGGCGGGTAACGACGTACTCACACTTCCCGATGGACTTAGGCGAAAGGCTGGCTCTGTGGGCGACGTCCAGTATCGAGGGCAGCTCCATCAGCCCCTCGACTGGCTCGAAGCCGAAAGGAGCCGCTCGATGTCCTGGCGTCGAAACCGAAGCAACGAACGCCTGCTGCCACGCCAAAGGCAGATGGCGGGCAGGTCACCGCGGGCGGCGGCGTCGTAGACCGTGGAGACTCGAACCCTGAGGAGGGCGGCAACCTCCTCAGCTTTCAGGAGATCCGTTTCCGTTGTGGGCATCCAGCACCTCCGTGGAGAGCCAAATCCGCCGAGAGGCGGTATCTCCGACGAAGGTACGTGGGTGGGTGGGGATTACGCTGGACAGGAAAGTGGAATCAGCTAATACCCGTACTCTCCGGGCACATCGAGCTGCAGGTGGAGCCGGCGCTCAATCGTCTTCACGCTGACTTCGAGGATCGCCTGCCCCAACGCTTGGGCCAAGCTCTTGGCAGATGCATAGTAGGCGCGCTCGGCTTCCCCCCTCGTCGCACGGCGCTGCGATAGGAGGGGATACATCAGTTCTGTGTAGTCGGTGGTGGTGAACTCGTTGGGCCCGACGCGCTTACAGAATGGCACGATTTCGCCAGTCAGCTGCCGCAGCAGCATTCCCCGTTCTCCTGGGCGCTTCAGCTTGTGTGCCCTGAGGTATTCAGACCACCTCGATGAACTGCCGGGCACGGACTGAAACGTGGTTGGAGAATCTCCGGTCCGAGGAAGGACGACATATCGGGGCTCCGCAGCGATCGCATAGTACAACTCACCGACGACTCGGAAATCTTCTCCCCTCAGCCTCGACGCGGATTCTCCGATTCTGGGCGCTCCTGAGAACAGGTCGCCGCGGGCGAAGTGCGGTCCCCGATCGATCCTCGCCTTAAGCCTATCCACCCGTCGCACGATTTCTGGATCGTCAGTTCCGTAGTGAATGACCGAATGCGATCCCGTGATGATGCGGCTCAGAACGAAGCCCGCAGGTTTCCCCTTGAGCGTCCACACCCTGTGGCACTCATGGAATCCAAGGTGCCCTTCGAATCGGTCTTGATGAATAACAAGGTGCTTCATACCCCGCCTCCGATCGGGCTACTTCTGCCCGTGCAGGGCAGAGTCTACTGCCGCGAAACTGCCTGATACAAGACCTTTCGGCGTAGATGGCGTCCACCCGCGTAAATGAGGCGCCGTAAAAGACATTTACAATGACCGTTCCCTCTTGATTATTTGTGACATGCGTGTACGCTGCACATTGATGGTAACTGTAGGGTGGCAGGAGTCATCCGACCGCAGAAACGCCCGGGCGCTGAACCCGGGCGGAAGGTGGTGCAGATTACTTCGTGGCCCGTCCGGCGACGAGGGCCTTGAACGCATCGAGGTCGCCCGTGGCGGCGGCCAGTGCCGCGCCGCGAACGAAGCGCGTCGCCTTCGCGGGGCCGGCGGCCTCGTGGATCCTGGTGCGGTCGGCCACCGAGAGCCTGAACGCGAACACGCAGGCGTCCTCGATCGGCTCCCGCGCGCTCTTCTTCTCGGCCGGCGCCTTGGCGGTCGCCTTCGCCGGAGCCGCCTTCTTGGTCCGCGCCTTCACCTTCGCTGGCGCCGCCTCGGCGTGCTCGCCCTTGCTGGTCTTCTGTCCATCGTCCATGGCTGCCCTTCCTCCATCGACGGCGGCGTCCTGAGCCGTCGGCAGGCCCAGGACCATCCTGAGCGCGCCGTCCGGCACGTCGTCCGCCGTGATTTTGTTCCAGTGCGTTTCACACACGCCGCGCCCGAGGTAGACGATGCTCGCCTCGTCACGGCACCTCGGAATGTCGCAGCGGTCCATCGTTCAGGCCTTCTCGCGGATTTTGATCTTCACTCTGACCCACCCCTGCTCGGTGTTGACGTCCGCGTCGAACCGGAACGCCTCCAGCCCTCGAGCGGCGAGTGCCTCGCGGATGGCGTCATCCATGACTCGCATCAACTCGTTGGCGGTCAACGTGCTCACGTCCATGGTCATCCTCCTTTCGACGTGGCAATCAGTGCGCTGCTTGGAGGTCGATATCAAGCGCTATCTCCAGGAAAAGTGACGAGGCGAATGAATAGCGATACGGGAGGGCTACATGCTGCGGTCGCGTAAGAAGCTCACCTTGTGGTCGTCGCTTCCGCCCTACTTGGGCGGCAAGAGGCGCCTGTGCCCGATCATCTTCCGCGAGATCGACCGGATCGTCCCGCGGCGCCTGTGGCGCGACCTGACGTTCCTCGACGCGTTCCACGGCGGCGGCTCGGTCTCGTTGTTCGCCAAGGCGCAGGGCTTCCGCGTCGTCGCGTGCGACATCGCCGAGCGGGCGATCATCATCGGCCGGGCGCTCATCGAGAACTGCCGGGTGAAGCTCACGCGGGAAGATGTCCTGCGGCTGCTGCGTCCCCATGACGGCCCACCGGGTCGCGTCGAGGCGACGATGGCCCCGGCGGTGTTCACCAGGGACCAGGCCCGCTTCATCGACTCGGCGCTGCGGGTGGCCGCCGCGACGCAGGACCCGCTCAAGGCCGCGCTCATCCGGCTGCTGGCGATGAGGATGGCCCTGCTGTGCCACGCGTACGCCCAGGTGCGGAAGGGGACCATCCACCGGGTGAGCACCGGCGAGTTCGAGTCGATCACCGAAAGCGCGGTCTACCACTACGTCGATGGGATGCGGCTGACGACCGTGGCGAAGCTGTGGGACCTGGCCCAGCAGATCAACGTGGGTGTCTTCGAGGGGCGGGGGACGATCCTGAAGCAATCGGTGCTCGACGCGCTCCCCACGATCGAAGCCGACGTCGCCTACTTCGACCCGCCGTATCCGGGCGTCATGAGCTATGAGAAGGAATACAAGGTGATCGACGAAATCTTCGAGGGCGCGTCGCGGCCCACTTCGCCCTTCACCGCGAAGGACGGCGCCAACATGATCGACGGCCTCTTCGAGCGCGCCCAGCACATCCCGGTATGGGTGCTGAGCCTCGGCAACGCCGTCGTGGGAGTGGAGGAGCTGGAAGCCAAGATGCTGCGCTTCGGCCGGCGCGTGAGGTCCATCCAGCTCAAGTACCAGCACCTGCCGGCCGTGGCCACCGAGGAAAAGAAGGCGACGAACCTGGAGTTCCTGGTCGTAGGCGTCGATCCCGAATCGGCTCTCATCAAAGGAGAAGCAGCGTGAACGAGCGCAGCCTGAAGGAGGCCAGAGTCGGTCCGCGGATGGTGCCGCTGGACGATCTCGTGGCCCATCCACTCAACAGCAACATCATGCCGCCGGAGTTCCAGGAGAAGCTCAAGACTCACATCAAGCGAACGGGGCGGTATCCGTTCCTGGTGGTCCGCCCACACCCGGATGACCACGGCCGCTTCCAGGTTCTCGACGGCCATCACCGCGTGGCGGTGCTTCGAGAACTTGGTCACCGTGAAGCCCGCTGTGATGTGTGGGACGTCGACGATCGCGAAGCGCGCATCCTGCTGGCCACCCTCAACCGGCTCGAGGGCCAGGATCAACCCATCCGCCGCGCCGAGCTCATCCACGAGCTGCTGGCCGACACCGCCGTGCCGGACCTGGCCGGGCTGCTGCCCGAATCCGACAAGCAGATCGAGGAGTTGCTGTCGCTCCTGCAGTTCCCGGCCGGCGAAATCGAGCGGATGCTGGCTGAACAGGCCGAGGAAGCTGAGAAGGTCCTGCCCCACGTGTTGACGTTCGTCGTAAGCACCGAGCAGCAGGCACTCATCGAGCGTGCTGTCGAGGCGGCCTCAGACGGCACTGCCGGCCGTGACCGCAAGGCCCGCGGGTTGGCCAACCTCGCCAAGCATTTCCTGGAGGGACAGAACCATGAGTCGAGCACCGTCTGAAATCCGCAAGGAGGCCCGCCGGCTGTTTCTCTCCGGCGAGATGGACACCAACGCCGACATCGCTGCGCACCTGCACGTCAAGCCGCACTCGGTCGGGCGCTGGAGGAAGGAAGAGGGCTGGGACGACGTGCGCCGCAAGGCCGAGCGCCACCACGCCGAGAAGCAGGCCAAGTCCATCCGATCCAAGGTGGTCGTCACCAACGACACCCACCTCAAGGCCTGGGACATTATCCTCGGCCAGCTGGTGGAGACCCTCTACAAGCCCGACCCCGCCAAGGTGAAGATGCTCGACCGCCAGGCCAAGATCCTCGAGCTCACCCAGCGCGGTCAGCGGCTCGGGCGTGGGCTGAACGTCGAAGGAGAAACCGAAGAGAAGATCCGCGCCGAGTCATACGCCACCCACCGCAAGATGATCGACTTGTTCATCGACACCGTGAAGGAGACCGTTCCGGATGAGGAGACGCGGGAGCGGATCGGCCAGCGGCTCATGGCAGCCGTACCTCGGCAAGAGAGCCTTGGAGCTGCGGACGAGAACCAGCCGGGCGCTGACGGATCCGCTGGCTGAGTGGGCGTGCAGCAGAATCCGACTCGAAGGCCGGCCGTTTTCCTTTGCCGGCCACGAGTTCCTGCGCGGCATCTACGACGACACCAGCCATCACGTCGTGCTAATGAAGGCCGCCCAGATCGGAGGAACGACCTGGGCGGTGCTTCGTAGCCTGCACGCGTGTCTGTGCGGGCTCAATGTCGTGTACTACTTTCCGACCAAGACCGACGTCCATGACTTCTCCCGTTCGCGAGTCGCCCCTTTGGTTGACGACAACCCGTTTCTGGCCAAGGAGATGTCCGACGTCAACGCTGTGGGGCTCAAGCGGGTGGGGGAGGGATTCCTGTACCTGCGCGGCATGCAGTCCACCGTCGGGCTCAAGAGTGTGCCCGCCGACATGGTCGTTTTCGACGAACTCGACGAAGCAACCCCCGAAGCCAAGGCCATGGCCCGCGAGCGATTGGCCCATTCCGCCTACGGGCGCATCATCGAGCTGAGCAACCCGAGCCTGCCCGGCTTCGGAATCGACGAGGCGTACCAGGCGTCCGACCAGCGCCACTGGACCTTGAAGTGCCCCGGCTGTAGCCGGTGGGTGGCGCTCGACAAGGAATTCCCTGACCAGCTCGGCAAGGAAGTGAAGATCATCCTGCCACGACCTGACGGCACGTTCTTCCGGGCGTGTCCTCACTGCAGCCATGAAGTGGATCTGGGCGCCGGCGAGTGGGTCGCTGACTTCCCGGGCCGGCCCATCCACGGCTACAGAATCTCCCAGCTCATCTCCCCGGTTGTGGACGCCGGCCAGATCCTCAGCGACTACAGGATCACCCGCTACCCGGACAGCTTCTACAACCTCAAGATCGGCATCCCGTGGGCCGATGTGCAGCGACGCGTGGACTCGTCAACCGTCCTGTCGTTGTGCAGCGACTACGTGATGCCGGAGAAGTCTGACGAGTACTGCGTCATGGGTGTGGACACCGGCAAAGCCCTGCACGCCGTTATCCTCGAGCCGGAAGGCGGTGACCCGGCGGAGGACCGGTACCGCCTCGTCCACCTGGGCATCTACCGCGAGTTCGGGGATCTCGACAAGCTGATGAAACGCTACAACGTCGACCGGTGCGTGATCGACGGCCTGCCGGAATCCCACGCGGCAGGGGAGTTCGCCAAGCGCCACCACCACAAGGTCTTCCTCAGCTTCTTCAGCGAGGGTCACCACGGGGATCCGAACTGGGACAGCAAGAATAACAAGGTGACTCTGAACCGCACCGACGCCCTGGATGCCTCCCGAGCGTCCATCCGCAACAAGATGGTCCGGCTCCCGCGTCGCGATGCTGCCGTGGAGGAGTTCGCCCGGCACCTGTCCTGCGACGCCAAGCAGCTCGAAGAGGACCCGCAAACCGGCGCCCAGAAGTACCGCTACATCAAGACCGGGGAGAACCACTTCAGCTTCGCCTTCACCTACGCCTGGATGGGAACCACCGACGTCACCGGGTTCCGAGCCTGGATGCACA
>JBOGOC010000012.1:0-47335 GCA_050747525.1 Candidatus Polarisedimenticolia bacterium | reverse complement strand
GCGGCAGGTCCGCCCAGCCGCCCGCCGCCTTCTCCCGCGCCTTCTCCGCCACCGCGCGATCCGCCCCGCGCACGAGCGCGTCGGCCCGGCCTTCCAGGGCGGCCAGCGCAGACGGCTCCGGCTCGGTCATCGCCTCGGCCACCATCGACTCGACGAACGACGTCACGCTCTCGTCAGACCCCACCACCGCGCGGTGCAGATCGAGCACCTCGTCAAAGGCCGCAAGCACGACAGGATGGACCGACATCCGCACCTGCACCCCGTCAGGCTCGACCGCGTCCGCACCCGCTTGCGCCCTGATCTCCCTCCTGAGCTGGTCGAGCGTCGCCTCACGCCCCCGGGCGATCCAGCGATCGACCGTCTCACTCGAGGCCGCTGCCCCGATGGCCATCGCTGCCGACACATGAAGCGGCGGCCCCCCGTCGTCGCCCGACACCGCGGTCGCCAGCGCCGGCAGCCTGTCGAAGTGACCCTGAAGAACCGCCAGGTCGCGCACCCACCGCGCCCCGCGCCCGTGCCGCTCGCGGCAGAAGTCCTCCAGACTCGAGTACCCGAACTCGCGATGCGCCCTCACGGCAACCACCGCAGCCGCCACCCTCGCGAGCGGAAGGATCACGCGGGCTCGCGCCGCCGCCAGCGAGACGGCCACCTGGTGCGCCTGCCCGAGCGACCGCTCGGTGCGGTACGGCCGCGCCGCCTCGCAGACCGCCCATGGAGAGGGCGAACGAACGGGAAGGGACACAACGCGCGCGGCGATGGCATGGGCGTGAGACATGAAGCGTGACTCCGAGCATCGTTCAGGAAGGGCGGCGGCATCGGTCGAACAAACCGCCGTCGGCGGGCCAGGACTGAAGAAAGTATAAGCCTATTTGCATCATTGTCAAATCGGAACAATTAGGGATCATTCGGACCCGCCCAGTGTGGAGATACGTTCATGTGCAGTCCGCTGTGGGCACCCGCCGCCAGCGCCTGTGGAGCCTGTGGGCGGCGCGTCAGCGCCGTCCAAGGACCTGTGGAAAGCGCGCCGTGTGCGCTTTCCACAGGTCCGGCAGGATCCACAGGCGGACCGGTAGACATTGCAAGCTAAAAACAATGGACCACAAGAGAGGACGGAGGGTGTGGAACCTACGCGTGATCGAGCGACAGCGACTCGTCGAGGCGGGGGTCCCGCATGGGGATGAGCTTGCGGCTCTTCAGCATCCAGCCGAAGGCCCCCACGAACACGCCCCCCACCGCTGCCAGCGACGCGATGTCGGCCAGCCCGAAGGAGGGCCCATCGTGGTGCAGGTTGGGCATCACCAGCCAGTAGATGTCGGCCAGGTGCATCAGAAGCATCCAGGCCGCCCCCGTGACCAGCAGCGCCGGCCTCACCTTGATGGCCTTGGGCATCAGGAAGAAGAACGGCACCACGAAGTGCCCCAGAGCCAGCACCAGCGAGAGGCCTAGCCACCCCCCGTGCAGGCGTTCGCGGAACCAGATGGTCTCTTCGGGGATGTTGCCGTACCAGATGAGGAAGTACTGCGAGAAGCCGATGTAGGTCCAGAACACCACGAAGGCGAACAGCAGCTTGCCCAGGTCGTGGTAGTGCCCCAGGTGGATCACGTGCCGCACGTACCCGGCCGACTGCAGCCCCGCCACCACGATCACCAGAAACGAGAACACCCCCACCAGCGACCCGGCGAAGAAATACACACCGAAGATGGTCGAGTACCAGTACGGGTCGAGCACCATGATCCAGTCGATGGCGGCGAAGGTGATCGTCAGGGCGTACAGGATCAGGGAGGGCCCGCTGGCGGCGGTCAGCAGGCGGGTGATCCCGTAGTCCCCGGTGGCGTCCTGACGGGCCGACCGTGACGAGTACCACAAGGCGATGGCGGACCAGACCACGAAGTAGACCGCCGCCCTCGCCAGGAAGAAGCCGGAATTCAGGTAGGGTGCTTTGACCTGCAGCAGATGGTCGTCCCCGGGGCCGTTCCACCAGGAAAACAGATGAGGGGCCCCCCATACCACGGGCACGAACAGCAGGGCGAACACCGGCAGCGTGGCCATGGCGTTCTCCGACAGGCGGCGCACCGACACCCCCCACCCGGCCTTGGTCGCGTACAGGACCAGCACGAAGAAGAGCGCCCCCAGGGCGATGCTGATGCAGAAAAGGAACGCCACCAGCCACGAGAACGCCATCTGCGCCGGCTGCGATGCGCCCAGCGCGGCCGAGCCCAGGATCCCGGCCAGGCCGACGGCCCCCCCGATCCAGGGAAGCCGGGCGGCGCCCGATCCCGCCAGGATGGTGATCTCCCCGGCGTCCACCTGCGGGGTGCCCGCCCCATGGCTCATCGCGGGACCATCTCCACGCGGGTGGCGCCGATCTCCTGCAGGAACCGCCCTGTTCCCTCGCGATTGAACTTGGGATCCAGCGTCTCGATGGAGATGAAGAACCGATCGTCGGTGACGCGCTCGAAGGCCGTCGAGTTGAAGAGCGGATGGTTCCAGGTGGGCAGCTGATTGAACGCGAACATGCCGAACACCGCTCCCAGCACGCCCCCCATCACCCCCAGCTCGAACATCACCGGGACGAACGCCTGCCAGCTGAAGAGGGGCTTGCCGCTGATGACCAGCGGGTAGCCGATCGTGCTCACCCACCACTGCAGCACCATGGCGCCGGCCGCCCCGCCCAGCCCCATCGCCAGCACGACCCAGCCCAGGCGCGAGTCGCGCAGCCCCATGGCCTTCTCCAGGCCGTGGATGGGGAAGGGCGTGTGCGCATCCCAGTGCGTGTAGCCGGCGTCGCGCACCAGCCCGCAGGCCCGGTGCAGCGCGCGCGGAGTGTCGAACTCCGCCAGGTACCCGTACTCCGTGCCCAAGGGGCGCTTCTTCAGCAGCGAGATCATGAGGTCCCCGGATCGGGCACCAGGCCGGCCCGCGCCATCGCGGGCTGGTCCGTCCCGGCATGGGGATCGGCCTGCGGCAGGACCGCCTTCACCTCGGCGGTGGCCACGGTGGGCAGGAAGCGCACGAAGAGGCAGAACATCGTGAAGAACAGGCCGAAGCTGCCGGCCAGCGTGGCGATGTCCCACACCGTCGGCGTGTACATGCCCCAGCTCGACGGCAGGAAGTCACGATGCAGCGACGTCACGATGATCACGAAGCGCTCGAACCACATCCCGATGTTCACCACGATGGACAGGAAGAACAGGATGGGCACGCTTGTGCGGCACTTCTTGAACCAGAACAGCTGGGGCGAGATCACGTTGCAGGTCACCATGATCCAGTAGGCCCAGGCGTACGGCCCCAGCGCGCGGTTGAGGAACGTGAACTTCTCGTAGGGATTGCCGCTGAACCAGGCGATGAAGAACTCTATGGCGTAGGCGTAGCCCACCATCGAGCCGGTCAGCAGCATGATGCGGGCCATGTTGTCCAGGTGCCGCACCGTCACCAGCTCCTTCATCTTGAAGACCGACCGGGTGATGAGCATCAGCGTCATCACCATGGCGAACCCCGAGAAGATGGCCCCCGCCACGAAGTACGGGGGGAAGATGGTGGTGTGCCACCCGGGGATGGTCGACACGGCGAAGTCCATCGACACCACGCTGTGCACCGACAGCACGAGCGGCGTGGCCAGCGCGGCCAGCAGCAGGTAGGCCTTCTCGTAGTGCTGCCAGTGCCTCACCGAGCCGCGCCACCCCAGCGCGAAGATCCCGTACAGCATGCGCCGCAGCTTCGTCTTCGACCGGTCGCGCATCGTCCCCAGGTCGGGGACCATCCCCACGTACCAGAACAGCAGCGACGTCGCGCCGTACACGCTCACCGCGAACACGTCCCACAGCAGCGGGCTGCGGAAGTTGGGCCAGGTGCTCATCTGGTTGGGGAGCGGGAACATCCAGTAGGCCAGCCACGGCCTCCCCGTGTGGATTCCCGGGAAGGTCAGGGCGCACATGACCGCGAAGATGGTCATGGCCTCGGCGGAGCGGTTGATGCTGGTGCGCCACTGCTGGCGGAACAGGAACAGGATGGCCGAGATCAAAGTGCCCGCGTGTCCGATGCCCACCCAGAAGACGAAGTTGACGATGTCGAAGGCCCAGCCCACCGGCTGGTTGTTCCCCCAGATGCCGACCCCTTCCCAGACGAGCCAGCCGATGGCCACGCCGAACACGGTCAGCAGCAGAGACGAGATCCCGAAGGTGATCCACCAGCCCAGCGAGGGCGGGCTCTCCAGCGGGCGAGCCACCACCTCGGTGATCGAGGCGAAGTCATGGCCGCCCAGGACGAGGGGGGCTCGTCCCGACACCGGGTCGGCGGTGTTGTCCTCGATCGGACGGCTCATTGCACGGGCTCTCGGGTGCGCAGCGACGCCCCGGGAAGCCGGGGCAAACCGGGACATACTAGCAACCGGTCCTCATGCGGAGCAAGACAGGATCGCGCGCTCATGGCCGGGGCCTCGAGGCAAAGATCCGCGAGGCGGGCATCCGCGCCCGGATCGCCTCCAGCACCTCGGTCGTGACCACCGCGATGCCGTTCGTCCGGCAGTGAGATTCAACCGCCCGCGTCACCATGCCGCGCACGAATGCGGGGATCTGCATCATCCGCTCGCGCGCCGCCTCGTCCCAGGCCAGCGTGGGGGCCGCCGCCTCCCCATATTCCCCCTGCGGGATGGTCAGGAGCCGGGCCTGTGGATACGTCCCCGGCTGATGGGTGCACAGGGGATCCTCGGCCATGTAGTCCCCCGTCGCGCCGAAAGCCCTGGCCCGGCAGCCGCCGCACGTCCGGTTGAACTCGCACGCACCGCAGCGGTCCTTGAGCGCTCCCCGCGCGCGGATGCGCACGAACGGCTCCGACTCGTCCCAGATGGTTCGCAGCGAGGCCTTCCTGAGGTTGCCGCCGAACACCGGCAGGTAGGGACACGGCGTCACGTCCCCGTTGGGCCGGATCCCCATGTAGTGCGTCCCCGCCGGGCACCCACCGGCGCCTCCCGCGAACGACTTGAGGAACGGCGACTCGGGGTCTTTCTCGAACAGCGTCTTGATGTAGTGCGGGGCGCACTTGGCGTTGACCAGCATGCGGCCCCGGTACGATTCCTGGATGCCGTGCAGGTCGGCCAGCACCCGATCGTACTGATCCGGATCCATGTCGGAGACGAACTCCCCGCGCCCCGTGGGGACCAGGAAGTACAGGTTCCAGACCCGGGCCTCCAGGCTCTCGAATGCGAAGCGCGCGATCGCGGGCAGCTCGTCCACGTTGTGCTTCCCTACCGTGGTCTGCACGATGAACGGAAGCTCCGCCCGGCCCAGGATGCGCGCCCCCTCGACCGTGTTCTTCCAGGCCCCCTTCACCTGGCGGAACCGGTCGTGGCGCTCCGCGTCCAGCGCGTCGAGCGACAGGGCCAGCCCCCGCACGCCCTTATCACGCAAGAGGTGCGCGAGGGGCTCGGTGATCTTCACGCCGTTGGTCCCCACCACCACCCACAGGCCCCTGGCCTGGGCGCGGCCGATGATCTCCAGGATGTCGCGCCGCAGCAGCGGCTCGCCTCCCGTCAGAATCACCACGCTCTCCGGCCCGAACCGCGCGATGTCGTCGATGACCTCGAAGCACTGCGCCGTGGTCAGCTCGCCTCGATCGGCGAAGGCCTCGCTCGTGACCAGCGGCTTCCCCCCTGCGTCGAGATAGCAGTGCTCGCACTCGAGGTTGCAGCGGTAGGTCAGGTTCCAGGAGATGACGTAGGGTCTCTCGAAGGAGGTGTCCGGCATCACATCCCGAAGAACTGCTTCGCCTCGTCCAGCAGGGACTCGTCCACCTGCGCGGCCCCCCGCTCGCGCGCGAACTGCTCGATCCCCTGGCGGGCCATGGGGCGCACGAAGTCGGGGATGTTGCGCAGCCGCTGCTCGGCCTGCGGGGTCCACGGCAGCGCCTCGCCGGTGGCCGCCGCCTCGGTCATCCCCTCCACCATCCCGGCGAAGGGACACCCCGGGGAATCGCCCGCGTCCTGCCCCTGGGCGGCCGCAGCACCCGCCGGGCCGATCTTCACGCCCAGCGAGGCCACCATCTGGGTCTCGAACGGATTGGTCAGCATGGCCATGGCGTGGAAGCACTCGGGGCATTCGTACACGACCGACAGCGAGCCCTTCTCGGGGGGGCTCGCCTTCTGCAGCTTCATCGGGACGTCGCAGGCCACGCACAGGAACTTCACGGTTGAGCCTCCAGAAGATGAGCGAGCCGGGAGGCGATCGACCGGGTCGCGGCGGACGAAGGGCGGTCCTCGCCCCCCACCATTCCTCCCGCGTCGCTGGCGGCCGACAGCTCGGGATCGAACGGGACGCTCCCCAGACAGGGGATCCCCAGGTCCAACTCCCCGGTCACCGGGAACAACGGCTTCACGTCGTTGCAGGTGGCGCAGTGGTAGCCCTTCATGTTCTCGATGTAGCCGAGCAGGCGGTTGGGCGCCTTGCGCAGCGAGGCCACCGAGCGGGCCACCACGCCGCGGCTGAGCTGCGACGGGATGGTGACCAGCACGAACGACGTCCGCTCCCCGAAGAACTCGGCGTACTGGAAGGTGCGGTCGGCCCCCGGCGGGAGATCGATCAGCAGGTAGTCGAGCTTCCCCCACTCCACGATGGCCAGCAGGTCGGAGAGGGCCGCGAACTCCCGGGCCCCCCTCCACACGTGCGACTCTCCCGACGCCACGGTGTCGAACTCCAGCGCCTGCGACTCGGGGATCATCGTCCCCAGCGACATCACGCCGATTCCCGAGGTGGTGGTCGGCACGCTCAGCCCCTCGCGCGTGGGGACGAGCGGAGAGCCGGCCAGCCCCCCCAGCCGGGCCTGGCTCGGCCCGTTGAGATCGGCATCCAGGATGGCCACGCGGGCGGCGTCCTTCGCCAGGGCCAGGGCCAGCTGCATGGTGAGCGTGCTCTTCCCCACGCCCCCCTTCCCCGAGCCGATGGCCACCATGTGCTTCACGCCGGCCAGGCGCGCGTCGATCGCATCGCGGCGGGCCATCACCTGCCCGACGATGTTCGAGCCGCCGTCCCCCGCGATGTCGAAGTAGCTCTTCACGTCCCTGGTCCTCTCAGGCCGCCGCGGCCTGCGCCGCGTAGCGCACGTACGAGCGCGTCTTCCTGAATCCCCACGCCTCCAGCTGGCCGCCCTCCACCTCGCTCTCCGACACGCGGGGCACGACGAGACGCGGCGATCGCGATGCGATGTGAAGCACCAGGATACCCAAAAGGGCCTGCGCCTGCCCGTCCCCGGCGCATCCCAGGGCGGCCACCTCGCGCCCGCCGCCCTCCGGCAGGGGGCGCGACAGCACCCAGGCCTCGAAGCCCCGCTCCGCGGAGGCGAAGCCGATCCCCTCCAGCCGGGGCGCCCGGTTGGCCAGCGTGGCGGGGCTGCGCTCCCAGGAGAGGGAGGGGTCGTCCCGCAGCGCGCCCGCCTCCTTCAGCTCCTCGAGCGTGACCGGCACGGCCAGATGGTCGGGCGACGGGGCGGCAGCCGGCGGAGCCTCCCTCGCGTAGTCGGCGAACTCCACCTCGGGGACGTACCCGGACGCTTCGAAGAACCCGCGCAGGTCGTTTCTGTCCGCGGGGATCTCGGCCACCAGCCGCGGCGGCCCCAGGATCGACAGCTTGCTGGAGAGCGACTTCAACAGGTGGCGGCCGTGGCCCCGCCGCTGGCTCCCCGGGCGCACCCCGATGCGGTAAATCAGCGTCTGCCCCTCGGCCTCGCGCTTGGCGGCCAGCACCACGCCCAGAGGGTCGTCCCCCTCCATGGCCACCATGCAGCTGCTGGCCCACAGGTTCAGATCGCGGACACCCGTCTTGAAGGATTCCACGGTGAAGGGCGGCTCGCCGGGGACGTGAGGAGCGCAGCAGAGGTTCTCGGCGCGCACCAGGAGCGGCACGTCATCGGTGCGGCAGAAGCGATATCCAGGCACTTAGTGTCCCGTATCCGAAATCATGTCGCATTCGGCCGGCGATGCATCCCGTCTGACTGCGTCGCTCCTCGGTTACATGCACAACGCATGCGCCCTCGTCGCTCCTTGCCAGCCGAGCGCCTCGCCGTCCTCGGTGCTGACATGATTTCGGATACGGGACACTAAGCGCCGTTCTCCTTGTTGCGCACGGCACGGGACAGCATGGCCGACATCGGCCCGACCTCGTTGAGGGCGGGGTCGGCCCCCGCGCCGTTCACGGGCGCCGCCGCCTCCGGTGAGGCCTGCTGCCGGGCGGCTCCCGGGTTGGCCTGATAGGTCTCGATCATCCGGGCCATCTCCTTGCGGCCGTGGTCGATCCCTTCCTCCACCAGCCCCAGGTCGATCTGGCGCGCGCCGCGCTCGGCGGCGACCTCCTCGATGCGCTCCTGGGTGCGGCCCCTCATGAACCCGGCCGGCACGCGCAGGATCCGCTCCACCGCCTCGGCGGTCCAGTCGTAGGCCGAGAAGAGCGGGTTCTTCTTCGCGTCGCGAGCGATGAGGCGCTTGCCGTCCTGTCCGGGGGCCTCGGAGGCCCCGTCCGTGTCTGCGGCAGGGGCCGAGCCGTTCTCACCGGTCGGAGGAAGGACCAGCGGCTTGCCCCATTCCTCTTCGATCGTCTGGCGGGCGAACTCCAGAGTGACGGTGTCCATGCGCCGCATGCGGGCCATCTTCTCGATGCGCGCCTTGGTCCGGCGCCGCTGGTAGGCGTTGTCCATCACCCGCAGCGCGCGCTTGGCGTCCTGGGTCCACTGGAGCTTGCGGCCGTCGTAGGTGGTTTCTTCCTGGAGCCCCCCTTCCATCTCGATGATCTGGGCCACCGCCTCAGGGGAGATCACCTGGAACGACGCACCGGCGCAGACGGCGCACTTGACCGGCTCGGGCTCGGACGCCGCCACGCCGCATTTCTTACAGATTGAGATGGCGCGCTCGCGCGAGGCCTGCATGACCATCGACTCGGCCAGCTTCTCGGTGGCCTTGGCCGACGCCTTGGGCATGTAGCGGTCCATCGCCTCGTCGAGCAGGTCGCTGGTGATGACGCTGTGCCCCTTCTCCACGGCGAGGCGGAAGATGGCGGTGCGGGCGATGCCGGCCACCAGGGGCGGCACGCGCTCCATGCGCTTCTCGGCCTCGGGGGTCCAGCGGATCGACTCTTCCGCCCGCAGGTCCAGCTCCGGGTACTCGAGCCGCGTGGTGATGAGCAGATCGGCCGGGCAGGCGCGCAGCAGGTTCTCTGTGTTGCTCCCCAGCCCCGGCTCGTCCTTGGCGCTGTGGATGCCGATGCGCCCCATCACCACCAGCCAGGGATTCGTCTTCCTGGCGTGATCGAGGATCTTCTGGAAGGCCTTGCCGTCCAGCAGGGTCTTGGTGATCTCCATGTCCAGGCCCGCGGCGATGCTGCGCGCCACGTCGAGGTGCGACTCGTAGATCTTGGCCAGCCCCGTGTCGATGATCTCCTCGTGGAGCTGGTTCTGCTCCTCGAAGCGGAAGACCTTGGCCGCCTTCTCGGTGAGCACCCCCACGATGCCGTTGAACACGGAGTAGTGCAGGTAGGGGTCGTAGACCGCGATGGCCTCCACCTTCTTGCCGAACCGCTTCGCCAGCTCGATGGCGGTCACCAGCGCCCCGAACGACTGGGGGCTGCCGTCGATCCCGACCAGGATGGTGTCACGCGGGGCGGCGTCCGCCTCCTTGCCTTCCTTGCCGGGGACCCGCTTGACCACCAGCACGTCCTTGGCGGAGAACTTGGTCACGCGCTCGCACACCGAGCCGATCTGGCTGTCGCGCACGCGCCCCAGCCCCAGCACCCCCATCACCACCAGGTCGTAGTCCGAGCCGGCGATGTCCTTGATCAGCTCGGTGCTGTGCTTGCCGTCCATCATGCGAGGGACGAAATCGAGCCCCGCGTCGGCGCAGCTCTTCTCCATGGGCTGCAGGTAGCTGTCGGAGATCAGCTTGAGCCCCATGGTGATCAGGCTGTCGTGGATCTTGCGCTGGCGATCCAGCTCGGTCTCTTCGAGGTACTCGTCGGGAAGCGTGTACTCCATCTGCTTGAAGCGGTAGTCGTGCATCCTGGCAGCGTAGACGTGACACCCCACCATCTTCGACTGGAACGAACGGCCCAGCTCCACGGCGAGAGAGATCGCCCGGTTGGAGTGATCGGAATTGTCGACCGGAACGTAGATCGTCTTGTACACGAGACCTCCCGAAGCCGGAAACTGCCGCGCACACCGCTGCCTGACCTGCACGAAAACGACCCAGTTTACCGTAGGCCCCGTTCGAGTCAAGGAGTGTTCCCCCGCGAAATCTGATGGAAACGTGGCCGACCGAGTGCTAGGATTCGCCCCTTTTTGCCTCAACCCATTTCACAGAGGAGGTGCCTTTGAAGCACACCGTCTGAGGAGGAACTGCCGTGCGTCTGAAGATCCAGGGAGGAACGGTCAAACACGGGGAGCCGTCCCTCTGCCTGTCCTGCCGTTATGCCACCGTCGTCCAGGGCGAGAACCTGGCGGAGCGCATCATCGAATGCGAGCGTCTGTTTGGGGGCGCGGCCCGCATCACCTTCACCGTCACCTCGTGCACCCAGTACTCCGATCGACGCCAGCCGTCTCTGCGCGAGATGGAGGAAACCGCCTGGGTCCTGCGCTCCGAGCCCTCGCGCAGAAAGGCGGGGTTCGTGCATGCCCGCGAGCTGAAGCCGGAAGACCGCTACGTGCTGGACGAGGACTGAGCCTCAAGGCCCCCCTTTGATCTCGCGGGGGCCCATCCACGGGTGGATGTCGGCCAGCAGGCGCCCCGATTTCACCATCGGATCGGTGCCGGCCACCTGGCGCGCCTCCTCGAGGGTCGCCGCCGTCAGCACGAGCATCCCCCGCAGGTCCCCGTCATCGAGGAAGGGCCCGGCCAGGACCAGCTTGCCCGCGTCGTGCAACTTCCGGATGTTGTCCAGGTGGGCCTGCTGCAACTTCTCGATCTCCGGAGTCATGTCCGGGGTCCAGGACGGGCCGGCCTTGAGGAGCACCACGAAGTAGAGCTCACCGGTCAGCTCGGCATGGACCGTGCCGGCCGTGACGGCCAGGAGCGCGAACGGAAGAGGAACGCTCAGAAGAGTGAGATGACGCCGCTTCATTCTTGTCGAGCCTCCTCTGGTCAGGTGTGCGTGATCATCAGTTCGTAGCCGTCCGGATCCACGAGCGGGAACTCGCCTCGCGGGTTGTAGAACGGATACTTCATCGTCCCCGCCTGCAGGCCCGCGGCCAGCAGCTGCGATCGGAAGACCTCGGGGTCGGCGCAATAGACATAGAACATGACCGCCTGCTGCCCGGCCACCACCGCCTCGGCGGCCTTCGTCAGCATGAGGTGCGCACCGTCCGACTCGAGGCAGACCCACGTGGGCTCGGGTGAGCCCGGCGGCGTGAAGGAATGGGCCACCGTGAAACCGAGCTGCCCGTAGAACTCCAAGGACCGCGGCAGGCTCGCTACGCTCAGCATCGGCACCAGGGACTGTGGCTTCATCCAGAAGACCTCCTCCAGATCAGATGAGAGATGCGCCACACGCCGTCGGCCTCCCGGCGCAGCACCATCAGGTAGTCGTCGTCCAGGTCGCGCGGCGCGCCCTCGCCTCGCGGCACGAGACGTCCGCCATTGTGCCCGGCGATGAACGCCCGGCCGCCGCTCGCGCACACCTCGTCCAGCCTCCCCTCGATGCGGGGCGAGAAGTCCGCGAACAGGCGCTCATACCTCACGCGTATGGCATCGCGGCCCATCACCGCCTCCTCGCCGGGAGGGAGCAGCACCGCGTCCGTCGAGTAATACGAAAGAACCCGCGGCATGTCCCGGTCGTTGTCCGCGGCGACGATCCCCTCGGCAACGGCACGCGCCTCGGCCGTCCCCGCCGCGCCGGCAAGGCAGCCTGAGGCGGGAGCTCCCTCGTCCGCCCACGCGAGGGCCGGCTTCATCCAGGCGGGGAGCGGCTGGTAGAGGAATCCATGATCGAGCCCCGTGTCCAGGACGATCTCGCGGACCCCGGAGGCCGAAGCCGTCCAGGCCGTGCAGGGCCCCAGCGTGTCGCTCGACTCACGGATGAAGAGCAGGCGGCCCCGCGGCGCCTTCCCTTCCTCGGCGCGGACGGAGGCCATGTTCTCCGTCGCGCAGGCGCCCAGGAACACGAAGCGGAGGCCATCGTTCTGAAGCCTGGCCGAGGCCAGAAGCGAGATGGATGCCCCCATCGACGCCCCCACCACGGTCACCCGATCGGGCTTCACCCCCGAAGCGAGCAGCCCCCTCACCTGCTCCACCAGGCGGTCGGCCGACTCGCTCACCGACGCGGCCTTCGGCCGGATGCTTCCGCTCACCACGAACCCCCTGGAGCGTAACACCTCAAGAATGCTGTCCAGCTCGTAGTGGCCGAACTGCGGATGCCGCGGACGGGGGCTCTGCGTCTCCTGGACGATGCGCCCGTGCGCATAGATGAGGTGCCGCACCGCAGCCTGCGCCGCCTCCTGCGACGCGCGCGGTGCCTGACCTTGGAAAATGACCGACAGGACCAGCACGAGAAGGGCCCTTTTCATGCCACATCTTCGCACGCTTTCTCTTGCTTTATGAACCAGATCGATGTAGTTTTCGGCGCTTCATCGATACGTTCCCGAGGACCCCAGCTTGCGACGTTCAACTTTGACGCTCCTCATCGTCTCGGTGTGCCTGAACCCGTGGAGCACCCCGGCCCAGGAGGCCGGCCCCCCTTCCAACCGCGTGCTCATCCAGGCTCCCGAACAGCCAGAATCGGCTGGTATCTCGTTGCTGCAGCGCGGGATACGGTCCTATGGCGTGGGCGCCCTGCGCCCTGCCAAGGCCCCCCTTACAGTTGAGTCGCTTTCAGGGGAAGGGGCCCTGTCCGGGGGTGGAGCGGGCCTGGGGCCCACCACGAAGATATCCGGCACCCCTATGGCCGGCGGCGTCACCGCTTTCCGGGTGACCCCCGACGGCACCACCGCCGTCTTCATCGCCGACAAGGACACGCTGGGGCGCTTCGAGCTCTACAGCGCCCCCGTGAACGGCTCCTCGGCCCCGATCAAGATCAGCACCGGGCTGGTGTTCGGCACCGGCGATCTGGGAGTGAGCGCCTTTCAGATCACGCCCGACGGCACCCGCGTGGTCTTCCTGGCCGACCCCAACACGGGAGGAGGGCTGGACGAGATCTTCAGCGCCCCGATCAACGGCTCGTCCGCCGCCGTGCGGCTGAACACGGACACTCAGGATCCGATCACGGGCATGGGGATCACGCTCAACGGCACGTGGGCCGTCTATTTCGGGGTGGACACCGCGTCGGCCAGCGGCGCGGTGGAGGTGTTCCGGGCCACCATCGGGACGCCGGGCTCTGGCGTGCAGCTGAGCGATGCCGGCCTGGGGAACTCGCTGGGCGACGTGGTGGCGGCCGACTTCAGCCCCGACAGCACGCGCGTGGTGTACGCGGCCGACGCGGGGACCGACAACGTCTTCCAGTTCTACAGCGTGCCCATCGCCGCGACGGGCCCCGGGGCGGACGTGCAGCTGAGCGCCGCCCTCGGCTCGGCCACGCTCTTCCGGATCAGCCCCGACAGCACCCGCGTCGTCTATGCCAGCGACGACATCGTGATCAACAGGCAGGACATCTTCTCCAAGCCCATCGCCGGGGGCGCGAGGGTGCAGCTCAATCCGTCCATGGCCGGCGAAGGGGTGACGGCCATCGAGATCAACGCCGACGGCACGCGCGTGGCCTACCTCGCCGATCAGGACACGATCTTCGTCACCGAGGTGTATGGCGCCCAGATGCTGGTGGCGGGATCGGGAGCGCGGCTCAACACGCCGCTCTCCGGGTCTCAGTTCGCCGGAGCGGTCAATCCCGGGCCCGACGCCGTCACCACGCTGTTCGAGGCGGATCAGGACACGCCCGGCACCCAGGAGCTGTTTCGCGTGCCGATCACCGGAGGCTCCGCGCCCGTGAAGCTGCACGATCTCACGTCCCCCGACTCCGCCGGGTCGATCGTGGGCCTGGGCATCCCCATCCTCGGCCGGCACGCCGTGTACCCCGTGTTCGGCTCGGGGGGTACGGTGAGCCTGTTCAGCGCGCCGTTCGACGGGAGCGGCTCTCCGCAGCAGGTCAACGACGCGCTGGCCGCCGGCGACACGTTGTTCAACGTGTTCCTCCCCTCCTCGGGCAGGCGCCTGATGGCCTGGGGTGCCGGCCCTTCGTCGGGCTCGGTCACCCGCACGGTGCTGGCCGGCCCCATCCGCAGCGATCTGGCGCCGGAGCAGATCAACGTGACCGCCGGCGTCGGAGCCCTGGGGGTGCTGGGCTACGAGATCAACGCCGGCGAGACGCACGGCGTCTACCTGCAGGACAAGGACACCGCGGGGAAGCCGGAGCTCTACAACGTGCAGCTCGATTCGGACGGGGACGGCGTCCTCAACGCGTCCGACAACTGCATGTTCGTGGCCAACCCGTCGCAGAGTCCCGTGGTGTTCCCGGCGACCGTGACGGCGGTGAGCAGCACGATGTTCACCTGGAGCACCGCCCTCGACGTGCGCTTTGTCCGGGGCCCCATCGGCCCCGCCCTGGCGACCAACGCTTCGGGGACCCTGAAGGACGCCATCACCTACACCGACCTCACCTCGCCGCCCGTCGGGTCGGGCTGGTACTACCTCCTCGCTCCCGATTGCCCGGGGCGCAGCTACCAGACGGTGCTGGGCGCCGAGCCCGGACGCGATCTCGCCGCCTTCCCCTGAGGCCTCATTTCTCGGTCAGCTGGATGACCCCGCTCCAGTCCGCGGCGGTTGAGTCCTCGCGCTCCACGATCCCCTCGATGAGCCCCAGATACAGCTCCGACGGGCCGTCGGAGCCGCCGCACGCCAGCCGCACCGCCTCGAACCCTTCCGCCGCGTCACGGAACCGGCGCGCGCCGTAGTCCTCCAGCGCGCGATGGAACCGGTCGATGGCCTCCGGCCCGGGCCGGGTGGCCTCCCCGGGCGCTCCCAGCAGCTCGTGCACCTCGACGGGCCTGGCTCTGCCGGCCACCTGCACGCGCCCCACCAGCCGGGTGACCACGCCGCCTCCGGCGGCCGCGACGGCCTCGGCGCTGGCCAGGGCGACGGTGCCGAACCGCTTGTTGAGCCCTTCCAGGCGGGCGGTCAGGTTGATGGTGTCGCCGATGGCGGTGTAGTCGAACCGCTGTGACGATCCCAGGTTCCCCACCAGCATGGGGCCGGTGTGCACCCCGATGCGCGTCACGAGCCGGCCGGCCGGGCGCCCGGCGAGCTTCTCCCGGAGCCGGGCCATCCCCAATGCCGCGCGGCAGGCGGCCGCGGCGTGGTCCTCCATGCGCAGCGGGGCCCCCCAGATGGCGAAGATGGCGTCCCCGATGAACTTGATGAGGGTCCCCCCCGTGTCGAACACGTGCCCGGTCGCCTCCGAGAAGTACTCGTTCAGAAGCGCGGCCGTCTCTGGAGGCGACATCTCTTCGGCGATTGATGTGAACCCCTTGATGTCGGTGAACATCGCCGTCCCCACGATCTCCTCGCCTCCCAGGTTCAGCTCGCCCGGGCTCTCGGTGATGCGGCGGATCATCCCCGGCGACAGGTAGAAGGCGAAGGCCCGGCGTATCTTCTCGCGCTCCCGCACCGTGGTGAGGTAGTACCACACCACGCTCACCACCCAGGCCAGCGGTAGCTGGATCACCGTAGGGATGACCACGGGGAGCCACAGATCGGACCGGGAGAACGCCAGGGCCCCCACACCCCAGGGGAGCACCATGAAACCGGCCAGGGCGAGCGCCCCCATCACCGGCCGCAGGTAGACGAACGCCAGCATGGCCGCGAACGGAAGGACCAGCATCAGGAGGACGGCCACCGCGGTGGGGGCCGGCGTGACCTGGCGCCCCTCGACCAGGTTGCCGGCCACGGTGGCGTGGATCTCGGCGCCGAAGGTGTTCCCGCGGCTCCCTCCGCGGAAAGGCGTGCGGAAGGAATCCTTCTCTTCGGTGGGCCCCGTCGCCGCCACGAGCGACGCCCCCACGAACACGATCTTGTCCTTGAAGAAGCCGGGGGGGAGATACTCGTGCGGCTCGAGCGCCTGATAGTACGAAACCGTGGGGACGGCGCGCGCCGGGCCGTAATAGCGGATCAGACGCTCGCGGTGCCGTCGCTGCGAGTGATCTCCGGTAGCCGTCTCGTAGGCCGCCAGCGCCAGGCTGGGCCTGTCTCCGTGCATCAGCCAGGCGCTGCGGATGACGCCGTCGCGATCCTCCATGAGGCTGACGTCCCCTATGGCGGCCGCAGCCCGCGCGAACCGCTCATGAGGCTCGAGCAGGGTGATCTGCCTGAAGCGGGTGTCCTCCACCTGGTCGACGGTGGAGCCCAGCACCACGTTGCCGGCCTCCTTCAGGCCCTTCTCGAACGCGGCGTCCTGCTCAGGATCTCCTTCGAAATCGAACAGCAGATCGAACGCCACCGCCCGGGCGCCCTCGCGGGCCAGCGTGTTCACCAGCTCTCCGTGAAAGCTGCGCGGAAGAGGACGCCCCGGGTCGAGATCGAGCACGCCGAAGGAATCTTCGTCGATGGCCACGACGCAGATCTGCGGAGGGGGTGGAAGGGGCCCGCGCAGCAGGAAGAGCAGATCGAGGCCGGCGCTCTCAAGAGACGCAGTGGGCGGCCACGCCAGCATGGCCAGGCCGAGGAGCCCGGGGATCAAGGACAGAAGAGCCGCCGCGCGGACCTTGCGGACCTTCATGGGCCCCCGGGATCAGTTCGAGGCGAAGCGGACCGAAAGGAGTATCGTACGCGCCGGCACGACGCGCTCTTCGAGCGAGCTGCGGAAGAAGATGAACTCCTGATCCGTGACGTTGAGCGCGTCGAGGGTCACCGAGCCCCAGCGGTTCGGCAGCCTGTAGCCGACCGACAGGTCTCCCAGCCAGAAGTCCGACTCCACGGTGTCACGGCTGGCGCTGGTGAGATCGTCGAACTGGTCAACCTCCTGATCGTACCTGGTTCCCCGGGCGGTGACGAACAGTCCCATCGGGAAGGACAGGCGCGCCTCGGGGCGCAGCCGCGTGGTGCGCTGGAAGTCCTCGAACAGCCCGACGGGGCTGACCTGCGTGTTGTCGAAGTCGCGCTCCTCGTACCCGTATTCCAGGCCGAGCGCCAGCCGCTGGCCCACGGTGCCGTTCACGTAGGCCACGCCCAGCCAGTCGTCGGAGTGGCGCTCTTCCACGTCGGTTGCCACCTGCCCGCCGCACCCGGCGGTCGGGGTGGGGGTGTCGCAGACCGGCTCGGGGATGTCCAGGTCGCGGCGCATCACCGACAGGCCCGCGAACAGGTTGTGCCGGAAGGTCTGGTCGACGCCCACGCCGTAGTTGAGCGACCACGTCCCCGCAGGGTCGTCGAAGAACTGGTTGAATCCCCCCACCTGCGTCGGCTCGAGGGTCTGCAGCCGGCCGATGGCCGGGTTCAGACGGTAGTAGGCGGCCGCACGCAGCACGGTGTTGGTCGACAGATAGGCGGCCAGCGAGACCTTGGGGCTGAACCGGGCGTCCTCGTAGCCCAGCTCGGCGGGCCCGATGTTGGCGTCGCGCGGCGGAAGCAGCCCCAGCGGGGCCTCCAGATCCTCGTAGCTCGCCCCTGCGGTGATCTCCAGGGGGCCCGTGCCGCGGAACTTTGCGTAGACATAGCCGTTGGTGAATGTGTCGTCCCCTTTGAGGTTCACCTCGCCGGTGATCAGCGTCTCGCCGTTCAGCTCCTGCTCGCCGTCGAATCGCCCGGCGCCTCCGATCCAGGTGATCCCCTTCTGGCGCCGCACGTACTGCGCCTCGAACTGCGGCCCTTTCAGCCGGGCCGTGCTCCCCTGGTCGAACTGGGGGATCACGCCAATCTGCTCTCCGGTCTGCTCCGTGTCGCTCCATATCCCCGAAAAGACCAAGTCGGCGTGCGGCGACAGCACGCGGCGGTAGCTCACCCCTATGTTCGTGAAGTCGGTCTCGATCCTCTCCAGCCCGATCAGGACCGGGATCTCTCGCAAGGGCTGATCCCCCGTCTCCCTGTGCCCGTCGATGAAGTTGAGCTGGATCTGATCGCGGTACGTGGGCGCGTAGATGAAGAAGCCGCGCGCCACGTCGTTGGCGATGTCGTTGTTGGTGCGGAAGCCGTCCTCGTCGGACGTGCGGTACGACAGCGAGCCGGCGAACCGGTCCTGGTTGTAGGTCACCGTGGCGTCGCCCCCGGTGGGGTGCGACTCGTCCAACTCCACGATGTCCTCGCACGGGCGGATGCCGCCGTCCAGGTCAAGGCACTGCTGTCCGTCATCGAACAGCTCGCTCAGATCGGTGTCGGTCCAGCCGTACCCGGCGCCCAGGTAGCCGCGCAGGCGGGGCTGATCGATGAGCGACGTGTACTCGTTGAACGAGGCGGTCTCGTTCACCTGGTCGGGTCGCACGGAGTTCACGTTGACCGGCTGGTAGACCCTGGCCTGCAGCGACTCGCTGAGAAACGCGGGGGCGAATCCGGGGAGGCTGCGGTAGTTGCCCGCCAGGAACAGGTGCGAGGAGTAGTTGGCCTGGTCCGCGTCGGCGCTGCGCCGCGCGGTCACCATCCCCAGCTGCTCGAATCCCAGGTCGTTGTAGATCGAGGCCAGATCGGCCGAGCGCATCGCCATGTCCTGATCCAGCAGCAGCCGCGAGCGGTACACGGCGCGCTTGTCGTTGAGCTCGATCGACTTCTGCAGAGCGGCCAGGGCCTCGACCGGGCGGTTGTAGGTCTGCTTCAGGATGGCGTCGTACAGGTAGGGGGTGGGGTCGGACGGGTCCAGCTGCTTGGCGGCCGCCAGCTCCTTGCCCGCCTCCATCTCACGCTTCTCCTCGTAGTAGGCCTTCGCCAGGTACGATCGGATCAGCGAATTGTCCGGATCGAGGCTGGCCGCGGTCTGCATCTCCTCGCGCCCCTGCTCGAAATTCCCGCGGCGGATCGACGCGATGCCAAAACCCAGCCGCGCCATCGGGAAGTCCGGGTCGGCCGCCACCGCCTTCTCGAAGGTGGCCAGGGCATCGGCCGAGCGCAGCTCGGCCAGCTCGATGAACCCCAGCACGGTCAGCGCCCGCGCCGAATTGGGGTCGCGGCGCACCGCCCTCTCGGCCGCGTCCCTGGCTCCCGGGATGTCCCCTTCAGCCATGCGCAGCTCGGCCACGCGGGCCAGTGCCTCGGCGCTGTCGGGGGCCAGGCGCGCGGCAGTCTCGGCCGTCTCGCGTGCCCTGGGGATGTCGAACTTGGCCTGCGCCGCGAACGACATGGCCAGGGCGGCCGACGACGATTGCCCATCGGCCTCCACGGCCTGCCTGGCCAGGTTCAGGGCGTCGTCGGCCCGGTCCGCCGCCACCTCGATGACCGAGGCGAGCGCCAGGGCGACCGGCTCGCCCGGCCTGCTCTGGCGGGCCGCCGCGATCAGGGGGCGCGCCAGGTCCACCTGGCCCGAAGAAAGGTACTCGGCAGCCCGGACCAGCCCTTCCCCATCGCCGCCCATCCCCTTGAGGCGTTCCCGGTCGGCCCCGCCCAGCACCGGCGGGTAGTAGAACGACCAGGCCACCGCGTCGCGGGGACGCACCATGATCCGCTTCACCGGGGCCTTGCCCCGCTCGACGAAGGCCTGCTCGCCGGCCACCACGGTGAGGTTCCCGTGCTCATTGGAGGCCTCCACGGTCCCCTCCAGCATGGAGATGAGGGTGACCCCTTCCTCGCGCACCTCCACCACGAACTCGGTCCCGCGGATGGCCGCGGTGACGGTAGGGGTCTCGATGCGCGAGTAGTCCTTGGGCTTGCGGCTCGAGAAGTAATGCGTTCCAGACAGAACCCGCAGCATGCCCGGGTTGCCCGCTGACGGAGGCAGGATCTCGACCTCGCTCTTCTCGTTGATGCGCTGCAGCGTCTGGTCCGAGTAGAGGATCGCCGCGCGGCTGGCCGCGCCCGTTCGCACGCGGTCCTTGTCGTGCAGCAGCTGATTGAGGGTGGGCGTCTTCCAGCCGCTGGCCGCCCCGTCGCGCGTCTCGACCACGTTCTGCATCGAGGCGAGCTTGCCGGCCGCCGGCTGGTCGGCCGGCTGGTCGGCAGCCAGGGCACTGGAGGGCGCCGACGAGGCCGCCGCCAGGGACAGCATCAACGTCAGGACAACACGGCCTCCGGTCTCAGTCATGCGCTGAGTCCCCCTTCCCTGCATGGCGCGCAATGTTACGGGTTGATCGTGAAACCTGCCTGGAATACCCGCGAGTCGGGCATCTTGATACCGATGACGTAACGCCCGGGCGTCAGTGGATTCGTGCGGAACTGGTACTCGCATCCTGAGTTGCCGCAGCGGAACAGGGGGTCGTCCGGGTTGGCGTTGTTGTCCCCGTTGATGCCGGTCAGGGGCCAGGGGCCCAGTGTCTCGTGCGTCAGCGAGGTAACTTGAGGGCTCGGGTTGATCTGCGTGTCGGTGAGACCCAGTGCGCCGCACTTCAGCTCGAGCTTCATGGGAATGGTGTTGCCGCGGCTGAAGCTGCTGGTCGAGTAGTTGACCGGCCCCCCCTGCGTAAGAGCGGCGTTGACGGGCGACTTGAAGCCGACCAGCCCGTCGTAATCCTCGCCGGTGAGCTTCGCGGGGTCGCACTTGCTCCCGATCCCCAGTGTGATGGGCACCACCACGGGGTCCGCCAGGTTCGCGCAGGAGACAGACATCGAGAAGACGCGCCCCACGTCGGCCGCCTGCTCGATGGGCGCAGTCAGGGAGAAGGCCACGCTGTTGGTCTGCTCCACCACCGGCTGCCCCTCGCCCGGGTAGCCGGGGAGGCTCGGATACGGCGACACGGCGTTGATGAACGTGAGATGGTTCGGGTTGAACGCGTCTGGTGCGCTGGACAGCGTGGCCAGCGGACTGTCACACGGAGTGTCTCCGAGGCCTGACAGCGCCACGAAGAAGTCGCACCGCGGCTCGCCCGGCTGGCAGAGGCTGTCGCCGCTGGTGTCCCGCGTGGCCACCGACACGGGCGAAAGAATCACGCCCGACGTGTCGACGTCGGTGACGGGAACGATGAGGGGGCAGGGTCCCTCAGCAACCTTCTTGCCGTCCTTCACGATCGAAATGGTGGTCTGGATCTCCTTGCCGAACCGGCCGCCCGTCTGGCTCTGTGAGAAGCGCCCCCCGTTCGGGACGACCTGGGCGATGGGAGCCAGGTCGCAGACGGGGGCTTCAACGACCGCCCGCGAAGAGGTCGATGCCGACACGACGGTCGATGACGTCACATCCGGTGTCTCCGTCACCGTTGCCCTGCGCTTCGATCTCGACAGGGTCGTGAGGCTCAGACTCTGCGGCCGGACGCTCGTGGTCGGCCGGAAGCGCTGCAGGGTCTCCGTGCCGCTGGTGACACCCGGGCTGCACACGCACGAGTTCCCCTGGCTGCAGGTCCCCTGTCCGGTGGATGGACAGCTCGTGAAATCGCAGACGTTGCCGCACGACCCGCAGTTGAAAGGATCGGTATGGAGGCTGACGCACGTGTTGTTGCAGGCTGTCGCCTTGGGCGGCCGGCACCGCACGCAGGCTCCGGCTGTGCAGATGTTGTTGACCGGGCAGACGTTGCCGCAGCCGCCGCAGTTGAGCGGGTCAGAAGAGATGTCGACGCACGCTTCGCCGCACTGGGTCTGGTCGCAGGGGACCTGGCACTCGCCCTGGTTGCACACCTCACCGGCGCCGCACGCGATGCCGCACCCCCCGCAGTTGAGCGGGTCGTTCAGCGTGTCGATGCAGACATCGCCGCACATTTCCCCATCAGGGCAGATCGGCTGGCACGTCCCCTCGCCGCAGAACTCGTCGGAGGCGCACACGTTGCCGCACTCGCCGCAGTTCTGCGTGTCGGTCAGATAGGACTTGCACTCGCCGTCGCAGATGAGCTGGTGCGGCTCGAGGCAGCAGTCCTGCTGGCGGTTGACCATGGTGACGGTGTCACCGCTCTGGTTCTCCAGGAACACCTCGCAGCTTCCGCCCGCGCAGTCGACGCCGCAGCTGGCCACGGTCTTTTCGGGGCTGAAGAAGGTGATGAGGCTGGAGGTGAGCGACGCGTTGGACAGCGTCACCTGATTGGGAACGATGGACTTGCCGGGGACCATGAAGCCCCCCCCGTTCCCCCCGGGCACCTGCACGCCGCGGGGCGGCGCGCCGAACACGCTCAGGGTCTGGGCGGGCACGAAATCGATCGGCGTGTCGATGGAGTAGACCTGGTACACCGTGGTCCAGGTCCAGATGGTTCCCACGCCGGGACCTGCGGCCAGGAACGAGGAGAACCCGCCCGGCCCCGCGCCCGGCCATTGGAACGTGAACGACTGCCCGGCGGCGTTGTTGTAGACCGTGTTCTCGATCCGGACCGGATAGGTGGACAGAACCCGCGTGGTGACCCTGCTCTCCTCACCGTTGGCCGAGTTCTCGTCCAGGTTGATGGGCTGGTCCGCGGCCATCAGCACCGGCGCCGCGACAAGGGCGCACGCGAGCAAGACCACCCCAAGGACGAGGTCCGACCTCATCTGCCTGAGCTTCATTTATGCCCTGCCCGTCAAGGAAGGAAGTGGCGTTCCTTCGAGATTGGCCCTTTTTATACCCGATTTCGGGTCTTTATGCCATACCTTTTTACGTCCGCCTATGGTGGGACTTCGGGAGTGACGGTAGAATCAGGGCCGCCGGGAGCCCTACTCCGGGGCTCCGGATGGGATGGGTCACGAACATGCGCGAGTACCGCTTGCGGTTCTGGGGTGTCCGGGGCACGGTGACCACGCCCGGCGCCACGACCGTTCGCTATGGTGGGAACACGAGCTGCCTGGCCGTGGAGCTGGGGGATCAGGAGCATCTAATCCTGGACTGCGGCACCGGCCTGCGGGTCCTGGGGGGCCGGCAGAACCTCCATCCCGAGCCCCAGCGCTACCATATCTTCTTTACCCACTATCACTTGGACCACATCATCGGCCTCCCATTCTTTCATCCTCTGTACGACCGGCGCTCCACCATCACCTTCCACGGCCCCGAGTCGGGTGGCCGGGGGGTCCAGGAGGTGCTCCAGTCGTTCATGAAGCCCCCCTATTTCCCGGTCACGCTGAAGGACGCCCCGGCCCGGGTGGAGTACGTCACCTACGACCGCAGCCCCGTGCGCGTCGGCGACCTGAACATCAGCTCGCTGGCCCTGAATCACCCCGATGGGTGCCTGGCCTACCGGCTCGAGAACGGCGACCGGCGGATCGTCTACGCCACCGATCACGAGCACGGCCTGCCGGAAATGGACAGGGCCCTCGTGGACTTCTCGTCGCAGGCCGACCACCTGATCTACGACGCCATGTACCTGGAAAAGGACTACGAAGAGTTCCGCCGCGGGTGGGGCCACAGCACGTGGTACGCCGCCGTGCAGACCGCCGTGGGCGCCCGGGTGAAGAACCTGGTGCTCTTCCATCACAACCCGGACCACACCGATGAGGAGCTCGGCCGGATCCTGGCGCTCGCGCGCCGGGAGATGCCTTCCACCGAGCTGGCCACCGAAGGGATGGAGCTCTCCTTCTGAGCGGACGCATCATGAGTGACGTCGACCACGACTCCCTCCTCGAAACGACGATGGCCCTGCCCGGGGCGCGCCCCGAGGAGGGCGAGCCGGACGTCCCGATCAAGCCGTTCGAGTCGCTCAACGAAGAGATCCTCTCGCTCATCCTGCGCAACATGACGGAGCAGCGGTTCCAGCCCGGGGATCGGCTCATCACCCAGGGCGAGCCAGGGACTTCCCTCCTGGTGGTGACCGAAGGGGAGGTCGACGTGAGCGTCGAAGCCGGCGGGCGCCACCATCTGCTCAAGCACGCGAGCGCCGGCGAGATCCTGGGCGAGATGGCCCTGCTCACCAAGGAGCCGCGCATGGCCAGCGTGACCGCGATGACCCCGGTAGCGGCCAAGGTGATGACCGCCGAGCGGTTCGACGAGCTGGCCGCGCAGCATCCCCGCATCAGCACTCTGCTGACGCTGCTGCTGGCAACCCGCCTGGGGGGGACCCTGAAACACGACGCCATGACCGGCAGCACCATGCACGGCTACCGCATCCGCCGATGCGTGGGCACGGGCGGCATGTCCGTGGTGTACGAAGCCGAGGAGTCGGGCGGCCGCCACGTGGCGCTGAAGATGATGAGCCACCGGCTCCTCTACGACCGCGCCGCGCGCGAGCACTTCCAGCGCGAAGCGGACATCGTGGAGTCGTTCGACCACCCCAACATCGCCAAGCTGTACGGCCGCTTCGAAGCGTTCCGCACATCTTTCCTGGTGATGGAGCTTTGCGAGGGGGTCTCCATCCACACGGCCATGGCTTCGGAGGAGCCGCTTCCCGAGACGGTGGTGCGCCGCATCCTGGGCCAGGCCGCGAGCGCCATCGCCCACGCTCATGACGCCGGCATCGTCCACCGCGACATCAAGCCGGCCAATATCATGGTCACGCGCGACGGCACGGTGAAGCTGATCGACTTCGGTCTGGCCAGCGAACTGGACAAGGAATCCCTGTCCCCCGCGTTCTTCGGCACCCCGCACTACATGGCTCCCGAGCAGATGGCCTGCGGCGCGATCGGCAAGCCGATCGACCTGTTCGCCATGGGCCACGTCACCTTCGAGATGCTGACCGGACGCACCCTTTTCGAGGGAGAGAACTTCCTCCAGCTCCGCGAGAACGTGATCAAGTGCGAGCTGCCGGATCTCATGAACTATCCGGGCATCAGCCCCGAGATGCGCAGCGTGCTGCACGGCCTGCTGCGCCGCGACGCCCACGAGAGGCGGCTCGACTTCGACCTGGTCAGGTCGTGGGCCGCACCGGTGATCCATCCCCGGTTCCCGGTGGATCAGGGCGCCTGACGCCCGAGCTCAGGCCGGCACCGCCTCCACCACGCTCACCGCCGATGCCGTCGGCACCACGCGGCTCAGCCGGAAGCCGGCCTTGCCCAGAAGGGATGCGTATTCCGCCTCGGTGCGCTCCTGGCCTCCGGGAAAGACCAGCATCAGGATGTCCAGGATCTTGCCGGGATGGAACGTGTCGCCGGCGGGCAGCACCATCTCGACGATCAGCAGACGGCCGTCCGGCTTCATGACCTTGCGGCAGTGACTCAGGATGGTGAGGCACCGGTCATCCTGCCAGTCGTGAATGATGTGCGACAGCACGTAGGCGTCCCCTCCCGCCGGAACCGTCTCGAAGAAATCGCCCGCCTCGATCGACACGCGTTGTTCCACGCCGCGCGCCTTCAGCAGGGCCGGCGCATCGCGAACCACGTGCGGCCGGTCGAACAGCACGCCGCGAGGCCCGGCGTGACGGGACAGGATCGCGGCCAGCATGTTGCCGGTGGCGCCCCCCACGTCCACCACCGTCCCGAACCCGGAGAAGTCGTACGCCTCGGCGACGGCCGGCGGCTCGCCGCCGTGGAAGCCGACCATGGTCTCGCTGAACAGCGACGCTTCGTCAGGGTGCCGGGCCAGGTAGTCGAACATCGGCATGCCGAAGGCCTTCTCGAAGCCGGCCTTGCCCGTCTCCACCGAATACGGGATCTCCTCCCAGCCGCGCGTGAACCACGGGCTGCCGAACGAGATCAGCGTGGCGCGCGCCGCGCCGGGCGCGTCGCTCCGGAGCGCCTCGCCCAGCGGCGTGAGCGCGAACCGTTGCGCGTCCCGCTCCGTGAGGAGGCCCAGGCCGGCCAGCGTGCGCATGAGCCGGTGCAGCGACGGCGCGTGCGTGCCCGTCGGCCCGGCCAGCTCGGCCGCGCTCCTGGGCCCGGCCGCCAGCTGATCGGCCAGGCCCAGCCTGGCGGCCGCGTAGAGGATCCCCGAGACCCAGGAGGCTGTCCCCATCTGGATCAGCTGGGCGTGAGGAGGGACGTCTTGCGGCGCGGACGGCTGCTCTCTGGTCATCGAACTCTCCTGGTGTCAACGTGACTTCGCGGATTCCTGCTCGAGACGTTCATGGAATTTCCTGGCCTGCTCGGCGAAGTAGGCGCGGTTGGGGTTGTCGGACCGGGTAGCCAGCTCGACGGATCGGTCGGATGCCTCCGCGGCTTCCTTCCACAGGCCGGCCTTCGCGCACGCATCGGCCAGACCGTCGTAAGCGTTGGCTGAGTTCGGGTTGGTTTCCACGTTCCGCCTGAACAAGGACAGGGCATCCTGGATTTTCCCCTCCGACAGCGCGGCATAGCCGAAGTCGTTGATGACCCCTTCGGGGATGGGAAGGGGCCATCCCACCCGTTTCGACACCTCCTCGAAATGCTGCTGCGCGAAAGAGAATCCTCTGCTCAGCATGTCGTTGTGGAGGCGGTACCCCTGATAGACGTGGCGCAGCGCATCGATCTGCGCCACCAGCGGGATGCTCCCGTGCGTCTCCTCGGGGAAGGGCTGGCTGTGCCACCGGAATCCTTCCGGGGAGGCGGCCCGGAGCGTGTCGACGAGCTTCTCGTAGTCCGCCAGGGCCTGTCCGCTGTCGTCGGACCGCGCCACGTAGAGGAACGCCTTGAGAGATCGGGTCGCCTTCAGGAACGCGTCGAGCGAGCGCTGCGGCAGGTGGTCGTCCCAGTCGAGGCTGGGGCTCAGCGCCACGTAGGCCTGGAAGAGGGACGGCTCGGCGGTGAGGCAGTACAGGACGAACTGGCCTCCCGCGGAATGACCCGAGAGGATGCGGAATCCGTCCGTGCGGTAACCGCGGTCGACGGCCGGAATCAGCTCGGTGGAGAGAAACCGCCTGAAGTTGGCGGCGCCGCCGCCGCCGATCCACGCGCTCGGCCAGTCCGTTTGCGTGAAGTCCCTGACGCGCACCGTGCTGTCGAGAGCCACCACGATCATCTCCGGGATCTCGCCCTGCGCCGCGAGATAGCCGGCCGAGCCCGCCGTGTGGAGGAAGTGGCTCTTCCCGTCGAGCACGTACAGAACCGGATAGCGCCGATCGATCGCCCACGTGTAGCTGTCGGGGAGCTGGACGCGGTAGGTGCGGAGCTCGTGGAGGACCTCCGACTGGATCTGCTGCGTCTGGCCGGCCACCACGGGCTCGGCCGCCAGGACCGACCTCGCGCAGGAAGCCAGCAGGAGCAGAACGGCGGCGCGGTGGAACACACGACCTCCATGATTCCGGGATGATGTCACGGCGGTGTCGAGCGTATCAGACGCCGGGTTCCTGGGGTACCAGGTGACCGAGAATCCGGAGCGCACGGGCTTCACCGAGGCTGGACCCGGCGGCCTGCACCGCGGGCGGCACCCACCGGGGAAAGGCGGTCGACCGCATGGCGTGGCGCCCGGACGCCGTGTGCACCTCCGTGATCCGGGCCAGAGACGTCTTCGGGAAACGAGGCGCCAGCCGGACCAGCGCGGGCCAGACCCGCTCGTGGACGAAGGTCACCTTCCCCTCGACCAGGCGGCAGACCAGGACGTGCTCGGAGTCACGCACGGCGCGGGTGACGGCGAAGATGAGCTGGCCGCTCGGATGCCCCCACCAGCTGCCGCGGATAGGCCCGCCGGCGATGGCCTCGGCCAGCGAGGGAACCGGCCCCCGCGCCGATTCCAGGACGACGCCGTGCCTGCGAACGAATGCCAGGGCCTGGCGCGGGGTCATGCCGGCGAATACCGCCGCACCAGCAGCGCGATGGGCAGCCCGACGCAGACGATGTGGATGCCCACCATGACCAGCGCCGTGCTCAGGGAGAACGGCCGCCGGGCGACGGCCGACAGAGGCAGGACGACGTGGTTCATGAACAGGTACACGGCCACGCCATACATCGCGCCCCAGGCCACCGGCCGGCGCACGAGAGCGGGGAGACGCCGGCTGGCCAGGAAGAAGACGGCGGCCGCGGTCAGGGCGATGAAGAAGTGCAGCGCCAGGCCCAGCACCGCCGTCGGAGCCCCGCCCGTGAACGCCGCGGAACCCAGCAGGCCGCTGGCCACGGACTGGAGAATCCGGACCGGGCTCACGCCGCGGATCGCATAGAAGCCGCACGCAGCCGTGATGTCGAGAGCCCCTGCCGTCAGGCCCGCGATCAGGATGGCCCGGGCCGGCTTCGTCATTCCTCGATCGACACGGAAAGATCGCGCCCGGCGCTCGCCAGTGCCTCGAACGTGCGCTCGATGTCCCCCGCCTCGGTGCGTTGGGAGCAGATGGACATGCGGAGCACGACCCGCCCGCGGATGCGCGATGTCATCACCAGCGCCAGGCCGCTCTTCTGCACCGCCTCCGCGATCCCCTGGTTCAGCCGATCCAGCCGCTCTCTCACCTGGGGCTCCTCGGCGCGCTTCGCGAGCGCGCGCGGCACGTACCGGAAGCAGTACAGGTACAGGACCGGCTCGTGGATCACCTCGAAATCGGGATGGTCGCGCACCAGCTGGTGCAGGTGCCGGGCAAGGCCCAGGCTGCCCGCGAAGGCGTCGCGCAGGCCGGCGGCCCCGTAGAAGCGCAACGTCATCCACAGCTTCAGCGCGCGGAACCCGCGTGACATCTCGGGCCCGTACTCAAGGAAGTCCATCCCCGCCCGGTCGTCTGTGTCCTCAGGGGCGCGCAGGTAGGGCGCGGTGATGGAAAACGCGCGACGCAGCTGCTCGGCGTGGCGCACCAGCACGACGCCGCAATCGTAGGGAACCCCCAGCCACTTGTGCGGATCGAACGACACCGAGTCCGCCCGCTCGAGGGCCCCGATCAACGCGCGCGTTTCGGGAAGCATCGCGGCCAGCAGCCCGCACGCCCCGTCCCCGTGCAGCCAGAGCCCGTGCTCGGCGCATACGTCGGCGATCGGGTCGATGCGATCGATCGCGCCCACGTTGACCGAGCCGACCTGGGCCACCACGCAGAAGGGAAGGTCGCCCCGCGACCTGTCCTCGGCGATCATGCGCGACAGGGCCCGCACGTCCATGGTGAAGTCGGGGTGGCTGGGCACGCGCCGCACGGCGTTGCGCCCCAGGTTCAGCATGTCGACGACCCGGGTGATCGAGACGTGGCCCTCCTGGTCCGACATGTAGGCCAGGAAGCGCCCTTGGCGGCCGGGCGTCTGCAGGCCGTCGGGAGT
The DNA here is from genome assembly GCA_050747525.1 of Candidatus Polarisedimenticolia bacterium. Classification (GTDB taxonomy): domain Bacteria; phylum Acidobacteriota; class Polarisedimenticolia; order JACPZX01; family DASXTC01; genus JBOGOC01. The sequence continues at coordinate 18,300 of JBOGOC010000012.1, read as the reverse complement.
GGAGTCATAGGGGGCCAGGTGACGAAGCGCCGTGAGGAGCGCGGTGAAGTTGGCCATCGTGCCGCCCGTGGTCACGATGCCGCCGCAGTCCGTGGGGTACCCCACGAGAGCGGCGATCCACCGCAGGCTCTGCCGCTCGATCTCGGTGGCCGCCGGGCCCAGCTTCCACGCACCGGCGTTGGTGTTCACGCACGCGGCCAGCGCGTCCGCCAGCATGCCCATCATCGAGCCGGAGCCGTTCACGTAGGCGAAGTGTCGCGGCGACCCCACCGCCGTGAGGAGCGGGACGACGCGGTCGACCCAGTCTTTCAGGATCGCATCCGCCGGCATCCCCGCCTCGGGGAGCGCGTCGGAGAACCGGGCCGCGGCGTCGGCGGGCGACACATCCGGGAGGACGCGGCGGGCATCGAGCCCCACATGGTACGCGGCGATGGCCTCGATCATCTCCGCGCCGACGCGGCGCAGCTCGTCCAAGCTCAGGTCACCGGGCCGGGGCGGCCGGGTGCTCATGGCGCTTCCTCCGGGTCACGATGGACCGTCTGCGGCGAGAACGCCGGCGTGCACACCGCGATGTACTCCGCTCCGCCCGGCTCCGGAGTGCTGTAGCGGACCCACTCGCCCGGCCGCGCGATCACCCCCTGCCCCGCCCTCACCTCCAGCGTGCCGCCTTCGTGGTCCACGCGCACCATCCCCCGAAGCACGATCGTGATCTCCTCGAACTGCGGCCGCTGGCCGGGTTCGCGCCACCCTTCCGGCGACACCATGCGGGCTACGCTCACGCCGGCGTGGCCGGAATTGACGCGCCCCGCGAACTCCTGGATCTCCTTCGGCCTGTTCCCAGCGGCCAGCATGACCGTCGGCTTCGGGATCAGGGTCGGCATGTCAGGGCCACTTGGCGCTCGAATGCAGCGGGATCGTCCGGCACGATGCCGATGGCGCGCGCGCTGCGGCGGAACCCGTACGCGCCCTCGGCCCGCATCGGCTCGGAGAGGACCAGCCAGTGCGTGGGAGTCCCCAGAAACGTGAGGCAGAGGCTCTCCTTCCCGAAATCCGGCCTCCGCTGGACGACCCCGGCCAGGCGCTCACGTGGTATCCACAGAGTGCACCGGAAGCCGGCCCGGATGAGGATCCCCTCGTCGTCCACCAGAATCGGGCGCAGGACCACCGCGCGGTAGTCGGCGATCAGCCACAAGGCTCCGTAGGCCGTTCCAAGGGTGAACAACCATGCGGCGGCCCCGCTCCAGAGCCGAAGGAGCATGTGCGCGCCGAACCCTTCCACCGCCAGGATCAGGATGAACGCCAGCATGATCGCGGCATGCGCGCTGCGGCGATGGTGGCTGAAGGCCATCGCGCCCGCCGGGGCGTGAGGCCGGGCTAGCCACAGCCCGAGCCCGTAGAGGAGCACGCCGATCTCGGTGGTGAGAATGGCCGCGGCCCGCTCGTTCCGCGTCAGCTCGACCGCCGCGCGCCGGAGCATCTCCAGCGGGTCCGCGGCGGAGCCATGACGCGCCTTGCGGATCGCTCGCACGGCGCGCCAGCCGATCCAGCCGATGAGGCCCAGCTCCAGGGGGACGGCCAGGAGCTCCAGGATACGCAGCGCCTGCTGCCGATCGGCGGGCAGGACCCACGACGCGACCACGGCGGCAAGCACGAACACCGGGGCCACGGTGACGAGGGGAAGCCGGTGGCGGCGGACGACGCACAGGTAGAACGCGGCCGGGACCACGAGGGCCAGGTCCACCGTCAGGGCGGCCGCGACCGCACCCGCACCCGACTCCAGGTGCCCGAGCTGGGCGCTCACCGCCAGGGCGGTGGCGTAGATCCCGGTCGCCGCGGACGCGAACAGCAGCGACGACGCGCGGGGGCTCGGGCCGGCCGCATTCATCATCGATCGTTGTCCATGTGGAACCAGTGCAGGATGCGATGGAACACCGGCGCGAACAAGAGGCCCGCCGCGATCAGAAAAACCAGCCCCGCATACAAGGCATAGAGCGCGGCGAAGATCTTCCCGGACGTGGGACCCATGTCTCCCACGGGCCCCATGCCGCCCAGCAGCATCGAGGCGTTGAGCGCGGCGTCGACCCAGGCCTGCCCGCAGAACAGATGAAAGCCCGTGGTCCCCAGGGCCAGCGAGGCCAGGACGAGCAGAAGCGCCCAGCCCCCGTGCCGCGCGAGCCGCTTCAGAAAGGCAGGGCGCCCCAGCAGCTTCTGCCCGTGGCGTTCATACATGGCACGCACGACTCGCTCAGGAGCCGCCACGGCCCGCGCCCGGGGAGCGAACCGTCGACACGAGAAGGCCACCCGCCAGTGCCCCGGCGAACGATACGCACAGGCCCACGGCCAAGGCAATGATCACTTCGAACGGCCACAGATTGTGCGACGTGGGATCAGCCGACGTATCGTAGGCCACCCGCGCCATCACCACGCAGGGCGCCGCGGCGCCGACCGAGAGGAACGCCGGGAGCAACCGCACGGCAGGAACCAGACGACAGGCGGCCGAAGCCAGCAGCACGACCACCAGGCCGAAGCCGTAGAGCGAGCTCGGCAGGGACACCCTGGCGTAGGGAAGCTGCCAGTACGGCAGCCCGATGGCCAGGAAAGAGACGAGGAAGGCAGCGAGTAGAACGATGCCGGCCTGAGATTTCATCCCGTGACGACCCGGTCGAAGCGCGAAGGGCGGCACGCCCGGCGTGCCGCCCGGAAACGACTCTACTTCTGGATCGCCCCCTCGTCCCGGATGGCCGCCTTCACCTTGGCCATCAGCTCGGGGCTCGCCTGGCGGATCCCGTGCTGCTTCGCGTGCTCCATGGCGTTCTTCATGACCTCATCGTCGTTCTTCCCGCGGACGACCTGCGTGCATCCGGACGACGGATCCACCTTCGCGCACTCGACGACCTTGCCCATGGCGGTGCTCCTCTCGACCTCCGGGTCCGTGAACCTGGTAACGAGATACGAGCCCAGTGCTACCCCGGAATCCACATCCTCTTCGCCTCGACAACCTGGCATGTGCCCGGCACGAAGATGGGTTCGCGCGCTGACGTGTAGAAGGCCAATCCCTTATAGCCCATGATGTACTGGTGCCGGCGCGAGAAGAAGCCCCCGAAGGTGTGAACGATGAGCGCGTCGGAGTTCCTGCCGAGCAGTTTGCTGAATTCGGCGGGCTCTACGCGCACCATCACTCCGGACGCCTTGACCGCCTGTGCGATCGCGGCGGCTGCCGCCGCGGCTCCCGTTGCTCCGTTCACGCTGCTCTCTCCCTCCCAGTGGACCGATGCCGAGACCACGATAGCACCATGCGGCCCACGACCACCTTCACCCGCGCCGCCGGGCCATCCCCGGCCTGAACGAACTGGAATCCGTCAGCACCACGGCCGCCAGGCAGGCGAGGATCAGGACGCTGTACTCCGCCCCATTCCGCCCGGCCCCCACGACGAACCAGCCCTCCCTTGCGTGCACCATGAGGATGCCGGCTGCGATCTGCACGCCATACCAGAGCGCGAGAGGCCGCACGGCAAGCCCGATGGCGAGCGCGACCCCGCCGACGACCTCCACAATCGTGATCGCCCAGGCGATGACCACTCCGGCCGGCAGCCCCGAGCTCGAGAGAAAGGCTCCAAAACCGCCAACGGTACCGAGGAAGGTGCGCGTCAGGCCATGGATGACGAACACCGAGGCCACGGCGACCCGCAGAAGGGTGACACCCACGCGCGTCGAATCGGTCATCTGCTCATGGACAGGTACTCGGATGCCCGTTGTGACACCTGAGAGCTTGGATGCCGCGCAAACCTCAGGAGAATCGGCTGAGCCTCGGACTGATGGGATTCATGGAGTATTTTCAGGATACCCACCAAGGCCATCTCATCCGACTCGGAATCGATGCGGCTCCCCAGGAAGGCAACCCCCTCCGGTGAGTGAAAGACGGCCGTCGTGGAGTCCCACTGGGCGCCGAGTGATTGCAGGTGTGCGGTCAGGTCGAACCCGGGCTCGCGCGCCATCGAGTTCGGCCGGCTGCACTGGATGAACAGATCTATCGCGTGGGACAGCTGGTGCTCGAGCTGCCCCACGGTCCGAACGTCCGAAGTCCTCACGCAGCCCGGGATGATGCCCACCATCATCAGCATCAACGCCACGATCCCGGCTCTGGTCACTGCCGGACCGCGCTGCCGATGGCGGCCACGATCCACCAGTGCTGGTCGCGAGACTGGTAGACGTGCAGGTAGCGGGACTCGGCGACGACGTCCCCGGACAGGGTCGTGGTGCGCAGCCGGCCCATGACCGTGGCCGACGTGCCGTAGTCGTTCACCACCAGCTCGTCGATCAGGAAGCGGCTGTCGGGATTGTCGCGGCCGAACACCTGGAGGAGCGCCGCCCGGTCGACCAGCTGGCCGTTCGCGGGGACGCCCCTGAAATCGGGAGCGTAGAGAGTGGACAACCATGCCGTGTCGTGCCGAGCGATGGCCGCGCTGCGCTCAACCTCGAGGTCGAGAAGACGGCGCGCCGTGGGTGAATACGCGCTGGTGTCCGGGAGACTGATGGTCGTCTGGCCCGACACCACCTGTTGCGCGGGATGCGCGGGAGACTCGGCGCCGGCCGACGTGAACTGAGCCGACACCATGAGGAGCGTCGCAAGGGTGGCTCGCATGCCCGTGATCCTACCACCGGAGCCTGTTTGACTTTACTACGTCGTGCGTAGTATTACGTACGGCGTAGTAGCGCCGGAGGGTCGCGATGAAGAGCCGGGATGATCTGCTGGCAGGGCTAGGGCGTTTCTCGGAGCCGGCCCTCTACATCCTGATCTCGCTCGCCGACGGCCCGAAGCATGGCTACGCCATCACCCAGGACATCGAGGCGGTGGCGGGTCAGCGGCTGGGCCCCGGCACTCTGTACGGTGCCATCGCGCGGCTCGAGGCCCGCAGGTGGATCGAGCCCCTGCCTGCCGAAGAGCGGCGCCGGCCCTACCGCCTCACGACTGCGGGTCAGCAGGTGCTGCGCCACCGCCTGCAGAGTCTTCACGCGCTCGCACGCGTGGGGCGGGCCAGACTGGCCGAGGGATAGGTCGTGCGTCACGAGCGCCTTCTTCGCCTCTACCCTCGCGCGTGGCGCGAGCGCTATGGCCAGGAGTTCCTGGCGACGGTCGGGCAGGGGCCGCCGAGCCTGCAGCAGGTGATCGACATCGTGTCGGGGGCGATCGATGCGTGGCTGTCGGCCGACGTGCGGCGCGCGACCATGGCCCCGGATGCGGCCCCGGGAGGAGGAGGACCGATGATCCTGAAATCCCTGATGGCCTGTGAGCGAAAGCAGGCGAACTACACCCGGCGCGATTCGATGATCGGCGCGGGCGTGATGATCGGCGCGACGTTGGTCTTCTCGGTGCTGGCGATCGCCGCCCGGCGCGGCGGCCTGACGATGACGGGCGATGTCATGCTGAGTCTCGCCTTCCCCGGGTCGCTGACCCTCTCGATGCCTTTCTGGGTGATGAAGGGTCAGCCCTGGAAGGCGCAGGTGGTGATCGTGGGGGGCACGCTCCTCTTCCTGATCGTCATCGGGTGCCTCGCATCCCTCATCTGAGGGGCATCACTTCGGTGGCGCGGGGACCAGTCGAAACCTGGACATCACCGCGAGGAGCTTCGCCCGGTCGGGCGGGCCGCCGGCATTCACGACGGCACCCACCTCGCGAAAGTACTGCGCTAAGGATTCGAACCCCACCGTCATCAACGTGCCGATCGCCGGCCCCAGCAGCACGAAGACCAGGGCCGCGGACGCGATGGTCCGGAGCTTCCCCAACCTAGGCTTCCTTGATGAACGGCGCGCCGGGCAGCTTTGTCCCGCACCAGGGGCAGTAGTTCGCGAAAGCGTTCTCGCCGTCGATCTGCCAGCACGGGTCCTCGCCTCGGAACATGATGAAGCTGAAGCGCGGAGTCTGATGCGACTCGTGCTCCTCGACGGCACAGAACATGCCCGCGCAGCAATACCGGACCAGGCGCGCCTGCCTCCGGTAGTGCTCCGGTGAGACGAGGGTCGGGACCCAGGGCCGGCATTTCGGGCACTCCCGCAGATGCTTGATGGACTGGCCTTCCTCCGTCTTGTCCCGCTGTCGGACGGGCGCGGCGTCGGAGAAGAACCGCAGCACGATCGGCTCCGGGCCCATGTAGTAAGCGATGAGCCACTCCCGATGCCTGCGGCAGATGGGCAGGGGCTCCCGGCCGTCGGCATCTGCGAGAAGGATGGAGCTCATTCGGGTACCTCCGCCGGGGAATTTCGGCGCTCTCGAGCCGGGCGTCAAGGGTGCCCGGGCCTCACGTCCTGACAGGCCTCCGATTCCACATCACGAGAAGGACGAGGCACAGGTCGGCTCCCAGCGCCGCAAGGAGCGGTGCCCCCGGACTGATTCTGAACAGCAACAGGCACAGGAACCCCGTGCTCAGGCTCACACCGAGGGCGGCCAGAGCGATCCAGTTGGGGCGGAGGGTCGTGCGCGTCTCCAGCCAGCGCGCAAACACTGAAGAGACGAGGAAAGTCATGCTCATCGGTGGAACACCCCAGGTGAGCTTGGCGCGCAGCCATATGAAATCCCCGGGTTGGTCGGCCACCAGAACCAGAAAAAAGGCACACACCGTGAGAACGAAGCCCACAACGAGGTTGCTTCTCAGCCGCCAGGCGGCCGCGCCGCCGATCGCACCCACCACGACACCCATGAAAGCGGCGGTAGCGATCAGAACCAGAAAGCCAACGGCAAAGAGTTCCATGGTTATCGATGCCCGCCCCTAGTCGTCACAGGACCACTGCCCGGCCTGATGTGCCGCGCACAACATGAACGACGGCGCAGGGAAACCGAGCAAGAACCCCCCGCGGTCGTCCCTGGAATACGTGAACGGCACGGAACCCAGCACGCCCATGGCGGAGAGGGGCACGGTGGGCATGTGCGTGGGGACCAGATCCTCAAGGGCCACCGGATAGGAACCGCTCGATGACCGGTACGCTTCGAGCGCCGAGATGATGGTGTCGCCACGCCGGAAAGACGCGCTGCGCTGCAGCCTGACCGTGATGGTGAAGATGAGCAGGGCCATGACGGGCGCAGCGACCAGCGTGGCTGCGGTCGCGGTCATCCACGTTCCATGCCTGAGCCTGCCGATGAGACTGCTCAGGGCCCCGCATGCGACCGTTCCCAGGACGAGCAGGCCTGCGCCGCCGCTCGCTGCATAGTCGAATGAGCCGAGCAAGGCGACCGACAGGACCAGGGTGATCACGCCTCCAGCCAGGGCCCATGCCGCGCGTCTCTTCATGACTGGACCGTCCGGCGACCTGCCCGTGGACGCCTGTCCCATCACTTCTGGGCGTCCAGGGTCTTCTGCACGGCGATCATGCTGTCCTGGCTGACGCGGATCAGTCCACGGCGTGGACGATCGAGATCGATGATCACCAGCATGACGAGACAGATGAGCACCGAGAGGATCGCGACCGTCCCCATTGTGCGAGCTCCCGCCAGGCCGTTTGCAAAGCCCAGAACTCCGCTCGTCAGAACGGCGAACCCGAAGAGCAGCATCAGCACGCTCTCCGGAACCCGATTGGCCAATGACGCGTCTCGCTCGCCTTTGATGTCGATGAGCTGGTTCATGGCCTGAAGCAGCAAGCCTGCCGGAACCGATCGCGTGTCTGCCTCGGCGGCAGCGGAAGCCTTCAGCCACAGTTGCTCCTGGAGCCGCCCCGCCTCGGCATCCAGCTCCCGGTGCTCCGGGCTGGGAAGGTTCGGACCGGAAGCCGCAGCCAGGCGGATTGCCACGTACCGTCGGAACATCTCCGTGACCTCGGCCCGCTCATCGGCGGGGAGGAGTCGTGCGCGAAGAGCGGCGGTGCCGATGGCGTTGGCCTCTTGAACGACCATCTGCCGCCGCAGCTCGAATCGTGACAGGGCCATGGCAAAGGTGAATCCGAGAAGCAAGGCGAACAGCCCCAGAAGCGCGCCCTCGATGTTGCTGATGTGAGCTCGGACCTGCTCTGGCGGCTTGTTGCGGCGGCCGAGCTGGAAGCCTGCTTCGCATGCGAGCAGAAGCATACCGAACAGAGCGAGCAGGATCAGGATTTCGGATTGGCCGTAGAGAAAGTCGGTCGACAATGGCGCTCCTGTCGACTGCGGCGCCGGCCGAGTCCGGGAAGAATCCGTTCAGCGTCTACCTGACCACATCTCGTGAATCTTTCCGCCGACCAAGCATTGAGGTATCGCAAGCACGGCCAGAGCGACAGGGTACCACCTGGGACCCAGTCCCAGGTTCCACGTGACGGCGACGCCCACGAGCCCCAGCACCGTCCCCACGACGCCAAGGATGATAGCGTGCTTCATCGGCCTGGACGGCGCAAGCCACGCCGTGAGCCAGCCGCCTGCCACGCCGATGACGACACGGTAGGAGGTCGCCAGCAGGGCGAGTCCGTCGTCGATGGCCTGACCCGCGGGCGGAAAGACACTCAGCGCGTGCAGCGCGAGGTCGACCACGGTCGTGACCACGACGATGGCCAGCACCCCCGCGACCACCGAGCCTATGGATTTCAAGTTCACTGCGTCCCCCCGACCAGAGCGAGAAGCCTGGCCATCGTGGCCATGTTTCGCGTGGTGCCGGTCCCTTCCAGGGCACGGTCGACCGCCGGCCAAAGCGTGCTGTCGGCGACGCCGTTGGCGCACCAGATGTACGCCACCCGCTTTCCGAGCGCCAGCGCCTCCGGGTGCCAGGTTTTCTCGAGGAGCGGCTTGAGCCGGCCTCTGTCCGACGGTCTCCTCATCACCATGACGAGCAACCATGACGGATTGTCGGCGAGGTCGGCAAACGGGTTGTCACGGATCACGGCCGCGACCTCGTTCTTCGAGAGGATCGTCACACGGGATTTGATGCCGGACTTCTCGAGTGCCTTCGAGATCCGATCGGCAACCTCGCCACGCCTGTGGTGGGGCACCGAGAAGACGACGTTCCCACTGTTGAGCAGCGTCCGGACATCGCGGAACCCGAGGCTCTCGACGAGCGCCCGAAGGTCCGCCATCGCAATCCTCTTCGCGGCTCCGATGTTGTTCACGCCCCGAAGCAGTGCGGCCATTGTGTTCATCAACCCGTGTTCCCTGGGTTACCAAAGCCCACCATGACCTCGATGCGACCGAAGTCAGCCGGTGAGCTCATCCAGCTTGGCCTGAAGAAGACGAACACCAGTCTCCAGGTCATCGCCTCTTGCCCAGCTCCACCAGTCTGCTCCAGGCAGTTTGGTGTCATGCAGGGCCTCCGGAGTGATCGCCGCAATAGCCAGCACAAGATCTTCGATTTCCTTGGGGAATGGATGCGCGCCCCAGTGAAGGAGATCGGTGAGAGGATGATCTCCTGGGCCTCCTGCTGTCATCGGATCTCCTTCCGCGGCCTATGTTCCGCGGCCAGGTCACTTGGACGCGCCACGAATCACCGCGGGTGGCAGCTGCCAGCGATCCGCTGCGAGATCACGGCCACGCTGGGAGATCTCCCACCCATGTCCCTCGTGGTCCAACGCGCGGTAGATACGTCCGCCCCAGAACCCGTCCTGCGGCTCGGAGATGATCCTGGCGCCCTGAGCTTTCGCCCGAGCGAAATGGCTATCCACGTCCTCGACATACACCTTCATCACGAATCCCGACGAGGTCGTCGCGGCTGCAGACTGCCGCCAGGTCTCATCCGGGGTGGAGATGTGGAAGAGGCCGTTGCCTGCCTCGAACCATGTCATACCGCCCCCGGGCCACGTGAGGCGCGCCTCTTCGCGCTCTCGAAAACCGAACACACGCTGAATCCACTCAATTGCGCGAGGCAAGTCGGCATAAGTGATCGAGGGCACGATGTCCGGTGCATCCCACATATCCATTCATGCAACCTCTTGCAACCAACCTTGGCTGGACGGAAGCGGTCGGTCATCGACTGCTTCCATGACCGCGTACCTTGCCAGAAGCCGGGTAGAGTCCAGGACGGGGAGCGACGAGTTCGAGGTGGATACGATCAAGGGGATCTCGGTGCATCCAAGGATGGCGCAATCGGCGCCCCTCGAGCTCATGTCCTCGATCGCCCGGAGGAAGAAGTCCGTGGTCTCCGGCTTGAACACGCCTCGGCAGAGCTCTTCGAAAATCGCATGATTCGTCCTTGATCGCGTCCGTTCGTCCGGTATCAGGTAATCGAACCCTCGGCGGCGGAGAGCATCAGGGTACACTCTGCCCGCCATCGTCCATTTGGTACCCAGGATGGCCGCCGCCTTCCAGCCCCCTTTTGCCATCTCTCGTGCCACCACATCGGCGATGTGCAGTCCCGGGATGGGGAGAGTATTCGCTATCTGCTCGAGGACGATGTGCGCCGTGTTGTCGGGGCAGATGAAGAAGTCTGCGCCTGCAGCCGCGACCTGCTCCACGCCTCGACGAAGGAACTTCGCCACGAGTTGATGGTCGTCATTCTCCCAGCCCGGCATGCTCAGACCCATAGGGATTGCGCTGACGACAATCTCGGGGTGCATGTGAGGCCCCATCACCTTCTGCCCTTCACGACAGGCCGTGAGGAAGCAAAGAGATGCACCCTCGGCGCTATGGGCGACGATTCCCAACCTCTTCATCCGAATCCCCATCTGGGTGATCACCTGACCGCGCCCAGTTCATGAGCTCACCCTCTCACTCGCGATCCGTCGCCCCGAGAAGAGTCGAGGTCGGCATGAGGGGCACGGCCGGAACGATCACGTTGGCGAGCAGGATCACGCCCTCGTCTGCAAGAAGATGTTTGGGCGGCTTGTCATTTCAGTCCCAGCACTCTGCCGCTAGCCAGGAGGCGAATCGCCTCCTTTAGACGCCTGAGTTTCGTTTCCTCGCGCTTGGCGGACTCAATCCAGGCGTAATATCGCCGACGTTGCGAGGGTGCCAGTGCTTCGAAGTGGCGCAAGGCTATCGGGTGATTCCTCAGTGCTGCCTGGATGTACGCCGGAAGCTTTGAGGGCGTCGGAAGCCGCGGTGGCCGAGGACCATAGCCGCGGTCGGTAGGGGGGCGTTCGATTCCTGGCGGTTTCAATCGCCCACTGGCTTTGAGTTCGGCGTAACGCTTCCGATTCACGGCCGACCATCGGCTGTCCGCTCTCCGGGGGGTGAACTTTTGTGCGTACCGCCGGTCGTCCAGGCGCTTGACCAGACTGTCCACCCAACCAAAGCACAATGCCTCGTCGCGCGCGTCCTTGTATTCGATTGACGCAACGCCCGTGTGTCGCTTGTGGAAGATCAGCCAGATTTCTGACTCTGATGAATGGTGCTGGGTAAGCCAGTCGCGCCACTGTTCAAGTGTCCGCACGAGCAATGTCTTCACACCGGACCACCTCACGCTGAGCGACGCGGCTTCGTCCGCCCAACGAGCTGCGCTTAAGCTCCCCTCAGCCTACGCGCGCCGCAGCTTCGAGCGCCTGTGTCAGGCGGCATCCAGTTCAGAAGGTAGCCTCAGCAATTTGCAGATCAGCGCGCCGCTTCGACCCAAAGCGAAGCACATGACCATCCGGGTCCTCGACATGCATCTCATACGCCCACGGGTAGTTCCCGGGTGGCAAGCGAATCTTCGCGCCGCTCGCTCGATATTCCTCATAGAGCGTGGCGACATCCTCGACTCCAACCCATACCCAGGTGCCGGGGTAGTGGGTCAGTTTCAACCTGACCCCGGTTGACCCGCCCGGAGCCAAGGCGTACGATCCCGGCATGCCAGACCGCTCAAGGAAACGACGACGCTCCCAGGATCCCAACGTCATGGCCCACGAAACGCTCCGGCAGGTCACCCAGGCCGCCGAAGAGAAGCCGCGGAAGAATCCAGCCGCCGTCGCCCTGGGGCGCCTGGGGGGCCTGAAGGGCGGGAAGGCCAGGGCGGCTAAGCTTAGCCAGGAGAAGAGAAAAGAGATTGCCACGGCGGCGGCGAAAGCCAGATGGAAGAAGAAGGCCCGGTAAGTCCATGATTCCCCTTGACTTTCGGGATCTGGCGAGCAAGAATTAGCCGTTGAACCGGGGAGGGTCACGCGCCATGACTGACTGGCAGGATGGAAGAACACCGGAAGAGCGGCTTGCGGACAGGGCCTTGCTGCTTCTTGCCGTAAACTTCGGCGAGCGAGTTGGACGAATCGACAACTTCCGGCTGATGAAGATTCCCTTCGCTGTCCAGTATCAGTTGAACCGCGAGGAGATCAAGAGTTTCTCGTATCGGTTCTATCGCGAGGGGCATGGGCCAATCAGCAAGGCTATCTACGAAGACCGGGATGTGTTCAAGGATGCCGGACTCGTAAGCGGCGGTTCTAACTCCTTGAGACTGACGAAACTAGGCGACCAGCTGGCACGGGTTGTCACTGAGCTGCTGGCGGAGAATGGCGAGAACCAGGAAATTCTACGCGTGGTCGAGACCCGATCGCAGAAGTACGCTGCCCTTCCTACATGGGAGGCGATCAAAGCCGAAGTCTATGCGATGGAGGTAGAGGTCGGCGGCCTCACTATGACTGTTGGTGACGCTCCATCCTGGTCCGACGTACTCGGAAAACTGCCTCATAGCTCGTGCAAGTCGCACCTTCGGATGTCGGGCGATCTGGTATCCACGCTAACTTTGGCCTTCTCGATGAACCCCGAAGAAATCGAGGCGGGCTCCAGGGACTCCGGCCTCACCATCGATCAGGTATTCGCGGTCTCCTAGAACATAACGTACGCAGTCCTGAAGACGATGGTGTCATCGCCATACCCTGAACACTCGGTATGTTGGGATCCGAACCCCTGCTTTCGGCATTCGCCGCAGATACCGTAGACGATGCGGTACGGCCCAACCTTCTTCTCAAAGCATCCAGGCCAAGGGTAGCGGTGCTTGCCGTCGTAGCCGCCTGGGTTCTTGATGATCATCTCGACGGCCTCCTTAAGAGGCCCCTTGGGCTCGTTTCCTAGACGTCCAACCTTCGATGCAAAAAGCTCGGTATAGACGACCTTCATGATGCGGCTGCCTTATCGGTAGGTACTGCCACTATGCTGGCCTTCTCGACGGTCTCGCCCTTCTTGGCCGCAGTCTTCTTCTCGGCGGCCTTCTTCGATGCGCGCACCTTCTTCTTTGCCTTCGGCCGGACCGTCGGTTGCCGATTCGGATACCACTCCGCGAGCGCCCACCAGCTGCCGCCCAGGTTGATGAAGTCCTTGTCGCGCGCGAGCGTGGTATAGACGTTTGAGTAGAAGTTCTTGGCTGACGATTCAATGCCGCCTGCTTGGAGCGCGCGGCATATGTCGGGGGTCCTCTGCTTGGTCTTCAACATCCTGAAAAGCTTCTTGCAGGCCTGAGCAATGCTGAGCCCATGGAAGACCCCCGGCGCAACCTCAGATGGTAGATCTGCCGCCGCTCGTCGCGGCTGGTCCATGGGCAAGGCCCCGACACCGGTCATGTCCGGCACCCCCGCCAACGGCATCTGCCCTGGCAGGCCGCGGAGCGCCCTGATCCCGGCGATCGTCGTGTCGATCAGAGCGCGCTTCGCCTCCAATTCCTCTATGACCCTGTCCCAATCGATTTCCTGGCTCATCGCGGCTCCTTCTGGTATATTGAGCTTCCGAGTGACGTGAGACGTTTGGGGCCGGGTTTCCCCGGCCCCCGCCCTTTCGAGGGGCGTCGTTTCATTTCACGCTCATCACATCCCTCGGGGGCGGCAGCTCCGGGATCCGCCAAAGATTCCACCGGGCTGTCGCTCAACGCACCCAATCATACCCTGGCCAATACCCCTGTCAAGAAGTTTTTCGCGGACACATTCGCGCTCTTGCGTATGCGGGCCGGCCCAACCATGGGGTAAGCGGAGCGGACGTGCGAATACCTCATGGCATGCCATTCGGGGACATACGGTCAAGGTGCGAATGGGTGCGAATATCCCTTGACAGCTTGACCGCTCAAGCATATATTACAGGCATGAACAAGCTGAGTACAGCCGAACGCGCCCGGATCGTGGCGGCCCTGGTGGAGGGAAACTCCATCCGGGCGACCTGCCGGATGACCGGGGCAGCCAAGGGGACCGTCCTGAAGCTGCTGAAGGACATCGGGGAGGCATGCGAGCGGTTCCACGATGAGGCGGTCCGGGGCGTGAAGGCCCGGCGCGTCCAGTGCGACGAGATCTGGCAGTTTTGCTATGCCAAGGCGAAGAACGTGCCTGCCGACAAGAAGGGCATCTTCGGATACGGCGATTGCTGGACGTGGACGGCCCTGGATGCCGACTCCAAGCTGATCGTCTCCTGGCTGGTTGGAACGCGGGATGCTGGCGCGGCCTTCGAATTCATGCAGGACGTGGCCGATCGCCTGGATGGCCGCGTGCAACTCACCACGGACGGACACAAGGCGTATCTGGAGGCGGTCGAGGCGGCCTTCGGCGCGGACGTGGACTATGCGCAGCTGGTGAAGATCTACGGGACTGCCCCCGGCGAGGGTGGAGCACAGGTCCGCTACAGCCCGGTGGAGTGCCTCGGGGCAAAGCCGGAAGTCATCAACGGCCACCCGAAGCCGGAGGCTATCTCAACGTCCTACGTCGAGCGCCAGAACCTGACCATGCGGATGTCCATGCGCCGGTTCACCCGCCTGACCAACGCCTTCTCCAAGAAGGTGGACAACCTCCGGTATGCTGTGGCGCTGCACTTCGTCCATTACAACTTCGCCCGCATCCACCAGACCCTGCGGGTAACCCCGGCGATGGAAGCGGGCCTCACCGATCACGTCTGGACGCTGGCGGAAATCGTCGGCCTGTTGGAGAAGCGGGAGGCCGCTCAGTCGGCCGGAGGGTCAAAATGACCCACTACCGGTGCCGGGCACGCCTTGACGGCCTTGGCAAAGGTAGATGCCTGCCGCGTCGCGATTCACTGATGTAAAGAGCTCCGTACCCCACTCGGCACCCCTGAACCCAAGGACGTCGACGTAGTAGTTGAGACTGACGGCCAGGCTACGCACGCGAAGAATAGGGGTGGCGTTCTCGAACTGTGTCATGAGGAAGACTCTCCGACCTTGCGGGCGGTGCCGCGTAACGCCCAGCGCACGGCGGGCGGCTCAACTCCCTTGGACCCGAGCAACGCTACGACCGTTGACGGATGAACAGCAAGAACGCGCCGACCGCCGTCGCGTTCACGCTGTACCCGGCCGCTCATCGTAACCTACTGGCTGCGACTCGAACAATACTGGAGACGCCGGTTGACTTCATAGTCCAGCGGCGGGCCGCACAGCGAACCGCCCGCTGCAACCGGATGTTGGGCGACTTGGCTCCAAGATTTCATGACCTATGTCTTCTCCGCGCCCCTCTGTCGTCTTCTTCGCCGGAGGAAACCGTCGACGCTCCAGCCCCCAGCGCCGTGCGCCGCGAAAAACAGAAAGATGAAGCAAAGCAGCACGGCGGGTTCGCCGTGGTTCTGGATGGGCCAGGCGCCCCCAGGCTGGTGGAACTGAAAATACGCAACCGCCATCTCCCCCGACAGGATGAATGCCACCGGCTGCGTGAAGAACCCGAGCAGGATCGCAACGCCGCCGTAGAACTCGAGCACACCTCCAATCCACGTCTGCGACATCAATGGCGGGTGGCCACCATGTTCAGCGGGTATCCCGCCGAACCAATCAAAGAGCTTCATGCCTCCTGCCTGCAGGAATAGCAGGCCGGCAACGACGCGTAAGAGAAAGACCGTCACCTGCCTCGCTCGATCCATTTTCATGCGACCATGCTCCCTTCCTGTGTCGCTATCAAGACCGGATGGCTTGTTTTAGGAGTTCGTGCTCCTCCTGCAGCAACTGATGTGCCCGTTCCAGTTCCTGCAGACTGCGAATCTCCCGAGCAAGTAGACACCTGAATTTCTACGCGACTCCACGCTCGTAGTCAACTGGCGATCGATAACACAGGGCCGAGTGCAAGCGCTGGTGGTTGTAGTACCGCACATACCGATGGAGCTGATGGCGCAGCTCTCCGACGGTCGGAAATCGCCGCCCATGGATCACATCGGCCTTCAGCGAGTGGGCAGACTGAGTCGGCTGTCGGTCTGGTGGATTCGGCTGGGCGTCTTTCCCGAGCTTATCCAGCCAGGCCGACCGTCTCAGAACGGAATGCCGAGGAGAGTGTAAAGGATGTACCGGGATACTAAAGTGTCAACGATGTACCCGGCCGTTCATGCTCCCGTTGCCTGCCATGCCGCAAGCCCCTTCCCGTGAGCGCAAAACCGAGCAGGGTCGACCCGAAGTGGGCCACCAGAATGAGGGCGCTCGTACAGAGCCGCAACAGTCCAGGCCAGTTCGCGGCCCACTGTTGATACAGCCGGATGCTCGGTTCGTTGGAGCCCGCGGCCGCGAAGCCGACACCGATGATGCCGTGCGGTAGCCATGCCAGGAACCAGGCAACCAGTAGCGTCAACCACGTACGGCCATTGTGTGGCCCACGCGCCGCCAGCACGAAAAAGACCAGCCCGAAGGCCACCCACATGAACCCGAACGAAACCGCCCACGCGTTGAGGTAGGGGCCGAGTGGGTAAACCTCGTTGGCCAGATAGGGTCCGGCCGTCGGCTGCCAGAAACGCACCACGAAGCCCAAGCCACCGAGCGCCAGAGGAATGCCGGAGCAGGCCAGAAGCTGCCAACTGCGAGGGGCTGCACGCAGGTCGCGACGCACCCAAAGCATGCAACTCGCGACGAGAGCCGCAGAGAGCGCTGCAACGACCCAGACGAACCACATGCGTCTTCACGACAGGACAGTTATTTCTGCCTAACGTTCACCATAACCCGCGGCGGGCGAGGGCCCCCGTGGGTGCCGCCGGGCGCCGTCCGCCCGCCGTCGGGTTCATGGTGTAGTTATGCGTCTCGCCGACTTTTCCAAGACGCTGGATCTCGATGACCATGAAAGCATGCAAGGACCACAACCTCTTGGCCCGAGATGATGTAGAAGACACAGTACGGAAACCGCCGAAGCAGCGCTCGCCGGATGTCGTCATGCACCCTAGCAAAGGCCGATGGGGTTCGTGCGACCGCGTCAAGACAGACGCCCAGGGATGCCAGGAACTTCTCAGGGAGGTCGTGGCCCCGTTCGCGGTACCAAGAGAGGATGTCAGCAACGTCAGCCTCCGCCGCGGGCGTGAGGCGTACTTTCACTTCTTGGAACTCAACGAATCTCTCACTTCTGGCCAAGAGCGGCCAACCTTCGGGTCCTTGCGGAACTCAGCTAGACGGCGGTCGAGTTCCTGGCGCTGCGCGTCGGTCAGCGGAAGGGATTCTGGAGTAACGCTATCCCAAATCGCTTCAACAAGTTGGATGCGTTCCTCCACGCTGAGCTGGAGGATCTCTTCAAGCTGAAGTGGGCTCATGCGCGAGAGTTTAGGCCAGGTTTACCGTCGAAGCAACAAGTACGCATAACGTTCACCATAACCCGCGGCGGGCGAATGCCCAACGCGGGTTCTCAGCGGGCGCCGTCCGCCCGCCGTCGCGTTCACGCTGTAGTTAGCCAGCTCGTCACTCTTCATACTTTACCCGAGGCTCCCGCACCAGATGGAACGCTCGGCGTGAGAACCCAGATTATCAACGCGCTGAGGATGACACCTACTGCGCTCCATAGCCGCACGCCGATGCCACCAGCCGCGTCCCACCAAGAGAGAACCGTGCGTGCCAGGCCTTCCCCAATAAACGGTGTGACGATGCCACCGATCGCAATGAGAGCACCGAGAATTCGCAATGCCCATGGCACGCGGGAACTCGAAGCCGCGGCAACCAGGACCGTACCGATAGCAACTCGGATTACGGCGGCGAGGTAGAGCGCAGGAGGTACCTGCATGGCACCGACAACGCGGT
Source organism: Candidatus Polarisedimenticolia bacterium (assembly GCA_050747525.1). GTDB lineage: Bacteria > Acidobacteriota > Polarisedimenticolia > JACPZX01 > DASXTC01 > JBOGOC01. Next base: position 490 of record JBOGOC010000012.1, on the reverse strand, counting down.
GAAAGACATCTGGGGTGGCGACTCCCATAACGCTAATGAGGCCGATTAGTATACCTGCGAGTAACCCCAACTGTCGTCGCATGCAATGGCCCTCATTGGCGCTGGCTAACGCCCCGGCTAAGCTGCGGCGCGCGAACGCAGCCTACCCATCCGCCACCGGCCCCGCGCGCGCCGCCAGTTTCAGCCGGTTGTTAGGCGCCACCGTGCCTTTCGGCAAGAACCCGCCGAAGCCACGCAGTACAAGGATCGGGGCGACCACGTCGCGCCGCAACGATCACCGGTAGCTGCAGCAATTCAAAAAAGATAGTCCACCCGACCATGCTCAAAGCACTCCCGTGAGTCACGAGCGCCATGAGCGTGGCCGCTAGGAGCCTGTCCGAGTAACAGGACCTGATTGACGTTCCTGTAGCCGGCAGATCTTCATGCTCACCCGTGGAAGGTTTGAGCCGAGGTCGGCAGTGCCATTCGGGTCGGTGGTGCAACCCTGTGC